>CANPVS010000001.1 GCA_947581795.1 uncultured Oscillospiraceae bacterium
CTCATCGTGTGCGTGGGCGGGTGCATGACCCAGCAGCCCGTCATGCGGGAGAAGATCAAAAACTCCTATCAGGTGGTGGACCTGGTGTTTGGGCCCCACGAGGTGTGGCAGTTCCCGGAGCTGCTTTTGAGGACCATGGAGCGCCGGGGCCGCCGGGGCAACAAGAGCCGCCTTATCGCCGCCCAGCCCAGCGAGGGCGTGGTGGCCGAGGGCCTGCCCCGGGAGCGGGACAGCGCGGTGAAGGCGTGGCTGGCCATCATGAACGGGTGCGACAACTTCTGCTCCTACTGCATCGTGCCCTACGTGCGGGGCCGGGAGCGGAGCCGCCGCCCGGCGGATATCCTGGCCGAGGCGAAAGCTCTTGTGGCGGCGGGGTACAAGGACATCACTCTCCTGGGCCAGAACGTGAATAGCTACGGCAAGGGTCTGGAGGAGAACGTGGATTTCCCGGACCTGCTGGCCGAGATCGACAAGATACCCGGGGATTACGTGCTCCGGTTCATGACCAGCCACCCCAAGGACGCCACGGAAAAGCTGTTCAAAGTCATGGCCGGGAGCCAGCACTGCGCCCACCATATCCACCTGCCGCTGCAGTCCGGCTCGGACCGCATTTTGAAGGAGATGAACCGGCATTACGACCGGGCGAAGTACCTGGAAAAGGTGGCCGCGGCGCGAAAATACATGCCGGACCTGGTGCTGACCACGGACATCATCGTGGGCTTCCCCGGGGAGACCGAGGAAGATTTCAACGATACCCTCTCCCTGGTGGAGGAGGTGCAGTATGACGCCATGTTCACCTTCATTTTCTCCCCCCGGACCGGCACCCCGGCGGCGGCCATGCCCGACCCGGTGACCCGGGCGGAGAAGCAGGTCTGGTTCGACAGGCTGCTGGACCTGTCCAACCGCATCTCGGGGGAGAAACACGCGGCCTATGTGGGAAAGACCTTCCGGGTCCTGGTGGACGGCGAGACGGGCCAGACGCCCTATAACCTCTCCAGCCGCACCAAGGGCGGCCGGCTGGTGCACCTGGCCGGCGACCCGTCCCTGGTGGGACAGTTCATGGACGTGAAGATCACTGACAGCACCACCTGGGCGCTTTACGGGGAGCTTATATGAGTGGGGTCGATCGGGAGCCATGGCTTTCCTGGGCAGTGGAGCTGCAGGCCCTGGCCCAGGCGGGGCTGGAATACGGCCATGACCGGTTCGACCTGGAGCGATACCAGCGCATCCGGGCCATCGCGGCGGAGATGGTGGCCTATAAGACGGACATCTCCCCGGAGAAGGTCAGAGACCTGTTCTGCAATGAGACGGGCTATCAAACGCCCAAGCTGGATACACGAGCGGCCATCTTTGAAAACGGGAAGATACTCCTGGTCCGGGAACTGGACGGGAGATGGTCCCTGCCCGGCGGCTGGGTGGACGTCTTGCTGTCCGTGGGCCGGAACGCGGTGAAGGAAGTGAAGGAGGAGGCCGGCCTGGACGCCGAGGCGCTGTTCCTCATCGCCGTGCAGGACTATGACAGGCACAACCGGCCCGAGCACGCCCACAAGATTTGCAAGATATTCGTGATGTGCCGGGCCCTGGGCGGCGCATTCCAGCCCAATACGGAGACAACGGCCAGCGGGTACTTCGCCCTGGACGACCTGCCGCCCCTGGCGGAGAACAAGAACACTGCTGAACAGATCAGAATGTGCTTCGAGGCATATAAAGCGGAGCGCTGGACCACACTGTTCGACTGACATCCGGGAGGGACACGCCATGCGCTATACATACTGCCCCCACTGCGGCGAACGGCTGGGGGAAAAGGAGTTGGGCGACGAGGGAATGGTCCCCTGGTGCGGGCGATGCGAAAGGCCCGTGTGGGAGGCCTTCACCACCGCCGTCATCGCCGCCGTAGTGAACGAGGACAACGAGGTCGCGCTCCTGCGGCAGAGGTATATCTCCGCCGAGACCTATGTGTGCGTGTCCGGCATCATGAAGCCGGGGGAGAGCGCCGAAAACGCCATGGTCCGGGAGATCGGCGAGGAGCTGGGCCTGGCGGTGAAGGAGCTCCGGTACATGGGGAGCTGGCCCCACAAAAACGGGGACATGCTGATGCTGGGCTTCCGCGCCGTGGTGGAGAAGGGTGAGTTCGCCCTGTCCCGGGAGGTGGACGCCGCCCGGTGGGCGCCCTTTGACGAGGCTCTGCCCCTCATCCGGGAGGGAAGCATCGCCCAGCAGCTGGTGCGGGCCGCCATCGCCTTTCGGCGGGGAGAGCAAAAGGAGGAGACGCTATGAAGCTGGTCACATACCTGGAAAACGGAACGGAAAAGGTAGGCGCGCTGACGGCGGACGGAAAGGCCGTGCGGCCCCTGCCTTTCCCGGACATGGTATCTGCCATAGAGGCGGGCCTTGACGCTGTGAAGGCGGCGGAGCAGGGCCCGGCGGCGGCGCTGGACACGGTGACGCTCCTGGCCCCCATCCCCCGGCCCCGGCAGGACGTGATATGCCTGGGCATGAACTACGTGGACCACGCCAAGGAGGCCGCCAAATTCGACGGCGAGGCCTTCGCCAAGGACAAGCCCATCGCGGTCTATTTCTCCAAGCGGGTGCCGGAGGCGGTGCCGCCGGAGGGGGCCATCGACAGCCACCCGGGGTTAGTGGAAAAACTGGACTATGAGGCGGAGCTGGCCGTCATCATCGGCCCCGCTGCCAAGGGCGTTCCGGCGGAAAAAGCGGGGGAGCATGTATTCGGCTACACGGTGCTGAACGACGTGTCCGCCCGGACATTGCAGACCGCCCACAAGCAGTGGTATTTCGGCAAGGGCCTGGACGGGTTCACCCCCATGGGGCCCTGCATCCTCACGGCGGACGAGGTGGCCTTTCCCCCGGCGCTGGCCATCTCCTGCCGGGTGAACGGCCAGGAGCGCCAGCGGGCCCGCACGGATATGCTCATCACCTCCATTGCGGACACCATTTCAGAGCTGAGCGCGGGCATGACATTGCTACCCGGGACCATCATCGCCACGGGCACCCCCGCCGGGGTGGGCATGGGCATGAACCCGCCGGCGTTCTTGAAGCCCGGCGACGTGGTGGAATGCGAGATCGAAAAGATCGGCGTATTGCGGAATACGGTGAAGTGAGGAGAGTGCGATGGACCGGCAGAAGCTGACGGAATTATTTGAAAAATACTGCAAAAAGCTGCGGATCACGCCGGGCTGGGACGTGCAGCTGCGATTGGTGGAGGATGCCTCGTGGCCCAAGACAGGGGACTTCAAGATCGACTGCGACGATAAAAACGCCATTTTGCTGCTGAATGTGGCCGGGGCGAACCAGGACAATCTGGAGGAAGTGATCGTCCACGAACTCATGCACCTGAAGCTGTATCCGCTGGATCAGGTGACGGAATCGCTGATCACGAGCCACTTTGAAGAGGGAACTGGCGCCTATAACTTTGCGTACCGGCAGTTTTTCCAGGCGCTGGAACAGACGGTGGAGGAACTGACTAAATGCTTTCTTCTGGAGTTCGGCGAGGACCGGGAGCTCTCCTATAGCCGGTGTGACCGGAAGCGGTCGTTCAATGAGCTATACGACGGACTGAAAAACATCGAGTGAAGCTTACGGAGGCGGAAGAAAGGGAAAAAGCCTCCCTCTGACGAGGGAGGTGGCGCGGTCAAACTCCGGGGTCCCCGCGCGAGCCCAGCGAAGCGGGTCGCGTGGGGAAGAGGAGGAGCCGCGGGCCACTCAAGCTTTGCCGCTTGCGGCAAAGGGAGACCTGGCAGCGCGTGCTCCGACGACGAGACGGAGGGAGAGAAATTAATATCTCTCCCCCAGTCATCGCCTGACGGCGCTGACAGCCCCCTCGTCAGAGGGGGCCATTGGAGCCCATAAAGAGAGGGAAAAGCTATGGCTGAGATGACCCCCATGAAGCGGCAATACTACAAGATCAAGGAGCAGTGCCCCGATTGCCTGCTCTTTTTCCGGCTGGGCGACTTCTACGAGATGTTCGACGAGGACGCCAAGGTGGCCTCCAGGGAACTGGACCTAGCCCTGACCACCCGGGACCGGGGCAAGCCGGAGGAGGAGCAAACGCCCATGTGCGGCGTGCCCTTCCACTCCTGCGAGGCCTATATCGCCCGGCTCATCGCCAAGGGCTACAAGGTGGCCATCTGCGAGCAGCTGGAGGACCCGGCCGCCGCCACGGGCCTGGTGGACCGGGGCGTCATACGGGTCATCACCCCCGGCACGGTCACGGACAGCTCCATGCTGGAGGAGGGCAAGAGCAACTACCTCTGCGCCCTGTGGCTGGATAAGGAGGAGGGGGCCGCAGCCTTCTGCGACATCTCCACGGGGGAATTCTGCGTGCAGAGCTTTTCCGCCGAGCCCGCCGCCCACCTGCTGAACGAGCTGGGCCGGTTCGCCCCCCGGGAGGCGGTGCTGTCCGCCGGGGCGGAGAAGGATGAGACCATCGCGGCTTTTTTGCAGAAGCTGGACTGCCTGCCGGAAAAGGAGGCGGACCGGTTTGAGGCCGAGACCTGCCGGAAACTGGTCTACGACCGGTTCGGGGAGGTCGTCTCTCCCGCCGAGACGTTGGCGGCGGGGGCGCTTCTCTCCTACATCATTGAGACGCAAAAGTGCGACATCTCCCACATCCGCCGCCTGGACCGGTTCGGCCCAGGGCGGTATATGGAGCTGGACTACACCACCCGCCGGAACTTGGAGCTCACCGAAAACCTCCGCACCGGGGAGAAGAAGGGGAGCCTCCTCTGGGTGCTGGACCGGACAAAGACCCCCATGGGCGGGCGGCTTCTGCGCTCCTGGGTGGAGCGGCCGCTTTTGGACCCGGTAGCCATCCGGCGCAGGCTCTCGGCAGTGGAGGAGCTCCATGCCGACGCCATCCTCCGGCCGGAGCTCATATTGACCCTTAAAGACATCGGGGACATCCAGCGGCTGATCGGACGGTGCGTTTACGGTACCGCCAACGGCCGGGACCTGTTGGCCCTGGGGACCTATTTCGGAAAGCTGCCACACCTGGCTGAGCTGCTGGGCGGAGCGAAAAGCGCCGCCTTGAAGGACATCGCCGGGCTGGACACCCTGGACGAACTGCGGGACGACATCCTCTCCATTATCGGGGACGAGCCGCCCTTCTCCGTCCGGGAGGGGGGCATCCTGCGCCCCGGCGCGGACCCGGAGGTGGACCGTCTCCGGGACGTGCGGGACAACGGCGCGGGCATGGTGGTGGCCCTGGAGGCCCGGGAGCGGGAGCGCACTGGCATCAAGAAGCTGAAGGTGGGCTACAACAAGGTCTTCGGCTACTACATCGACGTGCCCCGGTCCGCCGGGGACGTGGCCCTGCCGGAGGATTATATCCGCAAGCAGACCCTGGTGAGCAACGAGCGGTACTTCACCCCGGAGCTGAAGGATTTGGAAAACACTCTCCTGGGGGCCAAGGACAAACTGGCCGAGCTGGAGTACCAGATCTTCACCGCCCTGCGGGAGCGGGTAGCCGCCCAGGTGGAGCGGGTCCAGGCCGCGGCGGCGAAGGTGGCGGAGCTGGACGCGCTGTGCTCCCTCGCGGAGGCGGCGGTCAAAAACCGCTATGTCTGCCCGGAGGTGGACGTGGGCCGGGCCGTGCAGATCACCGAGGGCCGCCACCCGGTGGTGGAGCAGGCCCAGAAAAACGTCCTGTTCGTGCCCAACGACACGTACCTGAACGACACCACCGACCGGGTAGCCATCATCACCGGCCCCAACATGGCGGGCAAGAGCACCTATATGCGCCAGACGGCCCTCATCGTGCTCATGGCCCAGATGGGCTCTTTCGTGCCCGCGAAGAGCGCCGTCATCGGCGTGGTGGACCGGGTGTTCACCCGCATCGGCGCCTCCGACGACCTGGCCAGCGGCCAGTCCACCTTCATGGTGGAGATGGCGGAGATGGCCAACATCCTCCGCCACGCCACCGGGGCAAGCCTGCTCATCCTGGACGAGATCGGCCGGGGCACCTCCACCTTCGACGGCATGGCCATCGCCAGGGCCATGCTGGAGTACTGCGCCGACAAGCGCCGCCTGGGGGCCCGGACCATGTTCGCCACCCACTACCACGAGCTGTCCGCTTTGGAGGGCACCCTGGACGGGGTGAGAAACTACAACATCACCGCCAAGAAGCAGGGTGGCACCCTCATCTTCCTGCGGAAGATCGTCCCCGGCTCCGCCGACGACAGCTACGGCATCGAGGTGGCGAAGCTGGCGGGCGTGCCGGACCAGGTCATCAAGAAGGCCAAGGAGTATCTCGCCGAGCTGGAAGCCGGGGGAGCTGCCGGGGGCCTTCCCGCCGCCCCTGGTCCGGCCCCGGACCAGGTGTCCATGCTGGACATGGCAGGCGGGGCGCTGGCAAGAGAGCTGCAGGACCTGGACCTGAATACCATCACGCCTTTGGAGGCTTTGAACCTTTTGTACCAGCTGAAAAAGAAGGCCGAAGGATAACAAAAACCCGCCCGCGGAAGCGGGCGGGAGCCGTTTTGGGAAGGAGAATACCATGAGACGGGTATGCGCCTGTTATTTCAGCCCCTGCGGGAACGTGGAGCGGACAGTCCGCACTATCGCGGAAGGAGCGGCCCAGGCCCTGGGCCTGCCGGTGGAAAAGTTTGATTTCACCCTCCCCGCCGCCCGGGAGGAAGAGCTTTGCTTCGAGGCCGGGGACCTGGTGATATTGGGCACGCCGGTGTACGCCGGGCGGGTGCCCAACAAGCTCATGCCCTATGTCCGGGACCACATTCATGGAAACGGGGCCCTGTGCGCGGCGGTGGTGTGCTTTGGCAACCGGGCCTTTGACGACGCCCTGGCGGAGCTGTACCTGCTGGCCGGGGGCAACGGTTTTGCCGTGATCGCCGCCGCGGCCGTGGCCACGGAGCACAGCTTCGCCCCGGCTCTGGGCGCGGGCCGGCCAAATGAGGCGGACTTGGCGGAATTGCGGGAGTTTGGGGTGAAGATCGCCGAAAAGGCGCAAAAAAACGGCCCGGTCCTGCCGGCCGTGCCGGGAACGATGCCGCCGGAAAAGTATTATACGCCCCTGCGGGCCGACGGCGCGCCCGCGAAGTTTTTGAAGGCCGTGCCCAGAACGGACGGGGCCAAGTGCACCCGCTGCGGGACCTGCGGGAAGGTGTGCCCCATGGGGTCGGTGGACCCGGCGGACCCGTCCGTCACCACCGGCGTGTGCATCAAGTGCCAGGCATGCATCCGGCGCTGTCCCGCCGGGGCGCGAACTTTTGACGATGAGGACTTCCTCTCCCACCGGGCGATGCTTTTGGAAAACTACGTCCGCCCGGTTGAAAGCCTCTATCTGCTCTGAGCTCAGCCGCCCATGGCGGCCCGCTCCTTTTCCAGTTCCCCGTACAGCGCGGGACCGGCCCAGGCGGCGTTGTGCTCCGTGAGCACGGCTTTGAGGCTGGCCGGGGCCCGGGCGGTGCGCAGGGCCGAGAGGAAGGCGTCCATCTGCCGGGAGGCAAAGCCCGCCAGCACCAGCATCCGGCCAGGGATCTCCCCGGCGGGAGCGTTCTCCGTTCTGGGCGCCAGGCCGAAAAAGGCGCCGATGGGCTGGCCTGCTTCCTCCGGGCCCACCCGGCGCAGACGCGCGTCCATCTGCCCGCAGACCATGCGCAGGACCTTCGCCTCCCCATCGGAAAAGCCATAGGCCAAAACAGTCGCTTTCAAAATATCCCCAGCTCCTTTGCTATATCCAGCGCCGCCGCGGCCGCGATCCGGTCCCGGCGGTGTATCTCTAGGCCCACATTCTCCACGGGGCGGCTGTCGTACATGGAAAGCAGCGCCTCCGGGGCGAACCACTCCACCCCCGCGAAGAGGGCCTTCTCCTCCTCCGTGGGCGCCTTGGGCCGGGTCCCGGTGACGCGGGCGAGAAAATAGTGCTGCACGTCCCGGCGGCGGAGGAGGTTATACTCGTTGGCGATGACGCCCACCTCCGCCAGGATGTCTATCGTAACGCCCAGCTCCTCGCCCATCTCTCGGCGGAGGGCATTTTGAAGGCTCTCCCCAGGTTCCACCCCGCCGCCGGGGGTCTCGTAGTGGTCCCGGTCGCCGAAGTCGTCCCGGCCCTTCACGTGGAGCAGGGCAATCTCATTTTTGTCGTTCAGCAGGAAGGCGCGCACGGCGGACCGCTCACGCTCAATGGGCACGGGGGGATAGCAGTCGTCCTGGATGGTATCGCAGAGGATGCGCATGGTGCCCTCCTGAAAAAATAAGGCTTTCGACAAAAGTAGTGTTTTCTCGCTCTTTACAAAGCCGGACAAAGGGGTTATCATCTGGGTACAGCTTATCCAATGGGTCCTGGAGGGCCCGGCTCATATCTTTATCCCACAACCCTATGCTTTGGCGGGCCGCATGAATGCAGCCCGCCGCCTTTTTATCGTCGGAGCACGCAAACTAGCTCTCCCATTGCCGCAAGCGGCAATGCTCAAATAGTTCGCGGCTCCTCCTCTTCCCCATGAAACCCGCTTCGCTGGGCTTTCATGGGGACCCCATTATTTTAACCAACAGTTCCTGACGTGGTGATGAGGTATGTCTTGCTGCACCAGCCGTAGAGGGCGCCGTCGTCGGACTCGTAGCGCACCAGGACCCAGTCGTCCTTCTTGGCGAACACGTCCACCGTGCTGCCGTTGGGCATCTCTGCGAGCTGGTGGTAGCTGGTGTTGGGACCGGTGCGCAGGCGCAGGGTCTTGTTGCCCACGCCCACGGTGACGGTGGCGGTCTCAGGGGCCTTCACGTAGTCCAGGTCCGCCGGCTGCACCTCGATATCGGAGGCCATGATGGCCTGTTTTGTGGCGTCATCGGGGTAGGGCTCCAGTTCCTGCTCCGGTTCAGGGGTGGCCGTGACCACCTCGCCGGCCTGGGGCACGGTGGGATCAGCCTGCCGGGAGCTCTTGTCCCGGCGGCCAGTGATGAACAGGACGACGATGGCGATGATGAGCACGGCGCACACGCCGATGCAGATCAGCTCCATCTTCCGCCACTGGCTCTCGCCCCAGCTGGAGAGGGGGAGAGGCTTTTTGCGGCCGGCGCCCCGCGGCTTCCTCCGGCCGCCCGGACGGTCCTCGTCCGCTATGAGGTCGTCCTCGTCGTAGTCCTCATAGTCCTCGTCCTCCGGTTCGTCCTCCTCAAAGTCGTCCTCCTGGGGGATGGGCCGGCGGGCGGTGGTGGTCTGCCGGGGCTTTTGCTTCACCGGCGCCGGGGCGGGCCGGCGGCTGCGCCGGGCGTCGCTGATGCGCACAGGGGCGGGGGGCTCGTTCTCCTTGTCTTCATCGCCCTCATCCTCCGGCTCTGCCCGGCGGGCGGTAGTCTGGGCCTGGGCGGCGCGCTGCTCCAGAAGGCCCGCCATCCGATCCTGGGCGGGACCGTAACCCGCCTGGGCGGCCTTCACCAGGCACTTGGCGGCCAGCCGGTTCCAGCGGATCTCGTCCGGTTCCTCCTCGCTGCGCTCCAGGGCCCACAGGCTCAGTTCATAGTTGGCTTTGGGATCGCCGGCCTTGGCCCGGGCGATCATCTCCTGCTCTTCCTGCTCCGTCCAGTCGATCATATGTAGGTACCTCCCTGTTCCGAAAGGCTATCTATTGACATAATTCTGCCCTATTATAACGTATAGTTTCCATAATGCCAAGATGGAAATTTCAAATATCTCAAAAAATTTAAGAAATGGGAACCGGTTGCATTTTCCTCACGGGCCCGGTATAATACCGCCTGGGTGATATCGTTTTGAAAAAACTGCTTTTACTTATCAACCCCCACGCGGGCAAGGGCGGATACCGCAACGGCCTCGCAAAAGTGCTGATGAATTTCCATCAGGCGGGCTTTCAGACCACGGTGGCCTTTACGGACCAGCGGGGCGACGCGTCCCGGATCGCCGCTCAGGCCGCGGGAGAATATGACCGCATCGTGTGCGTGGGCGGCGACGGGACCTTGGGGGAGACCGTGTCCGGGCTCATGACGGCGGACAAGCGCCCGGAGCTGGGCTACATCCCCATGGGCACCACCAACGACTGCGCCGTCACTCTGGGCCTCAGCCACGACCCGGTGGCCGCCTCTCTCACCGCCGCCACCGGCCGGGCCATCCCCTTTGACGTGGGCCGGGCCAACGGGGAACGGTACTTCACCTACGTGGCCGCCTTCGGCGCGTTCACGGACGTGTCCTACGAGACGCCCCAGGACCAGAAAAACGCCTTGGGCCGGATGGCATACATATTGGAGGGGCTGAGCCGGCTGCCCAAGCTCACCCACCAGTGGGCCCGCATTGAGCACGACGGGGGCGTTCTGGAGGACGACTACATCTTCGGCGCGGTGACCAACTCCCGGTCCGTGGCGGGGTTCATCCGCCTGAACGAGGCGGTGGGCGTGTCCCTGAGCGACGGGCTTTTCGAGGTCATCCTCATCCGCACGCCGGAAACGGTGCTCCAGCTGGGGACCATCATCACGGACGTGCTGGCCAACAAGTTCGACAGCGAGTACGTCACGCTCCTGCGCAGCAAAAACGTGACCTTCACCTTCCGTGACCCGGTGCCTTGGACCCTGGACGGGGAGAACGGAGGAGTGCACGACCACATGCGCTGCGAGAACATCCCCCGGGCCGTGCAGATCATGGTGGACGGGAACTGAAACAGATACATAGGGCGGAGGGACAGACTCCCTCCGCCGTTATTTTGTGCCCTTTTGGCGACAGGACCTTCCCATTTGACCGAAAAAACGGTATAATCAGACTGTCAAAACCATAATCTGCGTTCCAAGGAGGCGCCGCGATGATGAAAAAGCTGCAGAAGCTCCTGGCCCTGGCGCTGGTCCTGGCCATGCTCACGGGCCTCGCGCCCATGGCCCTGGCCGTGACCTACATGCCCGGCGTGACTGCCGAGATGTCCGACGCCGCCTACTGGGCGACCCGGCAGGAGGACGCGGACGAGGTCATCCTTACCCCGGAGGAGATCCAGGCCTTCAACACCGACACCGCCATCCGGGAGGGGACCGTGGTCATGGACCTGCGCACGGCGCCGTGGACGTTCAACGGCCTGGAGCGCAACGAGATGGTCGCCGCCTCCGCCGCGTCGGACGCGGAGTACTATCTGGGCTGGACCTACCGGGGCACCGGCGAGCCCGCCGACCAGGCCTATTTTGACGCCATGATCGCCAACTGCGCCGATCCCAGCGCGACGGAGGAGATGCCCATGCGCTACGGCGTGGCCGTGAAGCGCACGCTCCTGCGGGTGTTCCCCTCGCCGGATCCCATTTTGGACGATCCCAACGACCCGGACTTCGACTACCAGTCTCTCTGCGGCATCCGGGTGAACGAGCCCATCCTGGTGTACACCACCTCCGCGGACGGGAAGTACTACCTGGCCCGCATCGCCAGCTGCTCCGGCTGGGTACCGGCGGAGGATGTGGCCCTGTGCGCCAGCAGGGAGGAGTGGCTGTCCGCCTGGGACCTGCCGTCGGAAAAGCTGCTGGTATTCTACGGGAACAAGGAGTACACCGACGCCTCCAACTCCCACCCGGAGACGGCCCGCCGGATGCTCACCTGCGGCACGGCTCTGGAGCTGGTGACGGACCTGGCCCCGGACACGCTGGTGAACAACCGTTCCCCCTACCACAACTACGTGGTGTACCTGCCTGTGCGCCGGTCGGATGGCAGCTATGAAAAACAGATGGCCCTCATCCCCGAGACCGCCAAGGTCAGCGTGGGGTACCTGCCCCTGACCAAGGCCAACATCGCCATGGTGGCCCTGGAGAACCTGGGGGACGCTTACGGCTGGGGCGGGATGCTGGACGTGGACGACTGCTCCGGCATGATCAACACCATCTACCGCTGCTTCGGCCTGAGCATCGGCCGCAACGGGGACTGGCAGGCCAACATGAACATCGAGAAGATCGACATGACCGGCATGTGTTCGGAGGAGAAGTGCCTCATCCTGGATGAGATGCCCCTGGGCTCCGCTTTGTGCTTTTCCGGCCATGAGATGATGTATCTGGGCAAGGTGGAAGGGAACTACTACGTGGTGAGCACCGTGAGCAGCATCATAAGCCCCAACACAGGCGCCGGCCTGCGGACCCGGGACGTGATGATCAACACCCTGAACGTGAAGCGGGGCAGCGGCAAGACCTGGCTGGGAGCGCTAAACATGGCGTTCATGCCTTGCTATGCCAAGCTGGAGGGGAAGACCTACGACTTCCCGGGCCTGCAATGGTACCACGACGCCGTGACCTGGTGCATCACCAGCGGCGTCCTGCCGGGGCTGGATATAGACGACACCTTCGGCATCGGCCAGAGCGCCAGCCGGGCCGACCTGGCCTACGCCCTGTGGATGCTGGCCGGGGCCCCGGGGCAGGAGACCCCCGCGGCCGCGGAGAACCCGGAGGTCACGCCGGCCCCCACCCCCGAACCCACGCCCTATCCCTACGGGGACGTGCCGGAAGAGAGCGCCGCCCGGACGGCCATCGCCTGGACCGTGGAGCAGGGCCTGATGACCGCGGAGAACGGCGCCTTCACGCCGGGAGGCGCTGTGAGCGGAGAGACCGCCGCCCAGGCGCTGGCGGCGCTGGCTGGGAGCCAGGGCTTTGCCGCCGATGACGCCCTGGCGGAGCTCAGTAGCCTGGGAGCGGACTCGGCCACCAGGGAGACCCTGGCCACGGCGCTGTATCTCTATAATGGGATAAGGTCCGGGGCAGTTGGGTAGTGGATTGTCAAACTAAGTGCAACAAAGAGAGAGTTCAAGATCCCACAAATCGGAGGGAGAATGGAAGTTAAGAACCTTACGAGGCCTGGCGTTGAGAAGCGCCAGGTTTCGTTTTAGGGTGGCAGGACTAACGCGCGAGAGATTCTTTCCCTTGGGATAGAACTCCCGAAGAAGGCCGTTGGTGTTCTCATTCGTTCCCTTCTGCCATGCACAATATGGGTCCGCAAAGTAGACGTCACAGTGAAGGCGTTCCTCAATGTTGCTCCAATTGGCGAACTCCGAGCCTCTGTCACAGGTAATGGTCTTGACCAGAGAAGAAGGGAACTGAGACAGCATGCCCACCAGCGCGTTCTCCATGGTCTCCGCCCGCCGGTCCGGTATCTTCATGGCGATGTAATAACGGGTCTTTCTCTCTGCCAGTGTGGCGAAGCATGCCTTACTTTTGCCCAGACCGCTCACTACCGTGTCCGCTTCCCAGTGTCCTGCCTCGGCACGGCTGTATATGCTCTTGTCCCGTTTTCGTATGGACTTGCCCTTGTTGTATTTTCCTCGCGTCTCCACCTTTCCATGGCTCTTTCCCTTCCGCCGCAGCACTTTCAGGTTCCCGTTCACCAGGTACTTCTCGTATATCCAGCGGTAGATGGTCCTCCAGCTGGGCATGGGCAGTTCACAGGGCGTACATGCGATTTGCTCCGGCGACCATGTCGCCAGAAGCTTCTCGTTTATGTAGTCAAGGACCTCCTGCGAGTGGTACATCCCCCGGTGACAGTATGAGCGGCGCAGCAGATACTTCTTTTGGGCGGTATGAGGGTAGTACGTGGGAACGTCGTACATATGGGTACAGTTCCGCCGCAGTTCCCGGGACACGGTGCTCACATTTCGCCCTATGAGTCGGGCGATCTCTCTGTAACTGAGCCCATCCACGTAATATTTTCGTATACAACTGCGCTCTTCTATGCTAAGATGTTGGTAGTTCATACATTTCTCCTCTGTAGCTTGTTGGTTTGGTCACTTCCATTCTACACGAGATTTGTATGAACTTCTTTATTTTCTTCTACTGTTGCACTTGATACTATAATTCACCTGGGTAATAAAAGGGCGCGTTTATAACGCGCCCTATTTCTTGGAAGGCTCCCTCGTCAGAGGGAGGCTATAAAGAGTGAAAGACCTGCCGGAACGGCAGGTCTTTCAGTTTTATACCGTGAGCTCCACGGAGACGGACGTTTTGCCGGGGAAGAGGGGGACCACGTCCCCGTCCACGGGCGCGCCGTCCGCCGTGAGAGAATGGGTCCCGGTGCGCCGGACGTGGATATCGTACTCCGTGCCCCGGAACAGGCGCTTCACGGTGAAGTCATCCAGGAACTCCGGCAGGCAGGGGGCCAGGCGCAGGCCGTCGTACTCCGGCTGCACGCCCAGAATGTACTGGCTCACGCTGAGGAAGGTCCAGGAGGCGGTGCCGGTGAGCCAGCTGTTCTTGGCGTGGCCTGGCTCGCCGGAGGCCCGGCCGGTGACGGTCTGGGAGTAGCAGTAGGGCTCGGTCTCGTGCACGTCGCTCTCCTCCTCCAGATAAGCGGGGCAGATGCGGCGATAGATGTCAAAGGCCTCCTCGCCACGGCCCAGCACCGCCTCGCCGCAGATGATCCAGGGGTTGTTGTGGCAGAAGACGGAGCCGTTCTCCTTGTAGCCGGGGGGATAGGAGCTGATCTCGCCCAGCTCCAGGTGGTATTTGGTGTAGCAGGGGGCCAGCAGCTCCACGCCGTACTGGCCCAGCAGCCGCTCCCGGACGGAATCCATGGCTTTGAGGGCATGGCCCGTCTCTTTGCCCACGCCGGCCAGGACGCAGAAGCCCTGGGGCTCGATGAAGATCTGGCCCTCCTCGCACTCATGGCTGCCCACCTTGCCGCCGTAGGCGTCGTAAGCACGGAGGAACCAATCCCCGTCCCAGCCGGAATCCAGGATGGTCTTTTCCATGTCCTTCACGGCCTTGTCCACGGCGGCGGCCTCGTCATCAAGGCCCAGCCGGGCGCAGAGACGGGCGTACTCCCCGCCGTAGGCCACGAACATGGCGGCGATGAACACCGACTCGGCCACGGGCCCTTCGTCGGGGCCGGAGGTCTGGAAGCTCTCGCCCGGCTCGGCGGAGAAGCAGTTCAGATTGAGGCAGTCGTTCCAGTCGGCCCGGCCAATGAGGGGCAGGCCGTGGGGGCCCAGGTTCTTCATGGTGAAGCCCACGCTCCGGCGCAGGTGCTCCATGAAGGGCGCCTCCGAGCCGGGGACGTTGTCGAAGGGGGTGGGCTCCTCCAGCAGGGAGAAGTCCCCGGTCTCTTTGAGGTACGCGCAGGCCGCGCCCACCAGCCACAGGGGGTCGTCGTTGAAGCCGCCGCCGATGTCGGCGTTGCCCCGCTTGGTGAGGGGCTGGTACTGGTGGTAGGTGGAGCCGTCGGCGAACTGGACGGAGGCGATGTCGAAAAGCCGCTCCCGGGCCCGGTCCGGCACGATGTGCACGAAGCCGAACAGGTCCTGGCAGGAGTCACGAAAGCCCATGCCCCGGCCGGTGCCGGTCTCATAGTAGCTGGCGGAACGGGACATGTTGAAGGTGACCATGCACTGGTACTGGTGCCAGATGTTCACCATCCGGTCCAGCTTCTCCTCCCCGGAGGAGAGCTGGTAGTGGCCCAGCAGGCCGTCCCAGTAGGCGGCAAGAGCCTGAAACGCCTCGTCCACCGCCTGGGGGGTGGAAAACTTCTTCATCACCCGGTGGGCGGTGTCCTTGCGTATCACGCCGGGGGCGATGAATTTCTCCTCCCGGGGGTTCTGCCCGTAGCCCAGGACGAAGGAGGCGCGGAAACTCTCGCCGGGGGCCAGGTCGATATCCAGCCGGTGGCAGGCGATGGGGTACCAGCCGGTGCGCATGCTGCCGCCGGAGGTCTCTTTCCGCACCATCTCCGGGTCGGACCAGCCGCCCATGTGGCCCAGGAAGGTGTTCCGGTCCGTGTCGAAGCCCTGGGCGGGCACGTTCACGCCGTAGTAGGCGTAGTGGTCCCGGCGCTCCCGGTACTCGGTCTTGTGGTAGAGGACGCCCGGCTCCGCCTCGCACTCGGCGATGTTCAGGTTCCGCTGGTAGTTCTGGGAGTCGTCCACCGCGTTCCACAGGCACCACTCCATGCAGGCGTAGACCTGCAGGGATTTGCTCTCGGCAGACCGGTTGGTGAGGACCAGGTCCTGGATCTCGCAGTCCTCCCCCAGGGGCACGAACAGGGTCAGCGCCGCCTCCAGGCCGTCCTTGGCGCCGGTGAGGACCGTGTAGCCCATGCCGTGGCGGCACTGATAGCTGTCCAGGGCCGTGCGGGTGGGGAGATACCCGGGATTCCAGGGGGCCTTGCCCCGCTCCTTTATATAAAAGAAGCGGGCGCCGGTGTCGGCGGGGACGTCGTTGTACCGGTAGCGCAGGAGCCTTTGCAGCTTGGCGTCCCGGTAGAAGCAGTAGCCGCCGCCGGTGTTGGAGACCATGCCGAAGAAGTTCTCGCTGCCCAGGTAGTTGATCCAGGGCAGGGGGGTGGCGGGGGTGTCGATGACATACTCCCGGCGGGCGTCGTCAAAATGGCCGTATCTCATAGTGTGTTTCCTTTCTGCTCCGGGGGGCTGCCGCCCTGCCCGGGGGTAGTTTCCGCCGCCGCGGCCACGGCCTGGTCCCGGTACTGCCGGGGGGTGCAGCCCACGACGGATTTGAACATGCGGATGAAGGAGGAGGTGTTGGAATAGCCGCTGGCCAGGGCCGTATCCGTGACGGTCATGCCCTGGGTCACCAGAAGCTGGCAGGCGTACTGGATGCGCTTGCGGTTCACGTAGCGGTAGAAGGAGTCACCGGCGAACTCCCGGAACAGCCGGGAGAAGTGGAATTTGCTGAAGTTCATCATGCCGGAGACCTTGTCCAGGGACAGGTCCTCGGTGCAGTGGTCGTCGATGTAGGAGCAGACCATGGTCATCTTGTTCACGTACTCCTGCCGCCGGTCCCGGCTCACCGGGGCGGGCCGGTCGGAAGTGCCGTAGTTCTGGGCCGCCAGGACCAGCATGTCCAGGGCCCGGCTGTATATCACCGGCTCCAGCAGGTCCACCGGCGCGGCGGGAGCCCCGGAAAGGCCAAAAATGCCATCGGGGGGGGGTATCATGTATTTTTCCCGGTCAAAATACGCGTCGCACAGCTCCCGCAGCAACCGCTGGAGACGGGCGTGGACCAGGGGGGAGTTGGAGGCGGTGAAGAGGACTGTGGGATTTATTAAAGAGAGCATCTGCCGCACGCCCAGCACGTCCGAGACCACGGACAGGTCGATGAGCACGAAGTAGCGCCTGCCCTCGGGCGGGGCGGCGTAGGCGTGGTAGACGTTGGGGGCCACGAACAGGATGTCCGTGGGCTCCAGGCGGAAGGTGCGGTTGCCGATGTGGGCGGTGTAGCCGTTCTCGATGGGCATGAGGATCTCCAGTGGGGTGTGCCAGTGGGTGGGATAGCTGGTGGGCTCGTCGTTCATATAGACGATGACGTGGCGGTTGCCGGAAAAGGGCACGATCTCATGGTATCCGCCAAAGTGTTCAACTCCCACGAACGGCCCCCTCCTTTCGCCCGACACTTTTCGTCGATATCAATAACCAAATCTACTACATCTTATAGCAAACAGCAAAAAAATGCAATGATGGGCCGATAAAAAAGGCAAAAATGCACAAATCAGCAAGAATTGAAAATTGGTGGAGCAAGTATTTGGTATACCCGCCTCTTGGGGCTTGCTATAATTTTTACATTCTAACAGAGGAGGGTACCCCCATGAAGAAGATCCTTTCCATCGCGCTCGTCCTCGTGATGTGCGTATCCATGTTCGCCTGCCTGGGCACCACCGCTCTGGCTGACGACAATGTGATCAATCTCTATGCCTTCACGGACGAGGTCCCCGGAATGCTCCAGAAATACATAGACGAGCATCCCGACTTTGGCTACACCCTGAACACCACCATCATCGCCACCACTGACGGCGCCTATCAGCCCGCTCTGGACCAGGCGCTGGCCGCCGGCGGCGACGACGCCCCCGACATCTACTGCGCCGAGGCCGCCTTCGTCCTGAAGTACACCCAGGGCGACGCCTCCGGCTATGCCGCTCCCTATGAGGACCTGGGCATCGACGTGGCCGCCGAGGCGGAGGCCGCCGACATCGCGCAGTACAACATGGAAGTTGGCACCAACCCCGACGGCAAGGTCGTGGGCATCGCCTATCAGGCCACCGGCGGCGGCTTCATCTATCGCCGCTCCATCGCCAAGGAAGTCTTCGGCACCGACGAGCCCGCTGAGATCGCTGAGATCATCGGCGCCGGCACCGGCAGCTGGGATAAGTTCTTCGAGGCCGCTGAGACCCTGAAGGAAGCCGGTGTCGCCATCATCTCCGGCGACGGCGACCTGTGGCACGCCGTGGAGAACAGCTCCGACAGCGGCTGGATCGTTGACGGCAAGCTGAATATCGACCCCAAGCGCGAGGCTTTCCTGGATCTGTCCAAGCAGCTCAAGGACAACGAGTATCACAACGATACCACCGACTGGACCGAGGCCTGGTACAATGACATGGCCGGTATCGGCCCCAAGCCCGTGTTCGGCTTCTTCGGCCCTGCGTGGCTGATCAACTATACCATGGCCCCCAACTCCGGCGGCTCCGCTGTGGGCGAGGGCACCTACGGCGACTGGGCCGTCTGCGAGAGCCCCATCGGCTTCTTCTGGGGCGGCACCTGGCTGCTGGCCAACAAGGACGTTCCCGAGGCCAAGAAGGCCGCTGTTGCTGAGCTCATCAAGTGGGTCACCCTGGACTGCACCGAGGACGGCCTGCAGTATCACTGGGCCAACGGCACCATGGTCGACGGCGTGCAGGGCACGAAGGACGTCGTGGCTTCCTCCACTGTGATGGCCGCTTCCGACGGCTCTGTCGACTTCCTGGGCGGCCAGAACATGTTTGACGTGTTCATCCCCGCCAACGCCTTTGCCGACGGCACCAACCTGACCCAGTACGACGAGACCATCAACTCCTACTGGCGTGACGCTGTCCGTGCCTACACCTCCGGCGAGCTGGACCGTGACGGCGCCATCGAGGCCTTCAAGACCAACGTGGCCGACAACCTGGACATCGAGGTCGAGTTCTGATATTCTGACGGCAGAGGGGGACGGTTCATACACATGGGCCGTCTCCCTTTTTTCACCACAGTGGAGAGGAGGGCGTATATGAGACCCAAAAAACTGTCATACGCCAAATACGGCTACATATTCAGTATCCCCTTCGTCGTCGCCTTTTGCATGTTCACCCTGTATCCGGTCATCTTTACGCTGGTCATCGGCTTCACGGACTTCAAGGGCCTGGGCGTGACGGATTTCCATTTCCTGTCGGAACCCTTTAAGAACTTCCAGCAGATCCTCAGCTCTCCGTCCTTCAAGACGGCGCTGAAAAATACCTTCGTGCTGTGGGGGCTGAACTTCCTGCCCCAGATCCTGCTGGCCCTGCTGCTGGCGGCCTGGTTCTCCGGGACGCTGTTCAAGATCAAGGGCCAGGGCTTCTTCAAAGTCGTCTTCTACATGCCCAACATCATCACGGCGGCCACCATCGCCATCCTGTTCAGCACCCTGTTCGGCTACCCCATGGGGCCTATGAACAGCCTGCTGCAGAAATTGGGCATCATCGACGCGCCCTATAACTTCTTCCAGAACAAGTGGTGGGCGAAGGGCGTCGTGTCCTTCATCCAGTTCTGGATGTGGTATGGCTACACCATGATCGTGCTCATATCCGGCATCCTGGGCATGAACACCGAGTGGTTCGAGGCCGCGGAGCTGGACGGCGCCTCCGGTTGGCAGAAGTTCTTCTACATCACCCTGCCCAACCTGCGCACCATCCTGATCTACACCCTGGTCACCAGCCTGATCGGCGGCCTGCAGATGTTCGATATCCCCTATCTGCTGGTCAGCAAGAGCGGGCCGAACAACGCCACATTGACGGCAAGCGTGTTCATCTACAACCAGGCGTTCAGCGGAAGTTATATGTATAACCGCGCCTCCGCCGCCAGCATGATCATGTTCATCATCATCTGCGTGCTCTCCGCCGTGGTGTTCTATCTCATGCGGGATAAGTACGAGGCGGCGGCCCAGAAGGAACTGAAGCGGGCGGCACGGCAGAGGCTTCGCGAAGAGAAGCAGAAAGCGAGGACGGGCGCATGAAAAAGCTGAATGTATCCAAGGGCTTTCTGGCCATGGTCTACATCGTGTGCATCTTCCTGGCCGCGCTGAGCATCATGCCCTTTTTGATCATGGTCATCAACTCCACCAGGAGCACCGTGCAGATCCAGCAGCAGGCCATCTCCCTGATCCCGTCCAGCCATCTCATAGAGAACTTCAAGATCCTGACGGGCAAGGCCTTCAACCCCATGCGGGGCTTTTTGAACTCCGCCATCATCTCCGTGGGCGCCACGGCCTGCACCGTGTATTTCTCCTCCTTGACGGCCCACGCGCTGGTGGTTTATAATTGGAAGCTGAGGCAGCCGTTCTTCACCTTCATCCTGGCGGTGATGATGGTCCCCTCTCAGGTGATCAGTATCGGCTTCTATCAGTTCATGTACCGCATCCACCTGACCAACAGCTTCCTGCCCCTGATCCTGCCCGCCATCGCGGCGCCCAGCACGGTGTTCTTCATGCGGCAGTTCATGCTCTCGTCGCTGCCGCTGGAGATCGTGGAGTCGGCCCGTATCGACGGGTCGAGGGAGTTTCACACCTTCAACCGGATCGTGCTGCCCATCATGAAGCCGGCCATCGCCACCCAGGCCATCTTCTCCTTCGTCAACTCCTGGAACCAGCTGTTTTTGCCGCTGATCCTTCTGACCCGGCAGGAGAAGTACACCATGCCCATCATGGTAAGCTTGCTGAAGGGCGATATCTACAAGAGAGAGAACGGCGCCATTTATCTGGGCCTGACGCTCACGGTCCTGCCCCTGTTCATCGTGTACTTCCTGCTGTCGAAGTACATCATCGCGGGCGTTGCCCTTGGCAGTGTGAAGGGATAAAAATACGTGGATAATCTGTTCAGTATGGACAACCGGTTTTTCCGCGCTGTGGGAAAACTGGTGGACCTGATATGGATCAATCTGCTGACGTTGGTATGCGCCCTGCCCGTTGTTACGGCGGGCGCATCCTTCGCCTCCATGTACTATCTGCTTCTGCGGATGGCGGAAAACGACAGCGGGGCCCTGACCCGCGGCTTCTTCACCGCCTTTCGCAGGAACTTCAAAAACGCCACGGCCGTGTGGCTCATAGGGGTCGTGGTGCTGGCCCTGTACGGGTACGAGCTGTGGCTGCTGCACCAAGGCGTGATGGACGCCTACGGGGTGCTGTACAAGGTGACCCTGGGGCTCATCTCCCTCATCCTGCTGGGAGCGGTCATGGTGCTCAACTACTACTTTGCCCTGCTGGCCCGGTATGACCAGGACAGGAAGCAGACGCTGAAAAACGCGGCGCTGCTCACCGTGGGGTTCCTGCCCCGGAGCCTCGCCATGGCGGTGCTGATGCTCTTTCCCCTGGCCCTCATGCTGCTGTCGGACTACTTCTTCTGGCTGTGGTTTTTGTATGGGTTCAGCTATCCGGGCTACCTGATCGCCCGGCTCATGCTCACAGTCTTTCAGAAGACGGAGGCGCGCCATGAAGGACAAGGACAGGATGGACAGGGCTAAATTCAAAGCCCTGACCTTCCCCAAGAAAATTCAATGGGTCCTGCAGTACTACGGTGTGACCGCGCTGGTCGTCGTGGCGGCGGTGTGCGTAGGCGTGGTGTTTTTCAACGCCGTGTTCGGCCCCGGGGAGCAGTACGACCTGCGGGTCATGGCCCTGGACGACCGGCTGAGCGTGGAGCAGTGCCAGGCCTTCGCCGATGAGCTGGGCGAGCTGGTGGGCGGCCCGTGCGACGTGACCAGCTATCTGGAGAGCGACATGTCCCAGATGCAGGCCTTCGTGGTCCGGCTCACCACGGACCCCCTGGACCTGGTCATCGCCCCGGAGGACCAGATGGAGCAACTCATCGAAAACGGCTACGTGGCCGCGGGGCTCCAACTGCAGGACGATTCCCGCTACATGCAGGCCACCTGGTTCGACAACGGGGACCAGCGGCCCCGGTACATCGGGCGCACGGCGGTGGGCCTGAACGGGGAAAACGCGGCGGCCGGGGAGGAGTACTTCACCCAGACCGCGGCGGAACAGCCATAAAAACGATATCAAGGAGCGACTTATGCGGCTTTTTGAAAATAAAAAGAAGACCGAGGAATACAAAAAGCGGGCCCGTGACCTGGTGGCCCAAATGACATTGGAGGAGAAGGTCTCCCAGATGCTCTTCAACGCCCCGGCCATCGAGCGGCTGGGCGTGCCCGCCTACAACTGGTGGAACGAGGCGCTGCACGGGGTGGCCCGGGCCGGCACGGCTACGGTGTTCCCCCAGGCCATCGGTATGGCGGCCACCTTCGACGAGGACCTGGTCCACACCGTGGGCGACGCCATCTCCACCGAGGCGAGGGGCAAGTTCAACGCCCAGCAGCGGGCCGGGGACCGGGACATCTACAAGGGGCTCACCATGTGGTCCCCCAACGTGAACATCTTCCGGGACCCCCGCTGGGGCCGGGGCCATGAGACATACGGGGAGGACCCCTTCCTCACCGGCCGCCTGGGCGGCGCCTTCGTGCGGGGCATGCAGGGCGACGACCCGGACTACCTGAAGGTGGCGGCCTGCGCCAAGCACTTTGCCGTCCACTCCGGGCCGGAGGACCTGCGCCATGAGTTCGACGCCCAAGTGTCCAAACAGGACATGTTCGAGACCTATCTGCCCGCCTTCAAAGAGCTTGTCCAGGAAGAGGGCGTGGAGGCGGTCATGGGCGCCTACAACCGGGTGAACGGGGAGCCCTGCTGCGGCAGCGAGATCCTTTTAAAGGACATCCTCCGGGGCCAGTGGGGCTTCGACGGGCACGTGGTGTCCGACTGCTGGGCCATCAAGGACTTCTATATGGGCCACCACGTCACGGCAAACGCCCGCCAGAGCGCGGTCCTGGCTGTGACCAACGGGTGCGACGTGAACTGCGGCGAGGTGTTCGTGAACCTGGTCCAGGCGGTCCGGGAGGGGCTCATCGGCGAGGACAAGATCACCCAGGCCTGCGAGCGGCTGTTCACCACCCGGATGAAGCTGGGCCTGTTCGAGGAGCCGGGGAAGGTGCCCTACGACAAGATAGACTACGCCGTGGTGGACAGCCCCGCCATGAAGGCGCTGGACCTGGACGCGGCCAAGCGGTGCCTCACCCTTTTGAAAAACGACGGGCTGCTGCCCCTGGACAAGACAAAGATCAAGACCCTGGGCGTCATCGGCCCCAACGCCGACAACCGCCGGGCCCTGGTGGGCAACTACGAGGGCACCGCCTCCCGGTACGAGACCGTGCTGGAGGGGCTGGAGGACTACTTGGGCGACAGCGTACGGGTGGTCTATTCCCAGGGCTGCCACCTCTTTTTGGACCGGGCGGAGCACTTGGGCCAGGCCAACGACCGCCTCTCGGAGGTGAAGGCCGTGTGCGCCATGAGCGACGCGGTGGTGGTTGTGCTGGGCCTGGACCCCAGCCTGGAGGGCGAGGAGGGCGACCAGGGCAACGCCCACGCCAGCGGCGACAAAAATGACCTGCGCCTGCCCGGATTGCAGGAGCAGATCCTGAAGGCCGCCGTGGACAGCGGAAAACCCGTGGCACTGGTGGTGCTGTCCGGCAGCGCCCTGGCTCTGGACTGGGCCGCGGAACATGTAAACGCGATCCTGCAGGGGTGGTACCCCGGAGCCCGGGGCGGCACGGCCGTGGCCCAGACCCTCTTCGGGGACAACTGCCCCGAGGGGCGGCTGCCCGTGACCTTCTACAGCGAAAATCAGCCCCTGCCTGATTTCACCGACTACGCCATGAAGGGCCGGACCTACCGGTATCTGGACACGGAGCCCCTCTATCCCTTCGGATACGGGCTGTCCTACACGACCTTCGCCTTCGACCGGGAGGCGCTGTCCTCCGGGGAGATCGGGAAGGGTGGCATAGATGTGACATGCCGGGTGAAGAACACCGGCGCTTACGCCTCCCGGGTCCCGGTGCAGGTGTACGTGAAGGCCCGCCGGCCCGGCACCCCCAACGCCCAGCTGAAGGGCCTTGTCAAAGTGGCCCTGGCGCCGGGGGAGGAAAAGGAAGTGACCGTGGCGCTGCCCGCCGCCGCCTTCGGCCTCTATGATGAGGAGGGTGTGCTCCGGGTGGAGAAGGGTGACTACGACGTGTTCGTGGGCCAGTCCCAGCCGGACGGGCGGAGCCGGGAGCTGCTGGGCGCTGCCCCCGCGGCGCTGCGCGCCGTATGCCGGGAGGGCTTCGACCTGTAAATATTTATTGCCCTGGGACGAAAGGAGAGGTATCATGCTGTACATAGGCGTCGATCTTGGCACCTCCGCCGTGAAGCTGCTGCTCATGGACGGAGAGGGGAAGATATTGAACATCGTGTCCAAGGAGTATCCCCTGCGCTTTCCCCACCCCGGCTGGTCCGAGCAGGACCCGGCGGACTGGATGCGCCAGACTACGGCGGGCATCCGGGAGCTGACCGAGGGGTTCGATAAGTCCCAGGTGGCAGGTATCGGCTGCGGCGGCCAGATGCACGGGCTGGTGGCCCTGGACGAGGACGACAACGTCCTGCGTCCGGCCATCCTCTGGAACGACGGCCGCACCGCGGAGGAGGTGGAATACCTCAACAACGTCGTCGGCCGGGAGAAGCTCTCCCAATACACCGCCAACATCGCCTTTGCCGGGTTCACGGCCCCCAAGCTGCTGTGGATGAAAAAGCATGAGCCGGACCTGTTCGCGCGCATCGCGAAGATCATGCTGCCGAAGGATTATGTAAACTACATGCTCACGGGCGTGCACTGCACGGACGTGTCCGACGCCTCCGGTATGCTCCTGTTCGACGTGGAGCACAAATGCTGGAGTAAGGAAATGCTGGACATCTGCTCCCTCCGGGAGGACCAGATGGCCCGCATCTTTGAAAGCTTCCAGGTCGTCGGCACCCTGAAACCGGAGATAGCGAAGGAACTGGGCCTGCCCCAGACCGTAAAGGTCTGCGCCGGGGCGGGGGACAACGCCGCCGCGGCGGTGGGCACCGGCACGGTGGGCGAGGGAGGCTGCAACATCAGCCTTGGTACCTCCGGGACCATATTCATCTCCAGCAAAAAGTTCGGCGTGGACCCGAACAACGCCCTGCACGCCTTCGCCCACGCGGACGGCAACTACCACCTCATGGGCTGCATGCTCTCCGCCGCCAGCTGCAACAAGTGGTGGATGGACGACATCATCGGCACGACGGACTATCCGGCGGAGCAGAAGCCCATCACGGACGAGAAACTGGGGACCAACCACGTGTTCTTCCTGCCCTATCTCATGGGCGAGCGCAGCCCCATCAACGACACGGACGCGAGAGGCTGCTTCGTGGGCCTCACCATGGACAACAGCCGCTCCGACATGACCCAGGCGGTGCTGGAGGGCGTGGCCTACGGCATCCGGGACTGCCTGGAGGTGGCCCGTTCTCTGGGCGTGGACGTGAGAAAGAGCCGCATCTGCGGCGGCGGGGCCAAGAGCCCATTGTGGCGGAAGATCATCGCCAATGTGTGCGATATCGAACTGGAGCTCATCGAGTCTGAGGAGGGCCCGGGCTACGGCGGCGCCATGCTGGCGGCGGTGGCCTGCGGGGAGTACGCCTCCGTGGAGGAGGCCGCCGGGAAGCTGGTGAAGGTGGTGGGCACGGTAGAGCCCGACCCGGCCATTGCCGCCCGGTATGAGAAGCAATATAGGAAGTTCCAAAAGATATACCCCGCCATGAAGGACCTGTTTCCGGCCCTGAACGGCTGAGACGGAAAGGAGAGAAGTCTATGAATATCGGTTCTGTCTACGACCCCGCCTTCGCGCCCTACGGCAAGGTGCTGGAGGGCTATGACACCGGGTGCCTCATCAGCGCCATGAAGACCATCCCCCTGCCGGAGAGCGGCACCGCCTATGAGCCCAGCATCCCGGCTCTGGAGGCCACCTGCCTCTTCGGCCAGTTCCAGAACAACGCCTACGGCGGCATGCCGGTGCAGCTGGGCATGTGCTGGGGCCGGAACACCAAGCTGAACTGCCTGGAGTACCACCGGGACAGCGAGGTGAACATCGGCGAGGATGACTTCATCCTCCTGGTGGCCAAGGAGGACGACGTGGTGGATGGCGCGCTGGACACGGCCAAGGTGAAGGCCTTCAAGGCCCCAGGCGGCGTGCCGGTGGAGGTGTACGCCACCACCCTGCACTACGCCCCCTGCCAGACGGAAAAGGACGGATCCTTCCGGGTATGCATCGTCCTGCCCAAGGGGACAAACGGCCCCAAGCCGGCCATCGACCCGCTGAATGACGAGGATAAAGCCCTGTGGGCCTGCAACAAGTGGCTGCTGGCCCATCCCGACAGCGCCGAGGCGGCCCAGGGGGCCGTCCAGGCCTTGAAGGGCGTCAACATCGACATCGCGGCCGATCTGTAAGCGCAAAAATAAATTACATATATATGAGGTGAACGCTATGCTGACGAACATTCCTGTGGTAAAACTGGGCATCATCGCGGTGAGCCGCGACTGCTTCCCCATTGAGCTTTCTCAGAAGCGGCGCAAGGCCATCGTGGAGGCCTACAAGGGCGAGATTTACGAGTGCCCCGTGACCGTGGAGAACGAGAAGGACATGCTCAAGGCGGTGGAGGACGTGAATAAGGCCGGGTGCAACGCCCTCGCGGTGTTTCTCGGCAACTTCGGCCCCGAGACCCCGGAGACCCTCATCGCGAAGAACTTCGACGGCCCCTGCATGTACGTGGCCGCCGCCGAGGGCGACGGGGACATGATCAACGGCCGGGGCGACGCCTTCTGCGGCATGCTGAACTGCTCCTATAACCTTGGCATGCGCCACCTGTCCGCCTACATTCCCGAGTACCCCGTGGGCACCGCGGAGGAGCTGGCGGAGAAGATCGGCGGCTTCGTGCCCATCGCCCGGGCCATCCTGGGCCTGAAGGACCTCAAAATAATCACCTTCGGCCCCCGGCCCCAGGACTTCTTTGCCTGCAACGCGCCCATCAAGGGGCTGTATGAGCTGGGCGTAGAGGTGGAGGAGAACTCCGAGCTGGACCTGCTGGTGAGCTACAAGGCCCACGCCGGCGACAAGCGCATCGACGACGTATGCAAGGACATGGCCGCCGAGATGGGCGAGGGGAAATATTATCCCGACCTGCTGGCGCGTATGGCGCAGTTCGAGCTGACGCTCCTTGACTGGGCGGAGGCTCACAAGGGCGCGAGGAAGTACGTGGCCTTCGCCGACAAGTGCTGGCCCGCGTTCCCGGAGGCCTTCGGCTTCGAACCCTGCTACGTCAACTCCCGGCTGGCCAGCCGTGGCATCCCCGTGTCCTGCGAGGTGGATATCTACGGGGCGCTGAGCGAGTACATAGGCATGTGCGTGTCCGGGGACACGGTGACGCTGCTGGACATCAACAACTCCGTGCCCAAGTACATCTACGACGAGGACCACATCGCGAAGCTCGGCTACGACATCACCGACACGTTCATGGGCTTCCACTGCGGCAACACCCCGGAGTGCAAGCTGTGCTCCAGCCGGGCGGTGAAGTACCAGCTCATCCAGCACAGGCTCCTGGAGCCCAAGGGCTCTGAGCCCGATTTCACCCGGGGCACCCTGGAGGGCGACATCGCCGCCGGGGACATCACCTTCTATCGGCTCCAGTGCGACAGCGAAGGGACGCTGCGTGCCTACATCGCCCAGGGCGAGGTCCTGGACGTGCCCACCCGCTCCTTCGGCGGCATCGGCGTGTTCGCCATCCCCGAGATGGGGCGTTTCTACCGCCACGTGCTCATCCAGAAGCGCTATCCCCACCACGGCGCGGTGGCCTTCGGCCACTACGGCAAGGAGCTCTTCGAGGTGTTCAAGTTCCTGGGCGTGGGCGACATCGCCTACAACCAGCCCAAGAGCCTGCCCTATCCCACGGAGAACCCCTGGGCCTGAGTCCAAACATATATCCTGCCCCGCCCGCGGTCCCTGGACCGCGGGCGGGTTTTTCTGTGCAGGGACCCATTTCCGCCTTTACAAACGGCGGGGAAGGTGATATGATTTAGTAAAAGTATACAAAATACTTTCAAAATTCAAGGGATACTTGCTGCAAAATATGAGTGTTCTTGAATAAATATATCGAACAGGAGGGCTTTATCATGATCGTTGGACTGCCTAAGGAGATAAAAAACAACGAGTTCCGCGTGGGACTGACCCCGGACGCGGTGGGGGAGTATGTGCGCGCGGGCAACACCGTATACGTGCAGCGGGGCGCGGGCCTGGGCGCCGGGTTCGAGGACGCGGAGTACGCCGAGGCGGGCGCGAAGATGCTGGAGAAGGCCGAGGACGTGTGGAACAAGGCCGAGATGATTGTAAAGGTGAAGGAGCCTTTGGAGAGCGAGTACAAATACTTCCGGGAGGGGCTCATCATCTACACCTACTTCCACCTGGCGGCGGACAAGGAGCTCACCCAGGCCCTTCTGCGCAGCAAGACCACGGCCATGGCCTACGAGACCATCTTGGGCCCCGGCGGGAAGGGGCTTCCCTGCCTGTACTGCATGAGCGAGATCGCCGGGCGCATGGCGGTGCTGGAGGGGGCCAAGTACCTGGAGAAGACCTACGGCGGCCGGGGCGTGATGCTGGGGGCCGTACCGGGGTGCGACAAGGCGGACGTGGTCATCATCGGCGCCGGCAACGCGGGCATCAACGCCTGCCGCATGGCGGTGGGCCTGGGCGCCCGGGTCACGGTCCTGGACATCAACCACCAGCGGCTGGCCTATCTGGACGAGGTGTTCGGCACCCAGATCACCACCCTCTATTCCAGCCGGGCCAATCTCCTGAAGGCGCTGAAAAAGGCGGACCTGGTGATAGGCTGCGTCATGCTGGCCCCCGGCCGGGAATGCGAGAAGCTGGTGCTGCGGGAGGACCTGAAGCTCATGAAAAAGGGCGCGGTGCTGGTGGATATCGTCATAGACCAGGGCGGCTGCTTCGAGACCAGCCATCCCACCACCCACGCGGACCCGGTCTACGAGGTGGACGGCATCCTCCACTACTGCGTGGCCAACATCCCCGGCAGCGTGCCCCGCACGTCCACGGAGGCGCTGGTAAACTCCACTCTGGCCCACGGCGTGCAGATCACCAGGCTGGGCCTGGAGAAAGCCTGTAAGGCGGACCCCTGCCTTATGAGCGGGCTCAACACCTACAAGGGCAAGCTCACCTTCGCCGCCGTGGCGGAGGCGCTGGATATCCCCTACGCGGACCCGGCCGGGCTCATGGCGTAAACGACTATACGACGCAAAAACACCCTGCCGCCCGGCAGGGTGTTTTTCGTTTCAGCGATCCGCGTATTTTTAGGAGAGCCGTCCTATGCCGCGCCGGCGTCTCCCCTGCAATTCAGGTCGTGTTTTTGTCGATTCGGGACAAAACCATTGACGGCCGCCCCGCGTTCCGCTAATATGACAGCATGATACAGCGCGATATAAAAACAAGGAGGAACAAACCATGACAGACGAGAAGAAAACCTTGCGGGGGGGGGTTATCCCCTGAACTAAGCGGCACGGCCCTGAACGAGGACGCCCTGGAGGGTGTCGCCGGGGGCGGTCAGTCGGCCAAGTGGATGGCTGATGCTTGGGACTGGCTACAGAAACAGGGCGGCTCGAATGAGGATAAGGAGCAGCAGCCATGAGCGGGGAGAAAAAGACTGCCGCTCTGGACGAGAGCGCCCTGGACGCCGTGACCGGGGGATCGGAGGGCCGTAAGCCGCCCGCCATGGGAAAAACAGAGGGAATGGATCAGGCGGCGAAAGACGCCTGGGACCTCTTGATGAAGCGGTTGCAAGGGGATCAGGAGCAGCCATAAGAGAAGAAATGGCGGCCGGCGGCCGGGAGCCGGCGGGACGCCGGGGCTGAGCTGTCCGCCGTGACGGCGATATGATAAAAACAGCGTGAACGGTTTCCGTCCACGCTGTTTTGTTGACAGATGAAAGGGAGAGCTTACTTCTCCCCGGTCTCGGACTTGGCCGGGGCCTCGTCCTTCTCCCCGGAGAGCATCAGGTTGGCCAGGATGCCCAGGATGAGGGCGCAGGCCACGGTGCGGATCTCCACCGCGCCGATGGTGACGGACAGGCCGCCCACGCCGGTGATGAAGATGATGGAGGCCACGAACAGGTTCCGGTTCTTGTTCAGGTCCACGCCCTGGAGCATCTTGAAGCCGCTCATGGCGATGAAGCCGTACAGGGCCACGCACACGCCGCCCATGACGCAGGAGGGGATGGTCTCCAGGAAGGCCATCAGGGGGGAGATGAAGCTCACGATGATGCACAGCACCGCCGCGCCCCAGATGCTGACGGTGGAGGCGTTGCGGGTGATGGCCACGCAGGCGATGGACTCGCCGTAGGTGGTGTTGGGGCAGCCGCCGAAGACCGCGCCGGCGATGGAGCCGATGCCGTCGCCCAGCAGGGTCCGGGTCAGGCCGGGGGCCTTCAGAAGGTCCGTGCCGATGATGGAGGAGAGGTTCTTGTGGTCGGCCAGGTGCTCGGCGAACACCACGAAGGCCACGGGCACATAGGCGGTGAACAGCGTGAGAAGATAGGTGGGGGTCACGTCCTTGATGCTGCCGCCCAGCAGGAAGGTGAAGTCGGGCACGGACACGAAGCCCACGTTCTTCATGGCCTCATAGTTGATGACGGTGAAGGCGGCGTTGCCGGTGGTGTACCCCAGCAGGGCGAAGAGGCTGGCGCAGGCGTAGCCCGCCAGAATACCGATGATGAAGGGGACCATGCGGACCATCTTCTTGCCGTAGGTGGAGGCCAGGATGGTCACCGCCAGGGTCACCAGCCCGCAGATCAGGGCCACGTACACGCTGCCGCCCTCCACGCTGGAGCTGGTCAGGTCGCCCACGGCGTTGCCGGCCAGGGAGAGGCCGATGATGGCCACGGTGGGCCCGATGATGACGGGAGGCATCAGCTTGTCGATCCAGGCCACGCCGCAGACCTTGATGACGATGGCCAGCACCACGTACACCAGCCCGGCCATGGCCGCGCCGATGATCAGGCCCCAGTAGCCCACGGCCATGCTGGCCGCACCGGAGAAGGCGCTCATCATGGAGCCGATGAAGGCGAAGGAGGAGCCCAAAAACACGGGGCTGGAGTTTTTGGTGAAGATGAGATACACGAACGTGCCCACGCCGGCGCCGAAGATGGCGGCGGAGGCGGTCAGGGCCGTGCCGCAGCCGGAATTGACCACGGCGGGCACCGCGATGGTGGCGGCCATGATGGCCAGCAGCTGCTGGATGGCGAAGAGGACGACTTCGCCGAACTTGGGTTTGTCCTTGATCCCGTAGATCAGATCCATGGCGTTTTTCTCTCCCTTTGTTGTGTTTTGTATGTATACTGTTTTTCGGCTGTGAAGGGGGGCGCGAAAAAAAGCCCTCTCGCCGCGGCAAGAGGGCATGGTTCCATACCATATCGCGCTTTGCCGACGGCGTCCCATCGGGGAAAGACACTACATACTGTATTTTTATTTCCGCGTTTGATGATACGCCCCGGAGGGAGGGTCTGTCAATCAGTGGTTTTACCAAACTTCCCCTGTTTTCCGGGGCGCAGTTTTGAACTTCATATCAAAGAAAACAACAAGTTTACATAACATACGAAAATATGGGGCTGGACAGGTGGTTTTTTCCGTGAACAGTTGCGTCCGGCGGTGGTTTGCGGTACAATATGATGCAATCAATACAGAAAAGGAGCGCTTATTATGAAGAAACTCGGATTTGGCCTGATGCGGCTGCCCCAGCTGGACCCCAACGACGCGGCGAAGGTGGACGTGGAGCAGGTGAAGAAGATGGTGGACCTGTTCCTGGCCAAGGGCTTTACATACTTCGACACCGCCTGGATGTACAACGACTTCGCCAGCGAGAGCGTGGCCAAGACCGCCCTGGTGGAGCGTCATCCCCGGGACAGCTTCACCCTGGCTACCAAGCTCCACGCCGGGTTCTTCGACGACCTGGAGGGCCGGGACAAGGTGTTCAACGCCCAGCTGGAGAAGACCGGCGCGGGGTATTTCGACTACTACCTCATCCACGGCGTCGAGGCGGACATGTATCCCAAGTACGAGAAGTTCGACTGCTTCAACTGGCTGCTGGACAAGAAGGCGAAGGGCCTGGTAAAGCACGCGGGCTTTTCCTTCCACGACACCCCGGAGCTGCTGGACGAGATATTGACCAAGCACCCGGAGATGGAGTTCGTCCAGCTGCAGGTGAACTACCTGGACTGGGAGAGCCCCTGGGTCCACGCCCGGGCCTGCTATGAGATGGCGCAAAAGCACGGCAAGCCCGTCATCGTCATGGAGCCGGTGAAGGGCGGTACGTTGGCGAAAGTGCCCCCCGAGGCGGAGAAGCTCTTCAAGGACCACGACAGCTCCATGAGCGTGCCCAGCTGGGCCATCCGCTTCGCGGCCAGCCTGCCCGGGGTGATGATGGTGCTGTCCGGCATGTCCAACGTGGCCCAGATGGAGGACAACCTGAGCTTCATGGAGGACTTTAAGCCCCTGACCGAGGCGGAGCGGGACATGTGCTTTAAGGCGGCGGACATCATCAATTCCCAGATCGCCGTACCCTGCACGGGCTGCTCCTACTGCACGGCGGGCTGCCCCATGCACATCGCCATCCCCCAGTATTTTTCCCTGTATAACGAGGACATGCGGGAGAATATGGCGGAGAAGGGCTGGACCATCAACTTCAGCAATTACGACATTCTGAACGGCAAGTTCGGCAAGGCCTCCGACTGCATCGCCTGCGGCCAGTGCGAGGGCGTGTGCCCCCAGCACCTGCCCATCATCGAGAACCTGAAAAAGGTGGCCGCCCACTACGGGAAGTGAGCCATGAGACGGAAGGACAGAGAGGTCGCGGACTTCGACAGACTGGTGGATATCATCGGCCAGTGCCACGTGCTGCGGCTGGGCCTGGCCGACGGGGATTTTCCCTACATCGTGCCGGTGAACTTCGGCTACACGGTACACGACCGGGAGGTGCGCTTTTACATCCACGGGGCCATGGCGGGCCGGAAATATGAGCTGCTCACCAGGAACCCCTGCTGCTCCTTTGAGATGGACGTGCCCCTGAAGCTGGACTGCGTAGAGGAGACCCGGAGCGTGACCATGCGGTACCGCTCCCTCATGGGTCGGGCGAAAGCCCGGCTCCTGGAGGGAGCAGAGAAGGAGCGAGCCATGGACGGCGCCATCATGGCCCGGTACGAGGAGACCCGTTCCTTCAACTACAATCGGGCGGCGGTGGCCCACACCGCCGTGTGGGAGCTGACCGTGCTGGAGATGACCGGGAAGGAAAATCCCGTCCGATAAAAATTTTTCCACCGCGCGCAATAAAATACGGCCCCCGTGCATTTCTTCCACGAGGACAAAAAAGAATGAAACGGAGGGCATCAACATGATAAAAAATATGAACAAGCGTTTTGGCAAGGCGGGCCTGGCCCTGTTTCTGGCGATGGCGTTGCTGGTCGGCGGCGCCGTCACGGCCCTGGCCGCCCCGGCGGGCGGCCTCTTCCAGGGCGATACTTCCGCCCTGGTGGAGCGGGTGCTGGCCATCAACGGCTCTCTGGACGCGGACGCTCTGGCCCAGCTCACCAGCGAGGAGCTGCGGGACCTGATCCGCACGGGGGCCCCCGATATGCCCATCGGACAGCAGGCGGCCTACGACGCGGCGCTGGCCTGGGCGGGACTCGACGAGAGCGACGTGACTGTCATCGACGTGGACCCGGAGCTGGACGAGTACACCCCCTATTACGATGTGGAGCTCAATGTGGACGGCCGGGAGTATGACTACACCGTGGCCGCCTACACCGGCGAGGTGCTCTATGGCGAGCAGCCCGCGGCCAACAAGGCCGCCCTGGTCACCGGGATCACCGGCCCCGTGTTCGACGCCGCCGGCGACATCGGCGAGGACGCGGCCGTGGCCGCCGCCCTGGCCTGGGACGGTCTGCCCGTGGACATCGGGGACGCCGCGCCCCGGGTGCGGGCGGACTATGACGACGGCCGGTACCACTACGACGTGACCTTCGAGGCGGGCGGCTACGGCTACGAGTACGAGGTAGACCCCGCCACCGGCGAGCTGCTCTCTCTGCAGATCGAGAAGCTGTACACCGCGCCCGCAGGCAGCGGCGGCGACATCGGCCGGGACGCGGCCATCACGGCGGCCCTGGACCACGCGGGCGTGGCCGCGGGGGACGTGACCTGGTCCGAGTGCAAGCAGGACACGGACGACGGACGGCTGGAGTACGAGGTGGACTTCCGGGCCGGCGGCATGGAGTATGAGTACACCATCGACGCCGCCTCCGGCGCGGTGCTGGACTTCGACAAGGAGACCGCCGACTGAAAACAGAACGGTATATGCCGCCGGGGCGCTGCCCCGGCGGCTTTTTTTGTCCAGCGATGGGTATACTGCTCTTGCGGGGGCGGGCCCGGTGTGATACAATACCATGTTAGCAAATTATGGTACGGAGGACGCCATGGCGGAAACTTACGACATCCTCATATTGGGCGCGGGGCCCGCGGGCATATCCGCGGCCCTGACGGCGAAGGCGCGGGGCCGGACCACGGCCATACTGTCCGCCGACCCCCTGAACACGCCCCTGGCCAAGGCGCCCCGCATCGAGAATTATCCCGGCGTGGCGGCCATGAACGGCCGGCAGCTTCTGGCCGCCCTTCTCAGCTCCGCCATCGAGCAGGGCGTGGAGATCAGGACCGGCCGGGTCACCAGCGCGGCGGCCCTGGGCGGGAAGTTCATGGTGGGCCAGGAGCAGGAGATATACGAGGCGAAGAGCCTCGTCCTGTGCCTGGGCTCCCAGCAGGGGACAAAGCCCTTCCCCGGCGAGATGGAATATCTGGGCAAGGGCGTGAGCTGGTGCGCCACCTGCGACGGGATGCTGTACAGAGGCAAACGGGTGGCTGTACTGGGCCTGGGCAGCGGGGCCGAGAGGGACGCCGCGTTCCTGAAGAGCATCGGATGCGACGTCACCTATCTCGCCGCGGCTCAGGCGAAAGACGTGGAGATAAAAGGCGCGGAGACCGTGACGGCCCTTCGCTGCGACGGCGAGGAGCACGCGGTGGACGGGGTGTTCGTCCTCCGGGACACGGTGGCGGCCGACGGGCTGCTGCCCGGCCTTCGGATGGAGGAAGGGCACATCGCCGTGGGTGCGGATATGGACACCAGCATCCCCGGCGTATACGCCGCCGGGGACTGCACCGGCCGGCCTTACCAGATCGCCCGCGCCGTGGGACAGGGAAACGTGGCGGCCCTGGCCGCCGACAGATATGTGAAGGAGAGGGAAACATGAGCGTACTGGAGCTTACGGAATCCAATTTTGACAAAACCATAGCCGAGGGGACCACGCTGGTGGACTTCTGGGCCGTGTGGTGCATGCCCTGCAAGATGCAGGCTCCCATCGTGGAGTCCTTCGCGGAGCAGCAGAGCGAGGTGAAGGTGGGCAAGGTGAACGTGGACGAGGAGATGGCCCTGGCCACCAAATACGGCATTATGAGCATCCCCACCCTGATGGTGTTCCGGGACGGGGCCGTCATCAATAAGACCGTCGGGCTTTCCAGCCTGGAGGAGATAGAGGAGCTGTGCAAATGAGAGAGCTGCCGAAACAGTATGACCCCAAACAGGTCGAGAAGAAGATATACCAGCAGTGGCTGGACGGGAACTACTTCCACGCGGAGCGGGACCCCAATAAGAAGCCCTTCACCATCGTCATCCCGCCCCCCAACGTGACGGGCCAGCTCCACCTGGGCCACGCCGTGGACGAGACCATCCAGGACGTGCTCACCCGCTACAAGCGGATGAAGGGCTACGCCGCCCTGTGGCTGCCGGGCTATGACCACGCGGGCATCGCCACCCAGATCAAGGTGGAGGAGAACCTGCGGGTGAACGAGGGCCTGACCCGCTTCGACCTGGGCCGGGAGAAGTTCCTGGATCGGGTGTGGGACTGGAAGAACAAGTACGGCGACCGCATCGTGGAGCAGCTGCGGACTTTGGGCTCCTCCTGCGACTGGGAGCGCCAGCGCTTCACCATGGACGAGGGCTGCTCCAAGGCGGTGCGGGAGGTGTTCTGCTCTCTCTACGAGAAGGGCCTCATCTACAAGGGCAAGCGCATCATCAACTGGTGCCCCCACTGCACCACCGCCCTCTCCGACGCGGAGGTGGAGTATGAGGAAAAGCCCGGCCACCTGTGGCATCTGCGCTATCCGCTGTCGGATGGTTCCGGCGACGTGATCGTGGCCACCACCCGGCCGGAGACCATGCTGGGCGACACCGGCGTGGCGGTGAACCCCGAGGACGAGCGGTATAAGGACATCGTGGGCAAGACCTGCATCCTGCCCCTGGTGGGGCGGGAGATCCCCATCGTGGCCGACGAGTACGTGGACATGGCCTTTGGCACCGGCTGCGTGAAGATGACCCCCTGCCACGACCCCAACGACTTCGAGGTGGGCCTGCGGCACAACTTGGAGCAGATCCTGGTCATCGACGACAACGGCTGCATCATCAACGGCGGCAAGTACGACGGCCTGGACCGGTACGAGGCCCGGAAGGTCATACTGAAGGACCTGGAGGAGCAGGGCTATCTCGTGAAGGTGGAGGAGCACGTACATAACGTGGGTACCTGCTACCGCTGCCACAGCGACGTGGAGCCCCTGGCCAGCGACCAGTGGTTCGTGAAGATGGAGCCTCTGAGCAAGGAAGCCATCCGGGTGGTGGAGGACGGCACCATCAAGTTCGTCCCCGACCGCTTCGCCAAGACGTATCTCAATTGGATGCACAACGTCCGGGACTGGTGCATCTCCCGCCAGCTCTGGTGGGGCCACCAGATCCCTGCCTGGTACTGCGCCGACTGCGGCCACGTCACCGTGAGCCGGACCGACGCCTGCCAGTGCGAAGCCTGCGGCTCCAGGAACATCCAGCAGGACCCGGATGTGCTGGACACCTGGTTCAGCTCCGCCCTGTGGCCCTTCTCCACCCTGGGCTGGCCGGATAAGACGGAGGACCTGGAATACTTCTACCCCACGGACGTGCTGGTCACGGGCTACGACATCATCTTCTTCTGGGTGGCAAGGATGATCTTCTCCGGCATGGAGCACATGAAGAAGGAACCCTTCAAGACCGTGCTGATACACGGCCTTGTCCGGGACCCCCACGGCAAGAAGATGTCCAAATCCGCCGGCAACGGCGTGGACCCCATCGAGGTCATCGACCAGTACGGCGCGGACGCCCTGCGCTTCAACCTCATCACCGGCAACTCCCCCGGCAACGACATGCGCTTCTACGTGGAGCGGTGCGAGGCCATGCGCAACTTCGCCAACAAGCTGTGGAACGCCGCCCGGTACGTGATGATGAACCTGACCGTGGAGGAGAATAAGCTCCCGGAGGAGCTGAAGCTGGAGGACAAGTGGATATTGTCCAAACTCCAGACCCTCATCGCGGAGGTCAACGAGAATTTCGACAAGTATGAGCTGGGCATGGCCGCCACCAAGATATACGACTTCATCTGGGACAGCTTCTGCGACTGGTTCATCGAGATCACCAAACCCCGCCTGCGGGAGGGGGACGAGAGCGCCCAGCGGGTGCTGCTGTATGTGCTCACCGACATCCTGCGGCTGCTGCACCCCTTCATGCCCTTCATCACCGAGGAGATATACGGCGCCATCCCCCACAGCGGCAAGGCCCTCATCGTGGAGAGCTACCCCGAGGTCAACGAGGCCCTGTGCTTCAGGACCGAGGAGGAGGATTTCGAGCGCGTCATGGAGGCGGTGAAGGCCGTGCGCAGCCGCCGGGCGGAGATGAACGTGCCGCCCTCCAAGCGGCCCCACATCACCCTGGTCACGGACAAGCCCCAGGTCTACGAGGCCGGGACAGTGTACATGGCGAACCTGGCCTACGCCGGGGCGGTGAACGTGACGACCCAGGCCCCGGCGGACGTGTCCGGCATGGTGACCGTGGTCACCGGCGACGCGGCCATCTATATGCCCATGGCGGAGCTGGTGGACCTGGACAAGGAGCGGGAGCGCATCACCAAGGAGCTGGCGAAAGCCAAGCAGGACATCGCCAACCAGGAGAAGAAACTGGCCAACGAGAGCTTCGTCTCCCGGGCCCCGGAGCGGGTGGTGGCCATCGAGCGGGACAAGCTGGCGAAAGCCCAGGCCCTGGCGGCGAATCTGGAGGAGAGTTTGAAGAATCTGGGGTAAACCGATATGCGAAATGGCGCGGCATCATGCCGCGCCATTTTTGTTGGATTTGGAAACCACTGGCTCTGCCAGTGGAGGCGTCTCGCAAAAAGCTTTAGCTGCAAGCATCGAGCGAAGCGAGCTACAAGTAAAAAAACTAAATCAACGAGAGCACCAATGAAAAAAGGGATCGCCCGTTTACGGGCTGCGGGGCAGGTGATGCAAGAGACAAGAATTCGATGCGTCTTGAGATGCTTGCCGGTCCCAGGCCCTTCTAGGGCCTATTCAAGCCTCCGGCTTCGCCGGAGGTTTTGACTTTGTCGTATCTCTTATTTCCCGCCCAGTTCTATTTTTCCGTGCTCCTGCTCGTACTGCTCGACGCACCGGCGGATGAGGATCAATATCTGGCTGTTGGCGGACCGTCCCTCGTAATCCGCTACCACATGGAGCTTGTCCAAAAGCTCCGGCTCTATCCGGATGGAAAGGCTCTTTGTAACCATAAAATCACCCCAAAACAAATATATTATGTGTTTATTTTAGAGTTGGTATGTGTTATAATGGGGGAAACGGATATATAATATATCTAAAATATGTTTACAAGGAGCTGCTATCATGGCGGACTATCAGAAGATGTATTACATTCTGTGCCGGGCGGCGGACAAGGCGCTGGACGCCCTGCCGGAGGACGGGGAAAAGGCGCGGCAGATAGACACGGCGGGGGAGGAAGACGCCGGGCAATGATTGTTCTTGTTATTTCCAGTGTGATCATTTTGTTGATGTCAACAAAATGGTCCGCGCTCTTCTGACGTTTCGACGGTAAGTGACAAGCGAAATAGCGTAAAATCACACTGTACGAATGTACGGTGTGATTTTTTTAGAAAGAAAAGGGGGACAAGCCGGCATGAAAGTGCTGTCAAGCTATCAGGAGGGGCGGCTCACGCTGTACTTGAAGGGGGAGCTGGACCACCACGAGGCGGCGGCGGCCCTGGGGAAGATCAGCCGCACCATGGACGATTACCTGCCCCGGGACTGCGTGGTGGACATGGAGGGGCTCACCTTCATGGATTCCTCCGGCATCGCCCTTATATTGAAGATTGCCCGGCTCATGGCTGAGACCGGGGGCCGTGCCTGGGTGGAGAACGTCAGGAATCAACCGCTGAAAGTTATTGATGCGTCGGGGATCGACAGGGTTATCAATGTCAGCACAAAAGCCTCCCTCTGACGAGGGAGGTGGACGCCGAAGGCGGCCGGAGGGAGAGAATCTCTCCCCCAGTCTCGCTTCGCTCGACAGCCCCCTCGTCAGAGGGGGCCTTCCAAGAGGAGGTCTACATATGAAGCAACTGAACTACATAAAGGTGGAATTCCCCGCCCGGAGCGTGAACGAGGGGTTCGCCCGGGCCGCGGCGGCGGCCTTCGCCGCCCAGATGGACCCCACCCTGGAGGAACTGGGGGATATCCGCACCGCCGTGAGCGAGGCGGTGACCAACGCCATCGTCCACGCCTACCCGGACCGGGTGGGGCTGGTGCAGCTGCGGCTGCGCATCCTGGAGGGGAACGTGCTGGAGATCATGGTGCGTGACCGGGGCCGGGGCATCCCGGACGTGAAGAAGGCCATGGAGCCCATGTACACAACCGGCGGGGAGGAGCGAAGCGGCATGGGCTTCACCATCATGGGCTCGTTCATGGACGGCCTGCGGGTCCGCTCCACCGTGGACAAGGGCACCACCGTGACCATGTCCAAGCATATACAGGTGAAGGCGAACGGATAATTGGACGAGACCATCACCCTTTTGCGGGCCGCCCAGTCGGGCGACCGGGACGCGGCCGGCCGGATGATCGAGGCAAACGCCGGCCTTATATGGAGCGTGGCGCGGCGGTACTTCGGCCGGGGCGTGGAGCCGGACGACCTCTACCAGCTGGGGTGTCTGGGCTTTTTGAAGGCCATCGACGGCTTCGACGAGAGCTACGGCACCCGGTTCTCCACCTACGCCGTGCCCAAGATATCCGGGGAGATACGCCGGTTCCTCCGGGACGACGGGGCCGTGAAGGTGAGCCGGGGCATCAAGGAGCGGGCCATGGCCCTGCGCACGGCGCGAAAGGCCCTGGAACAGGACTTGGGCCGGGACCCCACCGTGTCGGAGCTGTCCGCGGCCACGGGGCTGACCCCGGAGGACATCGCCGTGGCGGAGACGGCCACGGTGCCCATGGAGTCCCTGCAGCAGCCCGCCGGGGAGGACGGGTTTTCCCTGGAGCAGGTGCTGGGGGACTGGACCGTGGAGGATCGGCTGGTGGAGCACGTGGCCCTGCGCCAGGCCATCGAGCAGCTGCCGGAGAAGGAGCGGCAGGTGGTGTTTCTGCGCTTCTACCACGGCATGACCCAGGACCGGGCCAGCCGGGTGCTGGGGGTGAGCCAGGTGCAGGTGTCCCGGCTGGAGCGCCGGGCGGTGCGCCAGCTCCGGGCGCTGTTGGAATAACGAACACCTCATGTTCCCCGCCTTGCAATCAGGCGGGGAACATGCTATCATCATATCCAATAGTGTGACATAGACCGGAGAGGGGGGACTGCCATGAAAAAGCATATCCTGCGCCTGACGCTCCTGCTGGCGCTGGCAGCGAGCCTGTGCATTTTTGGCGCGGGTGCCCTGGCGGCGGAGGAGACGGTGCTGTTTTCCGGCGAGGGCGTGACGGTGACGGTGACGGGGTATACCGACGAGGGACCCTGGGGTCCGGCGTTCACCCTTCTGCTGGACAACAACGCCGGCCGGAGCATGGACTTCTCCCTGGACCTGGTGTCCGTGAACGGGGTCATGTGCGACCCCCATTGGAGCGAGACGGTTCCCTCCGTGAAGAAGGCGGAGAGCACGGTCCAGTGGTTCGGCGAGGACCTGCGGGCCGCGGGCATAAATTACATCGAAGAGGTGCAGGCCCGGCTCACCGTCCGGCCCGGCGGGGAGCGGGGCGCGGAGCCCATATGCGCCCGGACCGTGACCTGGTCCGCTCCCGCTGAGGGGCGGGAGGGCCCCGCCGTGACGGAGCCGGCCTTTGACGGCGGCTTTGAGCCCGTGGCCGTGGTCAGGGGCGAGCTGACCGTGACGGCAGTAGATTATGACCCGGAGGGGGCCATCCTGTTCCGGGCGGACAACGGCACGGGAAACGACCTGTGGCTGCACATGGAGGACGTGACGGTGAACGGCGAGCCCTGCCAGCCCTATTGGAGCGTACCGGTGTCCGCCGGGGCGACGGCCTACGGCTGGTGCCGATGGGACGCCGACGACCTGGCCCGGAGCGGTATCGACGATATATCCACTGTGGGGTTCACCCTGGAGGCCGTGGGGTGGGACAGCCTGCAGACTGTGAGCGAGACGGCCGTTTCCCTCACCATGCCTGCGGACGGGGTCCCGGCGGCGGTATCCTCCCCGGAGGAGACCCCGGCCCCCAAAGCCGACGCCTTGGCCGTGATGGGCAGGGTGAGGCTGGACCGGTACGAGAACTCCTATTTCGGCCTGGCCTTCGCGCCGGATGAGGACTGGGAGTTCCTGACCGAGGAGGAGCTGCGCTCCGTCCAGAGCATGAGCGCCGCCATGCTCCAGGGCACCGAGGCCGAGGGGTATTTGGACGCCATCGACGGGGGCTACGCCATGGCCGCCAATTCCAAGGACGGGCGGCAGAACGTGACTGTCGTGATCCAGCACGTGGAGGGGCTCTCCGGCGCGGCGGACCAGGACAGCTTCCTGGACCTGGTCCTGGGGGACGTGGAGACCACCGGGGACGGGAGCCTCGTCCTGGAGGGCATGGAGGGCGCCGATATCCGGCGCAATACCGTGGACTTGGCAGGAATGGAGGCGCCCGGCCTGCGCATCGAGGCGGCCGGTTCGGCCCTGGGGCTGGGCGTGCACCAGCAGCAGGCGTATCTGGTCAGAGGCGACTGGTTCATGCAGATCAGCTTCACCAGCCTCTCAGACGGGGAGGAATTGGCGGAGATGGAGGCGTTTTTCGTCCCGCTTGACACGTAAAATCGGTTTTTCGGAGGACATCCGCCCGCCTTTTGGCGGGCGGGTTTTACATAATGTATAAATTTCCAAAAAAAGCGCGCCGGGGCGGTGGATTCTACTTGATTAATGGGGGGACTTCATTTATAATTATCGTGGCGTGAAAGGGTATTTGCGCCCGGACATTGTTACATAAATAACGAACGAGGTTGAAAATTATGGCTTTTGTAGAACTGGAAGTGAAGGGGCAGATCGGCGTTCTGACCATCAACCGCCCGGAGGCCCTCAACGCGCTGAACGACCAGGTCATCAGCGACCTGGACAAGGTCCTTGACAGCATCGACACCAACGCGGTGCGCTGCCTGGTAGTCACCGGCGCGGGTCAGAAGGCCTTCGTGGCCGGCGCGGACATCGCCCAGATGAGCGGCCTCACCAAGGCCGAGGGCGAGGCCTTTGGCAAGCTGGGCAACGACGTGTTCCGCAAGCTGGAGACTCTTCCCATCCCCACCATCGCCGCGGTGAACGGCTTCGCTCTGGGCGGCGGCTGCGAGCTCTCCATGAGCTGCGACATCCGCCTGGCCTCCGAGACCGCCGTGTTCGGCCAGCCCGAGGTGGGCCTGGGCATCACCCCCGGCTTCGGCGGCACCCAGCGCCTGGCCCGCCTGGTGGGCATGGGCAAGGCCAAGGAGCTCATCTACACCGCCCGCAACATCAAGGCCCCCGAGGCCCTGGCCTGCGGCCTGGTCCAGGCGGTCTACCCCGCCGAGGAGCTGATGGCCGAGGCGGAGAAGATGGCCACCCGCATCGCGGGCAACGCCCCCATCGCCGTGCGGGCCTGCAAGAAGGCCATCAACGACGGGCTCCAGGTGGACATCGACAAGGCCCTCGTGGTGGAGGAGAAGCTGTTCGGCTCCTGCTTCGAGACCAAGGACCAGAAAAACGCCATGGCCGCTTTCGTGGAAAAGCGCAAGCACGACCCGTTTGAAAACTGCTGAGAGCAGATTTCATATACCACTTGAAATAAAAAATCATTTTTAGGAGGACACATAATAATGAAAGTCGCAGTATTTGGCGCCGGCACTATGGGCAGCGGTATCGCCCAGGTCTTCGCCGCGAAGGGCCACACCGTCATGATGTTCGCCAGCTCCGTCGCTTCCGCTCAGAAGCATAAGGACAAGCTGGCCGCCTCTCTTGCCAAGCGCGTGGCCAAGGGCAAGATGACCCAGGAGGCCGTGGACGCCCTGCTGGCCAACATCGTCACCGAGGAGCGCCCCGCCGCCGCTGACGCCGATCTGGTCATCGAGTGCGTCAAGGAGGATATGGAGACCAAGAAGACCCTGCTCAAGGAGCTGGACACCCTGTGCAAGCCCGAGACCGTCTTCGCCTCCAACACCTCTTCTCTGTCCGTCACCGAGATGGGCAACGGCCTGGCCCACCCCGTCATCGGCATGCACTTCTTCAACCCCGTCCCCAGCATGAAGCTGGTGGAGGTCATCCGGGGCGCCAACACCACCCAGGAGACCTTTGAGTTCATCTACAAGCTGGCCCAGGAGATCGGCAAGGACCCCGTGGAGGTCGCCGAGGCCCCCGGCTTTGTGGTGAATAAGATCCTCATCCCCATGATCAACGAGGCCATCGGCCTGGTGGAGACCGGCGTCGCCTCCGTCGAGGACATCGACAAGGCCATGCAGCTGGGCGCCAACCACCCCATGGGCCCCCTGACCCTGGGCGACTTCATCGGCCTGGACGTGTGCCTGGCCATCATGGAGACCCTGTTCAACGAGACCGGCGACCCCAAGTATCGTCCCGCGCTGCTCCTGAAGAAGATGGTCCGCGGCGGCCTGCTGGGCCGGAAGACCGGCAAGGGCTTTTACGATTACAGCAAATAACTTTTTGAAGGAGAAAAAAGTATGGACTTTCATCTGAGTAAAGAGCAGCAGATGCTCCGTAAGATGTACCGGGAGTTCGCCGAGAACGAGGTCAAGCCCCTGGCCCAGGAGATCGACGAGGAAGAGCGCTTCCCCATGGAGACCGTGGAGAAGATGGCCAAGCTCGGTATGATGGGCATCTACTTCCCCAAGGAGTACGGCGGCGCCGGCGGCGACGTGCTCAGCTACGCCATGTGCGTGGAAGAGCTGGCCAAGGTCTGCGGCACCACCGCGGTCATCGTGTCCGCTCATACCTCCCTGTGCTGCGCCCCCATTTTTGAGTTCGGCACCGAGGAGCAGAAGAAAAAGTACCTGCCCGACCTGTGCTCCGGCAAGAAGATCGGCGCCTTCGGTCTGACCGAGCCCGGCGCCGGCACCGACGCCCAGGGCCAGCAGACCACCGCCGTCCTGGAGGGCGACCACTACGTCCTCAACGGCTCCAAGTGCTTCATCACCAACGGCAACGTGGCGGACACCTTCGTCATCATCGCCGTGACCGGCAAGACCACCGACAAGCGCGGCCGTCCCATGAAGGAGATCTCCGCTTTCATCGTGGAGAAGGACTTCCCCGGCTTCTCTCAGGGCAAGCATGAGAAGAAGATGGGTATCCGCGGCAGCTCCACCTGCGACCTGATCTTCGAGGACTGCATCGTGCCCAAGGAGAACCTGCTGGGCAAGATCGGCCAGGGCTTCAAGATCGCCATGATGACCCTGGACGGCGGCCGTATCGGCATCGCCGCGCAGGCCCTGGGCCTGGGCGAGGGCGCCGTGGCCGAGGCCATCAAGTACACCAAGGAGCGCGTCCAGTTCGGCCGCCGCATCAGCCAGTTCCAGAACACCCAGTTCCAGCTGGCCGACATGCACACCCGCATGCAGGCCGCTCAGTTCCTGGTATATTCCGCCGCCTGCAAGAAGCAGCTGCACGAGGATTATTCCATGGACGCCGCCATGGCCAAGTTGTTCGCGGCCGAGGCCGCCAGCGACGTGACCCGCCGGGCTGTTCAGCTCTTCGGCGGCTACGGCTACACCCGTGAGTATCCGGTGGAGCGCATGATGCGCGACGCCAAGATCACCGAGATCTACGAGGGCACCAGCGAAGTCCAGCGCATGGTCATCTCCAGCCATCTGGGCGTGAAATAAGCAGGAGGTAAAGGATAGAAATGAAAGTTATCGTTTGTGTGAAGCAGGTCCCCGACACCTCCGGCAAGGTGGCGGTGAATCCGGACGGCACCCTGAACCGTGCCTCCATGGAGACCATCACGAACCCCGACGACATGAACGCCGTCGAGGCCGCTCTGAAGCTGAAGGACGAGACCGGCTGCAAGGTCATCGTCGTGACCATGGGTCCTCCCCCCGCGGAGGGCATGCTGCGTGAGCTGCTGGCCATGGGCGCGGACGAGGGCTACCTCATCTCCGGCCGTGAGTTCGGCGGTTCCGATACGTACGCCACCTCCCAGATCGTCGCCGCCGGCGTCAACAAGATCGGCGTGGAGAAGGGCGACATCGTCATGTGCGGCCGTCAGGCCATCGACGGCGACACCGCTCAGGTGGGCCCCCAGATCGCCGAGAAGCTGCATCTGCCCCAGGTGACCTACGCCGCCGACATCCACAAGGATGGGGACGACATCACCGTCAAGCGCATGCTGGAGGACGGCTACATGACCATCAAGGTCAAGACCCCCTGCCTGCTGACCTGCATCAAGGAGCTGAACCAGCCCCGTTACATGAGCGTGGGCGGCATTTTCGAGGCCTACAGCAAGCCCGTCACCGTGCTTGACTACGAGGCGCTGAAGGACGATCCCCTGATCGACCCGACCACCATCGGCCTGAAGGGCTCCCCCACCAACATCCTGGTCTCCTTCACGCCCCCCCAGAAGGGCGCCGGCATGATGCTGGAGGGCGCCGACATGGGCACCTGCGAGAAGCTGGCCGGCATGCTGGCCGCCAAGCACATCATCTGAGAGAGGAGTTAAGAAAATGGCTTTTAATAATACTGATCTGGCTGCTTTCAAGGATGTATGGGTATTCTGTGAGCAGCGCGAGGGCAAACTGATGCCCACCGATTTCGAGCTGATCAGCGAAGGCCGCCGTCTGGCGGACGAGCTGGGCGTGGACCTGTGCGGCCTGCTGCTGGGCGACAACGTAGAGGGCATCGCCAAAGAGCTGGGCGGCTACGGCGCCGACAAGGTCTATGTCTGCGATCACTCCCTGCTGAAGGTCTACACCACCGACGCCTATGCCAAGGTCATCTGCGACGTCATCGAGGAGCTGAAGCCCGAGGCGTTCCTCATCGGCGCCACCAACATCGGCCGTGACCTGGGCCCCCGCTGCGCGGCCCGGCTGCACACCGGCCTGTGCGCCGACTGCACCCACCTGGACGTGGACATGGGCATCTACAAGGACTTCCTGCACGAGGCCTCCACGCTGGAGGACGCCCGCATCGACGGCCTGAACACCGCCATGGTGCTGGGCGAGAAGCACGACGTCTCCCGTGACCTGAAGATGACCCGTCCCGCTTTCGGCGGCCATCTGATGGCCTCCATCATCTGCCCCCGGTTCCGTCCCACCATGGCCACGGTCCGTCCCGGCGTTATGAAGAAGCGCCCCTTCGACCAGGCCAAGGCCGACGCCTGCCAGATCATCAAGCCCAAGTTCGAGCTCAGCGAGTCCGATCTGAACACCCAGGTCACTGAGGTGGTCAAGGCCGCGAAGAAGCTGGTGGACCTGATCGGCGCGGACTTCATCGTGTCCGTGGGCCGCGGCATCAGCAAGGACGTGGAAGGCGGCATCAAGCTGGCCGAGGAGCTGGCTGCTGAGCTGGGCGGCGTCGTCGGCGGTTCCCGTGCCGTCATCGACTCCGGCTGGCTGTCCGCCGACCACCAGGTGGGCCAGACCGGCAAGACCGTTCACCCCAAGGTATACGTGGCCCTGGGCATCTCCGGCGCTATCCAGCACAAGGCCGGCATGCAGGACTCCGAGTGCATCATCGCGGTGAACAAGAACGATTCCGCCCCCATCTTCGAGATCGCCGACTATGGCATCTGCGGCGACCTGTTCAAGGTCACCCCCATGCTCACCGAGGCCATCCGCGCCGCCAAGGCCGCGAAGTAAGGGACAAGCCAAAACACACCAAAAGAGCCGTCCGTTGGGCGGCTCTTTTTCTGTGTAAATGGCGGTAGTATTGCGGCGGGCGGTGTGCTATACTGCGGGTAACAAGCAAGGGAGGGGTAGACATGTGGGCTGTCCTGGCGCTGGGCTCCGCGGTGTTCGCGGCGCTGACGTCCATACTGGCGAAGATAGGCATTGAGGGGGTCGATTCCAACCTGGCTACGGCCATCCGCACGGCGGTGGTGCTGGTCATGGCCTGGGGCATGGTGTTCCTCACTGACGCCCAGGGGGGCATCGGCGCCATCAGCAAGAAGAGCTGGCTGTTCCTCATTTTGTCCGGGCTGGCCACCGGGGCCTCCTGGCTGTGCTATTACCGTGCCCTGCAGATCGGGGAGGCGTCCAAGGTGGTGCCCATCGACAAGCTGAGCGTGGTGATCACACTGGTGCTGGCGTTCCTGTTCCTGCACGAGAAGTTCACCACGAAGTCCCTCATCGGCTGCGCCCTCATCGGCGCGGGGACGCTGTGCATGGTGCTGTGAGATGAACTACAGAAAAGCAACGGAGGCGGACGTCCCGGCTGTGGCGGCCATATACGAGGCCACCCACGACCTGCGGGAGAAGGGGGAGCACTACACCGGCTGGGTCCGGGGGGTGTACCCCACCGAGACCACGGCCCGGGAGGCCCTTAAACGGGGCGAGCTGTTCGTGGCGGAGGAGGACGGCGAGGTCGTGGGCACGGCGATCTTAAACCAAAAACAGGTGGATGTGTACGCCCTGGCGGACTGGAAGTATCCGGCCCCGCCGGAGCAGGTCATGGTCATGCACACCCTGGTGATACACCCGGCCCGGTACGGCCGCGGCATAGGGCCGGGGTTCGTGAAGTTTTACGAGGACTGCGCCCGGGAGCAGGGCTGCACCGTCCTGCGCATAGACACCAACCAGATCAACACCAGGGCCCGGGCCATCTATAAGCGCCTGGGCTTCCGGGAGACGGGCGTCTTCCCCTGCCTTTTCAACGGCATTGAGAATGTGCGGCTTGTGGTGCTGGAAAAGCCCGTGGACGGGGAGGCGGAGGCATGAAAAAACCGTGGCTGGCCATCGCGGCCATCCTCATCGCCGCCAGCGGCTGGGGCGTCATCGGCGTGTTCTCCCGGCCCATGTCCGCGGCAGGGCTGAGCCCTTTGCAGACGACGCTGGTGCGCAGCGTCACGGTGGTGGTCCTCATGGGGGCGCTGCTGCTGGTGAAGGACCGGGCTCTCTTCAAGGTGAAGCTCCGGGACTTCTGGATGTTCCTGGGCACGGGGCTCATCAGCATCGTATTCTTCAACGTGTGCTACTTCTCCACCATCCAGATGACCACTCTGGCCACCGCGTCCATCCTGCTCTACACCGCCCCCTGCTTCGTCATGCTCATGTCGGCGGTGTTCTTCAAAGAGCGGATCACCGCCCAGAAGCTGGCGGCGCTGGCGCTGGCCTTCGCCGGGTGCGTGCTGGTCAGCGGCATCACCGGCGGGGCCATCACGCCAAGAGCGCTGCTCACCGGCGTGGGCGCCGGGTTCGGCTACGCCACCTACAGCATCTTCGGGAAGGTGGCCCTCCAAAAGTACCACACCTTCACCGTCATCTTCTACACCTTCGTGGTGTCTACGGTGTGCCTGCTGCCCGTCGCCGGGCCGGGGGAGGCTTGCTCCATCCTCGCGGGCGACGGACACGCGGCCCTGATGGCCCTGGGGCTGGGCATCATATCCACCTTCATGCCCTATGTGTTCTACACCACGGGCCTGGAGAGCGTGGAGGCGGGGAAGGCCTCCGTGCTGGCCTTCGCCGAGCCCATGGTGGCCACCATCTCCGGCATATTGGTCTACCACGAGAAGCTCCATCTCATGAACGCCGCCGGTATCGGCCTCATTTTTATCGCCATCGTGCTGCTGAACGTGCCGGTGGGCAAGCGGGCCCCGGCCAAAGGAGAATGATATGAGCGTGCGCATCATCACAGATTCCGCCTGCGACATCCCGCCGGAGGAAGCAAAAGCCCTGGGGATAGAGGTGCTGCCCATCACCGTGATATTCGGCGGGGAGGAGTACCTGGACGGGGTCACGCTTTCCAACAGGCAGTTTTTCGAGAAGCTGGTGGAGTCGGACGTCCTGCCCCACACCTGCCAGATCACGCCCTTCCAGTACGGGGAGGCGTTCCGCGCGGCGGTGGACGCGGGGGAGGAGGCGGTGTGCATCACCCTCTCCGGCCGGCTCTCCGGCTGCTGGAACAGCGCGTGCCTGGCCGCGGAGGACTACGCCGGCCGCGTCACCGTGGTGGACAGCGAGAACGTGAGCATCGGCCAGCGGATACTGGTGCTGCTGGCGGCGCGGCTACGGGAGCGGGGGCTCACCGCGGCGGAGATCGCCGCCCAGCTGGAGACGCAGAAAAAGCGGGTCCGGGTGCTGGCGCTGCTGGACACGCTGGAATACCTGAAAAAAGGCGGGCGCATCTCCCCGGCGGTGGCTTTCGCCGGGGGCGTGCTGTCTATCAAGCCGGTGGTGGCGGTGCAGAAGGGCGAGGTGGCCCTCATCGGCAAGGCCCGGGGCTCCAAAAACGGCAACAACCTGCTGATGCAATTCGTCCAGCAGAGCGGGGGGATCGATTTTTCCATGCCCTACGCCCTGGGCTACAGCGGCCTGTCCGACGCCCTGCTGCAAAAGTACATCCAAGACAGCGAGGCGCTGTACAAGGGCCATGTAAAAAAGCTGCCCGTGTGCTGCATCGGCAGCACCATCGGCACCTATGCGGGCCCCGGCGCCGTGGGCGTGGCCTTTTTTGCGGAGAAATGACCGGGAACTTTTCCGCGGACAGTACGTCCCAATAACAGGAGGTGCGAAGATGAAAAAGGTTGTTTCCCTTGTTTTGGTAATGTGCGCCCTGCTGGCGCTGGCCGGGTGCGGCGGGGAGAAGACGCCCGCCATCGACCTGGCTGCCTTTTATGAGACCATCGCCGGCGGGGAGGACTTTCCCGCCATGATTGGGATCGACGAGGGGTCTGTGGCCAACGTGTACCCCGGCCTGGAGGCGGTGGAGCGGGCCCAGACGGTGCTCTACATGGCTGCCATCTCCGCCACGCCCTGCGAGATCGCCATGGTGGAGGTTGCCAACGAGAAGGACGCGAAGGCGGTCCGGGACATCTTCCAGGCGCGCATCGATGCCCAGGTGGCCGGCGGTGCCTGGTACCCGGAGACCATCGAGGCCTGGCAGAGGAACGCCAAAATCGTGACCCGGGGGCCCTACGTGTGCCTGTTCGTGGTCCCGGACGAGATCCCCTCTCCGGTCGATGCATTTGAAGCGTTGAAATAAGCACAAAGGCTTCGCAGAATTCGGCTCCGCAGAGCCGAATAAAGTGGGATATGATTTCCGGGGGCGTGTACCTCGGAAATCATTCTTATCAGACCGCAAACGTGGAAAATCCCCTGCCCGGAGGCAGGGGATTTTATGCGCTGCAGCGGTCTGCAGCTTTTATCGGGGTCCCCGTGAGAGCCCAGCGAAGCGGGTCTCATGGGGCAGCTATCAGCACTTTTCCCAGATGGTGGCGACGCCCATGCCGCCGCCGATGCACAGGGTGGCCAGGCCCTTCTTGGCCTCGGGCCGCTTGAGCATCTCATGCACCAGGGTGACGATGATGCGCGCGCCGGAAGCGCCCACGGGGTGGCCCAGAGCGATGGCGCCGCCGTTGACGTTGACCTTGCTCATGTCGAAGCCCAGCTCACGGGCCACGGCGATGGACTGGGCCGCGAAGGCCTCGTTGGCCTCGATGAGGTCCATGTCGTCGATGGTCAGGTTGGCCTTGGCCAGCGCCTGACGGGTGGCGGGCACGGGGCCCACGCCCATGATCTTGGGATCCACGCCGCCCTGGCCGTAGCTGACCAGCTTGGCCATGGGCTTCAGGCCGTACTTCTTCACGGCCTCGCCGCTGGCGAGGATGATGCAGGCGGCGCCGTCGTTGATGCCGGAGGCGTTGGCGGCGGTGACGCGCTGGACATGCTTCTTGGTGTCGGCCTCATGGACCTGGGTGGGCTCAAAGGTGTGGACGATCTCGTCCTCCACGCCCTCGGGGCCCACGGGGAAGGCGCCGCGCAGCTTGGCGATGCTCTCGGCCGTCACGCCCTTGCGGGGGAACTCGTCGACCTTGAACTCGATGGTCTCCTTCTTCACCTTCACGGGGACGGGGACGATCTCGTCGTCAAACTTGCCGGCGGCCTGAGCGGCCTCGGTCTTCTGCTGGCTGGAGGCGGCGAAGGCGTCCAGCTCCTCGCGGGTGATGCCCCACACGTCGCAGATGTTCTCAGCGGTGGTACCCATGTGGTAGTTGTTGTAAGCGTCCCACAGGCCGTCCTTGATCATGGTGTCCACCAGCTTGGTGTCGTTCATGCGGGCGCCCATACGGGTGGCGGGGGAGGCGTAGGGAGCCATGGTCATGCTCTCCATGCCGCCGGCCACGATGATGTCGGCGTCGCCGGCGTTGATGGCGCGGGCGGCCTCAATGACGCTCTTCATGCCGGAGCCGCAGACCATGCCCACGGTATAGGCGGGAACGGACAGGGGCAGGCCGGCCTTGATGCCCACCTGACGGGCGGGGTTCTGGCCCAGGGCGGAGGTGAGGATACAGCCGAACATCAGCTCGTCCACCGCGTCGGCGGGGACGTTGGCGCGCTTCAGGGCCTCCTTCACGACGATGGAGCCCAGCTCCACGGCGGGAGTCTTGGACAGAGTGCCCTGGAAGCTGCCGATCGCGGTACGGCAGCAGTTCACAAGATAGATGTCTTTCACGGGGGTGATTCCTCCTTAAAAAATAATTCACTGTTCGCGGGGTAAAATTGTTTAAATTTTAGCAGCATCAGTATAGTACAATATATATAAAAAGTCAAGGCTGGCCCATAAGGAATTTCCGACGCCGGCGGCGGTCTGGGCCGGGGGCCGCCGCCCTTGACAACCGGGCCGCAACTGGTTAAACTATCAGCAAAGAATAACAACAAAAGGAGACTTTACCATATGGACTATCAGGCGCTGTATCAATCGAAGCTCACCACCCCGGCCGAGGCCGTGAAGCTGGTCAAGTCCGGCGACTGGGTGGACTACACCTGGTGCACCAACCATCCCGTGGAGCTGGACAAGGCCCTGGCGGCCCGGGCCCATGAGCTCACGGACGTGAAGGTCCGGGGCGGCGTGACCATGTGGATGCCCGAGATCGCCAAGGCGGACGACGCAGGCGACCACTTCGCCTGGCACTCCTGGCACTGCTCCGGCATCGACCGGAAGATCCTCGCCAAGGGCATGGGCTGGTTCAGCCCCATCCGCTATTCCGAGCTGCCCCGGTATTACCGGGAGAACATCGACGTGGACGTGGTCATGATGCAGGTCCCGCCCATGGACGAGCACGGCAACTTCTCCCTGTCCCTGGCCCCCTCCCACCTCTATGACATGTGCGCCAAGGCAAAGCATGTGATCGTGGAGGTCAACGAGAACCTGCCCGTGGTCTACGGCCTTTACAAGAGCGAGATCAACATCCGGGACGTGGACTATGTGGTGGAGGGCTCCAATCCCCCCGTAGCGGAGCTGGGCTCTGCGGCCCCCAGCGAGATAGACATCGCCGTGGCCAACCTGATCGTGCCCGAGATCCCCAACGGCGCGTGCCTGCAGCTGGGCATCGGCGGCATGCCCAACGCCGTGGGCGCCATGATCGCCCAGTCGGACCTGAAAGACCTGGGCGTACATACCGAGATGTACGTAGACGGCTTCGTGGACATCGCCATGGCCGGGAAGATCAACGGCAAAAACAAGACCCGGGACTACGGCCGGCAGGTGTTCGCCTTCGCGGCGGGCTCCAAGAAGCTGTATGATTATGTAAACCGCAATCCGGACGTGGTGGGCGCGCCGGTTGACTACACCAACGACGTGCAGGTCATCGCCCAGCTGGACAAGTTCATCTCCATCAACAACGCCGTGGACCTGGACCTGTTCGGCCAGGTGAACGCCGAGTCCGCCGGCATCAAGCACATCTCCGGCACCGGCGGCCAGCTGGACTTCGTCATGGGCGCGTACCTCTCCAAGGGCGGCAAGAGCTTCATCTGCCTCAGCTCCACCATGAAGGGCAAGGACGGCGCCGTGAAGAGCCGCATCGTGCCCACCCTGACCCCGGGCTCCATCGCCACCGACCCCCGGTCCTGCGTGCAGTACATCGTCACCGAGTACGGCATGGTGAATTTGAAAGGTCTTTCCACCTGGCAGCGGGCCGAGGCGCTGATCTCCATCGCCCACCCCGATTTCCGGGAGGAGCTCATCGCCGAAGCGGAGAAGATGCACATTTGGCGCAGGAGCAACAAGTGAGAGCAAGCGAAAGACCGCCCCGGCTGGGGCGGTCTTTCACTGTTGAGGTGGTAAATTATAGCAAATCATAGTATAAAGGAGTAATATTAATTGGAAAAGCACATGGTAACAATTCAACCGCTGTGCCCGGAACTATGTGAAGATTGGCTCGGTTTTTTTGAAAAAGTTGCGTTTGGCGATCATGGGGAGTGGGCGTTTTGCTATTGTCTGGAGGGGCATTTGGATTCGGAAGCTAACGATAAATTGACGGACCTAAAAGACCGCAGAAAAAAAGCTATTGAATTAATTGAAACGGGCGAAATGCGAGGGTATCTTGCTTATTTAGATAATATGGTTGTCGGTTGGTGCAACACCAATGATCGAAAAAAATACAAATACATCACCGAAATGTTTCAGAGAATCGGTTATCAAACAAATGATAAGGAAGACGCAAAGGTAAAGTCGATTTTTTGCTTTTTGATCACTCCTGAATATCGAGGTAAAGGGATTGCCCAAAGTCTACTTAAACGTGTATGTGAAGATGCAGCACAGGTCAGATATTCCTGCATAGAGGCATATCCGTTTTCAGATAAAAAGTATGAGTATCAGTATCATGGAACTTTCGGTATGTATGAGAGAAACGGCTTTTTTGAAATTGCGGATTTGAATTATGTAAAAGTTGTGCGTAAAAATTTATTTTGCCTATAAATTCCCGTTTATTGAAAAGAACAGGCATAAACTCCTCGTTGCGGATACGGAAAGGAAGAGTCTCTGTTTGTATCAAAATCAGGCATTTACACAGAACCTCCCTCAGACGAGGGAGGTCTTCTTATTGCGCCATATATGCTTCTGCCGCATGAGCGGTGTTGGCGAGGTACTTTATGACCTCCACCGGGTATCGCCCGGCGGCGGTCTCGCCGGTGACCATCACCGAGGAGGCCCCGTCGAGACACGCGTTGAAGATGTCACTCACCTCCGCCCGGGTGGGGACGGGGCGGGTCTCCATACTGGCCAGCATCTGCGTCACCACCATGAAGGGCTTCCCTGCCGCCCGGCATTGGGCGGCGATGTGCTTTTGCACCGCCGGCAGGTCCCACAGGGGCATGGCGTTGCCCAGGTCGCCGCGGGCGATGACGATCTCGTCCGCGGCGGGGAGGAGCTCCGGCAGCTTCTCCAGACCGGCCAGGTTCTCTATCTTCGCCAGCAGCTTCACATGGCCGCAGCCGGCGTCATGCAGCGCCGCCCGGACCGCCTCCAGATCCTCCCAGCCCCGGACGAAGGGCTGCATGACGGCGGTGACGCCGAAGCGGGCCGCGTCCAGGAGGTTGGCCTTATCCGCCTCCGTCAGGGCGGGCAGATGCACCGTGAGGCCCGGCAGGGCCAAGCTCTTCCGGCTTTTCAGTTCACCGCCCCGCAGGACACGGGCGGAATCGCCGTCAACGACCTCCAGCAGGAGCTTTCCGTCGTCCAAAAGCATCCGCTGGCCGGACCTCAAAAGGGGCGGGACAGGGGAGGGCAGGGGGATGTTGTCCAGCTTTACGGTGGTCCCCTCCTCCAGCGTCAGCGGTGCGGCCAGGGCGCCCACCCGCAGCTCCGGGCCCTGCATATCGATGAGCAGCTTGGGCGCAGCATCCGCCCGCTTTGCCGCCTCATGGAAGGCGTCCAGCAGGGGGGCGGAGGCGGCAAGACCGGTGTGGGAGAGGTTCAGGCGCATGCCGGTCATGCCGGCGCGGAACATGGCCTCCAACGTGTCCACAGACCCGCAGGCAGGGCCCAGGGTGCCGTATATATCCATAGGAGCAGCCTCCTTCCAAGTCTGGGAAAACCATACCATACCAGGCCGCTCCGCGCAAGAGTTTCCAGCTATCGCCTATTGACATCTACGGCGGATTTTGGTATATTTGTCGAGGCATAAGGAAAAGTTTTGCTAACCATTAAAAACATTCAGCATAATGGAGCGCATAGAATGGATCATCTTAAGGAGTACCGGAAAAAGCTGACCGACGCGGAGGGCGTGGCGGCGCTGTTCGAGAGCGGCTGGTCCTGCGTGACGGACGCGGCGGCGGCCATCCCGCCCACCATCCTGGAGGCCCTGGGAAAGCGGGCGGACGCGGGGCAACTGAAGGACCTGGCGTTCCACGGGCTGCTGGACCTGGTCCCCGACGCCACCTTTACCCATCCGGGGATATTCACCCCGGTGTCCTGGTTCTCCGGGAAGATCGCCAAGGCGGCCGTCAACCGGGGCGAGGGCGACATCATGCCCTGCTATTACCGGGATATGCCCTCTCTCTACCGGGACTACATCCCCGTGGACGCCTTCATGATCGTGGTGTCCCCCATGGATGGGGAGGGGTACTTCAGCGCCGGGGTCACCGGATCCTATTCGGCGGCGCTCTTTGAAAAGGCGAAGCACATCTTCCTGGAGGTCAACCCCCGCATGCCGCGGGCGGTGACGGCCCCGAAGGTACATATATCCCAGGTAACGGCCCTGTGCGAGTCGGACGCGCCCCTGCCCATCCTGCCCCCGGCCAAGCTGGACGACGTGAGCCGGACCATCGGCGGGTTCATCGCCCAGGAGGTGCCCAACGGCGCGACGCTGCAGCTGGGCATCGGCGCGGTGCCCGAGGCGGTGGGCCTGGCCCTGAAAGATAAGCACGACTTGGGCATCCACACGGAGCTTCTGCCCGACAGTATGATAGAGCTCATCGAATGCGGCGCGGTGACGAACCAGAAAAAGCCCATCCATAAAGGCAAGACCGTGGCCACCTTCACCTTCGGCTCAGAGAGGCTCTATAAATTCGTGGACAACAACCCGGACGTGGAGATATTGCCGGTGGACTACGTGAACGACCCGGCGGTCATCGCGAAGCACCCCAACTTCATCTCTGTGAATGGGGGGCTGGAGGTGGACTTCTTCGGCCAGGTGTGCGCCGAGAGCATCGGCGCGGTGCATGTGTCCGGCACCGGCGGTCAGACGGACTATGTTCGGGGGGCCGTCCAGTCGCCGGGGGGCAAGAGTTTCATCGCCTTTCCCTCCACCGCGGCGGGGGGCACTGTGAGCCGCATCCGGCCCACCCTGAATCCCGGCGCAAGGGTGAGCACCAGCAAGAACGACGTGGACTATATCGCCACGGAGTACGGCCTGGCCAAGCTCCGGGGCAGGACCGTGTCCCAGCGGACGAAGGCCCTCATCGCCATCGCCCACCCCAAGTTCCGGGAGGAGCTCACCGCCCAGGCCCGGGCCATGCATATCCTGATCTGAGGAGGACCTATGGAGAATATTCTTCCCGCCTGGATGACCGCCCACCATATCACGGCCATCGTGGGCCACATGGGCGGCGGCAAGACGGAGCTGGCGGTGAACATGGCGGTGGCCATGGCGAAGGCGGGGGAGAAGACCGCCGTCGCGGATCTGGACGTGGTGAACCCCTACTTCCGCAGCCGGGAGCAGCGGGAGATGTTCCGCGAGCTGGGCATCCGGTTCGTGGCCTCCGCCCAGGCCCTGGTGGACGCGGACGTGCCCTCCCTGCCGGCGGAGCTCAACACCCTTTTGCAGGACATGAGCTACCGGAGCGTGCTGGACATCGGCGGCGACTCGGGCGCTCGGGTCCTGGCCCGGTACCGGCACCAGATCGCGGCCCAGGATTTCGCCGTGTGGTTCGTCCTGAACGCCCGGCGGCCTCAGACCGCCACATTGGAAAAGGCCGTCTGGTCCCTCCGGAAGATCGAGGACGAGATGGGCCTTCCCGTGACGGGCATCGTGAACAACACCCACCTCTGCAATGAGACCACCGCCGGGGACATCCTGCTGGGAGCGGGCCTGGCGGATGAGCTCGCTTACGTTACGAACATCCCGGTGATATGCCACACGGCGCCCCGCTCCCTGGCGGACGGGCTGCCCGAGCTGGCGGAGCCGGTGTTCCCCATAGACATTTACATGAAAAAACCCTGGGAGCGCTGAGAGCGCCCCGAGGGAGGGGAGGTGACAACCATGACCGTATTTTTACATTTTGACAGCGACCGCTGCAAGGGCTGCGAGCTGTGCGTGTCGGTGTGTCCCAAGCACATCCTGGCGCTGGACATGAGCGCCACCAACGTGAAGGGCTATCACCCGGCGGCGGCAAAAGACCCTTCGGCCTGCATCGCCTGCGCCAGCTGCGCGAAGATCTGTCCTGATTCGGTCATCAGCATTGAGAAGGAATAACGGAGCAAAGGAGATGGATACTACCGTGGAAAAAGAACTGTGGAAGGGCAACGAGGCCGTCGCAGAGGCCGCCATCCGGGCGGGCTGCAAGTGCTTCTTTGGTTACCCGATCACCCCTCAGAACGAGATCCCTGAATATATGTCCGCCCATCTGCCCGAGGCGGGCGGCGTGTTCATCCAGTCGGAGTCGGAGCTGGCGGCCATCAACATGGTCTACGGCGCGGCGGCCTCCGGCGTGCGGGCCATGACCAGTTCCTCCTCGCCCGGCATCAGCCTGAAGCAGGAGGGCATCAGCGCCATGTGCAGCGGCGAGCTGCCCGGCGTGGTGGTGAACATGATGCGCGGCGGCCCCGGCTTGGGCACCATACAGCCGTCCCAGTGCGACTACTTCCAGGCCACCCGGGGCGGCGGCAACGGGGACTACCGGACCATCGTGCTGGCCCCCTGCGACATCCAGGAGGCCGTGGACATGACCCAGGAGGCCTTCGACCTGGCGGATATCTACCGCATGCCTGTGATGATATTGGGCGACGGCATGATCGGCCAGATGATGGAGCCCATCGTGTGGCACGACATCCCCAAGCGGGAGCTGCCCTCCAAGGACTGGTGCGCCAGCGGCCGCAAGGGCCGCGATCACAGCAACTTCATCACCAGCCTTCGCATCGACGCCCCGGACAGCGAGGAGTTCAACCGGCACCTGGAGGCCAAGTACAAGACCATCGCCGAGAAGGAGACCCGGTGGGTGGAGAAGGACACCGACGGCTGCGAGATCATCATCGCCGCCTACGGCACCCCCTCCCGCATCGCCCTGTCCGCGGCGGAGGAGCTGGAGGCCAAGGGCATCAAGGTGGGCCTGTTCCGGCCCCAGACCGTGTGGCCCTTCCCCTCGGAGCGGCTGGCGGAGCTGGCGGCGCAGCCCAGCGTCAAGGCCATCCTGGTGGTGGAGATGAGTCTCGGCCAGATGGTGGAGGACGTGCAGCTTGCCGTGAAGGGCGCGAAGCCCGTGCGGTTCTACGGCCGCGTGGGCGGCATGGTGCCCAGCGTGGAGGAGATCGCCGAAGAGGCGGAGAAGATATTGCAGGAGGTGCGGTGATATGACCACAGTATATCGCAAATCTGCAGGCCTGCAGGACCGGGAGCTCCACTACTGCCCCGGCTGCAGCCACGGTATCGTACATAAATTGATCGCGGAGTGCATGGAGGAGCTGGGCCTCATCGACACGGCCATCCTGGTCTGCCCGGTGGGCTGCTCTGTGTTCGCGGGCAACTACTTCGCCTGCGACTGCATCGAGGCCATCCATGGCCGCGCCCCCGCGGTGGCCACCGCCGTGAAACGGACCCATCCGGACCAGCTGGTGGTGACCTACCAGGGCGACGGCGACCTGGCCTCCATCGGCACGGCAGAGATCGTCCACGCCGCCATGCGGGGCGAGAAGTTCACCACCGTGTTCATCAATAACGCCATTTACGGCATGACCGGCGGCCAGATGGCCCCCACCACTTTGCTGGGTCAGCGGGCTACCACGGCCCCCCACGGCCGGATGAAGGAGATCCACGGCAGCCCCATCCGCATGGCGGAGCTTCTGTCCACCATGGACGGGCTGGCCTACGCCGAGCGGGTGTGCGTGGCGGATATCCCCCATCTCAACAAGGCCAAGAAGGCCATCAAGAAGGCCTTTGAGGTCCAGCTGGCCGGGAAGGGCTTCTCCTTCGTGGAGGTGCTGTCCGCCTGCCCCACCAACTGGGGCATGACGCCGCTGGAGGCCAACAAGTGGCTTTTGGAGAACATGGCCGCCTACTATCCCCTGGGGGTCATCAAGGAGGTCGAGGAAGGATGAAGAAACAGATCACCATCGCCGGCTTCGGCGGCCAGGGCGTCATGAGCATCGGCAAGAGCCTGGTGGAGGCCGCCGTGGACGAGAACCTGCACGCCACATGGGTGCCCTCCTACGGTCCCGAGATGCGGGGCGGCACAGCCAACTGCGAGGTGGTGCTCTCCGACGAGCCCGTGGGCTCCCCGGTGTTCACCTACCCCACCGAGCTCATCGCCATGAACCGGCCCAGCCTCCATAAGTTCGAGGACATGGTCCAGCCCGGCGGCACCATCTTCGTCAACAGCTCCATCATCGGGGACAAGGTCCAGCGCACCGATGTGAAGGCGGTGTACGTGCCCTGCGATACCATCGCGGACGAGCTGGGCAACAAGAAGGTGTCCAACATGGTCATGCTGGGGGCCTATATCGCCGCCACCGGCGCGCTGAAAACGGAGACGATAAAGGAGATGCTGGTACACATGTTCACGGGCCCCAAGGCAAAGCTGGTGGACCTGAACATGGAGGCTCTGGAGCGGGGCAAGGCCTGCATCGAGAGCTGAGCGTGGCCGAGCGGATATTTGATGACCCGGCGCTGGAGGCCCTGCGGAAGAAGTTCTTCCCCCGGGTCCCCTGGACCGGGGAGGGACCCGTCCGGCGGCGGTATATGGCAAAAGCTGCCGAGGAAGGAAAGACCGTGGCGGAGGCGCTGGAAGCTCTGGCGCTGGCCGAGGGCTTCATCGCCCCCGGCGGCCGCGCCGTCGCCGGTGACGGAGAGGCGTGCCTGGCCGCGTTCCGGGACCGGGGCGGGGAGGACACGCTCATCTTCGGCGAGGGGCTGGACGTTGTTTGGTGCGACCTGGCCCTGGGCCCGGCGGATGAGGAGGGCTGGCAGGCGCTCATCGTCCGCTCCGAGGAGGCGGAGAACCTCACGGCCCTGGCCCACGCAGCGGGGGCTGTGCGGTTCCGGAAGGTATAAATCGGACTTGACAGGCGAGCCCGGCGCGGGCTATAATAGGCATACAAAAAGGGCGCTGTGACAAGCGGTTAGCCCAGTTGAGTTAGGGTTTCAAAAAGAGAACCGTCACCGGTCAGGGTGGCGGTTCCTGATTATATTATGCCGGCGTAAAAATATGGCCCCCTCTGACGAGGGGGCTGTCGAGCGCAAGCGAGACTGGGGGAGAGAAAAAATAATCTCTCCCTCCGTCACGGCTGGCGCCGTGCCACCTCCCTCGTCAGAGGGAGGCTTTTTACAAATTCGGATAATAAAACTCCTGAGACAACCGCCTCAGGAGTTTTTGACGTTGGTGTCTTTTGGGAATGGGACAAGTTTTCCTTCGTTGATGTAAAGCTCCTCCGCCTTGTCCAGCGCGCCCAGGAGTATCCTGCGGGCCTCCTGGTTGGCGGGCATATCCGGCATCTGATCTATGGCTTCGGACGCGGCGGCACATAAAATGTAGTACATCTTCTGATAGTCGGGCATCGTATCACCTCCTATGCCACTAAATTGTAGCATATTCTGACGAGAAAAGCTACACAATAGTAGCATATCCACGGGGTGATGCGCTTTGTATTTTCAACGCCTGGAGGACCTGCGGGTGGATGCGGACTTGACACAGGAGCAGGTCGCCGAGATACTGCATTGCAAGCGGGAGGTATACCGCCGCTATGAGAAAGGCATCCATGAGATACCTGTTTGGGCCGTGATAGAGCTGGCGAAGTATTACGGCACATCTACCGATTATATTCTGGGACTTACGGATGGACGATAATAAATAAAACGATGGGGCGCGCTGGAAAGCGCGCCCTACAATATTGATTGAAAGCTTCCTCTGTGCAAGGGGAGGTGGGCGGCGTTCTATGGGGTCCCCACGCGAGCCCAGCGAAGCGGGTCGCGTGGGGAAAAGGAAAAAGAGTTCTGACCGATGAATAGGTCTTGTTTGCAAGGACTATGAATCTTCAGAACTCTTTTGACGTCATTGCCATGGCGTAGCGCATGTAGTAGTTGAAACGGCGCTCCCGCTCCAGGGTGGAGCTGTCCATGTGGCCGGGGTAGACCTCGTAATCCCCGGGGAGAGAGCCCAGCTTTTTGAGGCTTGCCATGAGGGTGGGCATGTCCCCGCCGGGCAGGTCCGTCCGGCCGCAGGAGTCCCGGAACAGGGTGTCCCCGCAGAACATGGCCTCGCCGCACAAAAGGGTCACGCCCCCCGGGGTGTGGCCGGGAGTCTCCAGGACCTTAAAGGTGAGGCCGCCCACGTGGAACTGGTCTCCCTCGCCGTAATAGACGGCGCCCTCCGGGGGCGAAAAGCGGTAATCGCCCTCGCCCACGTCCGCCCGGTGCATGCACACGGCGGCGCCGGTCTCGGCCTGGACGGCGGCCACGGCCATGGTGTGGTCAAAGTGGCCGTGGGTCAGGAAGATGTACTTGGCGGTGAGGTGGTTGCTCTCCAGGTAGTCCAGAACGGTGTTGGACTCGTCGCCGGGGTCGATCACGGCGCACTGGAGGGTGTCCTCGTCGGTGACGATATAGCAGTTGGTCTCGATGGGGCCCACGGTGAGGCATTTGATGAGCATTTCCTGGTTCCTCCTATGAATGACGCTGGTTACCGGGAGGCTTGGCCCAATGGGCAGACCGCGCCGGAAGCGAGGTTAAAGCTCCTTTGTGTCAAGCAATATGGTCACGGGGCCGTCGTTCTGGCTGCGGACTTGCATGTCCGCGCCGAACACGCCGGTCTCCACGTGAAAGCCCTTTTCCCGGCACTGGGCGATGACGGACTCGTACAGGGGAATGGCCTGCTCGGGACGGGCGGCCAGGGTGAAACCGGGGCGGCGGCTATGGCAGTCGGCGAAGAGGGTGAACTGGCTGATGATGAGAAGGTTCGCGGCCCCTGCCTGCATGGGGTTCAGGTTCATCTTGCCGTTCTCGTCCTCGAAAATGCGCAAACCGCATATTTTGTCCGCTATTTTGGCGGCCTCAGCGGGGCCGTCGTCCACGTGGACGCCCAGGAGCACCAGAAAGCCCTGGCCTATCTCGCCGTGGATGGCTCCCTCTATCTCCACGGAGGCGTTTTTTACCCGGGTCACTACAGCGCGCATAGGTCACAGGCCCCCTCTGTTGATCTCCCGGACGCCCCGGACGGCCTGGAGGCGGTTGATGATGGTCTGGACCTCCTTGGCATCCCGGACCTCCAGGGAGATGACCACGGTGGAGAGACCTTTGCCGGTGTCCCGGGCGTTCAGGCCCCGGACCTTGGCGTTCAGGGAGTTGAGGATGGTAGCGATGTCCATGACGAGACCGCCCCGCTCATCGGCGGTGATATACAGGTCCGCGGCGTAGCTGTCGGTGATGTTGTCGGCCCAGGACACGGTGATCCAGCGGCCGGAGTTCTCGTCCCGGCGGTAGTTGACGCAGTCCTTTCGGTGGATGGACACGCCCAGGCCCCGGGTGATGAACCCAATGATGGGGTCCCCGGGCACGGGGGTGCAGCACCGGGAGAACTTGATGAGGCAGTTGTCCAGCCCCTCCACCAGCACGCCCTGGACGGCTTTGAGCTCCTTCTGCTGGCGGCGGTCCGCCCGCTCCTGCATCTTGTCGATCTCCGTCTTGCGGACGGTGGAGCGGCTGCGGACGATCTCGTCGTGGATACGGGCCACGGCGTGGGAGGCGGTCATGCCCCCGTAGCCGATGGAGGCGTAGATGTCGTCCAGGTCCGTGACGGCCATGCGCTTGAGGATGGCGGGCAGGACCTCCGGGTCGGTGACGTCCGCCATGGCTAGGCCCACGCGCCGGGCCTCCGCCTCGAACATATCCCGGCCCTGGACGATGTTCTCCTCCCGGCGCTCCTTCTTGAACCACTGGCGGATCTTGGAGCGGGCCTCGCCGGACTTGGCGATGTTCAGCCAGTCACGGCTGGGGCCGGTAGCGGAGTGGGAGGTGATGATGGAAACGATGTCGCCGTTTTGCAGGGGGTAGGCGATGGGCACGATGCGGCCGTTCACCTTGGCACCGGTCATGGAGTTGCCTACGGCGGAGTGGATGGCGTAGGCGAAGTCGATGGGGGTGGCCCCGGCGGGCAGGCTCTTCACATCCCCGTTGGGGGTGAAGACGAACACCTCGTCGTCGAAAAGGTCCACCTTCAGGTCGTGGTAGAAGTCCTGGGCGTCCACGTCCTGCTGGCTCTCCAGCAGGCGGCGGATCCAGGCGAATTTCTCCTCGTCGCCCTGCTTGTTGCCCACGCCGCCGGATTTGTACTTCCAGTGGGCGGCCACGCCGTATTCCGCCGTCACGTGCATCTGCCAGGTGCGTATCTGCAGCTCGAAGGGGATGCCCTCGGTGCCGATGACGGTGGTGTGCAGGCTCTGATAGTTGTTGGGCTTGGGGGTGGATATGTAGTCCTTGAACCGGCCGGGCACGGGGCGGAACATCTCGTGGATGATGCCCAGGACGTTATAGCAGTCCGCCAGGTCGTTCACGATCACCCGGAAAGCGCAGAGATCGAATATCTCCTCCACGCCCAGGTGCTGGGTGTACATCTTCCGGTAGATGCTGTAGATGTGCTTGAGGCGGCCGTAGACCTTGCACTCGATGCCCTCTTTGGCCATGCGCTCGCTGATGCGCGCTTCCATGGACGCCTGGAACTTCTCCAGCACGTCCCGGCGCTTGTCCAGGATGTTGGTGATCTCCTGGTAGCCCACCGGGTCCAGGTACAGAAGGGCCAGGTCCTCCAGCTCGTCCTTCATCTTCTCCACGCCCAGACGGTGAGCGATGGGGGCGTATATCTCCATGGTTTCCCGGGACTTGGACAGCTGCTTCTCCGGGCTCTGGAAGTTCATGGTGCGCATGTTGTGCAGCCGGTCGGCCAGCTTGATGAGGATCACCCGGATGTCCTTGGCCATGGCCAGGAGCATCTTGCGCAGGTTCTCCATCTGGGCCTCTTCCAGGGTGCTGTACTGGACGCGGGTCAGCTTGGTGACGCCCTCCACGATGTCCGCCACGTCGGAGCCGAACTGCTCCTCCAGCTGGTCGTGGGTGGTGTCGGTGTCCTCCAGGGTGTCGTGGAGCAGCGCGGCCATGATGGACTCGTCGTCCAGGCCCATCTCGGCGGCGATCATGGCCGCGGCGATGGTGTGGGTGACGTAGGGGGAGCCGTCCCGGCGCACCTGGCCCTCGTGGGCCTTCACGGCGAAGTCGAAGGCGCTCCGGACCCGGTCCAGGTCCGCGCCGGGGTTGTTCTCCTTCAGGACCGCCGCCAGCGCGTCAAAGGCTTTGTCGGGGGAAAATTCCGTCATACTTCCGTCTCTTCCTTACTTCAAACGACTTGCTCCCGCCAGGTGGGCGAGTTATTGAGGTCGGTCTTCTCCTGCCAGGGGATGAGGGACAGGTCCATGTCCTGGTCGGTGAAGCGCACGTTGGCCAGGCCCAGCTCCGCGAACACCCGCAGGCCTAAGGCGATCTGGGCGGCGTCCAGGCGGCTGTCCAGCCGGGACAGGCGGGAAAGCCGCACCTTGCAGGGGCACTGGGCGGTGAGGGACCGCCACAGCCCGGATATCTCCGTCCGGGTGAGCCGGTGGCCTCCCAGGGATCCGCCGGAGAGGATCTCCCGGCACAGGGCCTCCATGTCCGTCCGGCGCAGGGCGCTCATCACCAGCTGCACGGACCGGCGGCCCCGGTACTCGCTGACCTGGGGGAAGAAAGCAGCGTCCACCCGGTCGCCCACCGAGGCGTCCACGTCCTGGACCATCTTGCCGAACCACACGCATTCATAGCGCTGGCCGAAGCGGTCCAGCTGGAGCTTGGTGTGCCGGCCGCCGCCGATGGGCAGGGCGGAGACAAGGGCCGCGTCCCGGACGCACAGCAGGGGACGGGGGTTGCCGTTGCCGCAGGGCTCCAGAAGCTCCAGGCTCTCCACGCACTCCATGGTGAGCATGGCCGGGTCCGTGATGAGCACGTCCGGGTCCACACCCTCCTCCCCGGTGGGGGGGTGGGCGGCATAGTAGGCGCACAGGGCCTCCCGGAAGCCGTCTATGTCCTCCCGGCGGATGTTGAGGCCCGCCGCCAGGGCGTGGCCGCCGAAGGAGGCGAGATGCTCCCCGCAGGCCGCCAGGGCGTCGAACAGGTTGAACCCGCCCCAGCTGCGGCAGGAGCCCTTGCCCTTGTCCCCGTCCAGGGAGATCATGACGGCGGGGGCCTGCCACGCCTCCGAGAGGCGGGAGGCCACGATACCGATGACGCCCTGGTGCCAGCCCTCCCGGGCCAGGACGATGGGCTCGCCCTTTTTGTGCTCCACCAGCATGCCGGCGGCCTGGTCCCAGATGTCCGCCTCCAGCTGCTGGCGCATTTTGTTCATGTCACACAGGGACTCGGCATAGGCCGCGGCCTTTTCCGGGTCCTGCTCCAATATGAGGCGGGCGGCGTCGGCCACCCGGCCCAGACGGCCGGCGGCGTTGATGCGGGGGGCCAGGGTGAAGCCGATGGCGTTGGCGCCCAGGCGGTCCACCGTGACGCTGGACTGGTCCATCAGCGCGGCGAGGCCGGGCCGGGGCGCGGCGCGCAGCTTCTGCAGGCCCTGCTTCACGATGCGGCGGTTCTCCCCCAGAAGGGGCATCACGTCCGCGATGGTGCCCACGGCCACCAGGTCCGCGTATTTTTCCAGCATGGCCTTCCCGTCCCCGTCCAGAGCGCAGACCAGCTTGAAGGCCACGCCTACGCCCGCCAGGTCCCGGGCGGGGCAGTCCTCGTCCCGCTTGGGGTCCACCACGGCCACGGCCTGGGGCAGGTCCTCCTGGCACTCGTGGTGGTCGGTCACGATCATGTCCACGCCCAGCGCGCGGGCGTGCTCCGTCTCCGCCACGGCGGTGATGCCGCAGTCCACGGTGATGATGAGGCTCACGCCCTTGTCCTTCAGCCGGCCGATGGCGGCGGTGTTGACGCCGTAACCCTCCTCCAGCCGGTCGGGGATATATACCTCCGTTTTGAGGCCCCAGGCGGTCAGAAAGTCCGCCAGCAGGCAGGTGGATGTGATGCCGTCCACGTCGTAGTCCCCGTAGACGGCCACCGTCTCGCCCCGGTTCTTCGCCAGCCGGAGCCGCTCCACGGCCCGGGCCATGTCGGGCAGGGCCATGGGGTCGTCCGGCTTGAAGGGCCCCTCCGCCAGAAAAGCGGCGGCCTCCTCCGGGGCGGTGATGCCCCGGGCCGCCAGGATCGCCGCCAGCAGGGGCGTGCATCCCGCCCGGACCAGCGCCTCCGGTACAGGCGCCTCGTCCGGGATGTTCCAAACCTTATCGTTCATGCTGTTCCTTTTCTGAGAATATATTTATACAATTATACGCCAATCGGCGTCACAATGCAATGCAAACCGTCCGGGCCGGGGAGCAGATCAAGGGGGAATGTTTCCATAATTTTCGGCCGGTTCCAGCGCATGGCCCCGCGGGGCAGGGAAAAGCTAATTCTTGGGCGGCGCATCTTCAGGAAATCTCATGTTTCTATTGCATTGGACAGGAAAATGTGCTATAGTGCACAAGTAGACATAAAATGACACAACTGGGCTTTCACGAGGAGGCATCATGAGATATAGGACACCGGCGCTGGTGTTCCTGGCGCTGAGCGTGATACTGTTTATCTGCGCCCTGCTGATGGGCTTCCGGGCCTTCGGCGGCCATGAGGCGTCCCTGGAGGCGCCTGCCCCTGAGGCCTCGCCTGAGGTCTTCCAGCAGGAAGCCGCAGACACCACCGCCGTGCCGGAGTCCACCAGCGAGCCGACCCCTGAACCCACCGCCGTTCCCACAGCCACGCCGGAGCCCACCGCCACGCCCTGGCCCGGCCCGGCCACGCCCCAGCAGAGCGTGAAGGCGGGGAAGGAGTATTTCGCGGACGCCGCGTTTTTGGGCAACTCCGTGCTCAGCGGCCTGTGGTATTACGACTACGGCGACGTGCTGCCCGACGGCAGCGACCACTGGTTCTGGGACGACGGCCTCACCATCCTGGGGGCCGTGCCCTACGCCGACCAGATGAGCGGCGGCCAGTACGGCAAGATCTATGTGGGCTTCGGCAACAATGAGATGGCCTACGACAAGACCGCTCTGCGCCAGGCCTACGGGCTGCTGCTGGATAAGCTCCAGGCCGACCATCCAAACGCCATCATCTACCTGGTCAGCGCCACGCCGGTGAGCCTCTGGAAGAGCTCCAACAGCTCCTCCTACACCCGGGAGCTGGTCCAGTCCTACAACTCCATGCTGAAGGACATATGCGTGGAGCGGCAGGTATGGTACCAGGACGCCTACTCGGTGCTGTGCAACGAGGAGGGGTACCTGCCCTCGGACGTGACCAACGACGGCACTCATTTCACCCCCGCCCACTATGAACTGTGGTTCGACTATATGCAGACCCATTACATCCCTGACGGCACGGAGGTCCCCCTGACGACAGACGTGCCGGCCGAGGGCGGCGGGACCTGACAGACAAGAGAAAGCAAAAAGGAAGGAAACGAAAAATGCTCAAACGGATCGGCATATGTGTTTTGGTGCTCGTGCTCGTCCTGTGCCTGGCCTCCTGCGGCGGCGGCAAGGCCAAGGATATCGACGTAGAGGCGCTGGGCAGGGACCTGGCGGCCAGCGCCGCCTTTACGGTGGATATGAGCCAGTTCCCCGTGGCCTCCGGCGTGGCGGCCAGCACCTACCGCTATGAGGCGGACCAGGTGGAGTCCTGCGTCATGTACGCCTCCCCCTCCTCCGGCGAGGAGATCTTCGTGGCCAAGGCGGCCAGCGCCGACGCCGCCAAGACCCTGTCCGGGCAGTGCACCCAGCGGGTGGCCGACCAGAAGACCGTCCTTTCCAGCTATGTGCCCGAGGCCATCCCCCGGCTGGACAACGCCATCAACACCGTGGCGGGCCAGTACGTGATCTTCGTGGTGGCCAATGACGCCGCCGCGGCCCAGGCCGTGGTGGACGGGTATACGAAGTAAGTCCAAAAGACCACACAAGGCCCCGGCCAAAATGGCCGGGGCTTTCAGTTTGTTTGCCACTTGACCAGGCGGGGAGAATGTGCTATGCTCTTCCCGCCAAGAGAAAACTGAATATGGAGCCAAAAGGAGAAAATTGCTATGACAAAACGCATTCTCGCTCTTGCAATGGCGGTACTTATGACGGCGGCACTCTTTGTCGGAGGCGGCCAGTCAGCTTTCGCCGCCAGCGGCTCCGCGGCAGACGCCGCCGGTGAGATCACCGTCGGCATCGCCTCAGACCTGGACAGCAGTCTTGACCCGCACGTATCTTCGTCGCTGGCAGGAACCAGAGAGGTCCTTTTCAACATCTATGAAGGGCTCATGAAGCCTGACACACAAGGAAATCTCATCCCCGCCGTCGCCGAAAGCTACACCGTCAACGACACCGCAGACGAATACACCTTCACCCTCCGTGAGGGCGTGCGGTTCCACAACGGTAACGAGGTCACGGTCGGGGATATCGTTTATTCTCTGACCCGCGCTGCCGGCCTGGAAACGGGTGAGCCCCTGATGGCCACCCTGGCGGGCGTCAAAGCCGTGGAAGCCACCGACGACAAGACGGTCGTCGTCACCCTCTCCGCGCCGGACGCGGAGTTCATCGCCTATACCACCGCCGCCGTCATCCCCGAGGGGAGCGACCCGGCGGACGGCATCATAGGCACCGGTCCCTTCAAATACGTATCCCGCTCGCCCCAGGAGAACGTGGTCATCGAACGCTTCGACGACTACTGGGGGGAGCCGGCCAGGTGCGCCAAGGTGACCTTCCGCATCATCGACGACGGGCAGGCCATGGTCATGGCCCTGCACTCCGGCGCCATCGACCTGGCCGCCCACCTGGACGCCAGCCAGGCCGCGGAGCTTTCCGGGCTCAACGTGCTGGAGGGCAGCATGAACCTGGTCCAGGCGCTGTACCTCAACAACGCCCGGGCGCCCTTCGACGACATCCGGGTCCGGCAGGCGCTGTGCTATGCTATCGACAAGGTCATGGTCATAGACCTGGCCTGCGACGGCCACGGCACGCCCCTGGGCAGCAGCATGTACCCGGCCTTTGGGCGGTTCTTCGACGAGGACCTGACCGGATACTATGAGCCGGACATGGCCAAGGCCATGGAGCTTCTGGCGGAGGCGGGCTATTCCAGCGACAAGCCCCTGAAGTTCACCATCGCCGTGGTGGAGGCCTACACCCCCCACATGAACACGGCTCAGGCCGTCGTGGAGCTGCTGCGCCAGACCGGCATGGTGGAGGCGGAGATCCAGCCCATGGAGAACGCCACCTGGTACTCCGAGGCCTACCAGGGCCGGAACTTCGACGCCACCATCACCGGCATGGACGCCTCCACCCTCACCGCCTCCGCGCTGCTGGGCCGGTTCGTGAGCGACAACGCCAAGAACTTTATCGGCTTTGCGAGCGATGACTATGACGCGGCCTACGCCGCCGCCGTGTCCACCACGGACGCCGACGAGCAGACGGCGAAGTTCAGGGAGTGCGAGACCATCCTCACGGAGAACGCCGCCAACGTGTATATCCAGGACCTGGCCGACTTCGTGGTGACCCAGACGGACATCCAGGGATACCAGTTCTATCCCCTGTACGTCATGGACATGTCCACGGTCTGCCGCGTCGGGTAAGCGTTGCGGTATGTACTGAAAAAAACAGGAGTATTGGCCGTCACCCTGCTCCTCATATCTCTGCTGGCGTTTTTGGCCTTCCAGTTCATCCCCGGCGACCCCGTCACCAACCTCCTGGGCAGCGACTATACCCCGGAGCGGGCGGCGGCTCTGCGCCATGAGATGGGGCTGGACAGGAATGTGTTCGTGCGGTACTGGGATTGGCTCACCGGTTTCGTCACGGGCGACATGGGAGAGAGCTACAGTTACGGTATGACCGTGGGTCAGGTCATGGAAGGGAAGGGCGCCGTCACGGCGGCCCTGTCCCTCATGGCGTGGCTGCTGGTCATCGCCATCAGCATCCCTCTTGGCATCACGCTCTCCCGTTATCAGGGCGGACGGCTCGACAGGGTATTCGTGGCCATGAACCAGGTGTTCATGGCCATTCCCCCGTTTTTCCTTGGGATCCTCTTTACATACGTGTTCGGCCTGGTGCTGAAGCTGTTCGTGCCCGGGGGATTCGTGCGCCCGGAGCAGGACTTCTGGGGCTTCCTGGGCTACCTGGTGTTCCCGGCGCTGGCTATCGCCATCCCCAAGGCCGCCATGGTGACGAAGCTGCTGCGCTCCTCCATCCTGGGCCAGATGGGCCAGGACTATGTGCGCACGGCCTACAGCCGGGGCAACTCCCGGTGGAGCGTGCTGAAAAAGCACGTGCTGCGAAACGCGCTTCTGCCCGTGGTCACCTTCGTGGCCATGACGCTGGCGGACATCGTGGCCGGGTCCATCGTGGTGGAGCAGGTGTTTGCCCTGCCGGGGCTGGGCCGGCTCCTGCTGGCCAGCATCGGCAACCGGGACTATCCGGTGGTGCAGTGCATCGTGGTCATCATCGCCTTTGTGGTGGTATTTATGAACTACCTCGCGGACGTGGTCACCCAAACGATAGATCCCCGCATACGGTTGGGATAAGCTTATGGATCTTCGACATAACAAAAATTTTACTGCCGGGGCATTCATCACCGGGCTCATGGTGGGCCTGATCCTGATCGGCATGGTGTGGACGCCCTATGACCCCAACGCCATGGACGGCAGGGCCAAGATGCTGGCTCCCTGCGCCCGGCACATTCTGGGCACGGACAACTTCGGCCGGGACATCTACTCCCGGGTGGTGGAGGGCGCCGGGGCCACGGCCCTCATCGCCGCGGCCACGGTGGCCATCGGCCTGGTCGCCGGACTCATCATCGGCGGCGTCACCGGCTATTACGGCGGGTGGCTGGATGAGGTGATCATGCGCCTGAACGACGCCCTCACCGCCTTCCCCAGCATTCTGCTGGCCCTGGTGCTCATCGCCCTGTTCGGCGGGGGCAAGTACAAGATCATCATCGCCCTGGGGGTGCTGTTCATCCCCAGCTTCGCCCGCATCGTGCGGGCGGAGGTGGCAAGGCAGAAGAGCCTGGACTATGTGGCCAGCGCCCGGCTCATGGGGGCGGGGGACATGCGCATCCTCTTTCTGCATATCCTGCCCAACATCGTGCCGGTGCTGCTGCCCAGCGTGGCCATCGGGTTCAACAACGCGGTGCTGGCGGAGGCGTCCATGAGCTATCTGGGCGTGGGGGTCAAGCCCCCGGACGCAAGTCTCGGCCGGATGCTGAACGAGGCCCAGGGGTATCTCATGTCCGCACCCTGGTACGCCATCAGCGCAGGGGCGGCCATCATCCTGCTGGTGCTGGGCTTCGGCCTTCTGAGCGAGGGACTGGGAGGGGACGGACATGCTTCTTGACATCCGGGACCTGCACGTGACATTCCTCTCCACCGGAAAAGAGGCCGTCCGGGGCGTGGACCTGGCCATCGAGCCCGGCCAGCGGCTGGGTCTCGTGGGGGAGTCCGGCTCCGGCAAGACCGTCACCGCCATGGCCCTGTCCGGCCTCATTGAGCGGTGGAACGTGAATATGACCGGTCAGGTCCTCTTTGAAGGGAAAGACCTTCTGGCCTGCTCCCGGGAGGAGCTGCGCCGCGTCCAGGGCAAGGACATCGGCGTGGTGTTCCAGGAGCCCATGACCAGCCTGAACCCCCTCATGAAGGTGGGCCGCCAGGTAGAGGAGGTCCTGCGCATCCACACGGACCTGCCCGCCGCCGAGATCCGGCGCATGGCGTTGGAGGCCATGGAGCAGGTGGGCCTGCCCGACCCGGAGCGGACATATGAGAAGTACCCCCATCAGCTCTCCGGCGGCCAGCGGCAGCGGGCCGTCATCGCTTCCGCCATGGTGATACACCCGAAGCTGCTCATCTGCGACGAGCCCACCACGGCGCTGGACGTGACCGTCCAGGCCCAGATACTGGCCCTGCTGCGGGATGTGAGCGACCGGTTCGGCGTGGCCATCCTGCTCATCAGCCACGACCTGTCCGTGGTGCGGCGGCTGTGCGATCAGGTGGCGGTCATGTACCAGGGCCGGATCGTGGAGCGGGGAGAAACGGACGCCATTTTCCGCGCGCCCCAGGACGAGTACACCCGGCGGCTCATCGCCGCCATACCGAAAAAGAGGAAGCACCATGACTGAGACCCCCGCCACAACTGAACAGCGGGTCCTGGAGGTGGAGAACCTCACCGTCCGGTACTCGGACGCCACGGTATTCGGCCGCCGGAGCGGGTACGAGGCGGTCCATGACGTGAATCTTTATGTAAACCAAGGGGAGATCGTGGGCCTGGTGGGCGAGTCCGGCTGCGGCAAGTCCACCCTGTCCAAGGCCATATTGGGCATGCTGCCCCACCACGAGATCACCGGCCAGATACGCCACTTCACAAAGCGGCCCCAGATGGTGTTTCAGGACCCTTTCTCCAGTCTGAATCCCGCCAGGAGCATCGGCTGGATATTGGAGGAGCCTCTGCGCATCTTCGGCAAGTACGACACCTCTGAGCGGAAGCGCCGGGTGCTGGACATGATGGAGCGGGTGGGGCTGGATAAAGATTATGTAAACAACAAACCCCGGGAGCTGTCCGGCGGCCAGCGGCAGCGGGTGTCCATCGCCCTGGCGCTGATCCAGCGGCCCCGGTTCATCATCGCGGACGAGCCGGTGTCGGCTCTGGACGTGACCATCCAGGCCCAGATACTGGATCTTCTGTGGGACCTGCGGCGGGAGCTGGACCTGAGCTACCTGTTCATCAGCCACGACCTGAACGTGGTCTACTCCATATGCGACCGGGTCATGGTCATGCAGGCGGGGCAGATCATTGAGTCCGGCACGGTGGATGAGGTATACGACCATCCCCGGCATGAGTACACGAAGAAACTACTGCAAGCGGTGAGATAGTGAGATACGAGAAAGTAGTGGCCGGGCATTTCATCGCCCGGCCAAACCGATTTATCGCCCATGTGGAGTTAGAAGGACATATTGAAACGGTCCATGTGAAGAACACGGGCCGGTGCCGGGAACTGCTGGTGCCCGGGGCGGAGGTATATCTGGCGGAGGGGGCCAATCCCGCCCGGAAGACCCGGTATGACCTGGTGGCGGTGCAGAAGGGTGAAAAGCTCATCAACATGGACAGCCAGGCTCCCAACGCCGCGGCGCTGGAGTGGCTGCGGGCGGGGAACCTGTTTCCCAAGGGAACGGAGATACGGCCGGAGTATACATATGGGGACAGCCGGTTCGATATCTCTGCATTTACACCGGACTTGGCGCTTCTTGAAGTCAAAGGCGTGACCCTCGTCGAAACACGCTCCGCAGGTCTCTCTCCGGCGCAAGCGCCGGAGTTCGAGTGCTCTGCGGTTTCTCCTCTCCCCACGCGACCCGCTTTGCTGGGCTCGCGCGGGGACCCCATAGGGGACGAGGTGGCCCTGTTCCCGGACGCGCCCACCGTAAGGGGGGCGAAGCACCTGCGGGAGCTGGCGGCGTTCCCCGGCGAGGCCTATGTGTTGTTCGTCATCCAGATGGAGGGTGTGAAGTATTTCACCCCCAATGAGGAGACGGATCCCGTCTTTGCCGCCGCCCTGCGGGCGGCCCATGAGGCGGGGGTACACATCCTGGCCTATGACTGCAAGGTGACGCCGGAGAGCATGGTATTGAACCAAGCGGTGGAAGTTAGGTATAGTTCAAACTGAAAAGGCCCCCTCTGACGAGGGGGCTGTCGGCACCTAAAGGGGCCCCCATGAAAGCCCAGTGAAACGGGTTTCATGGGGAAAAGGAAGAAGAGCTTTGAAGATTCATGGCCCTGGCTTGCCAGGGCCATGAATCTTCAAAGCTCTTCTGACGCCGACTGGGGGAGAGAAGAAACGGTCTCTCCCTCCGTCCGCCTTCGGCGGCCACCTCCCTCGTCAGAGGGAGGCTTTCGATATTGTAGGGCGCGTTGGGAAACGCGCCATTCATTTTACTATTTTCTTTTATCCCTTCGCAGGAAGAGGGAGACCAGCAGGCCCAGGGCGGCCAGGGCGAAGAGGATGATGTAGAGCCGGGCCCGCTCGCCGCCGCCCAGCAGCCTCCCGACGGGACCTGTCAGGGTCGCCGCCAGATAGAGAGCTGGAAAGAGGACCTGCCCGGCGGAGAAATACCGCCGCCGGCCGAAGATCTGGGCCATGGCGCAGGGGAGCGTCACCGGGGAGCCGCCCATGAGAAGAGCCTCGCTGAGAGCAAGGCATATACCCTCCCGGATGCCCAGTTCCTTGGGGAAGGCCCACAGGAAAGCCACCGCGGCCATCTCCCCCAGGGCCAGCAGCCGAACGGCGTTCATGGCGCCCAGCCAGTCCCCCAGCCAGCCGAAGGCATAGCCCACGGGAATGGCCAGAATGGCTCCCAGGGCCAGCCAGGGCCCCGCCTGGACCACCAGGGCGTCGCCGCCCCCGTGCCGTGCCATGAGCCGGGGGGCCAGAAAGCCTGTCCACCCGGCGGCGGCCGCCGCCAGCGCGCCCAGGCACAGGAGCGCCAGCAGAAGTTTCCCACGGGAAAGGGGGGCGGGCTCCTCCGTCTCTTCTTCGGGGGGATAGCCTGAGCCGTCGGGGTAGAGGCCGGTGTCCTCCGGCGCGTCCCGCAAAAGGGCGCAGGCCAGCACCGCTATGACGCCCAGGGCCACCGCCGCCCCTGCCACCAGAGGCGCGATCCGGCCGCCCAGAGGACCCGCGGCCAGCTGGGCTACGGCGCTGCCGCCGATGGCGGAGTAGAGGACGCTGCCCAGCACGGCCAGGCCCAGCACCCGGCCCCGGAGCCGGATGAACCAGCACATGACGAGCCCTGTCGCCGAGATGCGCAGAAACGCCGCGGCCGCGGGCAGAAGGCATTGACCGAAAAAGTAGAGCAAATAGGCGCCGCGGCCCGACGCGATCACGCACAGGCACCCCATCGCGCCCAGGGCGGCGCCTACGGCGAGACCCGCCCGAGGCCCGGAGCGGGCCAGCATCAGCGCGCACAAAAGCGCGCCGGCCACGGCTGCCCAGCGGCCCACGGTCACGGGAAGGCCCAGGGCCCGCTCCGACCAGCCTGACCCGGGCGCGGCGAAGGCGGGAAGCAGCTCACGGCAGGCGCTGTCCAGAGCGGCGGCCAGGAACATGGCCAGGAACCCTGTCACCAGCAGGGCCAGGGCGTATAAGGTGAATTTCTTGCTGTGGAGCATGGCGTGTCTCCTAAAGCGCGGATGCGCATGTATATGGTATCACGGGGCGGTCGCGAAGGAGGGGGCATTTTGTCGGATGGGTGTGCATGCCGACGGTGCTCCAAGGAGGCAGCGTCCCTCGAACGAACATTGTTGAGCGCAGCGAAACCCAAACTGGGGCCCCCGCACGAGCCCAACGAAGCGGGTCGTGTGGGGAGAAGGAAGAAGAGCTTTGACCGATAGCGGAGCCTCGCTTGCGAGGATTCGATATCTTCAAAGTTCTTCTGACGTGCTGTCGACGCAGGGAGCGCCATGGCACCACGTCGGCAAAACTAAAAACTGCCCGCCCGCCGGCGGGGCGGGCGGGAGGGTATGTTGCCTCAGGCTTCGGCGGGAGGCCGCACGTCCAGGGAGAAGACCGCGGGGCCGTCGCAGGACGTGGGCCGGCGGTATGTGTCGAAGAAGACGTCCAGCGCTTGCTGGATGGTCTCCAGGGAGAACTCCTCCTCAAAGGTGTCCTCCAAAAGCCGGGCCTGGGTCCACTTGGGCAGGTCGTAGACCAGGGAGAAGTGGAGCAGGAAGTCGTAAAGCGCCCAGGGGCGGGCGTTGTCGTCCAGGCAGATGGAGCGGATGGGCACCGAGAGGTTCGAGTCCCCGCAGGTGTTGGCGTACCAGCGCATGACCAGCCGCGCCACGCTCCGGGGCACCGTGGCGTTCAGGTCGTAGTGCTGGGGCGTCACGCCCTCCAGCACCCGGGTGGTAAGGTCCGTGCTGTCCACGATAAGGCCGTTCTGGCCGCCCACGGTGACGCCCAGAGCCGCGGCGATGTGGTTGGCCCGGTTGCCGTCGGCGGTGACGTGGATGTTCTTGCGGGAGAGCTTCAGCTTATCCACCGCCTGCACGCAGGAGGCCAGCGCCAGCAGGGAGGAGGCGGTCCGGTCAATGTTCACGGTGAGCTGGGTAGCGCCCACGGCCATCATCCGCCGGGCCAGGCCGTCGGCCTGGAGCTTCAGCACCCGGGGCAGCTCCTCCGGGAGGGGCGTCCAGGGGGTGTGGGGCTGGTCGGAGACGATATCCTCCACGGGGGCGGACTTCTCCCGGCTGGGAATGGATACCCGGGCCGTCACGTATCCGTCGGCGTTTTGGAGGATGGTGCCGTTCTGGGCGATGATGCACTGGCCGGTGTAAAGGACGCCGCCATCGCCGCCCATGGGGCAGGCCATGACCACCACGGCCATGTTCTCATGGCTGGCCAGGCCCGCCAGGTTGACGTTGTCGTAGTGAGAAGAGACGGTGGCGGGGGTAGAGGCGGAGCAGCAGAGGATGTCCATGCCCTCGTGGGGGTGCAGCAGCTCCGACCGGGGCAGACTCTCCTGCAGGATGGGGTAGACCTTCATCTTCCCGGCCAGTTCGGCGATGGCATCCCGGTCCAGGTCCTCGGGAAAGCCCGAGGGCAGCACCAGCACAGAGGCCCCGTCCTCCTGGGCGCGGGTGACGGCGGCCAGGATGTTGGCCATGTTCCGTCCCGGCTGGCCGGGCAGAAGCTCCGGCGCGGCGGCGGCGATGGTGATCTTCACGGCGTTTCGCCCCTTTCAAAGGTGATGAGGTCCTCCGGGAAGTAGTGGAGGATGGCGGACCGGGCGGCGGCCAGGTTGCCGTTTACCGTCACGGTGACGGTGTCTCCGGTGACTTCGGCGGTCATGGCATACTGGGGAAGCTGGGGGAACACCTGTTCCTCCAGGACCCAGGCAAGCTGGGTCAGGTCGTTTTCATAGCTGGCCCGCTCCGGGGGCGTATACCCCGGGATGGGGTCCCGGCCGGCGGTGAGGCATATGGCGGTCACCAGTACGGCCAGGATCAGAAACAGAGCGCAGCCCAGCGGGCGGATGCTCTTGACAAAGGACTGGCCCGCAGTGAGCTTTTCCTCAGCGGGCCTTTGTTCCTCGTTCACGTTCTTAATACTTTATGCGCTGGGCGATGTAGTCCGCTACCTCGCTCATGGGGATGCGCACCTGCTCCATGGAGTCACGCTCCCGGACGGTGACGCAGTGGTCGGCCTCGATCTCCCCGTCGCCCACGGTCTGGAAGTCCAATGTCACACAGAAGGGCGTGCCCACCTCGTCCTGGCGGCGGTAGCGCTTGCCGATGGAGCCGGTCTCGTCGTAGTCGCAGGAGAACTCCTTGGAGAGCTGGGCGTACAGCTCTTTGGCGGGGCCGGAGAGGACGTCTTTCTTGCTGAGGGGCAGCACCGCGCACTTGTAGGGCGCCAGCTGGGAATGGAGGTGCAGCACCGTGCGCACATCGGGCTTGCCGTTTTTGTCCGTGCCCACCTGCTCCTCGTCGTAGGCGTCGATGAGGAAGGCCAGCATGACGCGGTCCGCGCCCAGGGAGGGCTCGATGACGTAGGGGATGAAGCCCTCGGCCATGCCCTCTTCCTTGTACTCCATCTTCTCGCCGGAGAAGGTCTGGTGCTGGGTCAGGTCGTAGTCGGTCCGGTCTGCGATGCCCCAGAGCTCGCCCCAGCCGAAGGGGAAGAGGTACTCAAAGTCCGTGGTGGCCTTGGAGTAGAAGCTCAGCTCCTCGGGGGTGTGGTCCCGGAGGCGGAGATACTCATCGTTCATGCCCAGCTCCAGCAGCCACTTGTGGCAGAACTCGCGCCAGTACTTGAACCACTCCAGGTCGGAGCCCGGCTCGCAGAAGAACTCCAGCTCCATCTGCTCGAACTCCAAGATACGGAAGGTGAAGTTGCCCGGGGTGATCTCGTTGCGGAAGCTCTTGCCGATCTGGCAGATGCCGAAGGGCAGCTTTTTGCGGGTGGTGCGCAGCACGCTCTTGTAGTCCACGAAAATGCCCTGGGCGGTCTCGGGGCGGAGATACACGTCCGTGCCGGATTCCTGGGTGACGCCCTGGTGGGTCTTGAACATCAGGTTGAATTTCTTGATATCGGAGAAGTCCGTGGCGCCGCAGCCGGGGCAGGGGATCTTTTTCTCCCGGATATACTCCACCATCTCGTCGTTGGTAAGAGCTTCCACGTTGATGTCCGTGCCGGTCTCCTTGGCCCACTCCTCGATGAGCTTGTCGGCGCGGTGACGGCGCTTGCAGGCCTTGCAGTCGATAAGGGGGTCGTTGAAGTTGGTCACGTGGCCGGAGGCTTCCCACACCCGGGGGTTCATGAGGATGCCGGCGTCCAGGCCCACGTTATAGGGGCTCTCCTGGACGAACTTCTTCCACCAGGCGTTCTTCACGTTCTGCTTCATGAGAACGCCCAGAGGACCGTAGTCCCAGGAGTTGGCCAGGCCGCCGTATATCTCGGAGCCGGCGAAAATGAAGCCCCTGTTCTTGCACAGGGCCACGATCTTGTCCATGGTCTTGTCTTCGGCGTGCATACGCATAGTATATGGTCTCCTTTGAGAGAAGTTTATCACTTGGGAAGCTTCGGCTCTTGGTACTCCATGGTCCCCAGTTCGTCCAGGGTGAGCTGGAAGGCGGGGATGAAGTGCTCCAGGAAGTAGTCCACCTCGGGCAGCTGGTAGCCCCGGAGGGTCTCCAGGGTCTTGGCCTCCGCCTGGAGGAACTCGTCGTTTCCGGCCCGGCGCTCTTCGATGCACTTGATGTAGGCGGAGAGCTTGTCGGCGGCCTTCACCAGGGGCTTCAGCTCGTGGTCAGGCTCAGCCAGGAGGGGGGCGTAGGCCGGGCGCAGGGCATCCGGCAGCATGGCCAGCAGCTTTTCCGAGGCCTCCGCCTCCACCTGGCGGTAGGCGGCCATGATGTCGGGGTTGTTGTACTTGATGGGGGTGGGCAGGTCGCCGGTCAGTATCTCACCGGCGTCGTGAAAGAGGGCCGCGGCGGCGGCCGCGTTGGGGTCGCAGGCCACACCGAACACGTCCCGGCGGATCACCGCCAGGGCATGGGCCAGCACCGCCACCATGTGGCTGTGCTCCTGGACGTTCTCCCGGGTGACGGAGCGCATCAGGGCCCAGCGGTCGATGTTCTTCATCCGGGCGATGAGGGCGTAAAAGTTCTCCATATGTCCCTTCGCCCCCTCTTTGCCGAATTTTCACCTACTATAACATATTATTTCCAACTTTTCAATGCCTTGTGAAATGGGCCCGTCTGGACTATAATGGGACCATGAAGCAGCTCAAAAGGGCCCGCTGGGTCACGGACAAGTTCATACTTCTCATGTTGGGCGTGTTCCCCCTCTTCGTGGGCTTTGAGGGCTACAACAACGTCACCGCCTCCAAGTTCTGGTTCTTCGCCATCGCCACAGTGACGTGGCTGGCGGCAGTGGCGTTATTGCTGCTCCTTGGCCTGGCCCGGGGGGAGCGGTACCGGCCACGGGTACGGCCAGCCCACCTGCTGGTGGGGGCGTTCCTGGCGGCGGGGGGCGTATCGGCGATGGCGTCGGAATACGGCACGGTATGCCTGGTGGGCGCCAACCGTTTTGATGGGTATCTCACCACCGTGCTGTACGCCGCCTGCTTTTTCGGGGTGTCGGCCCTGGCCGCGCCCCGGCGGCGCTATGTCTGGGCGCTGGGGGCCTCCTCGGCGGTGTGCTGCGCCATCGCGGTGCTGCAGCTGTTCGGCCTGGATCCCTTCTGGTTCTACCCGACGGGGACCAACTATTATGACAAATATATCGCCTACAACAGCGCCTTCCTTGGCACCATCGGCAACACGGGGCTGCTGTCGGCCTACCTGTGTCTGGCCGGGCCGCTGCTGGCGGCGTTCGCGGCGCTGTCGGAGCGGCGGGCGGACAAGGTCCTGTTTCTGCCCGCGGCGCTGTGCTTCGGGGTCATACTGGCCTGCGACGTGGACGCGGGGCTGGTGGCTGTGGCGGGGTGCGCGCTGATAGCAATCCCTGTGTGCATCCAAAAAGACAAAACAGCGAAGACAGCCGGCTGCGTCAGCGGTGGGATCACGGTCCTGGGGCTGGGGGCGCTGTATTTCTGGCCGGGGAAGAGCGGGACCATTTACGAGATGAGCCAGGTCCTCCACGGCCATCTGGCGGACGAGTTCGGCTCCCACCGGGGCCAGATCTGGAAGCAGGCTTGGGAGCTTTTCAGAGAGCATCCCTGGCTGGGCGGCGGTCCCGGCACCACAGGGACCCGGTTCCACATCCAGTGGTACAGCGAGGTGCGAAACGCCACGGCCAACGTGACCAACGCCCACAACGTGTATCTGGGGTATCTCGTCAACATCGGCGTCGTCGGCGCGGGGTTTTATGTGGCCGCCGTCGTGTCCAGCTTGGTCACGTGGATAAAGCGGCGGAAGGAGGGGGCGCTGTACCCGGCCCTGGGGGCGGCGTTTTTGTGCTACTGCATCCAGGACTTCTTCGGCCTGGGCCTGAGCCTCACGGCGCCCATGATGTGGGTGATCTGGGGGCTCATCGAAACGGCAGGGGAATAAGAGGGGGTGCGCTGCGAGCGCACCCTACGATATTGAACGCCTCCCTCTGACGAGGGAGGTGGCCCGGCGAAGCCGGGACGGAGGGAGAGATAGACTTTTTCTCTCCCCCAGTCAGCGCAAAAGCGCTGACAGCCCCCTCATCAGAGGGGGCCTTCATAATAGAAGGGCAACAAAAGACCCGCACCGGCTGGTGCGGGTCTCTTTTGTATGTGTCATTGGGTGTCGGTCTCGCTGTCGCCGCCGCTGACCTCAGTGTCGGTGTTGCTGTCACCGCCGCTGCTACCGCCCTCGTTGCCGCTGGGAGGCGCGGGCTCCTGGGTAGCCGGGGCCTGGGTGGCCGGAGCCTGGGTAGCCGGGGCCTGCGTCGCGGGAGCCTGGGTAGCCGGGGCCTGAGAGGGCTGGACCGGGCCGGGCTCCGTGACGGTAGTGGGCGGCGTGGCTGTGGGCGTTGCCGTGGCCTGGGTCTGGTCAGGCGTGTTGGTGGGCAGAGGCGAAGGGCTGGGACTGGCGGAGGGTTCGGGCGAGGGGGATACCTCGGCGAACACGTCGTTGCACAGGACCTTCGTGCCCGGATAGGTGCGCACGATCTGGCCGGAGTAGTTGCCCATGAACCGGACGGTCACCACCACGGTGTCGTTATATACACGGGCGTTGACGGTGTAGTCGATGCCGTTTTGCAGGACGGTGCTGCCGTCCTTGATCTGCAGCAGGCTCAGGTTCGTGGTCTCGTCGATGGCGGGGACCAGGATGTGGCCGGCAGAGGCGGCGGGCGCGGCGCCGGTGGCGGGAGCGGGGGCCTGGATGGAATCGTCCAGCTTGAAGAGCATCACCTGCAGGGCGTCGTTGGGCTCCCTGGAGGTGGTGAACTGGAGCAGATCCCGGGCCACCGCGTCGCTCTCGGGCATCAGGCCGCTGCCAAGGTAGAGCACATGGCCGCTGGGGATGACCTGGCCCTGGACGTCGTCGCCGCTGGCGTTGCCGGTGGCGGGGAAATCGTCGGGGGTGACCGCGTCGGGGATCATCTCCATGCTGTTGATGTAATGGGTGCCGTCGTCGCCGTAGGTCAGGGTACGGACGGTGGAACCGTCATCCTTCTCCACGTCCTCAATGAGGAAGCGGGTGCGGATGTGGTTGTCGTTCAGAATAAAGGCGTCGCTGTTGTCGCCCAGGTTGATGTAGGCGTCGTTGTTCTCCAGGGAGTAGCGGTAGCCGCTGCTGTAGTAATCCATGTTGGAGGTCCACAGCATACCGGCCGTGAGGGCGCTGCCGTCCAGGCACCAGGTGCCGTCGTCGGCCTGGAACATGTTCACGTCCACGGTGCGCATGCTGGAGCCGTCGATATTCAGGAGAACGGAGGCCACGGGGCCGCTCTGGGCGGGCGACTGGGCCGCCCCGGTCTCGGGGGCGGCAACGGTCTCGGCGCCGGTGCCGGCGTCCACATAGGAGATGGTCATGCCGCCGTCGGAAGCGCCCTGGTCATCGGTATCGGAGGTGATATTGCCGGCCTCGGAGCCGCTGTCGGAGCCGCCCTCGTCGGACAGCTCGCCGGCCTCGGTGGGTATATCACTCACCAGGGCTATCACGTAGACCTCATCGTCATCGATCTCGTCCACTTCGGCGAACACGCCGGACTGGGCCTCGCCGTATACGCCGTAGTCGATGGCCGCGGCGGGCGCGGGCGTGGCGACAGGCGTGGGCATGGGGCTGGGGGAGGGCTGATCGCTTGGCACCGGCGTGTCAGCGGGCGCAGGGTGGGCGCTGATGACCTGCAGGGCGAACGCGTCGGGCTCCTCCACCCGGAAGGTGACGGAGTTGTTGCGGATGGCGTATGTACCGATCTGGGACCACTCGCCCTCGTCTGGGACCAGCTCGTCCTGGGTATAGCTGTAGACGGCCAGACCCTCGTCATTGGGGAAGCTGGGGTCGGAGACGGTGACGTACACCGGCTCCTCCGGGGCCTTGTTGTCGGCCCAGGTCACGTCCACCACCGTGGTGTCGCCGCTGTCGGCCAAGTCCTCGGGCGGCCGCTTGGTGCTCTCGGTGATAGACATGTCGCCGGAGATGCTCTTGCCGTTCTCATATTCGGCGGTGAACTGGGTGGTGATGCCGGGGGCTACCTCCGCCGCAACGGGAGGCGCTTCCTTTCCGCCGCCGCCAAAGAGACCCATGATCTGCGCGCCGAACAGCCGCCACACCAAAAAGGCGATGGCCGCCAGTACCACGACGAGCAGGATCACCAGCAGGACGGTCTTCCACTTTCCGCCACCGCCGTCATCATTGCCGCCGTGATAGTCGCCGTAGCCGTCGCGATACTGACGGCTGCCGCGGGAACGGGGGGCACGGTCCTCTTCATAATAGTCCTGGTCATCGTAGTCCAGGTCATAATCGGGATCGTAGTCGCGCTCATAGGCGCGGCTGCGGGGCTTGCGTTCAGGCTCCGCCGCGCGGGCGCGGTTCTTGTTGGATCTGGACGAGGAACTCGGCGCCAGATGACTACCAGCCATAATATCACTACCTTATCTTAGGGTTTTCCCCATTATATATGATTTCGCGGGAAAAGGCAACAAAAAATTACGAATAATTGCGAATTGGTTAATCGCGGCGGGAGGGGGCGACGTACAGGGAAGAAAAATGCGGTCCGGGGAGAAATTTATCTTGACAGACGGGGGATTAATTTGTATAATCATAAAGCTGTCTGGATCGTGGCCGGGTAGTTCAGTCGGTTAGAACGCCGGCCTGTCACGCCGGAGGTCGAGGGTTCAAGTCCCTTCTCGGTCGCCAGCTGCTGTAGCTCAGTCGGTAGAGCGCGTCATTGGTAATGACGAGGTCGGCAGTCCGAATCTGCCCAGCAGCTCCACAGCAAACCCCGTAACCGCAATGGTTACGGGGTTTTTCTATATTTTTCCAGCCATCGGATCATTCAAAAAAGACACACCAAAAGACACACGGGGCGCAAAAAACGAGCCGGACAGGGTCAATCTGTCCGGCCTTTTTATGCTCTTCTCGTCTCCTCATGGGCGGGGTTTACCCGGCGCTATGCTTCTCGCTGTCTTGCGGCGTGTCCTCCTTGATGCTGTCCCGGACGATATCGCTCGCCCGCTTCCGGCTCTCTTTGTTGGCGTCGGTGTACATGCGAAGGGTGACGGCCTTGTCAGAGTGGCCCAGGTTCTCCGCTATGCTGGCAACGTCGGCGCCGTTGGTGATGCCTATGCTGGCGTAGGTGTGCCGGAGCTTGTGCGGGTGGAGCTCCACGCCGTAGCGGGCCGAGAACGTGGCGAGGTATTTTGTCGGGGTCGTTGCAAACATCGGCTCGCTGTTCTGGCCCCTCTTGGGAAACACGAATTGAGATATACCGTTCTTGATTTGTTCCCGTTGCACTTCCTTCAACAGGGCCATAACATCCGGGCCGACATCAATGGTCCTGATTCGGCGGCTCTTTGGTGTGTCTAGGTAAGACCCGGCGTCGGGAGTGTAACAGACATTACTGGCGATGGCGATCTGGTTGCTTGTGAAGTCAACGGCGTTCCACTTCAAGGCGGAAATCTCACCGCGCCTGCAGCCTGTGTCGATGAGCAGCCGGATATATGCCCGCCACTTCAACGGCTCTTTGTCCAGGCATTCCAGGATATAACGGACCTCCGAGACGGTGCATGAATCGATCTCATCCATAATGATCTCGTCCTTGCGGGGTGTGGGTCGGTCTGCTAGGTCCATCGGGTTTTGCTCGATGACCTTTTTCTTTCGTGCCCGTTTAAAAAGACCGTTTAACACGGCGTAGCACTTCACGCATGAGCTGTGCGCCTTTCCTTCGTTTTTGAGGCCCAGGAGAAGCTGATCTATATCGTTCGTCGTAACTTCCGTGATCTTCTTGTCGCCGATTTTGGGGTATATCCAGTTATCGAGGCACCGCTGGTAGCTGTCCCGTGTGTTTTCGGCCAAGCCAATTCGCTTTGCGGGCATATACATGTTTTCTGCGTACTGCCGGACTGTAAGGATTTTTGCGGCCTCCTCAGCGGCCGCGGCCTCCCGCTCCTTTCGCTCTTTCCCGGATATGACCTCCCCGGCCTTGCACTGCCTCTCAAAATCTGCGGCGACCTTGGCCAGCTCCCGCTCAATGGCCCTCTTGCTCCAGCCGGCCGGCGGCGTCCAGTGCATGGAGAGGGTGGGGAGGCCCCGGCCCCGGCGCACGCGGATGCGGTAAGATATGTTGCCGTTTTTCGCCGCAACCATGTCGATGCTGGGTATGTGTCTCACCTCCGTTTTGACTTACATCCTTTGTGGGTATATACTGCTTATGAAGACGGAGCCGCTGTATCAACTGGAGTTTGATACATGGCGCGCCGATGCTCTCGCTCGAACATCGGACTATACTGCTCAATGAACGTAAAGCGGTCAAGCCCAGGCCGCGAATTACCGTAGACACCGCGGTGCATCTCCCATAGCGAGTCCCAGCCAATGGCCTCTACGGCATCCGCCACCAGCGAAGGAAGCTGCTGGTGGAGGTCGCCATAGTTGGTTTGCCCTATTTTATTCAATAGACGGCTTACCGCCAGCCACGCCTGGTCCGGGGCAAGGAGGTCTGGGCGTTGAATATCAACGATGTTGGCTTTGACCTCGGCTATTGTCGGAGGCCACTTACTCGTTGCGATGTGCCGATTCACAGCCTCCAGGACTACGGCAACGTTATCAGAGGCAAACATCTGATACCAAAGCGTTGCCATAGCCTTGAGGTTCTTCTCCGAGTAGGTGCTTGAGGAAGGATAAGCCGTCTTGACGCGATACAATAATAACTGGGTCTCTTCGATTGTCATAGGACATCTTCAGACTCCACGAGAGACCGAAGTTCAGCCTGGGCTGCGGAATCCCCTGTACTCTGGTCTGGTCTGGTCTTATCTACTGTTCTCTTGTCTTCCTCTACTCTACCATTTGATGTCCGCAGGACGTCCGCCGGTTGTCCATATGACACCGAGTTTTTGCATGCCCGCCGCCTCCGTTGGCGTTCTTTATCCGCTTCCCGAGCTTCTTGCAGCTTGCCGCCATACTCTGCCCAATCATGGATGTAAAGAGCGTCACCAAAGTCATCGAGTAGTTTTGCCTGCTTGAGCGCATCAATTAGGGCGTCGGGATCGCCCGTCCATTGTGCTGCTCTGGCAATGGTGCGGGTGCTGATGCCGGCCAATGAACCGGTGGGCGCGTTGTCCACAGCCCAGAGCCAGAGGGATACTAGGAGACCAAGAGCGAGCGCAGGTTCAATGTTTAAGATATCGACCAAAGCGTACAGCTTACGGTGATCCCTAAGCGACTGTTCAACTTTCACCCAAGCCATTATTTGGCCTCCTCTCTGGGGTAGCGAGTGCCCGAGAGGTTATCCAGCACGCACATAGCTGCTGGATAATTGATGAGGTACTTTGTGCCGCTCCGTATGGCCGGAACTGTGCCGTGACGGACCAGTTGTCGCCACAGGTACTGACTGAGTCCGCTGCGTGCGGCAGCCTCGCGTATCGTGCAATATACTGTCATAATATTATGCCTCCTTATGGCGCACAATATCATGTCACGCTCAATTTAGCTATAACAATTGTGGATGCAATATCGCAGCAGAAATCCGTGTATAATTTTTATATTCTTGGAGGTGGATCATGACAGCGCATCAGGTTCTAACCAGCAAGATACCATTCATGGCAGATACGGTGGACTTCTTCTCGAAGGGTTACGAAGATGATGTATCGCTGCTTTTCGATGAGCGAGAAGTCCTTATATATGAGGGCGAAGGCGCCAACACGGCAGCTATAAGACATCCATATTTTCGCAGCCATTATATGCAGCGCCTCCAGATAGCGGATGTGTTGGATGAACTCCTAAATACCGCCGAACTGCAGGTGGAGGCGGAGAGTTATGTCCTGGATACGTTGATGGACAAGATGGATGAGTACCAACAGATTTCAATTGATCTTGAGTGTGTTTCCTATGCACGAAAATGCAATGAAATCTATGAAAAAAACCGACGAGAAGCAGAGCGGTTGTTATCGCTTAGCAAGTTTTTCTTTGAAAACAATATAAGGCGAATTCCGTATTCGCGCATAGAAATCATGTTTTCTGAAAACCTGCATATGCCCGAAAAACGACTAATGCGTGATAGGGAGCATGATGTACTCTCAGATGAAGAACTAGCAGAGAACGGAATAGAAGACCCGGAGTGGGCGGACCCAGACTACTGGATCAAACATTGGAAGGAGTTGGCCAGCGGACCTCGCAGGGCAAAATACCTATATAGCTGCAAATCAATACTCGAAGCAGGCTTTGCTATCCTGGACTACATGGCTATATCCGGGATTGTTTTACGCAGGTGTAATTGCTGCAATAAAATCTTTGTTCCTGTTGGAGATGGGCGTAGTAGATATTGCAGTAACCAGTGCGCGAGACAGCATGAAAAGAGCAGGATAGCACAAGCGAAGAATACTGAAATAGAAAGGGTAGTAAATAATATTCGTTCTTTGGGATATAGGAGAGCTTATATTTCATGCGCTCCAAACGAGCAGGAAAAAAGAGAGAAAGAGTACCGAGATAGTTTGAATTATATTTTAAGCATCAGGGAGCGCAAAAGGAATGGAGCTCTTTCCGACGAAGACGCCTTAAAGTTGCTGACTGACTATCATCTCAAGTTAAAAAACAGCTGAGGCAGTATTAAGGAGGATCAAAAAGCTTGTCTTCCGCAGCCTTTCGCAGGAAGTCATAGTATTCTTCTGCTCCGCATCGGCTCACATGCTCCCTCGCCTTATGGCCTGTGGCAGTGGCCTTACAGGGGCGGCCAATTGCCGTTGTGCCCGCCCGCTTGATCTGATCTGCTTGATATGTATAATATAGTGAACACTGGAGCTTTCCATATCAACGCCTCCACACAATGAACTCTGTGGGTTCCTTTATGAATGAGAGGACCTGCCCGGCGTTGTAGACGATTTGGCTGGGGGCGTATCTCTTACTGTTCATGTGATAGACCAGGTGGAGTTCGTAATTCAGACTGTTTGCACAACAATAGCTGGCCACCTCCAGTTCGCTGCCAGAGAGAGTAAAGGGGTCGCTGACGCCGCTCCGCGTCGTTTTCACCGTTATGAAAATAGGCTCTCCGCTTTGGGTGAAGGAGAAAATGTCATAGCCGGAGGAAGGGTCATCGGCGTAGGCCTCGTTGACGCCGATGGCATAAGGCGTTCCCTGGAGCTTCAGACGTTCCTGCTCGGCCACATAGGCCTCGCCGGCGCGTTCCAATTCATCCTGGCGCTGGAGGCGCCTGGACAGGCGTGAAAAGCGCTTCCGGGCACTATTGGGCCGCTGAGTCAACATAGGTAGGGCAGTCCCCACCTCGTCGTTGAAGATGGCATCGGCCGGAAGGTGATAGTAGTCTGCCAGGAAACGGTACTTTCTTTTCTCCAGATTCTTTTGGCCCCGCTCGATGCGGACGATGTCCTGTATGCTTATGCCAGCTTGCTGGGCGACCTGCTGCTGGGTGAGGCCCAGATGGAGCCGCATATATCGGGCCAGGTTGATGGGGTCGGCAAACACTTCATAATACATATTCGTACCTCCTAAAATGAAATAGAAAACACCGTACAGGTATGTTCCTCCTGCACGGTGCGGTACGGTCATATGCATGCCGTAGGCCGTAAATGCTGCGCCGCAGGATTAAAACCGACCCTTGCAATCACAACGCAAAGGGGGTATACTAATCCTGCGGCGCGGGCAATTCGGCCCGCTGTGTAGGTGGATGTGTCACCTATGCAAGTACATCAAAGTGCCACCTTTGGTGTACTGCCGCTGTTTTCTTTTATATGGTGATTATACCACAAATTCAGCATTTTTTCAAGTATAATAAGCTTGTTTTTGCGGCATTTTCATCTGATGGTATAGTGGGCCCTGCTGAGAAGCAGGAGCCCACGTTATATATGTGGGATATAATGAAATATTATCACCAAGCATAACATGCATAGATGTGATACCCATACATACGGTATTGAGTGTTATATTCATACTTGATGACTATATCGCCATAGGTAGCTTTGCCGCCGGTCCAACCGCTTTCACGGTATGTGCCATCTGCTATTGCCTTTCCAAGTTCAACGAGGCCATCGTATTCGGTGGTGGCATTAAGGCCCTTCCCATTGTAAACACCGGTAATCCCAGCATAAAATATGGCAAACCCATTTTCGGGGGTTGCAAGGCCGTAATAAAATGAGTCGGCATATCCACCACCTACATAGTGTTCGAGCCCATAGGTTTTACGGACATAGTCCCATATCTCCTGTTCAGCCTGCCCCACCTGGGCGTCGGTCAGCCAGGGGCCGACCTTCCCACCACGGACGCCATTTGAATCCACATGATACCCATCAACATCGCAGTTGGTAGCCATCTTGCCATCGGCATAGAAGTAATAGTATTTGCCGCCGATGTTGTTCCAACCGTTGTCAAACGCCCGGCCAAAAGTCCCGTCATGCTTGGGATTGAAGTAATACCAGTAGTCATTTGGTAAAAATTCGCTGGGGTCATACGGGGCGGGCTCTATCAAGGTAATATGCTGCCATCCCGTCAGGACCTTGCCGAAAGTGCCGTCATGCTTGGGGTTGAAATAGTACCAGCCGTCATCGGCGCGACCCAGGTTGATTTCCCGAAGGCCATCCAGCATCTTGCCATCCGCGCCGAGGAAGTACCATCCGTTTCCGTCCTGAGCCCAGTCGCCCGTGACCATCTTGCCGGACTTGTCGAAGTAGTAGTAGGTGCCCTCGATGTACTGCCAGCCGGTCACGGCCTTACTGTTCTTATAGTAGTATTTGCTTCCCTTGTCATCGGTGAACCAGCCGTTGGCGGGGTGAGAGGAGGCAGGAGGCGTGGTGCCGCCGCTGGGGCCGCCCTTGCTCCAGGTGTTGGTGCTGCGGTCGTAGTCGCCCCATGCGGAGGTCCAAGTGCATTCACCAAAATGGCCGTTGTGGTTGGGCTCAAACCAGGCTTCACCGGCGATGCCTGTATTCTGCCAGCCGGAGAGCAGAGCCCCCTCGCAGCCATTGTAATTGGTATCCTGGAACATGAACCAGCCGGTGCCGTTGGGATTGCTGACGTACTGAAAGCCGGTGGCCATCTTGCCGTCAGCGCCGAGATAGTACCATAGGCCATGGGCAGAGCCCTCACCGAACAGCCAGTAGTCCTGCAGCTTCTTGCCGTTCTTGTAGTAGTACCAGTTGCCGTCCTCGCTGACCCAGCCGTTGGTAACGGCGGCCACAGCAGGAACGTCAGCAGTAGGATCGGATTCCAACGCAACGGGAGCTGCGGGCTCTATGGCAGCTTCCTCCTCGGACTCAACGGCGGCGGCCATCAGCGGGGCCTCAAGCTCCGCTTCTGGAAGGACAGGAGACGCCTCTTCCGCGCCGAGGGCCGGAACGCAAAAAACGATGGTCACAGCAAAGATGCTCAACAGCATGGATAAAGTTTTCTTCATAAATGATGCACCTCCAGATAAGAATAGCGCCGCCACACCGAAAAAGGGTATGACGGCACCATAATAATCGGCAGCGGCCGAATGATGTGATGCCGACAGGGCCGCAGGGGACCGGTTGCCCGGCCCCTGCATGGACCCCGCCGGAAAAGCAAAAAAGCGGTGCAGGGCTATCCCTACACCGCAGACACATCAAAAGGTCATTAATCCTTAACCCCCCACTTGTAAAACCAAGCGGAAAAAGGTATAATGCCTATGGGCGCTGCAAAGCTGTGTAGGAGCTGACCCTCCTGCATAGGGTCGTGAGGCGCTGGAACGCCTCACGACCTGCCTTTTGCGTTTCCGTACTCCTAATTATACCACGATTTAGGAGATTTCGCAAGCTTTATTTATATATTTTTTGAGGTTTTATTTCCACAAATATTTATACTTCTTTTTATGGGAGAATGGCCCCGTGCCGTTCTCCCATTCGCTTTTTAAAGTGGAATTACATAGGAGAAAAACGAGGTGCCCAAAAATTTGGCGATTTCGAGGTTTGGTGATATACTATCAACAGACATAATCAAGGAGTATAAATATGAGTATAGATAGAGCAGACAGAGCGCGAAGAATTCTTGCGTTTGAACGTCGGCGGACAACGGACCTGAAGGAAGTTCTTTCGAGAATGATAAATAACTGCAGCCGGCATTTGGAGCGCATTCAGTGCGAAGAGATGAATTTGGAAGCGGCAGAGAATAAATCTTTGGCAAACGATGTGACCTATGGCATCGGCAATGACGCAGCCGAGTTTGATTCGAAGAATCTTGGTGACCTTGAGGATATCATTGATATTTTGTTTTCGTTCTCAGAAGAAGACAAGATATTAATGGGGGATATGCTTGCTGCTCCTCTAGTGTCCGAAGAGAATATTTGGGGCGTTTTTGATGGTGTTCGGCTGATGCTTCATACACCTCTGTTACCGCCAGGTGGTGACAGGAGCAAGTATCATACACATCGCAATAAATATGCGCCCAGTGCTGATTATGGACATCCGTTTGTAGATGCAGTAAATAAAGCTATGTCTGAGCTCCTACCGACTGTTCCACCGGAAGCGTATCGGCGGTTTGCCACAAAGACTGTGTCCTTTTACTATGTTTATCCGTCATACAAGGTGCAGATACCTGACAGCGACCGGTATGACACAAAGGCAATTATCGACGCGGTCACTGGATGGCTGCCCGGAGGTGATGCGGCGTTGAGCTGTTCCTTGACGTTCCAGTCGATCCAATCAGATGTGCTTATGAAGGGGACATACATCGTTGTGCGCCCCTCGGTGAACGAGCAGAAGGGCATTGAAAACGACTTGGGAGCCATGATGGCCATGCGAAAAAATGACGATTTGCCACTTTCATTTTTTCGCATGGAGAATTGACGAAAACTCCTTAATTTGAGCGGGTTTCGGGCGTCCCGGCACTTGAAAAAATGGCGAACAAAGGCGGTCGCCACATTTTCTTTGTTTTATTACTGGAGGTCCCAACATGATGACAGCATTTGAGAGAGTGATGTATGAGGTGTTTGTCCATACGGTCGTCCCTAAGTCAGTTCTCCTGTTTATCCTGGGAAAGGCCAATGCCTACCGGTGCATTGAGAAGGCAAAGGCGCAACACCTTATCCGTGAGATTTCGTTTGTTTCCAGAAATGTTGTAACCGTGACCAGGTGGACGGAGGATGTACTGATTATCACGCCAGAGGGGGTGGAGTACGTCCGAGACCACATGACTTCTGTTATCCCTTGGGCGACTTACATCGAGAAGACGATAGACAAAATTGATATGTTTGGCGGGCCAGTATCCTGGGCGACGATTGCGACTCGTTATGGGCGCATCACTGCAGCCGCAGTAATGGCGACAAGCATAGGGGCTCGGTCAGAGCCTACATGCTTTAGCTATAAAACCCATGAATATGATGATGACGCTCTCCTGGACGATGAGGTGGATGCTATGCTGGCCGGTAAATCCTACGAACCACCGGCGACTGTATCAGCTTATGGCGTCCTAATGGCCAGCGCTCTTCAGGAATATTTAGATATAATTGACCGCTTTGGTAATACTCCTTTTTTTGCGGAAGGAAGGTCAGACATTGAGTTTCTTTCGGCTCCTCTCGTCAAGCGAGAAATAAGTAAATGGGCGGCAGCCAAAGAGGACAAACAACCAGACATTCAGGGCGGGCGGTACTGTGGTATTCTTACTTCACTGAAAAGGGCGGTCTTATTATACATGGTCACACCCGCCGCTCAATTAATGTGGCATAAACATTTTATTGAGCGCGAAATACGGGCAATCAATATTATCAAACGAATAAGAATAGGCTATGACCATGAAAGTAAAGGTATATCAGGAATGATTATTTTTGCTAGCGTGGATATGTTCAAATATACTTATAATGCTCATCGCACCAAGGCAAATAATCTTCCAGCAAATAACCGTGAGTTTGGGTATGGAGTCGATTACCTTTGGGCGATCCCATACGGCAAAGATGGATGCAGAGAAATGTATTCCATCATGGAAACATCTCCCTACGAGGAGAATCAGAAAGCAATAGAATGTATGGTTAAAACCGGGGAGTTTGAACGTAAAAAACTGGACACAGACACAATGGCCTTCCCTCTGCAATCCAAGAGCGGGATCCTGGTGGCCGTCAATGTACACCTGGACATCAAGTTTATGTTTCAGGTTGAGCGGACTGTCTGCAAAGTAAAGGACAAGCGCTTCGCCGTGGCCTGCTTTGAGTGGCAGGCACCGTACTATAAGGCGGTGCTGGGGGATAGTGTGGATATTATTTTGATGGACAAGTATCTGCCAAGTTATATCCAGGCGTGGGAGAATATCGGCCCGGAGCTGGATATCGAGATAGAGGCAAGGAAATGGCGGAGCATGTTGCACCGCAACTAGCCCTCGCCGCTGAGAACACCGGGAAAGACTCTCCTTGACCTACACGAAATCCCCGGTTAGGGCAATAAATGGAGAGGCCGCGGTGACAAGAGGAGAAGTGCGCAAACTGAAAGGCAGGAACATCGTACCAATGTTCCTGCCGTGTTCTAGGTCCTAACTATAACCCGAGACTTTGCTCCCTCATAGGGGTCAAGAGTGCGTTCCCCTCAAACCCTGCCACATAAGGAGTCTAGGGAGTTTTTACGTACCAGACTCTGTCAGTTCCATGTTGGATCGCAGCAGGACTTTAAAAATCAACTCATAGAGCAAAGAATAGTCACCCGTCTGATCAGCCGACGATAAAGCCCGGATATATGTGTCCTTATCGTCAGTCTTAATATAGAGGGGGGATATTCCGGCCTTTACAAGCATCAAATTCATAAACGCTCTCAATGTACGTCCGTTTCCGTCGGGGAAAGGATGTATAACAGTGAGCTTATGGTGAATCCGTACTACCCCTTGAATATACTCACTAAGAGGGATTTGTGTCTGTGCCGCGATCAGCGTTTTTAGCTCTTCTTCCAGCTTAAGCAGCTCTGGAACAATTTGTGTGCTTGGAACTGTTTCAAATTTAGCGCCCAAAACTAATGTATCACTCTTGCGATAGTTTCCCCCATAGTCTGGGTATGGGTAACAAGAAAACAGCTCATGATTCAGTTTGGAAGTGTTGAACACCGAGCAGGGTGTGTTATTTTCTTCTGAGAAGATAAGCTGATACATGGCATAGTGCCCCGCAATGGACATATAGGGCTCATTATTTTCATTGCAGTATTGACTGTGCTGCTGATGCAGCCGAAGGTCAGTAACGATTTCTGCCGCCTGATCAAGCGTGACGTCAACGCCTTCCATCCGGCTATCGTTGTAAATGTAATTTGTATTGAACAGCGTGCGGGCACGATCCGATGGGCGAAAGGAAAGGGCAGCCGTATATGAATCTATCAGATCAGCATATAGGCCGGCATATGTCAGTCCCCGTTTTCTCCGTTGTTTTTCAGGCCCAAATTTAGAAATGCGTTTTCTTAATTTGCCCGGAGATGTGTCCCCGTCCAGCATATTGAGCTTATATGCGATTCTATATACGCAGGCGTCAAAACTCACGCCAAAGTGGTCTGCTATCTCCAAAACCGCAGGAAGAGAAACTTTTCCGTTCACTGCCCGTTGGCAGACTTGCCTTTTCAATTCGCCGATCGGCATAAGAACGGCAGCGGCAAAGCTCTCGGCAAACCTTTCTCTCGGTTCATCGCTCCCAGACGGACAAGCGATCTCTTTTTCTGCATCCCTGAAATGATGGCACAACTCATGCACGGCAGTATAGCGCTGCCGGGTGATTGGTCTATTGTAGTTGATGCCGACGACCGCTGTATCGTCACCATCCGATGCCGGAATATATACTCCCTCCAGGTTCTTGAAATTCCTGAAAGAGAATAGGATGCCGGCATCTTTAAGCATCTGAAAAGGATTCAGAGGATAGGACAGAGGGCTATCCGCAAAATACATCCGCAGATAGCCCTGTGCCATTTTCTCAGGGTCAGTATACAGTTTTGCCCGCGACTGGAAATCGGTCATTTGCCTGCCTGTTCCCTCATTCTCTCTTTAAACTGCATAAGATTAATTATTTCCGCTTGGTCCTGCTCAGTCAGCCTCTCAAAGTTGCGCGCAAAGAGTACGGCGGGCCCATTGACTCTTGTGCCATGCAAAAGGGTGTCCGCTGATACATTAAAGAGGGTGCTCAAAGAAGCTAGTTCGTCAGCAGATACCTTCCGATTACCTGATTCGATTTGAGTTACAGCGGCTCGGTTGATGCCCAAGTAGCTGGCCACATAGTCCTGAGAAAGATGCATCCTCGTCCGGTATTCTCTGATCCTTTCGTTTAGTTCACTCATTTGGTTCATCCTTCTTTCAAATATGGCATCACATATAGTATACTTCTGCATGGTGCAAAAAGCAACACTTTTTGTTGGAAAATCAAACGTCATATCATTAAATGACTACTTTTAATTGCCATATAGAAAGCCCGGTCCTCTTTCATAGAAGGATGTCGAATCGCGGTTTGTTCATTATGAGAAACTGCGGGCCCGCCATGACGGGCTGCAGAAGAAGCGGGAGCGGCGACAGAGCCAGGCGGACGAGTTCAGCGGCTTCCTCTTCGCCATCTACTCGCTGGACAATCTCCCGCTGGCATTCGACCCTGCTCTCTGGGCCGCCACGGTGGACCATGTCACGGTCCACGCCGATGGCCGGCTGGTGTTCCGCTTCCGCAATGGAGTGGAGATCACGGAGAAGATGTAGTTTGGTAGCAAAAGATTGTCTGCCCCTGCCGGTTTTACGATGATTTTACAGTGTCATGATAGAGGATTTAATAATAGACGGGGTATGATGGGTCTTGCCAAGGGAGAAAGACCCGGCAAATCTATAAAACATATCGACAAGGAGAAACAACATGAAAAAGTTCGGAAAAGTCATTTCGGTGGCTCTTGTAGCTGTAATGGCTCTTGGGCTCATGAGCTGCGGCGCTTTGGCGGCTGATCTGAAAGGCACTGTGGCCACGGACGGTTCCACCTCCATGGAAAAGGTCATCGGCGCGCTGGGCGAGGCGTTCATGGAGGAAAATGAGGATGTCACCTTTACATACAACCCCACCGGCTCCGGCTCCGGCATCCAGGCAGTCAGCGAGGGCCGCTGCGACATCGGCCTTTCCAGCCGCGCCCTGAAGGATGAGGAGATCGAATCCGGCTTGGTCGGGACCACCCTGGCCCTGGACGGCATTGCCATCATCGTGCATCCCGACAACCCCGTGGCGGACCTGGACATTGATACCATCGCCAAGATTTACACCGGGGAGATCACGAATTGGGCCGACGTAGGCGGTGAAGATGGCGAGATCGTGCTTATTGGCCGTGAAGCCGGCAGCGGCACCCGTGACGGCTTTGAGTCCATCACCGGGACAGAGGACGCCTGCAAGTATCGGCAGGAGCTGACCTCCACCGGCGACGTGATCACCACCGTGAGCCAAAATCCTAACGCCATCGGTTATGCCTCTCTGGCCTCCGTGGGCGACACGGTGAAGGCCCTCGCCGTGGACGGCGTGGAGCCCACCGAGGAGACCGTTATGGACGGCACCTACACCGTGCAGCGCCCCTTCGTACTGGTGACGCGGGAGGACGAGGAACTGAGCGACGCGGCCCAGGCGTTTTTCGACTTCGCTCTGAGCGAGGACTCCGCTGAGATCATCGCCGCAGCCGGCGCAGTGGCTGTCAACGATCCTGCTTCTGAGGATGCGGAAGCGGACGCCGCAGAATAACTTGAGTCGGATACCGGCGGCCGGATCGTTATCCTGCCGCCGGTTTTTCCTGCCTGAAATACCGAGCGCAGATACATTTTACATGGATTTTACAATAATAGGATAGAGGATTTTATCTTTCCTGAGTATCCTTTACCATAGGAAAACAAGAGGGTGTCCCTATGAAAAAAACGAATCATGCGTTTGAGAGCGTCATTTATGGCGTGTTTTTAGTCCTAGGCCTAATCACGGTGGGGTGTGTGCTGCTCATCACAGTGTATCTCATCATTTCCGGCATTCCGGCCATCCGTGAGATCGGGCTTTTTAAATTTCTCTTTGGAAAGACCTGGGCCTCTACTGCCAAAACGCCCCAGTTCGGCATCCTGCCCTTTATTCTCACCAGCATATACGGCACGGCGGGAGCCATCGCCTTGGGTGTCCCCATTGGGTTTCTCACGGCGGTGTATCTGGCCAAGACAGCGCCGCCCAAGGTCAAAGCGGTGGTATCTGCGGCGGTGAGTGTGCTGGCGGGCATCCCCTCGGTGGTGTACGGTCTGGTGGGTATGTTGGTGCTGGTCCCCGGCATCCGCAGCATTTTCCATGTGCCGGACGGAGCCAGCCTGCTGGCCGCCATCGTGGTGCTGGCAGTGATGATCCTGCCCAGCATCGTGAACGTGTCCATCACGGCCCTGGAAGCGGTCCCCCAGGAGTACGAGGACGCATCCCTGGCGCTGGGGGCCACGCCAACGGAGACCTATTTCCGGGTCAGCGTCCCCGCCGCCCGAAGCGGCATCGCCGCTGCGGTGGTGCTTGGCGTAGGCCGGGCCATCGGGGAGGCTATGGCGGTGATGATGGTGTCGGGCAACGTAGCCAATATGCCGTCGCTTTTCCAGAGCGTGCGGTTTCTCACAACGGCGGTGGCCAGCGAGATGAGCTACTCCAGCGGCTTGCAGCGGCAGGCGCTGTTCTCCATCGCCCTGGTGCTGTATCTTTTCATCCTGCTCATCAACGCAGCGCTGAACTTCTTTCTCAAACGAAGCAAGGAGACGTGAAATGCAAACAGGCATATCGAAAAAACGCAGGGCCTATATCCTGCTCATGCGGATACTGATGTGGCTGTCTGCGGCGCTCACCGCCGGACTGGTGCTGTTCCTGGTGACGTATGTTATGGCAAAGGGCCTCCCGGAGATCTCCTGGAATCTTCTGACCACCAAGCCCAGCTATCTCACCGGCAACATCGGCATCCTGCCGGACATTCTGAATACGGTTTACATAATAATTGCCGCCTTGATATTCGTGATCCCTCTGGGCGCGGGCGCGGCGGTATATCTCAATGAGTACGCCCGGAACAAAAAATTGGTAGCAGTGATCGAATATGCCGCCGAGACCCTGTCCGGCATCCCCAGCATCATTTATGGCCTGGTAGGTATGCTGTTTTTCTGTTCCTTTTTGGATATGCAGACCTCTCTCCTGGCGGGGGCACTGACGTTGGTCATCATGAACCTCCCCACCGTCCTGCGAACCACCCAGGAGAGCCTCAAGACCGTGGCCCAGAGCTATCGTGAGGGCGCCTTCGGTCTGGGCGCCGGCAAGTGGCGGGTCATCCGCACCGTGGTGCTGCCCGGTTGCGTAGACGGGATCATCACCGGCTGCATCCTGTCCGTGGGACGCATCTTGGGCGAGTCGGCGGCGCTTCTGTTCACCGCCGGTTTTGCCCACGCGGTCCATGGCTTCTTCGAGGGCCTGGGTAGCGCTGGCGCGACCCTGACTGTGGCGCTGTATGTCTACGCCAAGGAACAGGGCGAGTTCGGCGTGGCCTTTGCCATCGCCGCCATCCTCATGGTCCTGACGCTGCTTATCCAGCTGGCGGCCATGCTGGTGGGACGGTACTTCAAAAAGAGGAGAGACCTATGAGCGACATCATTACAGTGAAAGACCTGTGCCTGTGGTATGGAAGCGCACAGGCATTGAAGGATATAAACATCAATATCCCGGAACACGCGATCACCGCCCTGATCGGACCGTCTGGCTGCGGCAAAAGCACCTTTCTCAAGACCTTGAACCGGATGAACGATTTGATCCCCGGCGTAAAGATCACCGGGGAGGTGCGGTATGCCGGACAGGACATTTTTGCCCCAGGCGTGGATGTGAATATGCTGAGAAAAGACGTCGGCATGGTGTTTCAAAAGCCCAATCCCTTTCCCATGAGCGTATATGACAACATCGCCTATGGCCCCCGGACCCATGGGATCAAGGGCAAGGCCAAGCTGGACGACATCGTGGAGAGGTCCCTGCGGGACGCGGCCATCTGGGACGAGATAAAGGACAGGCTGAAGAAAAACGCGCTGGGTCTGTCCGGCGGCCAGCAGCAGAGGCTCTGCATCGCAAGGGCGCTGGCGGTAGAGCCGCAGGTACTTCTTATGGACGAGCCGACTTCTGCGCTTGACCCTATCTCCACCGGGAAGATCGAAGAACTTGCATCGGCGCTGAAAGAGAAATATACTATTGTCATCGTCACCCACAATATGCAACAGGCTGTGCGTATCTCAGACTATACCGCTTTCTTCCTGCTTGGGGAGCTGGTGGAATACGGAGGCACAGAAAAAATGTTCTCCCAGCCGGAGGAGAAGCAGACGGAGGATTATATCACGGGGAGGTTCGGATGATGCGATCAAAATTTGACGAGCAACTGGACACGCTCAACCGGGAACTCATCACCATGGGTGCGCTGTGCGAAAACGCCATCGCAAAATCGGCCAAAGCTCTGACAGAGCGAGATGTTTCACTGGCCGGCACTGTCCCCGATCTCTCCGCACAGATAGACCAGAAAGAGAGACAGATCGAGGGGCTGTGCCTGAAGCTCCTGCTGCAGCAACAGCCGGTGGCTACTGATCTTCGCGTCATTTCTGCGGCGCTGAAGATGGTGACGGATATGGAGCGCATCGGGGATAATTCGGGAGACATTGCCGAGATCATCACCGTGGCAAACCTCTCGCCAGCGGACGAGGCGGAGGATATATCGGCCATGGCGCGGGCGGTCATCAAAATGGTCACGGACAGCGTTGACGCTTTTGTGGCACAGGATGTGGCCGCAGCGCAGGCAGTCATCGCTTATGACGATGTGGTAGACGGTTACTTTTCAAAGGTAAAAAAGCTGCTGATCCAGCGAGTACGCAGCGCGGAGACGGACGCGGAGCAGGCGTTGGACCTACTCATGATCGGCAAATATCTGGAGCGGATCGGCGACCATGCCGTGAACATCGCCAAGTGGGTGGTATTTTCCATCACCGGCGACAGGGAGGTGACGCCGTGAGTTTGATCTACTGTCTGGAGGATGACGACGCCATCCGTAATTTGATCCTCTATACGTTGAACGCTGCCGGTTTTGAGAGCCGGGGGTTCGCTGAGAGCGAGAGTTTTTGGGCGGCCATGGGAGAGACCGTGCCCCAGCTGGTCCTGCTGGACATCATGCTCCCCGGCGAGGACGGCTTACAGGTGCTGGAAAAGCTGCGGGCCAAACCGGCAACGGCGGGCATCCCTGTCATCATGGCAACGGCCAAGGGCACGGAATTTGACAAGGTGACGGGCCTGGACCGGGGCGCGGACGATTATCTTGCCAAGCCCTTCGGCATGATGGAGATGGTCTCCCGGATCAAGGCGGTGCTGCGCCGCACGGCCCCGAAGGAGGAGAGCGATATTCTTTGCGCAGGGACCCTGACCCTGAATCCACAGGAGCACACGGTCGCGGTGAACGGTGAGCGTGTCATGCTCACGCTGAAGGAGTATGAGCTGCTGTATAAACTCATGGCCAATCCCGGACGGGCTTTTGACCGGGATACGCTGCTCCGGGAGATATGGGACGCGGAATATGCCGGAGAGACGCGGACGGTGGACGTTCACATCCGCTCCCTCCGGGCAAAGCTGGGACCCGCTGCGGACTGCATCGAGACGGTCCGGGGCGTGGGCTATCGGTTGGAGGACAAGTCATGACAAAGAAGATATTTCATGCGCTGTGTCTGGTGGCCTTCACGGTTTTCCTGGCGTCGCTCGTTCTGATCATGGGGGTCCTGTACGAGTATTTCTCCCGCATCGAGCAGACACAGCTTCGGATGCAGACCCAACTTGCTGCCCAAGGCGTGGAGCTAAGCGGGATGGACTACTTTGACGGTCTGGACATCCGGGACTACCGGATCACTTGGATCGACAAGGACGGAAGCGTCCTCTATGACAGCAGCGCGGACAGTGCCGATATGGAAAATCACCTGGAACGGGAAGAAGTGCGACAGGCACTGGCAAAAGAATTTGGGGAGAGCCAGCGGTATTCTTCTACGCTGATGGAGCGGTCACTTTACACGGCACAGCGGCTGGAGGACGGAACAGTGCTTCGACTTGCCATCGCCCAGAACACAGTCCTCACCATGCTCCTGGGCGTAGGACAGGGGCTTGCCGCGATCATCGTTATCGCGCTCATTCTCTCAGTTCTGTTGGCGCAGCGGCTTTCCAGGCGCATCGTGCAGCCGCTCAACGCGGTGGACCTGGACAGGCCGCTGGAAAACGAGGGATACGAGGAGATATCCCCGCTGCTGCGCCGGATCGATCAGCAGCAAAAGCAGCTCCGGGCGCAGGAAGTCGAGTTAGGGAAGCGGCAGGATGAACTGAACGCGGTCACAGGCAGCATGAAAGAGGGTATGGTCCTGCTCAATCCCAAAGGCAGGATACTAAGTATGAATCAAGCCGCTGCCGCCCTGCTGGAGACTGACCTCCCCGCAGAGGGAAAGGATATCCTCGCCGTGAGCCGGGATCTGGATGTGCAGGATGTGCTGGCTCGTGCAGGCAATGGTGAGGCGGCGGAGAGGTACATCCATAGAAAGAACGGCGTCTACCGCCTGAGCGCCAGCCCCGTGTTGAGCGCCGGAACGATCTCAGGCGTTGCCATGCTGATGATGGACGTGACGGAAAAGGCACAGGCGGAGACCATGCGCCGGGAGTTCACGGCCAATGTATCCCACGAATTGAAAACGCCCCTGCAGACTATCTCCGGCTACGCCGAGCTCATTCAAAACGGCATGGTGCGGCAGGAGGACGTGCAGCCCTTCGCCGGGAAGATCTGTTCCGAGGCACAGCGGATGATGCAGCTCATCAGTGACATCATCAGTCTTTCCCATCTGGACGAGGGGCTTGGGGATATGCGCTTTGAGGACACGGACCTGTACGCGATGTCCGAGGCGGTCGTCCATGACCTGCGCTCCCGGGCGGGCAAGGTGGGCGTGGCCCTCTCGCTCACCGGTGGACCGGCTCCCATGCGCGGCATCCCGCAGCTCATACAGAGCATTGTGTTCAACCTTTGCGACAACGCTATCAAATACAACCGCGAGGGCGGTCATGTGTCCGTAGACGCCCGTGGGGATGGCACGGGTGCGGTCCTCACTGTGTCCGACGACGGCATCGGCATCCCGGCGGAGCAGCAGGAACGCATATTTGAGCGCTTCTACCGGGTAGACAAGAGCCGCAGCAAGGAGACGGGTGGCACCGGTCTGGGCCTTTCCATCGTCAAGCACGCTGCTCTGGTCCTGGGGGCAGAGATCGATTTGAAGAGCGAAGTCGAGAAGGGCACGACCGTCACGGTGCGCTTTCCGCTACGAACGGGCGACTGAAACAAAAAGAACATAACGGCGGCCGCCGGATGTGCCTGATACACGTCCGGCGGCCGTTGACTTTACATGGATTTAACATTCCCGTGATAGTGGATTTTACAAAGCGCCGGTATAATGAAGAACAAGTAAAGTGTCATAGTGGGATAAATTGACCGTTCCGGGTATTCCCCAGAACGCCAGATAGGAGGCCCCATGGACCTTGTGTATCAACTGATCGCCCTACTGGGCGGGCTGGCCATGTTCCTGTACGGCATGCGCGTCATGGGCGACGGCCTGAAAAGCTGCTCTGGCGGTGCCATGCGCTCGGCGTTGGCAAAGGTGACATCCAGGCCCGCCCTGGGCTTTATCCTGGGTATGTTCGTCACCTGCATGATCCAAAGCTCTCACGCCACCATCGTTCTCACGGTGGGCCTGGTTGGCGCGGGATTTCTCACCTTCCGCCAGTCCATCGGCGTTATCCTGGGCGCCAACGTGGGCACGGCCATCACCGCCCAGATCATCCGGCTCATGGATGTGGAGAGCGGCGGAGCTGGGCTATTGTATATGCTCAACGCGGAAAATCTCGCGCCCCTGGCGCTGATCGCCGGCATCGTGATGATCATGTTTGTGAACAGGAGCGGTGCCAGGAGCGCCGGGTCCATCGCGGTGGGCTTCGGCATCCTGTTCATGGGCCTCATCTATATGCGCGATGCGGTCAGCGGTCTGAGCGACACCGTTGGCAGCTTTCTCATGAAGCTGGAGGGCAACTACATACTGGGCTTTCTTACCGGCGCGGGCGCTACCTGCGTCATCCAGAGTTCCTCGGCGGTCATCGGCATTTTGCAGTCCTTCGCCAGTTCCTTCGGCCTGAAACTATGCGGCATCGTGGCGGTGATCCTAGGCGTGAATATGGGCGACAGCCTCTCGGCCTATCTTGTCTGCCGCATCGGAGCAAAGCCGGAGCAGGTCCGCACGGTGACGGTTCATGTGATCTACAACATCTGCGCGGCGCTGCTGGTGACGGCAGTCCTTGCCGCAGGCCGGACTGCGGGCATTATCAGCGACGGGCTTTGGAACACTATGTTGGATTCCGGCGGCGTGGCCAACGTCCATGGTCTGTTCCGTTTGGTGCCGGCGGTGCTGCTGCTGCCCATGTCCGGGGTATTTGCCCGCGTGGCGGAGAAATTGGTGCCGGACAAGCCCCTGGACCCGGAGGAGCAGGACATCGAGGAGGGATTGCGGGAGCTGGACAGTCATCTTATCTCCAGCCCTGAGATGGCACTGGACCAAGCCGCGCACCTTATCGGCCACATGGCCGACCTTTCCCAGCACAACTACGAAGCCGCTGCCGGCCAAATTTTTGAATACGACCCCAAGCGCTCCGAGCGCATCGGCCAGCGGGAGACGTTGCTGGATCGGATGGCAGACGCCACCAACCAGTATATCGTGAGCCTTTCCCCCTATATCACCTTGGCCGCCCATACCCGCACCCAGAACTATCTCATCAAGGCGCTGACCTGCTTTGAGCGCATCGGCGATCTGGCCCAGAACATCCAGCATGACAACGACCGGCTCCGGGAGAGCGGCAAGGCCCTCACTAAAGAAGCCCAGGTGGATCTGAAAGGCACCATCTCCGTAGTCAGCGACATCCTCACCCTCACGACCAACGCTTTCAAGGCGGATGACCTGGAGCGGGCACGGGCAGTAGAGCCGCTGGAGGAGGTCATCGACGACATCATCGAGGTCATGAAGGCCCGCCATGTGGAGCGGCTCACCCGTGGGGAGTGCGACGTGGTCAACGGCATCCAGATGGAGAACATCCTGCAAGACCTGGAACGTATCTCCGACCAATGCTCAGACTTGGCGATCTATATGCTCAGCCGGAACGATGCAGCTATCAGTGGGCAGGAGCACCAATATCTGCATGAACTGCACCACTCCGACAACGCCGCCTACCGGGAGATGTTCCGGGCCAACTATGAAAAGTATTTCCATCAACTGCATCTGGACGCCCAAAAGGAAAACAAATAGTATCGTGCGACCGCAGCGCCGGCTGAATGAGCTCAGCCAGTACAGCCGGTCGTTTAACGATACCCCGGCTGTTTAATGAATCCCCGGTAATTTAACGAATCGCGGTCGTTTAACGGTAGCCATCGACCAGAGCCTGCGCTTTCACCCCGAAAGGCCCTCACAAAACCGCGCCATACAGGCATCACAACCCATAAAATGCAACGCGCCAGGGCGGAAAGCCTTGGCGCGTCGGCACAATATAACGATAACGCAGTCGATACCATTGTATCAAACTGCGTTACCAGTTATGGTGGCGGGAGAGGGATTTGAACTCCTGGCCTTCGGGCTATGAAATTAACGCGTTATCGGACCGCTCTATCCACGAACAGGGATGCCAGGCCGTTTCCCAGAACAAAAACATGCTGTTTACGTCCACATGAAAGACCAGCCGTTCTATGGCCTCACCACACCTCCCGGCAATTAATTTGCGCGTTCTTCGTCCGTATAAAAGCGGCGGCCCGGATGGGCCGCCGTGAGTGATTTATTAAGGTGTGTCGCCGGCTTGCTTCACCATCAGCTCCACCATCTGAAGGATGCGCCGCTGCTCCTCGTTCGGTAACGCCTCCAGAAGCTGGGACAGCCGCGTTGTTTTATACTCTGTCCCGTGCTCTACCACATCACAGAACAGCGCGTCTGCCGAGACCTCCAAACCGTTGATGATCGCTATCAGCTTTTCGTAGCGCGGGAACGCCGTGCCCCGCTCCACCGTAGAAATGTAATTGGGCGTGAGGCCGATCTTCTCCGCGAACTGCTCCTGGGTAAGCCCGATCCGCTCGCGGCACTCCTTCACACGCTTCCCAAACCGTTTGTCGATCATATTTCAACCATGCCCTTTACTAATCCGTTCCGGCATAGTATAATTCAAAACGTCATATTCAAACACAAACGAAAAACGTTAGAATATGTGTTAGAGCATTAGAAAGGAGCAAAAAAGTTATGCTTTTATACAAAGATGGGAAGTTTCACACCAACGGTATCTGGTTCACCATCCCGGATGGGTTCCTGGTGGAGCCTGCGCCGGACGCCATCCCGCAGAGCGGCTTTGTCGCGTACACCCCGGACCAGCGGTACATGGTGGAGTGGGACGTGGAACAGGGCTGCCATGGAACCAAGGAGGAGCTGGAAGAGTTGTTTCTCCCCGGCGGCGCCTTTCTTCCGCTGGGACCCATCACCCCGCTCGCGGTCAACGGCCTGACCGGCCACCAGGTGATGTGCCGGTCCAACACCGACCAGCGCTGGGAGATGCGCTTCGATGCCGGAGAGGGTGTGGAACTCTCCGTGTGCGTATACACCAACATGAAGAACGGCAGCATCGAGGATGCCGGGGACGCGGCGTTTGTGAAAGAGGTCCTGGCCGGCCTTGGTGTGGACTAAGCGGTCCAAATTTACTGCCGTTTTAAAAGACACACAAAAGACACACCGACACCCTAAAAAGACACACAAGAGCCCAGAGCAAGCTGCAACAAGCTACAACAGGCAAAACTCGGAACGCCTAGAGCCACGGGCGATACACTCGACAAGATACAGCAAGCTGCAACAGCTAAAAACAAACGGATTATAATTGGTAATGACGAGGTCGGCAGTCCGAATCTGCCCAGCAGCTCCACAGCAAAACCCCGTAACCGCAATGGTTACGGGGTTTACTATTTTGGTTATCAGCCTGTTTTCGGGTTTTGGTGTTTATTTGGTGCTCAAGCGTTTGCCTGCTGGAGATAGAACTCGCTCTCTGCCACCCGAACGACGAAATCATATTCCAGGCGGGTGGCCTTGGAGGGCACGATGCTGTACCGCTTGAACACCGTCCGCAGATAGGCAAAGTATTCTTTGTCTTCCTGCGTCAAGGGCGCGACCCAGCCGTTTTCAGCGCCGACCGCTTCTGCCCGGAGCAATTCTTCTTTGTTCATCTCAGCCATTTGGATACCCCCTGAATTCAGAAATGATCCGTTCTGCCGCATCCTCCCAAATCACCATTCGGAAGGGGTCATATGCGGCCAACTGCCGGGCGCCGAACTCCCTGGCATAGTATTCCAGAAGTTCGCTTGTCTTTGCCCGGAACACAAGCACACCGTCGAACCCCGCGTCCATGGAGACCTGCACCGCATAGGCAAACAGAGCTTTGGCAGTTCCGTAATACCGTTTTTGCTGACCTATGGCGTGGAGAAGATTTGCGTTGCTGTGGCGGGCGCTCTCCATGTAGAGGATCTCCACCGCCAGGCCCCTTTCATCCAACTCATAGGACATGAGGCCGAGCAGATCTCCGTCATCCGAGCGGCGCAATGCTACTTTATTGGGCAAATGCCTGGCGAAGGGTGTGGTCCAGCTTGTTTGCCAGTCCTTTGTCGCGGTAAGGTCATGCTCTGTTGCCTCGCTGACGCCGACCGGTATCCTCTCGTCTGACACCGCATCCAACACATACAAGTTCAGCATCCGCAGCCCTTCTTTCATCTCTAGTTTATCATAGGAAGCCGGGGAAAACAATTGTTATTGAAAAATCACTCTGCCGCCATGCAACGAACGACCTGGGGATGGCCAGGTGGTGAGTTGTTCTGCCAAGGGTGATAATCATTTTCGATTTGCGGCAAACAAAAAACTGCTTTGGGAGTAATGTTCCGGGATAGCAAAAATTCCCGTAACCATTGTGGTTACGGGGATTTATTTGTCTGTTATCGTGCGTCGGTGCTTGTCTGATGCCTGTCATCGACAGCTGCGCCGTCGAAGCGGTAATATCCCCTCGCGATGCGCCGGCCGCTCTCGAGGGACACCGCCGTGATCTCCGCCCGGCCGGGGGCCAGCTCCAGCCAGAGCATGTTCCCGTCTGTCCACTCCCTGGGCAGGAGCGGCTCCTCCGGCTTCAGCGTTGTGGTGCGGACGCTGCCGCCGTTGACGTACAGGATGGACCGCTCCCGGTCCATATCCACACAGCCGGGCAGACAGTTCATGGAGATATGGGTGTGTCCGGACAGGAACAGGATGTTCCGGTGGGCTTCAAGGATATTCTGCAGCTGGCTGTCCCGGCTGAAATAGGGCATGTCGTTGGACCGGCGGCGCTGCGGGTTGTGGGCCAGCAGCGGTGCGTGGCACAGCACCACGTGCCATGACGCGGCCGTATCCGTCAGATGTTTATCCAGCCAGGGGAGCTGTCCCTGCCTCTGAAAGGCCAGCTTCCGGCCCGGGCAGGCGGCGTTGAGACCGACGATGTCGATATCGCCCAGCCCTGCGGCCCAGGCGCCGCTCCCGTCCCGCTCCACGGCCAGGCCCAGGCGCTCCGCCCGGTCCAGCAGCTGGTCCTGCAGAGCGTAAAAGCACGCCCCGGTATCAGGCTGAACGGGGAAGTCGTGGTTGCCGGCCACGGCCAGCATGGGCGTATCCGGGGACAGGCGGTCCTCTATGAGCCGCCGGAGCAGTTCAAACTGCTCCGGTGTGCCGTCGTTGACCATATCCCCGGCACACAGAACCGCGTCACCCGTCCCGGCCAGGGTCAGGGCCTTGCCCACCCGCCAGGGCTTGCCGCTCAGGTGCAGATCGGTAATGAGGCCCAGACGGACGGCCCCCTCCATAGGCGGCGCAGGCCGTCGGGAGGGCAGGGGAACGAGGGCCTCCTCCGTTGTCGTCATGTCAGGCGCGGCCGCCCGGAGAAAGATGTGAGTGGCCTCCCGGGGCACCGCCCGGCTGCCGGTGAGACGGAACGTCCCGTTCCCGGACGGGTCCACAGACACAAAGGCAAAGGCCGTCCAGTCCGGCAGGGGGCCGGTCCCGTCCGCCCACCAGAGGCCCGCCATGAGAGCGCCGGGGGCGTGGACCGTATACAGCCCGTCGGCTCCCTCGGGCCGCGCCCATTCCACTTTCAGCCGGATCACGGCGTGCCCTGGTCTCCGTGGGGCCGGTAGACCTGCATGGCAGCGTCCAGGGAATCCACCACGCTGACGATGTGGTACTTGAGGATGAACAGCACGTCCGCGTCCTCGGGGTAGGCGGTCTTGGCCTTCCGCAGCAGGGGCAGGACGTACTGCCGCGTCTCGTCTATGTAGGCCAGGAGCTTCTCCTCCGAGAAGGTCCCCGCCATGCTGGACACGTTGTGGCAGCGGTCCACCAGCTTGGTGAGGGTGGCCTCCCGGCTCTGGAGGATCATGTTGTAGTACCGGGTCTTGGCGGTCTCCTTCGTCTCGCCCTCCATGACCCGGAAGGTGAGCAGGTCCACCGCGTGGCGCACCGTGTCGTCCACGGGAAGCTCCGACAGGGGCACGCCGCAGTCCTCGCACACGTCGTGCAGCAATATGGCCGCAATGACCCTGTCCTCCCGGATGCCGATGCTCACGGCGTCGCAGGCCATGGTCAGCGGGTGGACGATGTAGGGCTCGCCGCTCTTGCGCAGCTGGCCCGCGTGCTTCTCCCGGGCGAAGGACAACGCTTTCAGAGTCTGGCCCATCCCCGCGCCGGAGGCGTAGCCCCGCAGGTAGGTATACATCTTTTCCGGGTCAAATACCGTTTTTTTCATACATGAGCCTCCTTCTTACAACTGACGGCTTATTTCTCTCTCCAGTTTTTGAACCACTCCAGGACCTCCCGGTAGTGGGCGCGGCTGATATAGAGCTCCGAGCCGTCGCTCAGGATCAGGCAGCGGCGGGAGCGGTCCAGGGCCAGGACATGGTCCGTGTTCACCAGCTCGCTCTGGTGGACGCGCAGGAAAGGCGGGCAGGTCAGCCGCTTCGCGGCCTCATCCAGCTTGCCGATCATGCGATAGGCGCCGCCGCCCACGGTAAAAATATCCAGGTACACCCGCTCGCTCCTGATATGGGTGATGGAACGGTACGGCAGGCGGTACTGCCGGTCCTTTCCGCTCCAGTGGAAATACCCGTTCGCGGCGATGATCCGGTCCGTGAGTTCCCACAGGATCGTCTCCCATGAATCCTCGCTGTCAGGCGCGGGGTCGTAGGCCACCGGCCGGGCGGGCAGCAGGGGCATGAGGTCCGGCTCAGGCCGCCCGTAATAGACGAGGAGGCAGTCGGGGTTGGCGTCATAGATGCGCCGGCCGGCGATGGCGGAACGCTCCCCCATCTCAGCGCTGACAAGAGCGATCATCGTGTCGGGCATGATGCGGGGGAGCTGTTCTTCCTGGGCGGCGCGGAACATCCAGTCGATACGAAGGTCCATGTCGCGGTGGGCCGCGAAAGACCGGAGGGCGGAATGGATCACGGCGCGTTTCTGTTCATCCGGCTCGTAGACGAGAAGCGTCAGGCGCAAAGCCTTTTCCATCTTTACGGCTCCGCGAAGGCCGAGAGGAGCTGCCACTGGGACGGCTCCAGAACGGACCGCAGGCACTCATTGTAGGCGGAAACATCGGCGGAACCGGTCTTCTCCCAGTCCGCCAGAAGACGGTCGCCGAGAGAGACAAGACGGCCCATGGCCTCGCCGTAGCGGGCCTTTTCCTCCGGGGAGCGGTTGGGCAGGAGCTTTGTGCCTTCGGTATAGGGACCGTCAAATCTCAGATTGACGACGGAGATGGGCCGTACCCGGGGACAGGCGATCTCCAGGCGCAGCTCCGGCGGCCAGATCTCCAGCCCCTCGGGCCTTACAGCGACGCGGTGGCAGAGGATGTGGGCGCAGAGGATGCCCCGCTTTACGGAAAACGCCGGGTAGAGCATGGTCAGGTCCACAGGGAGCATGGCACGGCAGACAGGGTCCTGCTGGATATTCCTCATCAATTCCTGAAGCGTCATAGCTGTGTCCTCCTCCCGTCGCCGTCCGGCCTGTGCGCCACGCACATATAGCCGCCGCTGGTCCTCCAGGCGTCTTCAAAATTTTCGAGGGTCATGGACATGGCCCGCCCGTTGGGGATGCCGGGGTCGTTGACGATCACCCGGGGATTTTCCGGGTCGGATCTGTCGATGTCCAGCACCTCTACCATATGGTTGGCGGAATACGCGGGGTATCCGTCGGCCCATTCGGTGGTCATGGCTATGTTCTGAACGGCCGCCAGCACCCGGTCTCCGGCCGCCAGGGCACTGGAGAGATCGTCAAAGTCCCCCTCCGGCCGGATCGTCACGTCGATGCCATAGGCCGTCAGCAGATTTCCCACGTCCGCGCTGGGCGTTCCAAGCCCCTCATACCATCCCATCTGGGATGCTGTCTTGATGAGGTCCGCCTCCGTGACGGGAAGGCCGGTGTACTCGCTGATGACGAACTGCTGGCTGGCAATGGCGCAGGAGTTCGGCTCCAGCTGTTCATGCCATTGGTCAGCGCCGGCCCTGACGCTCTCGCGGAAGGCGGCCGGGTCGAAATCGGAGCTTCGCACATCCTCCACCGTATTCCGGGCCCTCTCAATATACTCCCGGAGGACGTTGGTCTCTCCGAGCTGATCTATCCGGATCTCTTGGGCCCTCTCCAGAACATCCGGAGGGAGATCGCTGTTTCCGGCGCCCTCCCGGGCCTGTTCCAGGTTTTGGAGGATCGCGCTGTCGTTGATCGGCCAGACCGCCGGGTGCTCCACAGACTCGGGGGTCCCGATGTCCAGGGGCTGGCCCATGTTTTCCCACATGTCCATGGTCAAGGCTCTCCTTTCATGATAATCCCCTGCTCCACCGGACGGCCCTCAAACATCCAGCAGGGTTTAACGACGCTGCAGACCGTCTCGCCGGCGGGCGCGCCTTCGCCGAGATAGATATAGGCGTCCTTGGCAGCGCCGTAGGGGATGGTCTTTTCCTCCATGCGTGTAATCCCCGCTCCCGCGATGCATTCCAGCAGGAGAGAGAGCTTTTTGCGGTATTCCTCCTCCGGCGCTTCCAGCGCGCCGTCAAAGGTGTCCCGGAAGGCCGCGGTGTATTCCGGCTCTCCCTCGATGCGGGAGGTCCTTTCGCACCATTCCTTCAGGGTGTCGCGCTCCATGGGCTCCTCCCGGGAGAGGATCTGGCAGAGCCCCTCGTAGAGCCCGTCGTACATTCCCGCGTGGCGGGCGATGCCGGCGGAGATGATCTTCTTCCGGTTTTGCGCCTTCTGCCGGCGGACAAGAAGCACGGCGGCCGTTACAGACGCGGCGGCGGCGACCCCCAGGCCGGTAATGAGCAGCCTGGCGGCTGGCGTGATGGGCGGCATGGTTATTACCTCCTCACTTGGCGAGATGCACCCAGGCGGCCGCGTCATCCTTGTCGCCGTAGATGATCGCGTTGCCTATGGGGAGCGCCGGAATGAGCGAGCGCTGGTCTTCCCGGAGGGCAAGGCTCGCGGCCATGATCTCCCCGTCGTCAGGGGCGGTGAGACGGTGGACGATCTTGTAGTTGGTGTTCTTGATGGCATCCGGGATCAGCCGGGTGGGCACCTGGTCCACGATCATGAGGCCCTGGCCGTAGCCGCGGATCTCGGAGAGCATGTTGCTGAAAAGGTCTGCCACCACCTGCTGGGGGTTGCCGGAGTCGGCGCCGGTCACCTGGGGCTTCAGGAGGACATTGTGCGCCTCCTCCACCAGGGTCATGTGCAGAAGCTCGTTTTTCGCGGCCCTGGCCCGATACTCCGGGTCGTTGGCATAGCGGGACTGGCGGTACTCATAGAGGCTGAGCATGAGAAGGGACATGATGAGCGCCTTGTCCTTCGCCGCGGATATGCCGCTGATGTTGATCACGGTGGGCCGGTCAAAGATGACGGCGGGGTCCGTGGACTTGTCCACGTCCAGAAGCTGGCCTCTGGTACCCCGGACCAGGTATTGGAAGCGGGTCTCCAGGCAGGCGATCAGGTTGTCACGGACCTTTGCCTCGTAATTCCGCTGGGACAGGACGTATTTCGCCATGCCGGTGAGCTGGGACAGGGGAGGATATATATCCGCCTGCTCCATGGGGCGGCCGGAGGTGAACTTCTTTCCGAAGTAGCCGCAGTAATGGTAATAGACTGCTTCGTCCACCAGCACGGGCAGGATGTCGCCTGTGGGGAGGCTGGCGTTCAAAAAGGCCACCAGATTCTCGCATCGGGACATCATGTTGACCTTGGCGTCCCGGTAGGCCGCGGGCTCGAAGGGGTTGAGGCGCAGCTGCTCCAGGGGAACACCCTCGAACTCGTCGGAACCGGGCATGAAGATCTGGAATTTCATGTTGTCCGGGAGCGTCTTGTTCATCTCGATGGCCCAGCGCACATAGTCGTCCTTGGCCGGCTCAATGACCAGCACGGGGATGCCCTTGCCCAGCAGCTCCTTCAAAATGCGCTTGCAGGTGTAGGTCTTGCCGGAGCCGGTGCTGCCGCAGACCAGGGTGTGCCGCACCAGGTCGTTGGGGTCGATGCGGTAGGCGGCGTTCTGCTCCACGCCCATGTCCACCATCTTGCCCATGGTGATGGTGTCGCCGTGGGTGATGGGAGGGTTATTGGCGAAGCGGACGGCGGTCTTCACGAACCGCAGGCCGGGCACGTCCCGCTTGGGCAGGGAGGTGGTCAGGGCCAGCTCCTTCGTGTTCATGGGGGTGCTGAGATACTGATAGTACTTGCCGAAGACGTGCCATTCGGTGTCCTCGGTCATGCCCTCCACGCTGTCGTCGTAAAGGGGCACCATCTGGAGCTTGCGCACAGTGTCCAGCGCGCCGGAGCTTTCCCGCAGGATGTGCAGCCGGATGGGCTCCACATAGCTCTCACGGCCGGCGTAGATGGAGCGTAGCATCCCGTTCACAGTGGTCACGTCCTTGCGGGTGTCGCCCAGGACGTAGACGCCTACGTTCCAGTAGCCCAGATTCCGCCCCTGCTTCATGCGGTCGATGTGGACCTCGGTGAGCTCCTCGGCGTACTTGGCGAACTTATCCAGGTAGGAGGTGTTGACGGTCAGGGAGAAGCTGGAGGAGACGTTTTTATTGAGCTGGCCCATGCCGACGCCCAGGGCGCTGCCAAAAAGACTGGCGACGCTGTCCCCCAGGCCGGCGATGGCGACGCCAAGGGGAGGAGAAATCGCGAAAGCCGCCGCGCCCGCGACCTTGCTCAGGATCTTGCCGGCGCTGGCGCCGAGCTGGGCGGCGGCGAAGGGGTTCAGGCCCTTCTGCTTGCTCTCGCTGTTGCTCTGGTTGGCGTTCACGCTGCGCTCCACATCGGAGTGGATCTGGCTGCCCAGACGGCGCATCCGGTCGATGATGTCCCCCGTCTCCCGGTCAGAGATGGGGTCGGCGACGACCAGCAGGGAATAGGGCCGCTCCTGGTCCTGGTCGCCCCGGATGCCGAAGGCGAGGGAGTCCAGTGTCTGGAGGATGCCCGGCTCCTTCTCGTTGAAGAACGACGGAAGCCCTGTCACCGCGCCCAGGCATTTGTGGCTGGAGAGGGGGATCATGACCTCGGAGAGGCTCTCCTTGTCACTCAGGGGCCGGAGCTCTACGCCGGGCATGCTGCCGGAGGTGGCCTCCCGCATCTGCTCCACCGCGTCCCTGGAGAAGAAATCGCGGTTGTTGGAGACGGTCCCCAGATACAGGTGGGTCTCGCCCTTCCACCGCTGGAGAAGGAACAAGAACCGGTAGCCCCAGGCGTGGATCGACGAGAGGACCCCTTGCCAGCGGTTGAACAGATCATAGCTGTCGGCGTTCTCCGGGTGGACGGGAAGGCGCGTCACCTGCAGCCAGGTGACCGTGTCTTTCGGCACGCCGGTGTCGGGGAAGTGGGCCCGGTCGCTGACGTACTCCAGCGTGCTGCGCTCCATGGAGCAGTCCAGCAGCTCCCGATAGAACTCATCCGGTACCTGGATGGGGTTTTCGATCTTCAGCTTTTCCGGGTCGATGCCCTGAAAAAGGTCGGAAAAATTGATATCAGTCTTTGCCATGGAAATGCCTCCTCAACTCATCTGCCGTACGTGTCATGTCTTTGTTTGGAGTGCCAAGGACTCATCTTGCAGGTATTCCTGGAGCCGGAGGATCATGCTGGCTACTTCTATGATCTTTTTATCGCCGCTGCCATAAAGGTTCAGGAACACTGATCTGTGGCCCTGCTGATCCAATTGGAGCACATCGGAATATCTGCCAAGCAGCAGGTTGTTCAAAAAAGTCCCCCAGGAGGTAAATTTAGGAGACTCAAACACCACCCGGCTATAAAATCCCCTGTCTGTGATCGCCCAGCCGTCTTTTCCCAGATTTGAGCGAAAGACCGCCCAAGAGTAGGCCAGACAGATATCCGCGTCCGCGGGGATCTCGACCCGCGTCCGTAAAACTTCGATCTTGTCCGGCTCGTCGAAAACATACCACCCTGGCTTCAGGTTCTTCCGGATGAACTCCTTGGCTTTGGGGTACAGCCGGTCGTCCCATGCATAGGCGGTGGGTTTCTCCCTGAGCGCTGCCTGCAGTTTTACAAAGAACTTATGCAGATACTCCACAAAATCAAAAGAGGCATAAGTCAGGCGGAGGGGCGCCTCGTCTCCCCGCTCTATCTCCAACGAATCGAGAGTGTCCGATATGATGTGCCCGGAGAGAAGATCCTGCCAGCTTATATCCTCCTGCCACCGATGAGAACTGCCGAAGAGGTTGTTTATGTGCAGGCCGGTTTCACCGAAAGAAATGGTATATTGTTTGCTTTGATTATGCCACCAGCGAATGACAGATGGGGCCGGCTGGGTGACCATCCACGGCGATGCGTGATCAGGGTCCATGGCCCAGCGGCTGAAGAACTGCTCCGCCTGCTCCATCAGCTTTTCCTGTGACGGCAAGGGCTGTGCCTCTCTGGTCTGCCGCAGGGGCAGAAGGCTGTACACCAGACCCAGCGCCACTGTCTCCTGGGGATTACTGAGCCGCATGACCCGCGCCTTCTCCGCCTGTACACGTTTCAGGGCGGGATGGGAGACGCCGGGCATAGAGCCGTTCAGCAGCGCCTCCGTGAAGTACCACGCGCTGTGGCCGCCGGTGAGCACCACCAGGTCCAGCCCCTGCTCCTGAATAGCGGGTTCCAGGGCGCAGGCCCTGTCCAGACAGCCGGTGATGAGTGTCTTGAACCCCTCTAGTTTCTCTCCCAGCAGGCCCTCCAGCTTGGCCCGGTCGATGGACGGGAAGGGCTGCTTCTGAGGCAGGAGCATCATGTACCCCGACAGGAAGCCGCAGCTGTCCACCACGCCGCCGTCGTTGAGCCTCGCCGAGACCGTTTCCTCCTTCCAGGTCTTTACCGAGTCTGCCCGGCATACCAGCTGCCGCGCCATATCGCCGGTGAGGCCGCAGGAGACCATGTAATCGGTGAGGTAGGCCTCCAGAATACGGTCCACCTCCCGGCCGCCGAAGGTGGGGGCGCCGCCGCCCTCCGGCCAGGTGGCCACCAGCTCGTTTTTGATCTGCTCCGCCCGGATGACGTCCTCATCCCCGGCCGTGACAGTGTACCGGCACACGGCCAGGTCCGTGGTCCCCGCGCCCATGTCGATGAGCAGCATGTACCCCGGCTTCCCGGTGCGCAGAAAACCGTTGTCGCTGACGTCGTTCATCTTCCGTGTCAGGGTGGCGTACAGGGCGGCGGAAGGTTCGTCCATGACGCTCACGTCCGGGAAGCCCGCCTTTTTGGCAGCCTCCGCCATGAACGCGCGCGTGCCCCCAGACCACTTGGCGGGGAAGCTGACGATGGTCTTCTCCCGGTCGCCGGCGTCTCCCATGTCGGAGCGCTGGTGGTCATACCAGCGGTAGAGATACTTGAAGAACTCCTCCGTGAGGGTCCGGGCCTGGGCGCGCTTCGCCTCATCGGGGCTCTCCAGGTCCATTTTGAACTCCCGGAAGATCTCCGAGTCCGGGGCCTCGTCTGCGGCCTCCCGGCCGCAGGTATATGTACCGTTGTTGTTCCGGCGCACGAGGGTATGGGCCCGCGTGTCCCCCTGGCCGTTGCCGAAGGTCACGGAGGAACTCAAAAACGCGTCTCCCACGGGTTCGCCGTCCTTATACCGCTTGACGCACACCACCGAGGTGCTGGTGCCGAAGTCGATGCCTATAATCCGGCTCACATCTGCCGCCATATCGCTTCCGCCTTTCCTGTCCTGGGAGGATCCGTTTTATTATTTATTCTTTTTTTCCTCTTTCTTTGCCGCTTCCTTCGCCAGGGCCTTTGCCAGATCGCGCTCTCTGTTTTCGATCGCCATCTTCGTTCCATGTTTAATGGCTCTTTCCAGCTGGTGCCGGGCAATGTATACCTCTGTTGACTCTCCCAGATTCATATCATGCCCCTCCCCACCGGCGTCCCGCTCCAGCTTGGGCGCCTGGACGTCCGCGGCGGGGTCACGCTCCAGCCTGGGGGGAACGTCCCCGGACTGATCCGTGGGTTCCGCCGGGATGTCCTGGGCCTGCTCCAAACTCGCGCTCAAAATATCCTCGATACCCATCTTATAATCCTCCTGTCAGTGTTTTGTTTCTGCCTTTCCTGTTTTGGGATCTGTCGTGGGTTCCCGGATCTCATGATCGGAGGGCCGCGGCCGGTCCTGTCAGACAGGTTTGGCGATCCCCACGATTTTCGGGCCTTCCTTCACCTTGATACCGTAGGCCTGGTCGATCTTTGCCACCTCACAGATCAGTTCCATGTGGTGGTCCACACGAAAGTCCGTCCGGTACCTGGCGGAATTGCTCCCGGTGCCCGAAAAGCAAAGCGTATGCGTGCCCGCGCGGACGGAAAAGAGGCACAGATCGCCGGGCGCCAGCTCAAAGGTCTGGTCGTCATCCACTGTGACGATCATCTTGCTGGTGATACCGAGCACCTGCGCTTTTCTCGTGAGCCTGACGGCATATTGGTCGTAGGCGGCGCCCCATATTTTGTCCCCGTCCTGGAAGCAGATAGCGAAGGCCGGAGGACCGCCGATATCCGTGAGCAGGTTCATATCCCGGTCCACGTCGATCTCTATGGATTCTGTTCGGGCGTTTTTTGAATTTTTCAGGCAGCAGGTGAATGTGTGGCTGCCGGAAGACACGGAAAAGCTGCAGGACTCCCCAAGAGTGAGCCGGTGCTCCGTCCCGCCGTCCACCGAGATAAACATCTTCAAAGCGGCTCCATAAAACTGCCGCTTCCTCGTGACCGTAACGGTACATTTATATGTATTCTTGGGCTGGGGCGGCTGCACGGGCTGGGGCGGCTCCTCGACCTGCGGTTCCTCCTCAGGCTGGGGCTGTTCCTCTCCGGCCTGCCGCAGGGGCAGAAGGCTGTATACCAGACCCAGCGCCACTGTCTCCTGGGGATTACTGAGCCGCATGACCCGGGCCTTCTCCGCCCGCGCCCGTTTCAGCGCGGGATGGGACACGCCGGGCATAGAGCCGTTCAGCAGCGCCTCCGTGAAGTACCACGCGCTGTGGCCGCCGGTGAGCACCACCAGGTCCAGCCCCTGCTCCTGAATAGCGGGTTCCAGGGCACAGGCCCTGTCCAGACAGCCAGTGATGAGGGATTTGAACCCTTCCAGCTTTTCGCCCAGCAGGCCCTCCAGCTTGGCCCGGTCGATGGACGGGAAGGGCTGCTTCTGGGGCAGGAGCATCATGTACCCCGACAGAAAGCCGCAGCTGTCCACTACCGCTCCCTCGTTGAGGCGGGCAGAGACTGTCTCCTCCTTCCAGGATTTCACGGAATCAGACCGGCATACCAGCTGCCGCGCCATATCTTCGGTGAGACCGCAGGAGACCATGTAATCGGTGAGGTAGCTCTCCAGGAGACGGTCCACCTCGCGGCCGCCGAAGGTGGGGGCGCTTCCACTCTCCGGCCACGTGGACACCAGCTCGTTTTTGATCTGCTCCGCCCGGATGACGTCACCGTCACCGGCCGTGACGGTATACCGGCACACGGCCAGGTCCGTGGTCCCCGCGCCCATGTCGATGAGCAGCATGTACCCCGGCTTCCCGGTGCGCAGAAACCCGTTGTCGCTGACGTCGTTCATCTTCCGTGTCAGGGTGGCGTACAGGGCGGCCGAGGGCTCGTCCATGACGCTCACGTCCGGGAAGCCCGCCTTTTTGGCGGCTTCCGCCATGAACGCGCGGGTCCCCTCCGACCACTTGGCGGGGAAGCTGACGATGGTCTTCTCCTGATCCCCGGCGTCGCCCATGTCGGAACGCTGGTGGTCATACCAGCGGTAGAGATACTTGAAGAACTCCTCCGTGAGGGTCCGGGCCTGAGTCCGCTTCGCCTCGTCGGGGCTCTCCAGGTCCATCTTGAACTCCCGGAAGATCTCCGAGTCCGGGGCCTCGTCTGCGGCCTCCCGGCCGCAGGTATATGTACCGTTGCCGTTCCGGCGCACGAGGGTGTGGGCCCGGGTGTCCCCCTGGCCGTTGCCGAAGGTCACGGAGGAGCTCAAAAACGCGTCGCCCACGGGTTCGCCGTCCTTATACCGCTTGACGCACACCACCGAGGTGCTGGTGCCGAAGTCGATGCCTATAATCCGGATCACATCTGCCGCCATATCGCTTCCACCTTTCCTGTCCTGGGGGATCCATTTTATTATTTATTCTTTTTGGCCGCTTCCCTGGCTTCTTTCTTTGCCTCTTCCTTCTCCAGGACCTTGCGCCAATCCTCCGCTCTGTGCTCGGCGGCGATCTTATTCCCGTGTTCTATGGCTCTTTCCAGCTTGTGCCGGGCAATCATGGAATCAAAGGATTCCCCAAAGCTCATATCATGCCCCTTTCCGGCGGGGTCACGCTCCAGCTTGGGCGCCTGGACGTCCGCGGCGGGGTCGCGCTCCAGCTTGGGGGGAAAGTCTCCGGACTGATCCTTGGGCTCCGCGGGGATGTCCTGTGCCTGTTCCATGCCCGCGCTCAAAATATCCTCGATACCCATCTCAAAATCCTCCTGTCGGTAGTTTGGATCGCGCCACCCAAAAGATAGCGCTTAATTCGTTTGTTTCTACGATGTCTATTATACACATAAATGCGGATTTGTGGGAAGTTTTTTATTTTTGGCAGGCGAAACGGTATTTTCAGACAGTAAGGGCGCGCTGAAAAGCGCGCCCTGTTTGTATTATCTCCGGCGTTATTGGAAAATGTAGAGTGGGGCAATAGCACCGCATGGAAGGCCCCCTTGTGAAAGGGGGCTGGCAGCGCCGCCAGGCGCTGACTGGGGGATTGTCCTTGGACCAACGGCAATCCCCCCGGCCCTGCGGGCCACCCCCCTTTGACAAGGGGGGCTCCATATGGTGCGGGCCTTCCAATAAGAAAGGAGATAGTATAAAAATGAAGATCGACAGAGAAGCGGAACGGTTATTTCAATTTGAGATGAAGGAAAGAGAATACTGCCCGGCGACGGTGGTGAAGTACGCCCGCACGGTGGACGAGCTGCTCGCCTTCGCCGGGGGAGAGGTCACGGAGAAGGCCACGCTGGTGGCGTTTAAGGAGAGTTTGGTGGCCCAAAAGAAGGCCGCCGGGACCGTGAACGGGGCCCTGGCGGCAGTGAATACGTTTCTGGATTTTTGTGGATACTGTGAATGGCGATTGAAGTTCCTGCGCGTCCAGCGCCGGAATTTCGCGGACCCCAGCCGGGAATTGAAAAAGGGCGAATATGAAAGGCTGGTGAATACCGCGAGAAAAGAAGGGGACACGAGGCTGGCTCTTTTGCTGGAGACCATGGCCGCGACAGGGGTGCGTGTGAGCGAAGTGCAGGCCATAACCGCCGAATCTCTGCGCGCCGGAAAAGCTGAAATAATATGCAAAGGAAAGCGGAGAACCATTATTCTGCCTGGAAAACTATGCAAAACCTTGCTCAAATACTGCAAAAACGTGAATATCCTGTCCGGACCGGTGTTTTTGAGCAAAAACGGGCTCCCATTGGACCGGAGCAATATATGGAGAAGTATGAAGCGGCTGGCGGCAAGGGCGGGGGTAGCATTAAGCAAGGTATTCCCCCATAACCTGCGCCATCTCTTTGCGCGCACCTATTATAAGATGTATAAGGACCTTCTCCGCCTGGCCGACATCCTGGGCCACAGCAGCATCGAGACAACGCGGATCTACACGATCCGGAGCTTCACGGAGCAGCGGGCCCAGATGGAGCGGATGCCCTTACTGATATAAAAATACACCACAGAATACGCAATCTGTGGTGCAGACATGGGAAAACATTCCTTTGAGCCCAACTTTACGGTGTTGATTATAGCCTCCCGTAAGGAAAAAAGCAAGAGGAATTTCAAAAAAACTTGATTTTTTACATAGCACGGCAGCCTGTAGCCCCTCCAATGGGCCGCAGGCGGCGTTGTCGCGCTCTTTTTCCGATAGACTGGGGCCCGAACTTCCGCCAAAGGCGGAAAACGGGCGCTTCCGGCCGGTCTTTATACGAAGGGCGGACTACAATATGCGTAGTCTGTAGCGCGGACGACGCCCGAAAATAACAATCTATTTAGGAGGAAAAGAGACAATGACAAAACGTATGCTCAGCCTGCTTCTGGCGCTGGTCATGACTCTGTCTCTGTGCGTCCCGGCCCTTGCGGCTGACGAGTTCGAAGCAGAGACCGTGACCGAAGTTGAGGAGCAGGCACCCGAGGCCCCCGTGGAGCCCGAAGCTCCCGAGGCCGAGGTCGTTGAGGAGCCCGTGGTCGAAGAGGAGGCCGTGGAGGCCCCCGAGGCCGTTGCGGCTCTGGTCGAGGAAGAGGAGGAGGACCTGCCCCTGCTGGTGAAGCTGGGCGTGGTCACCAAGGAAGCTCATTACCGCCTCTGGAAGGACGTCCAGAAGGTGGAGGAGCTGGGCCTGGAGGCTAAGGTCAAGAATCATGAGGTCCGCTGCGTGAGCTTCGACCTGAACGACAAGATCCTTGCCGATATGTTCACCAACTATCTGCGTGATCCCGAGGCCTACTATCCCTTCAAGAACGCCACTGGTGATGAGGCGGCCAAGACGGACTTCCTGAGTGTGCTGGGCAACGCCCGGACGCTGGAGGAAGGCATCGATGGCGTTGAGGTGGCTCTGACTGTCAACACGGCGACCGTGGAGGCTACCGCGGCTGCCCTGGAGAGCTTCCTGCCCGGCGGCAAGAACGAACTGGTTGACGACATCTACACTGCCGATGGGCTGCGGATGACGTATCTCAACATGAATCAGCTGGCGAAGCTGATCACGAGCTATTGGCACTATAAGTATAACGACACCCCTGCGGGGGCCAAGCTGGGCAGCACTATCACTCTGACGCTGGGCAGCGTCTGGGCGCATGCCTACCAGCTGGAATACCGTGCCGCTCTCGAGAAGGCCACCGAGGCTTTTGTGAGACTGAAGTACGACGACGATGTTTTTGGTGCGTCCTATGTGGATTACAAGAACGCCGTGGATCTGGCTCTGCAGGCTCTGGCCATGGAGAGCGAGGCGTGGAAACCCGGCGACGCTGAGATGGCCGAGGTCAATAATGCGATCGCCGGCGCGCCCTACAACAAAGATCTCTACAACACGACCCGGTATGGCCTGGGTACCAACACCACCGGCGCCAATGCCAGCACTGGCGCGCAGACTTGGGAGAAGTTCAACGAGGACACCGGCTATCTGGGCGCGGTGAAGGCGCTGAAGGCCGACAAGACCACCGCCACCGTGGAATTCGCACCCGGAACCACTATGTGGGAAGTGTACGAAAAGGTCGAGGCCCTGAAGCAGCATGACGCTGCTGCCGGCGAGCCCACCCTTGAGTATATGGACGGCAGCGCGGCCAAGGCTTCTGACAAGACCGTGAGCCTTAAGTTCAAGGTCAACGCTTTCAAGGGCTTCACAGCCACCGATCAGATCGTGGACGGCTATCAGTACGCCATTGCTTTCCATGTGAAGAACGCGGCGGGGATCGATACCTGGAAACAGTATGGCAGCAGCAATAAGCCTTACGAAGAAGGCAAGATGCCTGAAGCTACGGCCTTCAAGCTGCTCATCGGCGACGGCCTCTGCTCCACCTGGGGCACCGGGACCGCGACCGTAACGCTCACCAATCTCGAAAGTGCTGACTTCGCGGCGACGGACAAAGTGATCGTCCATGTTTACGTGAATAAGAACGTGAACCCCGCCGAGAACGCCGCTGATGCTGCCGCGAATGGCGACTGGGAAGAGATCGACGTCTATTCCTTCACCATCGGCGAGCTCGTGACTGCGACCTCTGATATGCCGTATTTTGGGTATATCAAGCCCCAAGCAAACTATAACTGCGAAGGTTGGTTTAATGCGGACCATTGGGTTGTCGATGCGTACAGCGCCAAGGCGCGCAACACCAATACGCTGGTTGGCCATACCAACAATCTGCTGAGCCCCGACATTTTTGGCACCTTTGGAGAAGAGAAAGGTGTGTTTATCCAGATCTTTGGTAATAATGAGTTTGATGCCTGGGCTGCTCACGAGAAAGGCTATGCCATCCGGATGGCCGTGCTGGATAAGGACGGTAAGGCCGTCATTACGAAGCCGTTCGAGATGAGGATCGATAGTTCTTCGGGCCATTGCTTTGCGCTCTCTAAAGAAGAGGACGCTGTCCTGAAGAAAGGCACTTACACGGTCGTCATCCAGTACTGCCCTGAGGACAAAGTGGACACGGCTGTTTGGGAGACGCTGACCAATGCCGGCAGCGCTACGTTCACGATCGGTTCTCTGGGCGATTGGGGCAGTGCGAAGTACGTCCCGAACGCGAAGACCATCCTTGCGGCCGCTAAGATCCTCGACCCGATCGACTACAAGATCGCTTACGGTCATGGCTCCGAGCTGGCCGGCACGACCGAAGAGGCGAAGGTCGCCGACGCGATCGGCCTCATCAAGAAGGCTGTCGCCGCCATGGAGGACCTGTTCAAGGATCCGACCGCCGGCAACACCATGACCAACCACAACAAGGTCTGCCAGGCCAACAACCGGATGGTCAGCAGCGTGGGCGACATCATCCTGGTCTGCAGCTATCTGGAGAAGAAGAACGCCGATCTGAAGCCTATGGCTGAGCTGCTGGCCAATGCTGAGAAGGAAGTGGGCCCCACCTACCAGACTCAGGACGAGGGCACGCCCAAGTACATCTTCACCACCTACGGCAAGCTGAAGGAGACCATGAAGCAGGCCGAGGCGCTCATCAACCAGGGCGCTGTGAAGGCTCTGCAGTCCGAGGTCAACAAGGTCGCCGCTGCTCTTGAGGCTGATATTGCTGCTTTGGAACCGATCGACGAGATCGACAAGGCCGGTTTGGAAGAGGCTATCGCCGCGGCTGAAAAGCTGATCGAGGCCGACTACACCGTTGACACCTGGCATGCTCTTGAGCAGGCTCTGGCCAGCGCCAAGGCTGTCGTGGCGAAGGATAATGTCACCCAGGCGCAGCTGACCAACGCCGCTGATATCCTGAATAAGGCTTACAACGCCCTGAAGAAGAACGATGTGGGCACCGCCCGCGCCGCTCTGCAGGCTGTTATCGACAAGGCTACCGCCGAGGCCGAGAACAACCACACCGACGAGTTCAAGGCTGAGCTGAGCACCGCTCTTGAGGCCGCCGAGAAGGCTGCCAAGGAAGCCACTACCGTGGAGGCCCTTGAGAAAGCTCAGGCTGACCTGCAGGCCGTCCTGGACAAGGCCGCCGCCGATACGGCCGCGAAGGATCTGGCCGACGAGAAGGCCATTCTGGAGGCCGCTATCACCGATGCCGAGGCTGAGGCCGCGAAGAGCCACACCTCTACCTTCAAAGCCGCTCTGGACGAGGCCATCGCTGCCGCGAAGAAGGTCGTCGAGGAGGCTGCCACCGTTGAGGCGGTGAAGGAAGGCGAGACCGCTCTGGCCGCCGCTCTCGTGGGCGCCGCCGAAGACACCGAGACTCTGGCCACCCTGCAGAAGGCTCTGAAGGAGCAGATCGACTTGGCTCTGGCCGAGCAGGCTCCTGAAAATGGCCACTCCAACGAGTACCTGACTGAGCTGACCGTCGTGATCGCCGCTGGCATCGCCGCTCAGAGCTCCACTGTGACGGCCGACATCCAGGCCGCTACCCGCAACATCGCCGCCCTGCTGCTGAAGGCTGCCGACGATACCGCGAAGAAGGCCGCTTATGACGCCGCGAAGGCCGATTTGGCCAAGGCGAAGGAAGAGGCCGCGGCTGTTGACGCGAGCAAGTGGACGAAGGAGTCCTACGCGGCTGTTCAGGCTGCCCTGACGGCTGCCAACGCGCTGCCCGAGACCGCTGGCACCGATGAGATGGTCAATGCCGCGAAGGCGATCCGCGACGCGATCGCGAAGCTGATCGACAAGTCCACCGTACCCGGCGCTCCCGCGTCCGGCACCGGTTGGGTCGTGTTCGACGGTGATTACTACTACTACAGAGACGGCAAGCTCGTGACCGGGTGGATCTTCACCGGCTCCAAGCACGGCCTGTGGTACTACACCGACTCTGACGGCAAGCTGGTCACCGGCTTCCAGCAGGTCACCGGAACGAAGTACGACGGCTGGTACTACTTCCAGCCCAGCAATGAGAACGGCTGCATCGGCGCGGTCCTGTCCGGCTGGCAGCAGGTTCCCGGGTTTGGCTGGGGTTACTTCAGCACGCAGCACAACGGTCACTGGGGCGCTTGCACCTACACCGACGTGCAGGGCGACTACGTGAACTATCAGCCCGTCAAGTAAGACAACACCGGGTAAACCAAACATAGCAACCTAATGGAGGGAGCAGGGTCTCTGGCCCTGCTCCCTTTCAAGTCAGAAGAGCTTTGAAGATTCGAGGCTCCGGCGAGCCAGATCCTCTCATCGGTCAAAGCTCTTCTTCCTTCTCCCCACGCGACCCGCTGCGCTGGGCTCGCGCGGGGACCCCAGAAAATGCGATACTCCATAAGGAGGCGGAATCATGGATACAATCAGAGTGACGACCAGCCCGCGGGTGACGCGGCGGGAAGAGGGCGTCCCCATGACAGAGGAGAATATCCGGGGATTTTTGGACTACCTGCTGGAAAGCGGCCGGACGGCGGACACGGTGGAACGCTATCGCCGTGAGCTGGAGCGGCTGGCCCATGCGCTGCCCGAGGACGGGCGCATCCGGCGTGGTACCCTGGAAGCCTGCCGGGAGGCGCTGCTGGCGGAGGGGTTCGCGCCCCGGACGGCCAATATCCATATCTCCGCCGCCAACTCCTATGTGGAGTACATGGGCCACCGGGAGTACCAGCTGCGGGACACGCTGGAGACGGAGGCGTCCGTGGCTCCGGAGCTGACCCGGAACGAGTACATACATCTGCTGCAGACGGCGCAGCTGTTGGGCCGGGAGAGAGTATATCTGCTGATCAAGGTGTTCGCCAACGCGGACCTGCCGGTGCAGGAGCTGCCGAAGATCACGGCGGAGGCGGCGAAAGCGGGGCAGGCAGTGATAGGCGAGGGGAAGAGCCGGAAGCTGATCCGGCTGCCCAAGTGCCTGTGCCAGGAGATCACCTCCTATGCCGAGCGGAACGGGATAAAAGAGGGCCCGGTGTTCCTGACGAAGGACCGGACGCCGATGGATAGGACGTCGGTGACCAGCTCGATCCGGGAGCTGTGCGCTGTGGCGAAGATCCCGGCGGAGAAGGGGAACCCCCGGTGCCTGCGGAAGCTGTACCAGGCGGGGCGGAAGGCCATCGAGGACAACGTGGCCATGCTGGTGGAGCAGGCCCTGGAGCGGCAGATGGACGAGGAACAATTGACAGTAGCTTGGGATGTATAAGGCAGGAGCGGCGCTTGAAGCGCCGCTCCTACCTTATGGAGGCTCCCTTGTGTAAAGGGAGCTGGCAGCGTCAGAAGGGCTTTGAAGATTCGCGGCCTTGGCAAGCCAGGCCCCCTCATCGGTCAAAACCCTTCTTTCTTCTCCCCATGAAACCCACTTCGTTGGGCTTTCATGGGGGCCCATTCAAGCGAGACTGAGAGAGATACAGCGGGTTCTGTTTTTTCTCTCCCCCAGTCACATCGTCGGAACACGCAGGCCAGGTCTCCCTTTGCCGCAAGCGGCAAAGCTCGAGTGGCCCGCGGCTCCTTCTCTTCCCCACGCGACCCGCTTTGCTGGGCTCGCGTGGGGACCCCCAAAGGCGCTGACAGCCCCCTCGTCAGAGGGGGCCTTTACAATCCCTCAGTCATGCTTTGCATGACAGCCCCCTTTACACAAGGGGGCCTCCATGATGTAGGACGTGCGAAGGCGCGTCCTTTTTTGTATCTAATGAGAATTTGGGGAGGCGATTTTTGGGAACGGCAGTGGTAAGGTCTAATCCCGAGAAAAGGAGGGCGTGATATGGACGAGAAGAGCATGACCCCGCTGCAGAAGGAGATCAACGAGGCGTTCCAGTGCGTGAGCATCGTGCAGGCGGCAGGGGACGCGGTGGACCTTATCGCGTCGGCACGGGCCCATCTGCGCAGGGCGTTCGAGCTGGCGGCGGCGAAGGAGGAGAAGGATGGCTGACAAAGCGATAGGCGATCTGCCGGAAGCGGGCGCGCTATACGACGATTCGCTGCTGGTGGTGGAACAGCAGTCCGAGGCGCGGAGCATCCGTGGGTCGCTGGTAAAACAGTATGTGGACGAGGCGGCACAGCCCTACGTGGACGAAGCGGCCAAGAGCGCCAGGGACTCGGAGATCAGCAGAGAGGCCGCGATGAAAGCACAACAGGCAATCGAGAATATGACGGTGAGCGCGTCCACGCTGCCCGCCGGGAGCGACGCCACGGCGACAAAGTCTACAACAGGGGACTCATTTTCCATCCGGTTCGGGATCCCGCGCGGTCCGCAGGGAGCGGCAGGTCCGGCGGGCCCGCAGGGAAAGGAAGGCCCGCAGGGAATCCAAGGGCAGAAGGGGGAGACCGGAGATACCGGCCCGGAAGGCCCTCCTGGTATCCAGGGACCGCCGGGTCCGGCTGGGACAGCCACCGTCGTCCCGACGGAAGGGGCCTATGTGTTCAGCGTGGAGGAAGGTCACCTTATTCTGCACTACACGGGAGAGAAAGCGCCGGACTTCTCCATTGGAGAGGACGGGCACCTGTATTTCAACGTGGCCTGATAATAACAAAAAAGGAGAGTTTTATATGCCTACAGTAGATCTGGGTGAAGTCGTCGGGCCGCAGGGTCCCCAGGGAGAGCGTGGTCCGGAAGGCCCGACTGGCCCCGTCGGTCCGGAGGGAAAACAGGGGCCTGTGGGGCCGGCCGGGGGAGTGGATTCCGTGAATGGCTCACAGGGCGATGTAGTTATTGGTAATGTAAATCTGTTTGCCATGTGTAATTCTATGGCGGCAATGATAGATTCAACGGGCGAACCATATCCGAGTAGTTATGCCAATCCTTCCTTGACTGATTATATACCAGTGAATGAGGGCGATATATTTACTGTTCAAAACTGGATAACAGCCGATCCTGGTGATAAAAATTATGTAATGATAGATTCGTGTTTTTACACGGATAAAACCGGTTCGTCACTGATACCAGGTGCGTTTAAACGTTACGTTGGTGGGGTTCCCGGTTATAACCATGTCGTTTATCAGATAGGACCCGCGCCATCCGGAGCGAAGTATCTTCGTGTTGCTTGCAGATTGTACAATGATGGGCGTGTTAAATTGGAACGCGGTACCGTCGCAACAGACTGGTCCCCAGCACCTGAGGACTACCTCGGCCCGTTCAACGCATACAACATTCCCAACATGCATCGTAATATCTTCCGAGGTAAGAATCTCGGTTCTACGCTCACCGATACGCAGAAAGCAGCGATAGCTGCTGGCACGTTTGAGGGGCTTTATTTGGGTGACTACTGGACGATAAACGGCCACACCTGGCGAATCGTAGACTTTGACTACTGGTACGGCCAGGGTGATACGTCCTGCACCACACACCACGTGGTCGTGATGCCCGACGCCCCGCTGTACTTTTGTCCGATGAACAACAAGATCGAAGAGGCCAACACCGTTGAGGGTGGTTATGCGCTTTCCGAGATGCGTCAAACCGGCCTCGATCAGGCTAAGGAAATAGCGACGACCGATTTTGGAACGAACGTGCTGAACCACCGGATCATCATCAGCAATGCCGTCAAGGACGGTCATGTGTCCGGTTATCTCTGGGACGACTCGACCGTCGAACTTTGCTCCGAGTGGCAGATGTATGGTGCTTCTGTTTATAATGCTATGAACGATGGTGCGACTCGTCCTACACTGTTCACCATCGATCAGAAGCAGTTCGCACTGATGCAAGCTGTTCCCTGGTTTATCAACCCCGCACGTCAGAATTTCTGGCTGCGTGACGTCGTCTCGTCGTCAGGCTTTGCCAATGTGGCCTACGGCGGCTATGCGGCCGGAAGTGGCGCTAGTAATACGGGCGGGGTTCGCCCATCTTTCGGTGTTACTGGCAATTAGAAAAAGGAGGAATAGAAAATGGACGATTTCTACGATGATCATAGCCCGACTGAGCCCAGTCCCTATGACCCACTGACGCCTATAGAACCTGAGCCGGTGGAAGAGATACTGTATGCGGTCACGTTGTCCGACGGAACTACGCTTTCCGATCTGCATCTCAACGGAAACAACTTCGTATCCGACACCCCCGTGACGAAAGAACAGTTCGACTATAACTGCTCTCCTGTGACTATTTCAGATGGAGAAATCACCGAGACTTACGAGAATATGGAGCTGGTTCATCTTCAGACTACGAACGGGCAGTATTACTTCGTGTTGCGGGATATTCCGCCGGAGGAGCTCTGGAAACGAAAGGTCACGGCGGATGTGCAGTACATCAGCATGATGACTGAAGTGGAGCTGGATTAAAGGAGGACAAGCATGGAGCATAGTGCAAAATACGAAGAGGTTCTTGGGTTCTATAAAAATCATCTCTGGAGCGAGCGGATGACCCGGAACGCAGTCGTAAAGGGCTGGATAACGGAGGAAGAGTTCCAGGAAATCACCGGGAAGAAGTCATAACGATCGACGGGAGAGCGATAAAATGAGCGATGCTGTGTTGTCCGCCCTTATTACCGGCGGACTGGCTTTGGCGGGTATCGTGATCACCGTCCGGGCCGGCAATAATGAGCTCCAGCATAAGATCGAGGTCTCGCAGGCGATAACGGATACCAAACTGGATGAACTGACACGAGAGGTCCGCCTGCACAACAATTTTGCGCAGAGGGTACCCGTGCTGGAGGAGAAGATGGACTCCGCCAATCACCGGATAGCCGACCTGGAGAGCAGGGGCGGAAAATAAGGAGGGAGGTACATATGATGAAGCTCAACGACAAGGTATATGACGTTCTCAAGTGGGTGGCGATGATCGTCATCCCGGCGCTGGCCACGGCTTACGTGGGCCTCGCGGGCGTGTGGGGCTGGCCCTATCCCAACGAGTTGGCCAAGACGGCGGCCATCGTGGACACGCTGCTGGGCGCGCTGCTGGGCATCAGCACAGCCCAGTACAACAAGGAGGTAAATAGAGATGACATCGGCTAAACAGGTGGTAGACATCGCGCTGACTGAGGTGGGCTATCGCGAGAAGGCGAGCAACTCCAACCTGGACAGCAAAACCGGCAACAGCGGTTCCGCCAACTGGACCAAGTACGCCAGGGACCTGGCGAGCGCCGGGTATTACAACGGAAACAAGAACGGATTCGAGTGGTGCGACGTGTTCGTGGACTGGTGCTTTTTCAAGGCGTTCGGCAAGACCGAGGGGCAGCGCATCCAGTGCCAGACCGGGGAGCTGGGTGCGGCGTGTCCTTACTCCGCCGGGTATTACAAGGTCCAGGGGCGGTATGATAAAAACCCGAAGGTGGGCGACCAGATATTCTTCCAGCAGGGCAACAGTTTGGTGCACACGGGGATCGTGGTGGACGTCACAGACAGCGAGGTGACCACGGTGGAGGGCAACAGCGGCAACCAGGTAAAGAAGAACGTTTACAGCCGACGCAGCGCCTACATCGCCGGGTACGGGCACCCCTGGTACGACAGTGCTTCCGGCGGCTGGCTCCATGAAAATGGCGGGTGGAAGTTCAGGAACCCCGCCACGGGTGAGCTCGTGGCCGATATGTGGGTAGGCACCAACAAGGGCCTGTGGTATTACATCGGCGAGGACGGCATGCTGTGCCACGGTGGGCTCACGTTCGTACACGAGTGCAAGGGCATCAATGAGAGCGGCGCGGACCAGGGGGTGTTCCCGGCCGGGTGGTTCTACTTCCAGCCGGACAACGAAAACGGGACTATCGGGGCGATGAAGACCGGGGAGCAGGTCGTTGTGAAGTCCACCACGGAGAAGGTGGCCGGGGCCAATGTGGCGGTATTCAGCGAAAGGCATGACGGCCACTTCGGCGCGTGCGTGAGCATGAACGGGAAAGCGATGAAGAATTACACGGACCTGCCGGCATGAGGGCAAAAAGTCCCGCCGCGAAAGCGGCGGGACCGGAGAAAGACGATGCTCACATGATCGCCTGACCCTGCATGAACCAATAATTGCAGGCGAGGAAGAATATTAGCTCGGCCAGCAGGAGCAGCGCCCGGATACAGGGGTTCTTGAGCCGGCCCACGCACAGGTAGAGGGGCAGGCAGCCCAGCATGTACCGGCCGCCGCTGATAAGCCAGCCGGCGGTATAGCACATGCCCAGGTATGCCGTGCCGTAGAGGATGTAAGCGTTGTCCAGCTCCCGGCGCCAGCCCGCAATGAGGAGCGCGGCGGCCAGGAAGTAGAGGACCGCCTGGGGCCAGTAGATCCAGTTGGCCAGGTCGGGGTACTTCACGCCCATGGTGAACTGCTGGGCCAGGGTGTCCCCCAGCCACTGGACGGACTGGTACCAGGGGGCGGCGGCCTCATAGCCCTGGAAGGCGAAGAAGCTGCCGCACACGGCCTTGTTGATGTAAAGATATATGCCGAAGCCCAGGATGGGGCCCGCCAGGGCCAGCATCCGGGGCGGCCATTTTTTATCTTCGCGGGCCGCCCGCCAGGCGCAGTAGACCCCGGGGAGGAGAAGGAGCATGCCCTGGATGCGGGTCAGGGCGCAGAGAAAGCCCACGCATCCCGCCTCCAGCCACCGCCGCTCCCGGAGGAAGTACAGGCACGACACGGTCAGCAGCAGGAAGAGGCCCTCGGTGAACACGCCTTGGGCGAAGAAACCGAAGGGGTAGAGCCAGTAAGCGAGGAGCGCCGCGCCCGGGTGGGCGCACTCTTTTTTTGCCAGCTTCGCCAAGAGCACGGCGGAAAAACCGTAGCACACCTGGGAGATGAGCATGGCCGCCAAGGGCAGTCGGCCGCCCAGGAGGGCGCCCACGAAGCGGATGGTCAGGGGGTACAGGGGATAGAACACGATGGCGTTGGCCATGTCTCCCGTGGGGACATAGCCGTTTTCAGCGATGAAGAGGTAATAGGTGGCGTCGCCGGCCTTGGTGAATCGGGCCCAGTAGTGGACGAAAAAACCGGCGGCGGTGTGGTTCAGAGCCACGTAGGCGGCGAAGGAGCCCAGCCACAGGACGGCGAGAGAGGCGGGAAAGATACACCACCAGGGCCAGTTGACGGGGCTGGCCTTCTCCGGCAGGGGGCGGAGGGCCGGGGCTTTCAGCTCCACGCCCAGAAGCTCCCGGAGAGCGCGGATGGCCAGCAGGGCGAGCAGCGCCAGCATGAGAGCGCTGGACGACAGCCAGAGTATCAGTCGCATAAATGACCTCCCAAGGAAAGGCGGCTCAGGTAACGGTCGGGGCGCGGTCCCGGTTCAGCCGGCGCAGGAGTTTGTCCAGATACTTGTAGAATAGCTCCAGCAGCACCGACGAGCCCAGGGACAGGGCCAGGAGAATGGCCAGGTCGATCCACACGCAGCGGGTGCAGTAGACCAGCTTGGCGGGGCCCAGGAAGTAATAGCAGAAGAAGGTGTGGATGAGCCAGATGTTGGTGCTGTGTTGGCCCAGGAAGGCGAAGACGAGCTTGAGGCCGCGGAGGCTGTCGAAGAAGGCGGAGAGGAACACTGCCAGGGCGGGCACCAGGACCACGTCGGCGTTGGCCATGTCCGTCACCACGTAGGCCCGGCAGAAGAGCACCGCCGCCGCGCCTGCAAAGGCGGTCAGGGGCCGCAGCCACACCGGCATCCGGACGCAGAGGCGGTCCTTCAGGGCGGCGAGCAGATCATATTTGGCGAAGACGACGCCGGAAAAGAAGGCGGGAGCGTATTTGTTCAGTTCGAAGAAGCGGTAGTAGTAGAGGTTGGAACTGAGGCCCGCCAGGGCGGGAATTTTGGCCAGCCCCGGCGCCACGGCCTGGGACAGGATGTCGATGCCAAACACCAAAAAGACGTCCCGGAGGAGGCTGGCGCGCTTTTCTGTGGCGTGGCAGAAGAGACATCCCAGGGGCAGCACGCACAAATAGGCGCCAAAGAACCACCACTCGCTGTTGAAGGTGGCCTTGTAGCCGGTGAAGTTGCCCGCCAGGTCGATGAGCAGCTGCTTGGCGGAGGTGAACTGGAACCGGACGCAGAAGGGGCGGAGCGCATCCGTGCCGTCGGCGAAAAAGAGGAGACCGATCGGGACGAAGATGACGAATACCTTCCAATATTTCCGGTAGAGGCTCGCAATGGCGTCCAGCAGCCGGAAGGAGCCGGCCTGCCGGCGCTTATAGAGGCCGTAGCCGCCCAGGAAGAAAAACAGGGGCACGCATACCAGCGCGTTCAGCGCCAGCTCTCCCAGCCAGCCCTTCTCCACGAAGCCGGGGATCAGGGAGACGAACCCGGGAAAGTTCAATGGCCAGCGGTCGCCGGTATAGGCCAGGTGGTGCAGCAGCATGAAGAGGATGGCCGCGCCCTTCAGGGCCTTCGTGTCCTGCCGTGTGAACATATCCCGCGCCTCCTCTCAGGTGTTGAAGTACATGTGCATGGCCCCGTAGACGTTGAACGCAACGGCGAGACCGCCGACGAGAAGCTCCCAGGTGGCCGGGCGCTTCGTCCCCCGCCTGGCCAGGAACATATAGGCGAAGGGCAGCATGTCGCAGGTGTAGCGGGCGCCGAACTGCCAGGCGCCCAGGGTCCGGTGCATACAGGTGAGCAGAAGCTCCAGGAGCATCCCCGCGGCCAGAAGGATATCCCCAAAGGCCAGATCCTTTTTGACCGCCAAGATCAGAAAACGGATGAGGTAGATGAGGAACAGGGGATTGGCGACATAGAACATGAACCCCTGGAAGAGGGGGATGTCCAAAAGCCCGTCCTGAAAGCGGATGGGCTCGAAGAGCAGCCGCTTCAGGTTCGGCCAGAGGTAGCTTATGTGGAACTGGCCGTGCTCGGCCCGCATGAACTCGGGGAGATAGTTGTGACCGAATTCCAGGGGGTCATGGAAGCGGACGAAATTGTAGGCCATGTAGCATGCGCCGATGAGGATGGGCCCGACGACGCATTTCCACTGGGCCAGGCAGCTTTTGAAAAAGCCGCCGTGCTGTTCCCGCTCCTCCCAGGCGAAGGCGAGGGCGAAGACGGGCAGGAAGATGGCGCTGAGAGGCCGGCAGCCCACCGCCAGGGCCAGGAAGGTGGTGGAGAGGGCCTTTCTGCTCTTCAAGGCGCAAAGCACCGCCGCGAGACACATCACCATGTTGAGGGCCTGGGCCTGGAACCACACGCCGGCGTTGGTGGTCATCCACATCATGTTGCTGCCCCAGACGCACACCAGCGCCCAGAAGGCGGAGATCCGGGGGCTCCGGCCCACCGTAAGCATGATTTCATAGGCCAGGGCAGCGGCGATCAGGCCGTAGCAGCCGATGATCACGTTGTTGGGCGTCTCCAGGCCGAACAGCGCCACGAAGGGCAGCATAAGCACCGAGGGCAGCGGTGGGAAGGACACATAGTACCGGCCCTGGTAGATGGCCAGTTCCAGGTAGGTGTAGTTCTCCGGGTCGGCCACGTAGGTCCGGCCCTGGAGCCAGTTCCAGGCCTGGAGAGAGTAGCTGTCCCAGTACTGATGCTGGAACAGCGTCCCGCCCATGAGGTCACTCAAAAGGAAATATCCCAGCCCCATCACGGCCAGCAGCGCCAGGAGTGTGCGGCTCCGCTCGGGGAAGGCTTTGTTCAGTTTGTTCGTTTCCATAGGCATTTCAAGAGAATAGTGAGCCGCTGTCGGCGGGCTCGGGCGCCGGGGTCGCCGGCGAAGTGGGCGTGAGGGGGTCCGGGCCATCATGGACAGGCGTGGGGAGCGTCTCGGCCGTCCAGAGGACGGGAGAGGGCGTGGGCTCGGCGGGGATATTATCTGGCGTGGGGAGCGGGTGTTCTTCCTCCGTGTCCGGCGTGGGGACCGGCTCCGCCTCCATGGGGGCGGGGGTGCTCCCCGGGGGCGGCGTGGGCGTGACCGGGTCGGGGTCCGTCACGGCTGGCTCCTCCGTCACAGGCCGGGGCGTGGACGGGGCCCATACCAAGGCCTGATAGACCTGCGCCGGGGGCGCGGGTGAGGCTGTGGGGAGCACCGGGGCGGAGGGCTCCGGCGTGGGGAAAACCGTCTCGCGGACGGGTTCTGCCGTGGGATCAGGGGCGACGAGCAAGTCGGTTTCCTGGGGCGGCGGAGTGGGCGCCGCGTACAGGGCGGAGACAGGATGCGGGGACCAGTGCTCCGATTCCGGATGGGCGGCGTTTTCCGCCGCGGCGGCGAACACCGTGGCGGAGGAGAGCACCAGCGCTGCGGCCAGCGCCACGCTCACGTCCCCGGCGGGGCGAAAGCGCATGATCTGGCGTATCCGCTCCCGGACAGCCATGGCCCCGAAGCCGCTGAGCAGCGGGTCCGGCGCACGGCGCTCCTCCATGGCGATGAGCGCCATGGCATAGGAGGCACGGCCGTCCCGTGTCCGGCGGAGGACCGCCTCGTCGCAGGTAAGCTCTATGTCCCGGCCCGCCAGGATATACATGACCCAGGCCAGGGGGTTGAACCAGTGCAGGCACAAAGCCAGAGCCAGCAGATATTTGAAGGGGATATGCCCCCGGCGGATATGAGTCAGCTCGTGGGCCAGGATGTAGCCCAACTGCCGCCGGTCCCGGCGGTCCAGATCGGAGGGAAGCAATATCACCGGCCGGAAAAAGCCGTAGGTCAGGGGCGTGCCCAGACCCTGGCACAGACGGACGGACACAGTCCGATGGGGTACCAGGCCGCGACACAGCCGTTCCACGCCCGGGTCATGGAGGGGCAGAGCCTCCCGGTAGCGGCGAAGGCTCATAAGGTGGCCCCGCAGGAGCCACCCGGCGCAGACCGCCGCGCCGGCCAGCCACAGGACCGTCGCCCAGGGGAAACGGGCCGCCGCTGGAGCAGGGGCCGCCTGGGCCACAGCGCGGTACACCGCGGACACCGGCGCCGCCGGGGCGGGCACGGTGAGGCTGAGGGGCAGGACCATCCGCGCCGCCGCCACCAGCCACAGCGCCGTGAAGGTCCGCTTGGGCAGCCGCTCCAGGGCCAGGGCCCGCAGAAGCGCCGTGAAGGCGATGAGTACTGAGGCGTGGGCCGTCATCTCCAGGAGCGTGGTCATTTTAAGTCCTCCACCAGCTTTTTGAGGCCGTCGATCTCCTCCCGGCTCAGGCGTTTGCGGCCCAACAGGGAGGCCACCAGCCGGTCCGCCGCCCCGCCGTACATCTTATCCACCAGCTCGTCGGTGGCGTAGGCCTGAGCCTCCTCCCGGCTGACCAGGGCGTGGCAGAGAAAGCCCGGCTCGGAGCGGGCAACGGCTCCCTTGTCCAGGCACTTCTTGATGACTGTGTAGGTGGTGGTCTTGGACCAGCCCACCTGCTCGCCCAGGACCTGGGCGATGGTCTTGGCGCTGGCGTCGCCCCGGTCCCACAGGACCTCCATCACCCGCAGCTCTGAATCGAACAGCGTTATCATAGACATGACCTTCCATTTCTATCCAAATAGAATCATATCTATATTCTATGCTGGTAGAAGCTGTTTGTCAAGAAGAAACGCCGCCCTCCCGGGCGGCGGAATTCTTATTTTGCGGCAAGGCAGGCGCTGAGGCCCCGGTGAGTCCAGGGGATATCCCGGTGCGTGGCCTCCAGCCGGGCGATGGCGTCGTCCAGGTCAGGGTCCGCGCAGCCCGCCGCCTTCAGGTCCCGTAGGGCGGGAAGGGCATTGGCGGAGAGGGAGGATAAATATGTTATGTCTACTTCTTTCAACTGTCCGGACAGGTAGTGGTCCACATTATAATTGGTAATGACGCGGCCTGGTCCGACAAGGCACAGCAGGCACCACAGAGCCAGGGCGAAACCGCCCGCCGCCCGGAAGAAGTTAAAATCGGGGCGGTACAGCTTCCACACCGCCGCCAGGATGCAGAAGGCGATGACGGCCATGGCCCAGAGGGTGGCCAGGCGCAGCACGCTCAGGCCGTAAACATGGATATAGAGCTGCATCCGCCGGAAGGCGGAGGCCAATATCACGGCGGTCAGGGCCAGCAGAAGCCCCAGCAGCGCCCGCAGAAGTTTCCCGCCGGGGGAGGCAAAGCGGGCCTTGTCCGCGGCCAGCAGGCACAGGGTCATGTTGATGGCCGCCACAGCCACCAATTGGAAGAATCCCGAGCGGGCGTATTCCGCCCAGCCCCCGGCCATGGCCGCCTCCGACCCACCGCCGAAGAGGTATTTTATCTGGATATAGCAGAAAATTATGTAAACCATATCCAGTAATCCAATCACCGGCAGGAACAGTGCCGCCCGGCGAGGCTTGGGAGAAGGGGTTTCCTCTCCAGGCGCGGGGGCCTCCCGGATGTAATAGAGGGCCGAAGCCAGGCCCAGCGCCAGGGGCAGCACCCGCACTGCCCGCATGACGGCGTCCTCCGGCAGGGCGGACAGGTCCAGCCGGGCGAAGAGGCCGCCGAACACCGCGTCCGCGCTGGCGAGAAGCCATAGGACTACCCCCAGCATCGGAACGGCGATCAGCAGGCCCAGAGCGGCCTGGCCCAGCCGCCGCTTGCCGCCATGGAACGCCCGGCCCAGGGCCCGGAAGGGGCAGCCCAGGCGGCCGAAGAAGGCGATGAAGCTGAGGAACGCCGTGGCCAATAGGGCACTGGCCCGGCCGGGGGCCAGTTGGCCGGACAGGGCAAAGGTGGCCATGGCGGCGGTGAGGAGGATGGTAAAGCAGTTTATCAGCGTGAACCAGTTTGAATCGTACAGCGCCGCGCTCACGCCCAGGGCCAGGGCCGCCGCCGTGCAGAAGACGCTCCCGGCATTGATATGTGCCTTGCGGCCCAGGACGAGAAATACCGCCGCGAAGTGGACCGCCACCAGGACCAGCACTCCCAGGTGGGGCAGGCCGAAGTCCACCAGCCGCCCCGGGTCGAAGCAGGTCCAGAACAGCCACGCCAGGCCCAGCGCCAGGGCAGGGATGGCCCCGTCACGCCAGGTCAGGGGCGGAGTATTAGTTTCCATAATGTTGCTCTTTGCTGTCTCGTCCACCGCTCATTCCTCCCGGAATTCCAGGATGTCCCCGGGCTGACAGTCCAGAGCCCGGCAGATGGCGTCCAGGGTGGAAAACCGCACAGCCTTGGCCTTTCCCGTCTTGAGGACGGAGAGATTGGCGATGGTGAGGCCCACCCGCTCCGCCAGCTGGGTGAGGCTCATGTGCCGCTTGGCAAGCATCACATCTAAGTTTACATAAATCATAACTTCGCCCTCATATGGTCAGGTCGTTCTCGTCCTGCAGGTCGGCGGCCTTCAATGTCAGGTGGCTCAGCGCCGCCGCGGCGGCGGTGGCGGTCACGCCTATCACGGCGACGACCAGCAGGAGTACGTAGAACCACTCGCTGCCATTGGCGAAGGGTATGCCGTCCCGGAAATAGGCGTAAAGGCCCCACAGGATGACCAGCACCGTGTCCGTCAGGGCGCAGAGACTGATGCGCCGGAGGCCTTTGGCGTTCTCCACGCAGAAGCTGTTGTTTTTGCCGATGCGGGCCAGAATGCGCCAGGCGTCGATCATGGAGATCAGCACCGGTATCAGCAGGCAGAAACGCAGCAGGCATACCGGCCGATCCCAGCCTGGCTCGATGAAAGACAGGATGAATTCCTTTCCGAACCAGTAGAGGAAGAAAAGCCACACCGCACCGCACAGGACCACCACGGCGCGCAGGAGAATGGAGAGTTCTTTCTGTTTCATGGTAAATCACCTCCGATGTGGCATCAGGATAGCATGGATATTACCGAATGTCAATAAAAATTTATTGATTTTCGATAAAAATGGAAGCAGAGGAGTAAATAATAAGCCTCCCTCTGACGAGGGAGGTGGCGCGGCGCAGCCGCGACGAAGGGAGAGAATTTAATATCTCTCCCCCAGTCTCGCTGTCGCTCGACAGCCCCCTCGTCAGAGGGGGCCGAATAATGGGGTGCGGTCTATTTCTCTACGATAAAAATATTTTCCCCTCTGGGACCGGTGTTGCGGCGGAGGATAGGCAGGTCCGAGAGAAGGCGCTCCGCGGCCGGGGCATCGTAGGGGTGAAAGACCATACCGCTGGCGTATTGGATGCTGCCGTCCGGCAGGACAGTGTGCTCCCGGGACAGGTCACCCTCGTCCGGCGTGTCGAAGGCCAGCAGGAGCAGGCCGCCGGGACGGGTGATGCGCGTAAGCTCTTGAAGGGCTGTTTCCGCGTCGGGGACCGCCATGTGGTCCAGCACGGAAAAGCAGACCACGGCATCGAAGGACCCGTCGGGGAAACCTGTGTCCAGGACGCTGGCGGTCTTATGTCCGGCCAGCTTGAGGCCGTACCGCGCCAGGACCCGCCCGGTGATCTCCACCGCCGTTTGGGACACATCGAGGGCCGTCACGTCAAAGCCATTGGAGGCCAGCGCCAGAGCATACGCCCCATAGCCGCACCCGGCATCGCAGACAGAGCGGACATGATGCTCCCGGAAGAATTCTATTTCCGGAGAAGTCAGACGGTAATAGGGCTTGGCATAGGACAGAAAGTCCCGGTCCCTATCCCGTTTCCAGCTCCGCTCCCAAAAGTCCTCCGGCATATCCATCCCTCCTCTGTGTCGATATGCCGATTATATGCCCTGCCGCGAAAAATGTAAATCGTCCGCATGTTTTCGACAGGGGGCGCATACATACTATGGGAGGGATATGGATATGCTCAGCAGGTTTTCGGATTTTCGGTACAAGGAGGTCATCAACGTCCGCTCCGGCCAGCGGCTGGGGTACGTGTGCGACGCGCTGTTCACCACCCAGGAGGGGCGCATCACGGCCTTGGTGGTGCCGGGGAAGGCCAAGTATTTTGGCATGTTCGGCCGGGAGGAGGACTATGTGCTCCCCTGGGAGTGCATCAGCCGCATCGGGGACGACCTCATCCTGGTGGAGTCGGAGCACGGCATCCGCCGGGAAAAACGGCCCAAAAGAGCCCTGTTTTCGTGAAAAAATGCTTGAAATGGTTGGACAATGCTGATATAATATTCCAGCTTGCCTATTACGCACGGATGCTGACGCACGGCCGGGTCCCGCAAGGGTGGCCGCAAGGGTGAGGCGTCCGGAGGGTAAAAACTGAATAAATAAGGAGGAAAAAACGTAATGGCAGTAGTAACTATGAAGCAGCTCCTGGAGGCTGGCGTCCACTTCGGTCACCAGACCCGCCGCTGGAACCCCAAGATGGCGGAGTACATTTACCTGGAGCGCAACGGCATCTATATCATCGACCTGCAGAAGACCGCGAAGAAGCTGGAGGAGGCTTACGCCTTCGTCCGCCAGCTCGCCGAGAGCGGCCAGTCCATCCTGTTCGTGGGCACCAAGAAGCAGGCCCATGACGCGGTGGCCGAGGAGGCCAGCCGGGTGGGCCAGTACTACGTGAACGCCCGCTGGCTGGGCGGCATGCTCACCAACTTCAAGACCATGCGCACCCGCGTGGACCGTCTGAACCAGCTCAAGCGCATGCAGGAGGACGGCACCTTCGATATGCTGCCCAAGAAGGAAGTCATGAAGCTCATGGGCGAGCAGGCCAAACTGGAGAAGTACCTGGGCGGCGTGAAGGACATGAAGAAGCTCCCCGGCGCCCTGTTCGTGATAGACCCCCGGAAGGAGCACAACGCCATCGCCGAGGCCCGCAAGCTCCACATCCCCATCGTGGCCATCGTGGACACCAACTGCGACCCCGACGAGATCGACTACGTCATCCCCGGCAACGACGACGCCATCCGCGCCATCCGGTTGATCTCCAACGCCATGGCCAACGCCGTGCAGGAGGGCCGCCAGGGCCTGGACGCCGAGAACGCTGAGGCAGAGGCTCCCGCTGCTGAAGTTACCGAGGAAGAGACCGCTAAGGAGGAAGAGGAATAATGGCTGCTGTTACCGCGAAAATGGTCAATGACCTGCGCCAGAGCACCGGCGCAGGGCTCATGGATTGCAAGAAGGCTCTGGTCGCCTGCGACGGCGACATGGACAAGGCTGTCGACTACCTGCGCGAGAAAGGTCTCGCCAGCGCCGGCAAGAAGGCCGGCCGCATCGCGGCCGAAGGCATGGCCTACGCCACCGTCATCGACGGCGTCGGCGTGGTGGTGGAGGTCAACTGCGAGAGCGACTTTGTCGCCAGCAACGAGCTGTTCACCGGCTTCGTGAAGGACCTGGCCAAGGTCATCGCCAAGGAAAACCCCGCCGACGTGGAGGCCCTGCAGAACTGCAAGTGGGTGGACGGCAAGACCACCGTGGCCGACGCCAAGAACGAGGTGTTCCTGTCCCTGCGGGAGAACATGCAGATCCGCCGCTTCGCCCGCGTGGCCGAGGGCGTGAACGTGCCCTACGTGCACATGAACGGCAAGGTGGGCGTGCTGGTGACCCTGGACACCGCCTCTACCGCTGACGCCACCATCGAGCTGGGCAAGGACGTGGCCATGCAGATCTGCGCCATGCGTCCCCAGTACTTGGACAAGTCCGTGGTGGACGAGGCTTTCATCGCCCATGAGAAGGAAGTCCGCCTGGCCCAGGCCATGCAGGACCCCAAGAACGCCAAGAAGCCCGAGGCCATCATCGAGAAGATCGTCATGGGCGGCATCGAGAAGTACTACAAGGAGATCTGCCTCCTGCAGCAGGCCTACGTGAAGGGCGAGGGCGAGGACGTGGCCGCTCACGTCGCCGCCGTGGCCAAGGAAGTGGGCGCGCCCATCGCCGTGAAGAGCTATATCCGCTTCGAGAAGGGCGAGGGCATCGAAAAGCGTCAGGACGACCTGGCCGCCGAAGTGGCCAAGATGATCGGCTGAGACGAACGATAGCAAACGTAAGAGAGGCGCTCCGAACGGGGCGCCTCTTTTTTATTTTCTCTCCCTCAGTCAGCGCCAAAGGCGCTGACAGCCCCCTCGTCAGAGGGGGCCATGTTATAGGGCGGTCATTGATTTGACACCACTCAGGATATGGGGTAAAATCGGAGGGAAGAAACAGAGAGGAGGGCCGGGATGAAGAGGCGTGACGACGGGCTGGGAAAGGTATTCTGGCCCTATTATATCGGCGCGGCGGTCATCTGCGCGGTGCTGGGGTATATATACCACTGGAACGTGTGGATGTGGCTGGGCATGTTCGTCTGCTGGACGGTGACGCTAGTGGTGGCGTGGGCGCTGGTCGTGTGGGTCCTGTCACTGACGGTGGACCTCAACAAACCCGTGAAGGAGGACCACCCCGGGGCCCGGCGGATCATCATCAGCTTCATCGGGATCCTGTGCCGCATCGGGCGGCTCCGCATCCACGTGACCGGCTGGGAGAACATCCCGGAGGGGCGGTTTTTGCTGGTGGGGAACCACCGTAGCAACTATGACCCCATCCTCACCATCTGGGCCCTGCGGCAGAAGGGCATAAACATCGCCTTCATCACCAAGCCGGAGAACATGAAGATACCCCTGGTGCGGTACATCCACATGGGCAACTACCTGGTCATCGACCGGGACGACCCCCGCAAGGCCATCGCCACCATCAACGCCGCGGCGGAGCTATTGGAAAACGACGTGGTGAGCGTGGGCGTGTACCCCGAGGGCACCCGCAGCAAGGCCAAAGAGATGCTGCCCTTCCACAACGCCGTGTTCAAAATCGTCCAGAAGGCGAAGGCGCCCCTGGTGGTGGCCGCCGTCACCGGCACGGAGAACATCAGCAAAAATATGCCTTGGCGGCAAACGGACGTGTATCTGAACTTCTGCGCCTGCCTGCCCGACGCGGCGGCTATGTCCACCAAGGATATGAGCGAGCGGACGCGGGAGCTTCTCCAGACCGCCATGGGCGCGGACTGAGGCGTTTTTGCATTTGTTTGGCAAATGTGATATAATATACCTATCTAGAGCGTCGCCCGAAAGGAGGGAAGGCGTTTGAAAAAGCGTGAACGGAAAAAGGACAAGCCCCGGACGGACAGGCAGAAGAAGTCCCGGAAAAAGAAGATAGCCGCCGGCATCGCCGGTATGCTGCTGGCCGCGGGCGTGACCGTGAACGAGGCCTTCGACCCCAAGGAGCTGATGCAGAAGGCCCCCGCGGACAGAAACCCGATCCAGGAGCAGGCGGCAGCCGCCCAGGCCCGGCAGGTGATCCAGGCGGAGAGCTATGAGCGCATCTCCCTGGCCGACGCGGTGCGGGGCTGGTTCATCCGGCTGCCCGTGGCGGTGAAAGGCACCATTTTGCTGCCCCTGTGGGCCATCGGCGCCATACCCGTGGCGCTGGCCTCGGCGCTGTCGCCCCTGCGGTGGGCGGTGCTGACCCTGGCGCTGCAGGTGGCCATACTCATCGCCCTGTTCTGCGGTGTGTACAAGCTGGTATTCCCCCATCGGAAGGTGCGGGAGCTGTTCCGGCGGAAGAACCTGCGCTGGCTGTTTTTGGGGGCGCTGACCGTGACACTGGCCAACATCCTGCTGACCCGGCTGTGGACCGACTGGCCCATATGGCGGGCGGTGATCCTGGCCCTGGTGGGCCTCGCCGTACTGTGCGTGCTCTATAAGCGCATATGCGGCGCGTTCAAGGCCCCGGAGCCGGAGGTCGTGAAGACCCGTCTCGTGGTGGACGGCTGAATGGAACAAAGACAAAAGGCGGGCCGCCGGAAACTTCCGGCGGCCCGTTTTTTGCCGTCGTTGACAAAGCCGGAGCAGGCGGATATACTACTGCGTAGAGCAAATTCCATTAATAGGAGTGTAACGTCATGAGCGAAGAGTGTTCCCATAACTGCGAAAATTGCGGCGTGGACTGCGCCCAGCGTTCGGAGCCGTCCAGCCTTCTGGAGCCCTTGAACGAGCTTTCCCGGGTGGGGAAGGTCATCGCCGTCGTCAGCGGCAAGGGCGGCGTGGGCAAGAGCATGGTCACCAGCATGCTGGCGGTGAGCGCCGCCAAGGCGGGGAAAAAGGTGGGCGTGCTGGACGCGGACATCACCGGCCCCTCCATCCCCACGGCCTTCGGCGTCCACGGCCGGCCCTACGGCACCGAAAAGGGTATGCCCGCCCTGGTGAGCCGGGACGGCGTGAAGATCATGAGCATCAACCTGCTTCTGGACAACGAGACCGACCCGGTGGTGTGGCGGGGGCCCATCATCGCCTCGGCGGTGAAGCAGTTCTGGACCGACGTCATCTGGGGCGACGTGGACTGCCTGTTCGTGGACATGCCTCCCGGGACCGGCGACGTGCCCCTCACGGTGTTCCAGTCTTTGCCCATCAGCGGCGTCGTGGTGGTCACCACGCCCCAGGACCTGGTGGGCATGATCGTAGAAAAGGCCGTAAACATGGCGAAGATGATGAACGTGCCCGTGCTGGGTCTCGTGGAGAACATGGCCTGGTACGAGTGCCCCTGCTGCGGGCAGAAGCTGCCCGTGTTCGGCCAGAGCCACGTGGAGGAGCAGGGCCTGCGTCTCGGCATCGGCAACACCGTAAGCCTTCCTCTGGACCCCGCGGTGGCGGCGGCCTGCGACGGCGGCCACGTGGAGGACGCGGACGTGTCCCGCCTGTGGGACTTCTCCCAGCGTCTGCTATAAGAGGAAAAGAAACGTTAAAAGTACCGCCCGGCTGTTCATCAGCCGGGCGGTCAGTCGTCTTTATACTCCGCGATATCTTCCAGCTTGCAATTGAGTATCCGGCACAGCTGGGAGAGAGTGTAGGTGCTCACGTTCTCGTTCTTCCGCAGCCGGTCCAGCTGGCCGCTGCTCACGTGATAATCCCGTATGAGCTTGTATTGGGAGACGCCCCGGTCCCGCATAGTGGCCCAGAGCCGGTCGTAGACGATCATATGGCAAAGCACCTTTACTAGCTTTGCTCATAGCATATTTTCTTATTCGTTTGTTGACAATAGCCCGTATTCGGGCTATAATTTCGTCATCAAACGACGAGGAGGATATGGCGATGAAAAAGCTGTTTTTGAGGTGCCTGTGCCTGTGTATGGTACTGACAGCGGCGCTGAGCATGGGGACGTATGCCCTGGCGGACGGTGAATTTGAGGAAGTGACGGCCGTAGACAATGACGAGTGCGCCGTCACCATCACGGACATCGACCCGGACGATATGTGGGGCTATACATTGAAGGCGCTGCTGGAAAACAAGTCTGCTGACAAGACTTATGTTTTCTCTGTGGAGACGGCATTCGTAAACGGCGTGGAATGCGACCCGTTTTTTGGCAGTGAAGTGGCGTCGGGGAAGAAGTCCAATGAGGATATCAGCTTTGACCTGGACACGTTGGAGGAAAACGGCGTGGGCGAGCCCACGGACATAGAACTCATCTTCCGGGTACATGATTCTGACGACTGGATGGCGGACGATGTGGCCTATGAGACAGTACATGTCTATCCCAAAGGAGAGGAAGAGGCCCAGTTTTTCCAGCGTCCGGCCCAGGATACGGATACAGTTCTGGTAGATAACGACGATATCTCCGTCATTGTCACCGGCTATGAACCTGACAGCCTCTGGGGCTACGCTGTAAAGCTGTTTCTGGTCAATAAGACCGATAGGACCTTGGTGTTTACCGCAGATAATACCTCTGTAAACGGCTTCATGTTGGACCCTTATTATGGACATGAGCTGAAGCCGGGAAAGTGCTGCTTCGACGAGATGACCTGGTTCGACTCGGATTTGGAGGACAACGGGATCGAGACAGTGGAGGACATCGAATTCTCTCTGCGTGTATATGACAGCGACGACTGGACGGCGGATGACATTTTCAATGATGTCCTGACGCTGACACCCTGAGAAGGTACAAAAAGCCCCCGCCTGGCGGGTATGCCGGGCGGGGGCTTTTTGTGTCGGTTCAGTGCAGGGCGGCGACGATCTCGATCTCGCACAGGACCTTCTTGGGTAGCTCCTTCACCGCCACGCAGGAGCGGGCGGGTTTGCCGATGAAATACTGGGCGTACACGCCGTTGAAGGCGGCGAAGTCGGCCATGTCGGCCAGGAAACAGGTGGTCTTCACCACGTCCTCAAAGGTCAGGCCGTTGGCCTTCAATATGGCGGCGATGTTTTGGCAGGCCCGGTGGGTCTGCTCCTCGATGGTCCCGCCCACGATCTCGCCGGTGCCGGGCATGAGGGGGACCTGGCCGGAGGCGAAGAGGAAGCCGTTCGCCTTCACGGCCTGGGAGTAGGGGCCGATAGCCTCGGGGGCGTCGGGGGTATAGGTCTTTTCCAGCATGGTATGCGCTCCTTTCCTGTCAGCTCAGAAGGGGATAGCCCTTGCTGAGCAGCGATTTTTTGATATGGGCCACGTGCTCCGCGTCCCTGGTCTCCAGGACCATGGTGACGGTGCAAGTGCCCACGGACACGTGCTCGGCCTCCCGGGCGTGGTGGATGCGCACCACGTTGGCCCCGGTCTGGGATACTATTTTAAGAAGATCGATGAGGCTGCCGGGCTTGTCGGCCACCTCCACGGAAAGCTCCACGATGCGGCCGGACTTCACCAGGCCCTTGGTGATGACCCGGGACAGGGTGGTCACGTCCACGTTGCCGCCGGACACCACGCACACGGTCTTTAAGGCGGCGGCATCCACCTTCCCGAACATGCAGGCGGCCACGGAGGCGGCGCCGGCGCCCTCGGCCACGGTCTTCTGATTCTCCATGAGGGAGAGGATGGCGGCGCATATCTCGTCCTCGTTCACGGTGACGATCTCGTCCACGTACTGCTGGCACAGCTCGAAGGTGATCTTGCCGGGGGTGAGGACCCGGATGCCGTCGGCGATGGTGTCCCGGTCGGGGACGGTGACGATCTTCCCCATGCGGACGGACTCGTACATGGAGCCCACCGCCTCGGCCTGGACGCCCACTACACGGCAGGAGGGCTTCAGGCTCTTCACGGCGAAGGCGATGCCGGAGATGAGTCCGCCGCCGCCGATGGGACAGACGATCTGCTCCACGTCGTGCAGCTGCTCCAGTATCTCCAGGCCGATGGTGCCCTGCCCGGCGATGACGTAGGGGTCGTTGAAGGGGTGGGCGAAGGTGTAGCCGTTCTCCTCGGCGAGACGGGCTGCCTCCCGGGCTGCGTCGTCATAGACGCCGGGGACGAGCACCACCTCCGCGCCGTAGCTCCGGGTGGCCTCCACCTTGCTGATGGGGGCGCCGGCGGGCATGCAGATGATGGACCGGATGCCAAGACGGGAGGCGGACAGGGCGATGCCCTGGGCGTGGTTGCCGGCGGAGCAGGCGATGACGCCCTTTGCCGCTTCTTCCGGGGCCAGTGAGCGTATCTTGTTGTAGCTGCCCCGGAGCTTGAAGGAGCCGGTCAGCTGCAGGTTCTCCGCCTTGATGTAGAGGTTTTTCCCGATGCGGGGGGCGTTCTCCAGAGGCGTGCGCCGGGCGATGCCCCGCAGGGCCGACTGGGCGTCCCATATCATGTCAAGGGTGAGCATGGCAGACCTCCTTATCCCATCCCGAAGACCCAGAGCTTCCACATGGCGAAGGCCTCCCGGACGGCGTAATTGACGAACAGGGGGAAGATGCTTGTTTTGGCGGCCACCAAAACGGGCTCACAGCCCATTTTCTCCGCCATATAGCCCAGCCGGTGCAGGTGGTACTCGCTGGAGAGGATGGCCACCCGGCCGGGGTCGGGGCCCAACAGGGCCAGGGAGTTTTGGATGTTCTCAAAGCTGTCCCGGGCCTGGTCCTCCAGAATGAGCCGGGCCGGGTCCACGCCCCGGGCCGTGAACCAATCGAACATGGCTTGGGCCTCGGGCAGGTCCTCCCCGGGACCCTGGCAGCCGGTGAGGACGGCGTCGCTGTCGGGGTTTTCCTCCAGCCAGGCGAGCGCCATCTTGAGCCGGTCTGTCATCGACCGGGAGGGGACGGTGCCGTTGAGCCCCGCGCCGCAGACGATCAGGTGGTCCGCGGCGGTGTCGGCATCGGAGCGGCAGTCCGCCAGCACCGGTATCTCCGCCGCCAGAAAGCAGATGGAGCCGATAAGCAGAAAGACGACGAGGGCGATGCGGGCGGTCCTGGCGGCCTTGGTAGTCTTCCCCGCAAGCAGGGCAAATATCGCCAGCGCCGCCGCGCCCGCTAAGAGCAGCAGTGCCGTCGTCCGGTAGCCCACCAGGGCGAAGGCGAAGAATGCTGCCAGCGCGGCCAGCAGGCCGGAGCCGATAAAAAGCGCCTTTTTCATTGTTCCGCCAGGGCCTCCCACTCCTCGTAGAGGGCGTCCAGCTGTTCCTGGACGCCGGCGCGTTCCTCGGAAAGCTCCATGAGCTTCTGGTAGTCGGCGGCGTGTTCCTCCTCCCGGGCGGACACGTCCGCGAGGGCGGCCTCCAGCTTTTCGATCTCCCGCTCCACTTTTGCCAGCCGCTTGGCTGGGTCCGCGGTCCGCAGGGGCCGGGGGGCCTTTGCCTTGGGCTCGTGGTGCTTGGCGATTTGGGTGAGCTCCGCCTGGCGGGCTTTGTAGGCCTCGAATTCCGTGTAGCCGCCGGGAAAGTCTGTGAGCACGCCGTTTTTCAGCTCCCAGACCCGGGTGGCGAACCGGTCAGTGAACCAGCGGTCGTGGCTGACAAACAGCAGGGTGCCGCCGTAATCGTCCAGGGCCTGCTCGATCCACTCCCGGCTGGCGATGTCCAGGTGGTTGGTGGGCTCGTCCAGGATGAGGAGGTTGATGTCCGACTTCATGAGCATGCAAAGCCGCAGGCGGCTCTGTTCCCCGCCGGAGAGGCTCCCCACGGTCTTGAACACGTCCTCGCCGGTGAAGTTGAAGGCGGCGAGGCGGTCCCTTGCGTCCTGGGGCAGGGCCTTGTCCTCGTAGATGAGGGTGTCCACCAGGGTGCGCTCGGGATGGGAGAAGGTCACCTGCTGGGGCAGATAGGCCGCCCGGATGGCGGGGCCCAGGCGGGTGTAGCCCGTGTCCGGGGTCACCTCGCCCAGGATGATCTTCACCAGGGTGGACTTGCCGCTGCCGTTGTCGCCCATGACGGCCACATGCTCGCCGGGGCGGATGAGAAGGTCCAGGTGCTCAAAAAGAAGCTTCTCGCCGTAGGATTTGCCCAGGTCCTGAGCCACCAGCACCTCGTCGCCGAAGAAATCCCGCTCCTTGAACCGGACGGAGAGCTTTCGCGCCTGGGTGGGCTTGGGGGCTGTTTGCAGCTTGGCGATGCGCTTTTCCATGGAGAAGGCACGCTTGTAGAGCTTGTCGTTGCCCAGAAACGCCCACAGGCGCAAGTCCTTGGCCGCCTCCTCCAGGTGGGCGATCTCCCGCTGGCTCTTTTCATACTGGCGGAGCATCTCCTGGTACCGGCGCTGCTTCTCCTGGATGTAGAAGCTGTAGCTGCCGGCGTAGAACTGGCACACGCCCCCGTCCAGCTCGATGGTCCGCTGGGTCACGTTGTCCAAGAACCACCGGTCGTGGCTCACGGTGAGGACGGTGCCCTTGAATTTGGCGAGAAATCCCTCCAGCCACTGGGTGCTCTTCAGGTCCAGGTGGTTGGTGGGCTCGTCCAGAAGGAGAATGTCCGTGTCCTCCAGGAGCAGCCGGGCCAGGTTGACCCTGGTCTTCTCCCCGCCGGAGAGACTGTCGAAAGGCTGGGCCCGCATGGCGGCGGACAGGTCCAGGCCGTTAGCCACCCGGTCCCGCTCGAAGTCGGAGTTATACCCGCCCAGCCGGTCGTATTCCGCCGCCAAGCGGTCATATTTGGCCAGGGTCGCCGGGGAGGCGTCCGTGGCCATGGCCGCCTCCAGGGCGGTCATCTTCTCCTTGATGTCGTCCAGGTGGCGGACGGCGGAGCGCAGCACGTCCTCGGTGGTGTAGCCCTCCGGATAAATGGGTATCTGGCTGATAAGGCCGATACGCTTTCCGGCGGCCAGGACCACCTCTCCCTCATCGGGCTCCAGAGCGCCGGTGAGGATGCGCAGGAGGGTGGTCTTTCCCGCCCCGTTGGGGCCCAGGAGCGCCACCCGCTCGCCGGACTGTATATCAAAGCTGACGCCCCGGAGGATCTCCGTGCCGCCAAAGCCTTTTTTTATGTTTTGCAATGAGATGTCTATCATAAGGTTAAACTGCCTTTTCTTATTCGGCCCCCTCTGACGAGGGGGCTGTCGGCGCAGCCGACTGGGGGAGAGAAATTATCTGTCTCTCCCTCCGTCGCGGCTATCGCCGCGCCACCTCCCTCGTCAGAGGGAGGCTAAGAGGAAGGATCTTACCCGCCTGCTTTTTGCACGGCTTTTTGCAGCGTGGCGTTGGCGATGGGGGAGGCCACGTAGTAGCCGCCGCCGGCCCGCTCCGCCATGACCACGAAGGCATAGGGGGCGTTGGCGTTGGTGATGAAGCCGGCGAACCAGGCGTGGGTGCCGCCGTTGGTCTCGGCGGTGCCGGTCTTGGCGTGCATCTCCAGGCCGGGGTATGTACCGGCGCCGTACTCATACTGCACGTTGTAGCCCATCATCTCGGCAATGGTCTGGGCGGTGGAGGGGTTCATGAGCTGGACAGAACCGGCGCTCTCCCCGTAAAGGAGGGTGGGCTCCACGCACAGCCCGCCGTTGGCGATGGCGCCGATGAGCCGCAGGAAGGCGTAGGGGTTCACCAGATCCTGATACTGGCCGATGCCCTCCCAGGCCGCGTCTCCCTGCCCCGGGCCAGCGGGCACGCTGCCCGCGGTGGTGGGTATCTTGCCGTTGAGCATATGGGAGGTGGTGAGGCCGTACTTCTCGGCGTACTGGCTGATAATGTCCCCTCCCAGCTGGGAGGCGATCTCCCCGAAGGCACAGTTGCAGGAGTGGGCCAGGGCCTGTTCCACGGTGATGGTCCCATGGACGCCGGAGCACTTCACCCGCTGGCCGCCGATGATGGTGTCCCCGTCGCAGTAGAAGGTCTGCTGCCAGATGTCGGGGATGTTTTCCAGGGCGGCCGCCAATGTCACCAGCTTGAACACGGAGCCGGGGGTGAAGGTGGAGCTGAGGGCCCGGTTGATGAAGGCGCCCTCGTAATCGGGGTCGTTGGGGTCGAAGGTGATGCCCTGCTCCGGGTCCCAGGTGGGGGTGGAGACCATGCAGATGATCTCCCCGGTGCGGTAGTTGTAGACCAGCACCGTGCCCTTCTTGCCCGAGAGGGCGTTATAGGCCGCGGCGCACACGTCCGCGTCCAGGGTGAGCTTCATGTTGGCCGCCTTGGCGGTGGTGCCGGTGAAGAAGGAGTAGTTCACGAAGTCCGCCCGGTACATGGACAATATGCTGGTGCCCACGTTGCCGCCCAGGTCGCCCACCGCGTGCAGGCAGGCCCGGCGGATATCAGAGTCGTCAGCGTAGTGGAAGCCCTCGTCGCTGGCGGTGGCCAGGACAAGGCCGTTCCTGTCCGACACGGAGCCCCGGTTCAGGACCCCGTCGGAGTAGATGCTCCGGTTGGCGTAGAAAGTGGCCCAGTCGTCCCCGTCCACGGCGAGACGATAAATGAACACGCCGGTGCCGGCGATGGTGAGGGCCACCAGAAGCAGCACCGCGAAGGCGCGGGTGGTGACTTTTCTCATGCGCGCCCTCCCCGGTAGTAGCCGTCGTCAGGCTCGTCGTAGTAACCGTCCTGGTCATCATAGTAGCCGTCGCCGGGGTCGTCCTCCCCGTCGTCCACACCCGCGCCGCCGGTGAAATGCTCCGGCCGCACCACGGCGAAGCTGGCGTTGGCCCGGGTGTCGCTGCCCTTGACGAAGGCCAGCAGCATCCAGCAGGCCAGTAAGCTGGTACCGCCCATGGACACGAAGGGGAAAGTAACGCCCGTGAAGGGCAGGATGTCCATGGCGCCGAACACGTTCAGGCACAGCTGCACCAGCATCATGCTCACTGCCCCGGCGGCGGCGATGCAGAAGTAGGAGGACCGGCCCGCGGAGGCGTTTTTCACCACGAAGCCCGCCAGAGCCAGCAGGGACGCCACGCAGCACAGGGCCGTGATGAGCCCCAGCTCCTCGCACAGCACCGCGAACACCAGGTCCGTCTCCGCGGCGATGATGCCGATGAACCAGCCTGCCCCGGCCCCGTGGCCGAACAGGCCGCCGCTGGCCGCGGCGGACAGGGCCCGGGACTGCTGATAGCCCCGGTAGTCCACGTCCTCCCACACGTGGCCCCAGGTCTCGAACCGGGCCACCACATGGGGCTTCACCGTCACCACCAGCAGCACGCCCAGAACCGCCCCCGCCACGGCCAGGAACACCGTGGCGAAGCTGCCCGAGCGCATGAAGGAGATGACCAGGAACGTGACGAAAAACACCAGCGCCGTGCCGAAGTCGCCCATGAGGGCCAGAAGGCCCACGCACCCGGCGGAGAAGCCGATGTAGAAGATCAGGTTCCGGTTCACGAACAGCCGGTCCAGCGTGGCCGCCCCGGCGTAGATGTACAGGACCTTCACCAGCTCCGAGGGCTGGATGGTGAGGCTGCCGATGTGGATCCAGCTCCGGGCGCCGTTGTCCACCGGCGCCAGCACCAGCGTCACCAAAAGCATCCCGATGGCGGCGATGAAGGCGTACAGCCGCACGGACTTGACCCGGTCCAGATTGCGTATCCACAGGCACATGAACACGTAAAGGCCGATGGCGGCCAGAAGCAGGATGATCTGCTTGAGCATGTCGTCCGGGGTCTTGGAGGCCGCCACGGACAGGCCCACACTGGAGAGGAAGAGCGCCAGGATCTCCGGCTCAAAGCCCCGCTGGCCCGAGGCCCGCAGGACGATGAAGTAGCCCCACTGGACCGTGGCCAGCACGGCGAAGGCCATGATGACACCCAGGCCCGCGTCCGGGTCGTTGATAAGATGCTGGAGGAGCAAAATGGCCTGGAATAGCGTGAGGAACAGCAGAGTCACGGAGGGCATCACCCGCCGGCCGGGAGCGTGGCGGTATTTGAGAAGCGACGCCCGCTCCTGCTCCGTCAGATCCACGAACCGGGCGGACACCTGGCCAAGGGTCAGCACGTCCGCGTCCTGGATAGCCGCGCCGCCCACGGGCACGGTCTCGCCGTTGACGTAGGTGTTCGCCTTCTTGCCCAGGTTGTAGACCGTCCAGGAACCCTCGGGGGTGCGGATGAGGCAGGCGTGCAGCCGCTCCACGGAGGGGTCGTCCACCCGGCCGTCCACGCTCTTGGCCCGGCCCAGGATGCACTCCCAGTGGCGCAGGGGCACCATCACATTGCCGTTGAGGTAGAGGTAGGCCCATGTCTCCGGGTCGTACCGCTCCCGGAGCATGCTCACGATGCACCGGGCCACGATGAGCACGGCCAGGGCGGGCAGCACATAGCGGGATATATCGGCGATGCGGGGGGCATACTCGCCGAAGATGAACGTGACCAGTTTCACGAAAGTCTCCTTTCCCAGAGGGTGAAAAGGGCCCGGCGCGGGAAAGTTTTCCGGCCGGACCCGGAACAATCATATTGACATTATACGATATTGTAACTAAAATGTAAACTATGAAAGGCAAAACGTGGAAGGGAAAATCGGTGTTCTGGGCGGGGCTGTTCGCCGCGCTGGCCCTGGGTGGCCTGGGGCTGTATCTGCTCCATCCCGGCGGGACCCGGGCGGCGCTGTATATCGACGGGGAGCTCTATGACACCATCGACCTGGCCGCCGTGGCGGCGCCCTATGAGCGGACCATCCGGAGCGAGTGGGGCTGGAACACTATACGGGTGAGCCACGGGGCCATCCAGGTGGTGGACGCGGACTGCCCCGGCCACGACTGCGTGGAGCAGGGGGCAATATCCGACGGGGCCATCCCCATCGTGTGCCTGCCCCACCGGCTGGTGATAGAGATAGAGCAAGACGATGAGTAAGACGCGTAAGCTGGTATTCATGGCACTGCTCACGGCGCTGGAGCTGACCATATGGGTCATCGAGGGCCAGATCCCCGCGCCCATCCCCGTGCCGGGGGTGAAGCTGGGGCTGGCCAGCGTGATAACCCTCACCGCCATGGCGGCCCTGGGGCGAAAAGAGGCGGGGATCATCCTGCTGGCCCGCATCCTGCTGGGGACGCTGTTCGCGGGAAGCCCCGCGGCCATGCTGTTCTCCCTGGCGGGCGGGGCCCTGTCCTGGGCCGTGATGGCGGCGCTCATCGGGGCGTTTCCGGAGAAGCTCCTGTGGGTGGTGAGCGTGTTCGGGGCCATCGGCCACAACGCCGGGCAGCTTTTGGCGGCCCTTCTGGTGACGGGCACCCCGGGCATACTGTGGTACGGCCCGGCGCTGCTGGCGGCCGCCGTCATCACCGGCGTATTCACCGGCCTGGGGGCCATGTACCTGACCCGGGCCCTGCGGGCCTACACAGGGCGGAAATGAGAAGGAGATACTATGGGTCTTGACAGACGTCAACTGAAGAAAGAGGCCAGAACGGCCATAGGAAACGCCCGGCCCCGGCCCTACTGGGTGTGCCTGGTCTATATGCTCATCGGGACACTGCTGAGCGTGCTGACCATGAGCCTGGACGGCAGCATCGAGGCCTACAGGCAGATGTTTCTGTCCGTCCGGGCGGGCATACCCACCCTCGTGCAGCCGCGGCCCATGGCCGGGGCTATGGGCTGGGTGCTGGACGTGGCGCTGCAGGTCATGGGCGCGGTGCTGGCCGTGGGCTTCGTGATCTACGCCATGCGCCTGTGGCGGCATGTCCGCGCCGGGGTGGGGGACCTGTTCGACGGGTTTGGGGTGTTCTTCCGGGCGGTGTGGATCCAGTTTCTGCCCTCGCTGCTGGTGGGGCTGTGGTCCATGATCTACGCCTTTCCCGCCGCGACGCTCGTGGTCATGACGGGCCAGAGCTGGTGGATGATCGCGCTGCTGCCCCTGATGGCGCCGGCCATCATGGCGGCCTACTCCTACCGGCTGGCCGCATACGTGATGCTGGACCACCCCGAGATGGGGTGCTTCCAGTGCGTGGCCCAGAGCAAGTATATGATGCAGGGCCGCCGGTGGGAGCTTTTCAAGCTGGATATGAGCTTCCTGGGCTGGGCGCTTCTGTGCTGCGTCCCGGTGATCGGGTGGCTTTTGGCCCTGTGGGTGTATGTGTACGTCCAGGTGACGGAGGCCGGATACTACGAGAAGGCGGCCGCCCAGGCCATGCCCGGCTGGGCGCCTCCCATCAACTCGCCGGAGCAGTGAAGAAAAAAGCAGCAGACGGCGGCGCCGCTGCTGCTTTTTTGGTCAGAACTCCGAGGAGTAGGCCCGGAACTGAGTGGGTTTTGGCCGGTATCGTATGCCGGAGACGATGCCCATGGCGGCAAACATGGTGACGAGGGACGAGCCGCCGTAGCTGAAGAAGGGGAGCGTCAGGCCGATGACCGGGGTGAGCCCGGTGCACATGCCCACGCTGTTGAACAGCTGGAAGCAGATCACGGCCGCCATGCCGATGCACACCAGCATGCCGAAGGTGCTGTGGCAGCGCACGCCCACGTACACGCACCGGATGATGATGGCCGCCAGCAGCAGTATGACCACGATGCAGCCGACCATGCCCATCTCCTCGCCGATGCAGGCGAAGATGTAGTCGGCGTGCTTGCTTCGCAGGCCGCCCTCCGCCGTCTGGGTCTGGGTGCCCTGATAGAGGCCCGTGCCCCAGAGACGGCCCGAGGACAGGGCCAGCCGGGCCCGGGTGGGCTCCCAGCTCAGGCCGTAGCCGCTGGGGTCGATCTGCTCCTGCATATAGGGCAGGAGGATACGTATCTTCTGGTTGTCGCTGAGCACATAGTTCCAGGCAAGGGGGATGGCGAGAGCCATGGCCGCGCCGCCGAAGAGGAACCAGTATAGCTTGATCCCCGCGGCGAACACCATCACCACGAACACGAAAAAGAACACCAGGGCGTTGCCCAGGTCGCTGGAGATGACCATGTACATGCCGAACAGAAGCAGCAGGTGGCCCACCAGCTGGAACACGGACAGGGGCGAGGAGAGGCTCCGGTATTCCTTCAGGTATGTGATGTGCTTGGCTGTGAGGACGATGTAGATGACCTTGACGACCTCCGCCGGCTGGATGCCGATGCCCAGAAAGCGGAGCCAGGCCCGGTTGCCGGTGTCGTCCTTGTAGCCCAGGGGCGTCAGCAGCAGGGCGATGAGACCGAACTCCGCCACCAGCAGCAGCGGCCACTGGTCGGCGAAGATGTCCGCGTCGATGAGGGTGAATAGAAAGTAGAGGACGACGCCGATGACCAGGGCGAAGGACTGGACGTAGATGTAGGAGGACCCCATGGTGCGGGTGGCGCTGGATATGGCCACCAGGCCCATGACGGACGCGGCGAGGCACAGGGTGAACAGCAGCATGTCGGCCCGCTTGAGAAACTCGCGCACGATGGCCATCTTCGTCTTCAAGGGCTCGTCCTCCTTTCCGGGGCAAGAGGCCCCGTTTGTCCCGGATAGTATAGCACACAAGAAGCTGTGTGGCAATTAACAATTCATTAAGAAAGAGATAGAAGCGATGGCAGATCACACCGGACACCGGCAGCGGATGCGGGAGAGATTTCTCCGCTGCGGCCTGGACAATTTCAACGACCTGAACGTGCTGGAGCTGCTGCTGTTTTACGCGGTGCCCCGGCAGGACACCAACCTCCTGGCCCACCGGCTCCTGGACGCCTTCGGCACTCTGGACGGGGTGTTCGACGCCTCCGTGGAGGCCCTGAAGAGCGTGGAGGGCATCGGAGATGTGACGGCGGCCCTCATCCACCTGGTGCCGGAGGCCGCCCGGCGGTACTGGATATGCAAGTCCGGGCCGGGCGAGATATTAGCAGACAGCGAGGCGGCGGGAAAATATCTGCTGCCCCGGTTCTTCGCCAGCCGGAACGAGACCATGTATCTCGTATGCATGGACGCCAAACTCAAAGTGCTGGACTGCCGGGAGGTGGGCCAGGGCAGCACCACCTCCGTGCACCTGGACCTGCGGCGCATCACCCAGATCGCCTTGGGGCAGAACGCCTCCGCCGTGCTGCTGGCCCACAACCACACCAGCGGCATCGCCCTGCCCTCCCAGGAGGACGTCGCCGTCACCCTCAAAGTCCGGGACCTGCTGGCCCAGGTGGGCGTGACGCTCACGGACCACATCGTGGTGGCGGGGGACGATTTCGTGTCCATGGCCGACAGCGGCTATCTGCCCCCGCAGAGCTGACCGGCCGGAGCAAAATGCAAGAGAATCCGTCCGGTCTGGCAGAGAGCAGCGTGATTATGCAAACCGGTGTGAAAGGTGCTGATTATGTAAAATAAAAAATTGAAACTATTTGTTTCTTTACACGTTAGACGAATTTGAAAAAATTGGTAAATCCAGACGAAACGCCCGTGATACCGTCGGTCAATGAGTGTTCAAATGTCTGTTCAAAATGTCGATAACTTTCTGCATTAGAAATGAAATCAAATGTTATGTAGAGCAAATTATGGGGTTTCCTAAAAGAGGAAAAGGCTGAAAAGGCGGGGGTTTGACGGGATGGGCGGCGGATGTATGCGGGCGGATATGCGGAAGAAAATGCGCACGGCCCGCTGCAAATCCGGCGAAATTGCAAGACATAATACGGTTTGTAATCATAGGCCGAACGGGAGATTTCCTGTTGACTTCTTTAGGGGGGCTATGCTACAATATCTGGGCGCGAAAATGCTAGTGTAGCTCAGTCGGTAGAGCAGCTGATTCGTAATCAGCAGGTCGTGTGTTCGAGTCACATCACTAGCTCCAGCAAAAGTCCGCAATCACGATGGATTGCGGACTTTTGCTTTTTGTGGCATTCGCGCGCATTTGTAGTTTTGGTGCTCATTTGGTGCTTATTCATGCGCCAAGGCCGGAAGGGGGCGAGGCGCGGGTTGAATCCGCCCGGGCGGTTTGGTATAATGCTTACAATATAATTTTACGTAAATTTTACGTAGAATATATCCGAGAGGGAGGATATGTCCATGAAAAAACTGCTGGCCGTATTTTTGGCGCTGGCGCTGGTGAGAGGCGTGTTTACGGGCGCCGCCTATGCAGATGATACCAGGAAGATAGAGCTCACGGAGGTGCAGGCCCAGGAGCCCTGGTATCTGCCCATGGATGAGGTGGGGACCTACGACACCGGCATCATCACCGACGAGATACGCGCCGCCTGCACGCTGGGCGACGTCACCGCCGGCGCGCTCCCCTACTGGACAGGCTTCATCCTGGAGAATAAGATATTCTACAATTTTTATCCCGACGAGCAGTGGGCCGAGTACACTCCCGGCGGCCGGTACTGGACGGAGGACGAGATCCGCCACCAGGCGGAGGAGGGCTTCAACTGCGTGCGGGCCGTGTACAGCTTTTCCTATCTGTCCGATCCCGACGACGTGTGGAACATCAACATGGCGGAGCTGGAGCAGCTGGACGAGCTCCTGGGTTGGTGCATGAAATACAGTATACACCTGATGCTGAGCATCACGGGCCTGCCCGGTATGGCCGGGACGGACCGGTGGGAAGAGGATATCGCCTATAACGACGCCCTGTTCACCGACCCGGCGACGCAGGAGATCTTTGCCGCTTACTGGAAGATGCTGTCCCGGCGGTACGCTGACATCCCCAGCGGGGCCCTCAGTTTTGAGCTGGAGGCGGAGGGGAGCTGCATGACGCCGGAGGGCGGCCCGGATATGGAACGGTTTTATAATGCCCTGGCCCCCATCGCCCAGAGCATCTGGGAAGACCGGGCGGACCGTATCGTCATCGTGAACGACAACGACAAAAACGTGCCGGAGCAGCTCGCGGCCATCGGCTGCTGCCTCTCCCTGCACGCCCACGTCTATAACCACACCGGCGCGGAGGAGGATTGGTTTGGGCTCACGGATGTGGAGTACCGCTGGCCCATGGAGTACATCCCCCGCTATTTCTGGCCGGAGAACGGCTCGCTGAAGCTGGAGGCGGAGAGCGCCTTCCAGGAGGGGACTGTGACGGCCTGCGTCAATGTTCTTGCCGGCGAGGCGCCGGAGATATGGTGCGACGGGGCGGCCGTCCCCGCGGAGGCCGCCGTGAACGACCACGGCGTCACGACCCTGACGGCGAGCGTCCCGGAGGGAACAAAGGAGATAGCCATTGCGCCGGAGGGAGACGACTTCAATGTGGAGCTGATTCTGGTGGATCTCAAACAGGAGGGCCGGGAGCGGGTGCAGTTGAATGTGCCTCTCGTCGGCTATGTGACGGAGGAGCAGTTCCCCACATTCCTGGTGGGCGACGACGGAGCGGTGACGAACCTGACCGGCCACAGCCTAGACGGGGAGGCCATCTATGAGGGCTATATGCAAAAATTTGTGGAGTGCGCGGAGAAGTATCACGTGGGCTTCATCGAGACGGAGGTGGGCACCGATACTACGGTGCTCAGCGTGGAGGAGTATCTGGCGTATCACGAAATGATGCTGAGCACTCTGAAAGACCACGGCATCAGCTGGATGTACAACTGTGAGCACAACATATTCGCGCCGAAGGAGCTGATGTGGCTCAACGGCGAGAACGATCCCATTCCCTTCCAGCACTTCTCCCAGTGGGAGGACAGCCCCTACTGGGTCAACGACGACGTGACGGAGCTGCTGAAGGCGTATCAGTGATAAAAATGACAGGGCGGGACTGTCCGCGGATGGTCCCGCCCTGTTTTTATCCGCTGTGGGTCCGAAAAGCCGGAAAATTTATGGATTTAAAGTCTATTTTGCCCTTGCATTCCGTCATATTTCATGGTAGAATGCCTTTGTAGAGCCATGCGTTTTAGGCACAATTACATAACTTGTCAAAACAGGTCCTCCGGCGTTACTCCTCTACTATAGCGCCGCGGGACCGTAAAAAAGGAGGATATGACCCTTCCGCCGGGCCGGCGGTGCGGCAGTGTGGAGACCTGTCGTAACGTCCGCGGGGTATCGCTCTTCGCGGGCAAGGGGGAATTTGCGGAGGCATTTCCCTTACGGCTCAAAGCTATGGCAACTGTGACCCTGAAAAACATCAAGAAGGTCTACGACAACAAGGTGACCGCCGTCCACGATTTCAACCTGGAGATCGCGGACAAGGAGTTCATCGTACTGGTCGGCCCCTCCGGCTGCGGCAAGTCCACCACCCTTCGGATGGTCGCCGGCCTGGAGGACATCAGCGACGGCGACCTGTACATCGGAGACCGCCGCGTCAACGACGTGGAGCCCAAGGACCGCGATATCGCGATGGTCTTCCAGTCCTATGCTCTGTATCCTCACATGACCGTGTACGACAACATGGCTTTCGCCCTGAAGCTGCGCAAGATGCCGAAGGACGAGATCGACCGCCGGGTGAAGGAGGCCGCGGCCATCCTGGACATCACCCAGTACCTGGACCGTAAGCCCAAGGCGCTGTCCGGCGGCCAGCGGCAGCGTGTGGCCATCGGCCGCGCCATCGTCCGTGAGCCCCAGGTGTTCCTGATGGACGAACCTCTGTCCAACCTGGACGCCAAGCTCCGTAACCAGATGCGCGCCGAGATCATCAAGCTGCGCCAGCGTATCGACACCACCTTTATCTATGTTACCCATGACCAGACTGAGGCCATGACCCTGGGCGACCGTATCGTCATCATGAAGGACGGCTTCATCCAGCAGATCGGCACGCCTCAGGAGGTCTTCGACTCCCCCACCAACATGTTCGTGGCCGGCTTCATCGGCACGCCCCAGATGAACTTCTTCGACGGCAAGGTCGTCAAGAGCGGCGACGGCTATGAGCTGCACACCCACGGCGCCGTCATGGAGCTGACCCAGGCCGCCCAGGCCAAGCTGAAGGCCCAGGGCATCACCGAGAAGGACGTCACCGTCGGCATCCGTCCCGAGCATGTGCATCTGGCCGACGCCAGCAAGTCCACCCTGGGCGCCAAGGTGGACGTGTCCGAGATGATGGGCTCCGAGATCTACCTGCACGTGGACGCTGACGGCAAGGACGTGGTCCTGCGCATCCCCTCCACGGAGCTGCCCAGCGAGTGGCGCGCCGGCATCCCCTATGGGACCCAGATCGCCTTCACCTTCCCGCCTGAGCTGCTGCATCTGTTCGACCCGGAGACGGAGAAAAATCTCCTGCTCTAATACTTATACATCCAAAAGGCCCGGACGAAAGTCCGGGTCTTTTCCTTGTGGACGCCTCCCTCTGACGAGGGAGGTGGCGCGGCGCCAGCCGCGACGGAGGGAGAGATAGATATTTGTTTTCTCTCCCTCAGTCACTGCCTTACGGCGGTGCCAGCCCCCTCGTCAGAGGGGGCCTTCCAAAATGTTTTTGATTTTTTAATATGCGACTTTACAAGTTTTTTGTTGACTATAAGGGTGAAAGGGGGCGAGGGCGTTGGAAGACGCACGGATCGTGGACCTGTACTGGGCCAGGGACGAGCGGGCCGTGGCGGAGTCGGCGGCGAAATACGGCGGCTACTGCCTCACCGTGGCCCGGAATATCCTCTCCGATGGGGAGGACGCGCGGGAGTGCGTCAACGACACCTGGCTGGGAGCCTGGAACGCCATGCCGGAGGACCGGCCCGTCCGGCTGAGGGCGTACCTCGCCGCCATCACCCGGCGGGTGGCCATCAACCGCTGGAAGGCCGCCCGGACCCGGAAGCGGGGCGGGGGCGAGACGCCCCTGGTCATCGAAGAGCTTTCGGAATGCGTTCCCGGTGGGGAGAGCGTGGAGGCCCGGCTGGAGGCGGAGGAGCTGGGCCGGGCGGTGGCCGCCTTCGTCCGGACCCTGCCGGACACGGAGCGGCGGGTGTTTCTCTGCCGGTACTGGTATCTGGATGGCGTGGACGCCATCGCCGGGGCCTTCGGGTTTTCCCGGAGCAAGGTGAAGTCCATGCTGGCCCGGACGAGGAAGAAGCTGCTGGCCTGGTTGCGGAAGGAGGGGTTATACGATGGTGGGTGAAAAGCTTTTGGAGGCCTTCGCCTGGGTGGACCCGGCGCTGGTGGATGACGCCCGGACGGCTGCGGAGCGGCGGGGCGGCATGGGCCGCAGGGCCCTGGCCATCGCCCTGGCGGCGGCGCTGGTGCTGGCCCTGGGGACCGCGGCCTACGGCTATTTCAGCGGGGCGGATTGGTTCAAAGACTGGTTTCAGAACCGGGGCCGGGAGCCCCTCACCCAGGGACAGGAGGCCTATATCGAGGACGCGGCCGTGGACGTGGGCCAGAGCGTGACGGCGGGCGGCTGGACGGTGACGGCCCAGACCGCTCTGGCGGACAACTATGATCTATGCGTAAAGACCCGCATCGACCCGCCCGCGGGCGCGGACACGGCGGACAACTACATGCTGGAGGACGCGGTTCTCCTGAACGGCGACGGAAAGGAGATACGCTTCTCCCGGAGCACAGGGGATGTGCGGGGCTTTCAGGAGGCGGGGGTCTTCTATTGCATCTGGTCGCTGAGCGTGGAGCCCGGAAGCGGCGGGGCGACATTTTTGAACGTCCGGCCGCTGACATTGGAGTTTGGAAAGATCAAAACGGACAATGAGACGGTGGCGGAGGGGCCTTGGCGCTTTGAACTGGACCTGCCCGCGGAGGGGACAAAAGCGGTGGAGCTTTTGGATGAGCCCTTCCCCTGCAAGGGCCGGACCGTGGAAGACTATACGGAGGCCGGGGTCGTGGAGAGCTATTACGATATCACGCTCCTGTCCCTGCAGGTCAGGCCCCTGCGCATCCAGGCGCAGTACCGGAGCGAGAGAGAGGAAAAGTTCGGGGACGGGCTGACCATCTCCGTGGTGCTGAAGGACGGCACCGTGGTCCCCACCGGGACGAGGGGCGGCAGCTTCGGCAGCCATCTAACCGACTGCAGCTTTGAGCTGGCGGCTCCGGTCCTGCCGGAGGAGATCGCCTATATCCAGCTCCCGGCGGGATACACCGTGCCCATGCCGCAATAAGTTGACATAATATAAAAATGTCGGGTCTGACCCGGCATTTTTTCTGTTATAATGCGACCGGGAGCCGATTTTTACGACTGGATAGGTGAAAGGGGGCGGGACAGTGAAGGACGGACAGATCGTGGACCTCTATTGGGCGAGAGACGAGCGGGCCCTGGCGGAGACGGAGGCGAAGTACGGCGGGTATTGCCTCGCCATCGCCCGAAATATCCTCTCCGACGGGGCGGACGCGGAGGAGTGCGTCAACGACACGTGGCTGGGGGCCTGGAACGCCATGCCGGACGCGCGGCCAAACGCCCTCGCCGCCTTTCTGGGGAAGATCACCCGGCGGCTGGCCCTGGACCGGTGGCGGGCCAAATACGCCGCCAAGCGGGGCGGGGGCGAGGTGCCCCTGGTATTGGACGAGCTCGCCGAGTGCGCTCCGGCGGGGGAGGGGCCGGAGGAGGCCCTGGCCGCCCGGGTGCTGGCGGAGGCGGTGAACGCCTTTCTCCGGAGCCTGCCTCCGGTGGAGATGGGGGTGTTCCTGCGCCGGTACTGGTATCTGGAGAGCGTGAAGGACACCGCCCAGCGGCTGGGTTTTTCCCAAAGCAAGGTGAAATCCATGCTGGCCCGGACGCGGAGGAAACTGAAAGATTATCTGGAAAAGGAGGGGCTATTATGAAAGGGAATGAGTGGCTTTTGCAAGCCATCGGCGAGGCGGACCCGGCGCTGGTGCAGGCGGCGGGGGAGATGGGCCCGGTCCGGCGGGGCCATGGGCGCAGGGCGCTGGTGGTTGGACTCGCGGCCGTGCTGGTGCTGGCCCTGGGGGCCACGGCCTACGGGGTCTGCAGCGACTGGTTCGTGGGCTTTTTCGCGGAGCGCGCCGGCAAAGACCTGACGGAGAGCCAGGCCGCTGCCGTGGAGGCCCTGACCACTGTGGTGGACCAGAGCCAGACCGTGGACGGCTGGACGGTCACCGTGGACAAGGCCATCGCCACGCGGCACGACGCCTACATCAAGCTGGATGTGACCGCCCCGGAGGGGACGGCGCTGGACCCGGAGGAGCAGAATTACGACTGCGACGTGGAGATATCCGGATTCAACACGGAGGACACCCCTGAGGAGGGCGTGACCGGCTATGGCCTGCAGATGACCATGTTCAAGGACGAGGGCATGGGGGAAAACGAGGGCGCCATCCTTCTGGAGCTGGACCGCACCGCCACCGCCGCCAGCGCCCTGGACCTGGCCGACGGAAAGGAGCGGACCGTCACCGTGAAGGACCTGCGGGTGTGGGACCTGGACGAGGAGAGCCATAAGACCGAGCAGACGCTGGTGGAGGGAACGTGGCGGTTCACCTTCGCCCTGCCCGCGGCGGAGGAGATCGAGCTGCTGGATGGGACTGTCAGTGTATTGGCGAAAAATCCCTCCACCGGGAACAAGGAGGACGTAGGGATCAGCAGCCTACGCCTGACGGCGCTGGGGGCGACGGTGGAGTATATCACCGCCTATGATTATATCCAGCCTTTCGACGACATGACCGTGACCATGGCCGACGGCTCCACCGTCACCGGCAGAGAGGGGGCAAACAGCGCCAGGGACTTCGGCAAGGTCTGTTCCTTCCAGTTCGACGTGCCCATCGATCTGGGCCAGGTGGATCACGTGACCTTCCAGGGCGTGGAGATCAGAATGCCGAAATAAAGGGAAGGCCCCGCCCCATTGTGCACCGGCCTATAAAAAGTGGACAGCAGACAAAAGCCCCCTGTCGTAGGAGAATGACTGCGACAGGGGGTATTGTTACAGGCAAGGTGGAAGAGCTTTGACCGATGCATAGTCCTTTTGACGTGGTCAGTGACCGGGGAAAGCGAGGGGCCGTGTCTCCCGCTGGCCCCAGTCCAGACGCTGGCCGCACCGGTCGCAGTAGTTCTGGCGGTCCCGTTCCACGGCGACCCCGCAGGCGGGACAAACGGGAAAGACCATGCAGCCGGAGGCGTATTGCCGCTCCATCACCATGGAGACCGGCGCCGGGATGCTCTTCCGGATCGCCTCGTCGATGAACTGGTATGGGAAGTCGGGCGTCACCGGCGTCTTCGCCGGCTCTTGAAAGAGAAGACTGGGATATCGGTCTATGGCGGTGTAGTAGGGAAGGTCGAGCCTGGAATAGACGGCCAGGTAGTGGAGCATCTCTCTGGGCGTGGGGGCCTGCTTCACAGACTGGCCGATATAAAAAGCGGTCAGATCCTGCTCCGCCATCGCGTCCCAGCACAGGCGTGTGAGGCGCTCAATGCTCTTGGTGACGGCGGCGGTCCTCAGGCGGAGGAGCTTTGCCACAGGCGGATAGACCAGTTTGGTGACGCGGATATCCTCCGCGGCGATATGCTGCTCGAAGATAAGGCTGCCGGTGATATCGATGGCGAGGGCGAGGGGTCGGATATCCGAGCGCACGGGACCGAGGATCCTGCGCACAATGACCTCGCCGCTCGCCATAGCCGGAACTCACCTCATCCGAAGGGATTTTGTTCCATAATATGACAAAAAACGACAATCACACGTTTTGTGACAAAAGCGGACAAAAATTCTAATATCTTCCAATTCTTCGGAGAGATAGGACAATAAAAAACGTGACCGCAAAGCATGCTTTGCGGCCACGTCTATGTATGTTTTACAGTTCCGCGAGACACTGGTCCACGGCCTCGCTGCCCAGGCCGGCCAGCAGCTCCTCTTCGGTGTAGACCCGCCAGCGGTCTGCCTCCCGGCGCGCCGCCGCGGCGTCCAGCAGCGCCGCCGCCAGCTCCCGGTAGCCGCCATCCACTGCGTCCAGCTTCTTCGCCAGGGCGGGCAGGCGCTTTTCGTGTATCTCCCGCAGGGACGCGTCCCGCCCCGCCGGGGAGCGCTGCACCGCGGCGCAGAGAAACTGCCGCGCCTCATCCTCGCTCCACTGGCCGTCGATGTAATAGCGCGTCCCCAGCAGCCCGTAGAGCATGCGCATGGCGTCGTAGTAGCCCAGGCGCAGGTTATGCCTGCTCTGCTCCGCCTCGAACTCCAAAATGCCGCCCAGCTCATCCTTATCCCTGGGTGCCAGGGTGTGTACCGCCGTTCCCTCGGGGATGCGCACGGGCCGCATGATGCCGGGGCCATAAAGGCGCATGGCGATGATGTCTGTCCAGCCGTTTTCGATGAGCACGTGCAGGGGCAGCACGTCCCGCAGTCCGCCGTCGGCGTAAAGCTTGCCCTCCATCCGCTCGGCCCGGAACGCGGGCAGATAGGCGCTGGCCAGGAGCATGTCGTACAGCGTGTTGTCGTCCAGGTCCTTGGCCCGCAGCTCCAGCTCCTTCTGGTCGGAGACGGAGAACGTGACGATATAGAGCTCCCGGGCGGCGGCGCGGATGACCTCCGGGTCCACCAGCTCCTTGATCCAGTTCCGGAGCGGCGTCACGTCCAGACCCCGGTTGCGGATGACGGCGCCGATCTTGTCCACGACGCTTCTCAGGTCCAACTCCCGCAGCTCGCCCTTTAAAAGGCCGCTCATCTCCTCGTCGTCCACGTCCATGACCTCGGAGTAGCGGATGGTGGCCCAGACTTCCTCGGCCTTGGCGTGGTCGCCCATGGTGATGAGCGCGCCGTTGAGGGCCCCCACGGACGTGCCCGCCACGGCGGCGATATTCAGACCCGCCTCCTCCAGCGCCTTCCACGCGCCGATCTGGTAAGCGCCCCGGGCGCCGCCGCCCTCCAGCGCCAGCGCGTAGGGACGGCCAGTGTCGAACTGAAGCTTCATAGTGTACCTCCCGGTCGTTCGGTGTTTTTTCATTATACCCGCTGCCGGCCCAAAGCGCAAGGCTGTGCCCAGGGAAGCATGTCGGCCGAAATGCCGTGTCTGTAGAGGCGTACTCTTGCGAACAGATAAAAGGGGAGCGGGATCGCTCCCGCTCCTGGCCGCTGGCTGCCGTTTCTTCGCTTATGGCTGCCGCTCCTTATGTCCTCATGATTTGGGGGTGAACGAATAGCAGATCCCCTTGCCTGACGCCAGCTCCAGCATGAAGTTCTGGTTTTTAATAAAGGGACAGTTTGGGCCGCTGCTCGCGCAATTGACGCAGCTACCCGTCGGCAGGTTTAGCCCGGAATATTCGAGCAGCTCCCCGCCGGCGACTTCTTCCAGCTTCTTCTCGTCCAGTTTCTTTTCCTCGCTCATGGTATGTTCCTCCCTGTTTTTAAATTTATATATCGCGCCGTATCATACCGCTATGCTAACGGAACACCGGGCGGCCGTCAATGGCCGTGTCCCGAATCGACAAAATCACGACTCGAATTGCACTTCCGTGGGCGGCTGATCCCGCGTTCCGAATAAAAAGCGGGAGCAGCGGATGCTGCTCCCGGAAATAATGGGGAAGAGGAAGATAATTACAGGGCTCCCGCAAAAGCCCAATGAAGTGGGTTTTGCGGGAAAAAGGAAAAAGACCGCTGACCGATGAATAGGCCTTGCTCGCAAGGACTATGAATCCTCAGGGGTCTTCTGACGTGTGACTGGACTTGAACCAGCGGCCCTGCCGCGCAAGCGACGGCAGGGCCGTGCGGCGGATGGCCCCACTCGCTCCCGCCTTCGGCGGAACCGCTCGGGGATGCCAACAGGAGGCCGCTGGTTCTGCGTCCACGAAAATAAAAAACCGGGAAGCAGTTAGTACTGCTTTCCCGGTTTTTGGTCCGAGTGACTGGACTTGAACCAGCGGCCTCCTGAACCCCATTCAGGCGCGATACCAAACTTCGCCACACCCGGTCGTTTCGCTCAAATATAGTAGCACAACGCCCCCGAAAAAGCAAGAGGCAATTTCACCTTCATGCCGGAAAAACCAAACAGTTCCGGCCCCTTGGAGAAAACGCCGGAAACAGCCGGGGGCCCCGCCGCATATTCTTATGGAGGTTAACCTATTGCGCACTGATTTAAAGTGGTGTATAATCACTAAGACAATCTCATTTATAATATTAGTATAAGTTTACATATACCCTTGCCGCGCAAGGCGGCGGGAGGGAGGAACCCTATGGAAAAGACGGACGGCCTCTGGCGGCCGGAATTCGAGCACGACGCCTGCGGTATCGGCGCGGTGGTGGACATCAAGGGACGGCAGTCCCGGGCCACCGTGGACGACGCTTTGAAGATCGTGGAAAAGCTGGAGCACCGGGCGGGCAGAGACGCGGCCGGCGAGACCGGCGACGGCGTGGGCATCCTGGTACAGGTGTCCCATAACTTCTTCAAGAAGGCCGCCGCGGAGTGCGGCATCGAACTGGGGGCTGCCGGGGATTACGGCGTGGGCATGTTCTTCTTCCCCCAGGACGTGGTGCGCCGCCGCCAGGCCATGAAGATGTTCGAGGTCATCGTGGGCAAGGAGGGGATGCGCCTTCTGGGCTGGCGGGAGGTGCCCACCTGCCCGGAGATCCTGGGCAAGAAGGCCCGGGACTGCATGCCCTACATCATCCAGTGCTTCGTGGAGCGGCCAAAGGACGTGCGCACGGGCCTGCCTTTCGACCAGCGACTCTACGTGGCCCGGCGGGTGTTCGAGCAGAGCAACGACAACACCTATGTGGTCAGCCTGTCCAGCCGGACGGTGGTCTATAAGGGCATGTTCCTGGTCCACCAGCTCCGGGGGTTCTACAAGGACCTGCAGAGCGAGGACTACACCTCCGCCATCGCCATGGTCCACTCCCGCTTCTCCACCAACACCACCCCCAGCTGGGAGCGGGCCCACCCCAACCGGTTCATCCTCCACAACGGCGAGATCAACACCATCCGGGGCAACGTGGACCGTATGCTGGCCCGGGAGGAGACCATGAGCTCCGCGGTCATGCGGGAGAACATGGACAAGATATTCCCGGTCATCGACCCCAACGGCTCCGACTCGGCCATGCTGGACAACACCCTGGAATTTCTGGTGATGAACGGCATGCCCCTGCCCCTGGCCATGATGATCACCATCCCCGAGCCCTGGAAGAACGACAAGATGATCGACCGGAAGAAGCGGGACCTGTACCGCTATTACGCCACCATGATGGAGCCCTGGGACGGCCCGGCCTCGGTGCTGTTCTCCGACGGCGAGCTGGTGGGGGCCATCCTGGACCGGAACGGCCTGCGCCCCAGCCGGTACTATCTCACCGACGACGACAGGCTCATCCTGGCCTCCGAGGTGGGCGTACTGGATATCCCCGAGGAGCACATCACCCTCAAGAGCCGCCTCCAGCCGGGCAAGATGCTGCTCGTCGACACCCGCCGGGGCAAGGTGATGCAGGACAGCGACCTCAAGAGCCTCTACGCCTCCCGCCAGCCCTACGGCGAGTGGCTGGACCAGAACCTGGTGCGGCTGCAGGACCTGCCCATCCCCAACAAGAAGGTGGACGTGCACACCCAGGCGGTGCGGGACCGGCTCTACCGGGCCTTCGGCTATACCTACGAGGAGGTCAAGGACGCCATCCTCCCCATGGCCCGCACCGGCGCTGAGCCCACCGCCGCCATGGGCAGCGACACGCCCCTGGCCGTGCTCTCGGAGCAGTACCCGCCCCTTTTCCACTACTTCAAACAGCAGTTCGCCCAGGTGACCAACCCGCCCATCGACTCCATCCGGGAGGAGTGCGTCACGGACACCACCGTGTACGTGGGCTCCGACGGCAACCTTTTGGAGGAGCGGGCGGAAAACTGCAACGTCCTGCAGATCGAGAACCCCATCCTCACGGGCATCGACCTTCTGAAGATCAAGGCCATGCACCGGGACGGGTTCCACGTGGAGACCGTGAGCCTCCTCTACTATAAGAATACCCCCCTGGAGCGGGCCATGGACCGGCTCTTCATCGAGTGCGACAAGGCCTACCGCCATGGGGCCAACATCCTTATCCTGTCCGACCGGGGCGTGGATGAGAACCACGTGGCCATCCCGTCGCTGCTGGCCGTGTCCGCCATGGAGCAGCACCTGGTCCGCACGAAAAAGCGCACCAGCGTGTCCATCATCCTGGAGAGTGCGGAGCCCAGGGATGTGCACCACTTCGCCCTGCTTCTGGGCTACGGCGCCCGGGCCATCCAGCCCTATCTCGCCCACGAGTGCATCGCCGAATGCATCGCTCTGGGGCTGCTGGACAAGGACGAGCACACCGCCATCGACGATTACAACAAGGCCATATTGAGCGGGATCGTGAAGATCGCCTCCAAGATGGGCATCTCCACCATCCAGTCCTACCAGTCCTCCCAGATCTTCGAGGCGGTGGGCATCGGCAAGGAAGTCACCGACAAGTACTTCACCAACACCGTGAGCCGCGTGGGCGGCATCGGTCTGGAGGACATCGGCCGGGCGGTGGAGTTCCACCACAGCCAGGCCTTCGACCCCCTGGACCTGGGGGTGGACACCACCCTCAACAGCGTGGGCATGTATAAGCTCCGCTCCGGCGCCAACAGCGAGAGCCACCTCATCGACCCGGCCACCGTGGTGGCCCTGCGGGAGGCTACCCATGAGGGCAGCTACGAGCGGTTCAAGGAGTATTCCGCGCTGGCGGCCCGGGCGGGCGCGCCCCACAACCTGCGTGGGGTCATGGAATTCGCCTGGGACCCCAAGGGCGGCGTGCCCCTGGACGAGGTGGAGAGCGTGGACTCCATCGTCAAGCGATTCAAAACCGGCGCCATGAGCTACGGCGCCATCTCCCAGGAGGCCCACGAGTGCCTGGCCGTGGCCATGAACCGGCTGGGCGGCAAATCCAACTCCGGCGAAGGCGGCGAGCAGCCCGAGCGGTTCGGTACGGAGAAGAACAGCGCCATCAAACAGGTGGCCTCCGGCCGCTTCGGCGTTACCAGCCAGTATCTGTGCTCCGCCCAGGAGATACAGATCAAAATGGCCCAGGGCGCGAAACCCGGCGAGGGCGGCCATCTGCCCGGGAAGAAGGTATACCCCTGGATCGCCGCCACCCGGTACTCCACCCCCGGCGTGAGCCTCATCTCGCCCCCGCCTCACCATGATATCTACTCCATCGAGGACCTGGCCCAGCTCATCTTCGACCTGAAGAACGCCAACCGGGCCGCCCGTATCAGCGTGAAGCTGGTGAGCGAGGCGGGCGTGGGCACCATCGCCTCCGGCGTGGCCAAGGCCGGCGCCCAGGTGGTGCTCATCTCCGGCTATGACGGCGGCACCGGCGCGGCCCCCCGCAACTCCATCCAGAACGCGGGACTGCCCTGGGAGCTGGGGCTGGCGGAGGCCCACCAGACCCTCATCGCCAACGGCCTGCGGGAGCGGGTCATCCTGGAGGTGGACGGCAAGCTCATGAACGGCCGGGACGTGGCCGTGGCGGCCATGCTGGGCGCGGAGGAGTTCGGCTTCGCCACCGCGCCGCTGATAACCCTGGGCTGCGTGATGATGCGGGTGTGCAACCTGGATACCTGCCCCGCGGGCATCGCCACCCAGAACCCGGACCTGCGCTGCCGGTTCTGCGGCAAGCCGGAGTACGTGATGAACTTCATGCGCTTCACGGCTCAGGAGCTCCGGGAGATCATGGCGAAACTGGGCGTGCGGACCGTGGACGAACTGGTGGGCCGGACGGACCTTCTCCGGGTCCGGGAGGACCTGCCCGGCGACCGGGCCAGGAGCATCGACCTGTCCGGCATTCTGAACGCCGGCCACACCCAGGAGAACGCCGTGCACCACCACGCCGAGGCGGATTACGACTTCCGCCTGGAGACCACTTTGGACGAGAGCGTGCTGCTGCCGGCCTTCAAGAAGACCCTCAAGGACGGCAGCCCCAAGAAGGTGAGCGTGAACGTGTCCAGCACCAACCGGACCTTCGGCACCATCCTGGGCTCTGAAATTACAAAGAAATTTGGAAACGCCCTGCCCGACGACACGGTGTTCATCGACGCCCGGGGCGGCGGCGGCCAGTCCTTCGGCTCCTTCCTGCCCAAGGGCATGACCATCCGCCTCACCGGCGACAGCAACGACTACATGGGCAAGGGCCTCAGCGGCGGCAAGATCATCGTCCGTCCGCCGGAAAACAGCCGCATCAACGCCGGCGAGAACATCATCATCGGCAACGTGGCCCTCTACGGCGCCACCTCCGGCGAGGCTTACATCAACGGCATGGCAGGCGAGCGGTTCTGCGTGCGCAACTCCGGCGCCAAGGCGGTGGTGGAGGGCGTGGGCGACCACGGCTGCGAGTATATGACCGGCGGCTGCGCCGTGATATTGGGCCCTACGGGGAAGAACTTCGCCGCAGGCATGTCCGGGGGCATCGCCTATGTGCTGGACGAGCGGTTCGAGCTGTATCTGCAGCTGAACAAGGACATGGTCACCATGAGCTCCGTCACGGCCAAGCATGACGTGGCCCAGCTGCGGGAGATGATCGAGGCCCATGTGGCCGCCACCGGCTCCGCCCGGGGCAGGACCGTCCTGGAGAACTGGGACGACATGCTGCCGCTCTTTAAAAAGATCACCCCCAACGATTACAGCAAGATGCTCACCGCCATCAGCAAGCTGGAGGAAAAGGGCATGCCCCGGCAGCAGGCGGAGCTGGAGGCGTTCTACACCGTGCAGAAGGGAGGCATGTAAGCCATGGGAAAGGCCACAGGCTTTATGGAATACAGGCGGGCGGAGCGGCCCGTCTATGACCCGGCGGCCCGGACGGCGGATTTCGCCGAGTTCCACGGGGACCTGACCGAGGCGGAGCGCCAGGTCCAGGGGGCCCGGTGCATGAACTGCGGCGTGCCCTTCTGCCAGTCCGACTACGGCTGTCCGCTGCACAACCTCATCCCCGAGTGGAACGACGAGATCTTCCACGGCAACTGGCAGCACGCCCTGGACCGGCTTTTGAAGACCAACGGCTTCCCCGAGTTCACCGGCCGGGTGTGCCCGGCCCTGTGCGAGTCCGCCTGCGTGTGCGGCCTCTATGGGGACGCGCCCATATCCGTGAAGGACAACGAGCTGGCCATCATCGAGTATGGCTACGCCCACGGCCTGGTGAAGCCCCGGATCCCCGAGGTGCACACCGGCAAAAAGGTGGCCGTGGTGGGCTCCGGCCCGGCGGGCCTCGCCGCGGCGGACCTATTGAACCAGCGGGGCCACTCCGTCACCGTCCTGGAGCGGGACGACAGGGTGGGGGGACTTCTCATGTACGGCATCCCCAATATGAAGCTGGAAAAGTCCGTGGTGGACCGGCGCATTTTGCGCATGGAGACCGAGGGCATCACCTTCCTCACCGGCACGGACGCCGCGTCCCTCGCGGACCGGCTCATGGCGGAATACGACGCGGTGGTCCTGTGCTGCGGCGCCCGGAACGCCCGGGACGTGGAGGTGGAGGGCCGCGAGGCCAAGGGCATCTACCAGGCCCTGGACTATCTCACCGAGAGCACCCGGGCCCTGCTGGACGGCCGGGACAGCGGCATCACCGCCAAGGGCAAAGACGTGGTGGTCATCGGCAACGGCGACACCGCCACCGACTGCGTGGCCACCGCCATCCGCCAGGGGGCGGCCTCCGTCACCCAGCTGGTGCGGAAGGCGGCGGCCTCCCCGGCGAAGGTCTGGCCCTACCATGTCCGCTCGGGCAAGCCTGACTACGGCCAGGAGGAGGCTCTCGCCAGGTTCGGGAAGGACCCCCGGGTCTATAAGACCGTAGCGAAAAAGCTGGTGACCGGCGAGGACGGCCAGCTCACCGCCGTCGTCGTGGACACGGACGGGAAGGAGCAGACCCTGCCCGCGGGGCTCATCCTCATCGCGGCGGGCTTCACCGGGGCGGAGGCGCCTTTGGCGGAGGCCTTCGGCCTGGAGCTGGACGGCAAAGGCCGTCTGGGCGGCGCGGACCACCGTACCTCCAACGAGAAGATATTCGCCGCCGGCGACATGCGCAAAGGCGCGTCCCTGGTGGCCACGGCTATCGCCGACGGCCGGGCCTGCGCCAAGGCGGTGGACCAGTTCCTGGAGGGCTACACCAACCTGTAAAAGCAGCTTATTCACAGCCCCGGAGGCAAGACCTCCGGGGCTTTCCTACTTTTTTAGGGGGAAAACCATAAATTGATTGCAATCTGATACAAGTGATACTATAATAGTAAAGCGTCCGCGGCGCGGACGAGACCAGAAAACGGAGACTTATCTTGAGCGAACGGGTATTGAACATCCTCATAACGTCCTTCCCCCGCATCCTGGGCCAGGGGCTGCTGGTGACCATCCCTTTGACGGCCATATCCTTTGCCCTGGCGCTGGTGATCGCGGTCATCTGCGCCATGGTCCAGATCGCGGACGTGAAGGGCCTGAAACAGATCGTCCGGTTCTACATCTGGATCATACGGGGCACGCCCCTGCTGGTGCAGCTGTACCTCGTGTACTTTGGCCTTCCCGACCTCGGCATCGCATTGCCTGCGTTCCCCTGCGCGGTGGCGGTGTTCGCTCTGAACGAGGGGGCCTACTGCGCCGAGACGGTCCGGGCCTCCATCGAGGCGGTGCCCAGGGGCCAGATGGAGGCGGGCTACTGCGTGGGAATGAGCTACATACAGATCATGCGCCGCATCGTCCTGCCCCAGGCCTTCCGCACCGCCTTCCCGCCCCTGTCGAACTCCCTCATCAGCATGGTGAAGGACACCTCCCTCGCAGCCAACATCACCGTGACGGAGATGTTTATGACCACCCAGCGGGTGGCGGGGCGCACATACGAGCACCTGGCGCTGTACGCCGAGGTGGCCCTCATCTATCTCATCTTCTGCACGGTCATCACCTGGCTGCAGCGGCTGGGGGAGAAGAAGCTGAACGCCATGAACGGGGGGAATGTGATCCGTGCTTGAGGTGAAGGGACTGCGTAAGAGCTTCGGCGGCAGCGAGATACTGAAGGGCGTGGACCTCTCCATCGGCAAGGGCGACGTGCTGGCGGTGCTGGGCCCCTCCGGCGGCGGCAAGACCACTCTCCTGCGGTGCCTCAACTACCTGGAGCGGGCCGACGCCGGGACCATGACTTTCCTGGACCGGACCATGGATATGCCTACCCTCTCCCGGAAGGATGTGGCCGCCTACCGGCGGCACACGGCCTTCGTGTTCCAGAGCTTCAACCTATTTGCCAACAAGACCGCGCTGCAAAACGTCACAGAGGGCCTCATCGTGGCCCGGAAAATGCCGAAGCGGGAGGCGGAGGAGCGGGCCATGGCCGCCCTGGAGCGGGTGGGCCTGGCCGACAAGGGCAGCGCCTATCCCAGTCAGCTCTCCGGCGGCCAGCAGCAGCGGGTGGCCATCGCCCGGGCCGTGGCCGGGCAGCCGGATGTGATATTCTTCGACGAACCTACCAGCGCCCTGGACCCGGAACTCATCGGCGGGGTGCTGGACGTGATACGCGCCCTGGCGGAGGACGGCATGACCATGATCGTGGTGACCCACGAGATCAACTTCGCCAGGAATGTGTCCACCCGCGTCCTCTTTATGGACGGGGGCAAGGCCCTGGCGGAGGAGCCCACGGCGGCGTTTTTCCAAGAGCAGAAATTGGAGCGGGTCCAAAGCTTTCTCCGCTCCCTGGACAGAAAGGAAGGAGAACTATGAAGAAACTTATGGCTATGCTCTGCCTCGCGGCCCTGTGCCTGGGGCTGCTGGGCGGGAGCGCTCTCGCGGCAGACGACGACCTGCTGGCCGCCATCCAGGACAAGGGCGAGCTGGTCATCGCCATGGAGGGCACCTGGTCCCCCTGGACCTACCATGACGAGGACGACGTGCTTGTTGGCTACGACGTGGAGGTGGGCCGGTGCATCGCCGAGCACCTGGGCGTGGAGGCCAAATTCGTGGAGAGCGAGTGGAGCGGCCTGTTCGCCGGGCTGGATTCCGGCCGTTACGACCTGGTCATCAACGGCGTGGACATCACCGACGAGCGCAGCGAGAAGTACGACTTCACCGACCCCTACGCCTACGACCGCACGGCGCTGGTGGTCCGCGAGGACAACATCGATATTACTTCTTTTGAGGACTTGAAGGGTAAAACAACGTCCAACAGCATCGGCAGCACCTATATGGAGCTGGCGGAGGACTACGGCGCCACCTGCGAAGGGGTGGAGTCCCTGGGCGAGACCATGCAGATGGTCCAGGCCGGCCGTGTGGACGCCACGCTGAACGCGGAGTCCTCCGTGGCCGACTACTTCAACGCCCAGCCCGACGCGCCGCTGAAGATCGTCGCCTATACGGCTGAGGCCAACCGCATCGCCATCCCCATGCGCAAGGGTGCCGAGACCGCCAGCCTGATGGACGCGGTGAACGAGGCTATCGCCGCCATGCGGGAGGACGGGACGCTGGCAGAGCTGAGCGAAAAGTACTTCGGTGCCGACATCACCGCCGACCCGGCGGCCAGCCCCGCTCCGGCGGAGAAGTAAAAGGAGAACGGCTATGAAAAAGATCGCTGTACTGTTTCTGTGCCTTACGCTCCTGCTCTCGGGCTGCGCCGTGAGCTCCATCGCGCCGGGCGAGGCGGGCGTGCGCTACGGCCTGGGCGGCCTGTGGGCGTCCGTGGACGGCGAGCCCGCCCTGGACCTTTCCGACATGAACGTCGTGGTGGAGACGGCGAAGAACGACACCACCACCGGCGCGCGGCTGTATTTTGAAAATGAGGGCGAGATGTTCGCCGAGCTCATCGTCACCGCGGACAGCGAGCGGGTGGCCATCGTGGCCAACGGCCGGTCCAGCGGCACGAAGGTCTATACCGTCACGGACCCGGACACGGTCCAGGCGGTGGCGGAGGCCATCGACGGACTGATCGCTGAGCCCCTGCCCGACTTCGAGAATATGACCGACGAGGAGTGGGAGGCCTATATGGCCCAGCTGGAGGAGCAATTGGGCGACGAGCTGCCCGAGGAGCCCGAGATGAGCGAGGAGGAGATGCAGGCCGCCATGGAACAGGCGGAGCAGATGTCCGCGCTCATGGAAAAGTGCCTCACTGAGGCAGAGCCCAGGGAGATCAACGGCGAGACCTATGAGGGCATGGACCTGCGCTTCACCGAGGAGAACGTGGCCGAACTGCTGCGCATCCGGGATATGGAGGGCGCGGCTCAGTCCCTGGAGGAGGGCGGCCTGGGCATCAACGTCATCGGCGGCCTGTACAGCGGCCCGACGGGCGGCACCTATGTGGAGCTGACCATGGGGCTGGATATCCCCGGCACCGGCCTTGTGGGCGTGCATCTGACGGCGGACGGGACCGTGGACGGCGTCTCCACCATCGGTGTGGACGTGTCCGGGAACGGCGAGGAGGTCGCCAGCTTCGGCGTGGACCTGCTGGGCGGCGGCGTGAAGGACGCCCCCTGGCTGGAGGTGGACCTGTCCGAGGCCGCGGACCTCACCGGCATGACCGGGGAGGAGCTGGAGACCGAGGTCCTGACCCTCCTGGGCAGCCTGTTCGGTCAGGCGCTGGCGGGCTTCGCTATCGCCGCCGCCAACGGCTGAGATCAGCTTTAAATGAAACAGCCGGGAGAGGACTTGCATCCTCTCCCGGTTTATATTTGTTCGGTTCAGGGGTTCAGGCAGTGGCCCTGGGCGTCGAAGGTGTAGCTCCTGCTCCCTATCTTGTAGGTGCCGCCCGCGTAGGCGCGGCCATAGAACCCGTTGTGGTTCGGGTCGAAGTAGTACCAGGTGCCGTCTATATGCTTCCACCCGGTCATCACGTGCCCGTAGGTGCCATCGTGGGCCTCGCTGAAGTAGTAAAGCCCGTCGTCCGACCGGCCCAGGGCTATCCGGGTCAGACCCTCGTACATCTTCCCGTCCGGGCCCATGAAGTACCACACCTTGGCGTCATACAGCCAGGCGTTGGCCACCATCTTGCCCTGGGGCCACTTCCCCGCCTTGTTGAAATAGTACCACGTGCCGTTGATGTACTGCCAGCCGGTCATCATCCGGCCGTAGGAACCGTCGTGCTTCTCGTTGAAGTAGTACCAGCCGTCGTCCGACCGGCCCAGGGCTATCTGGTCAAAGCCCTCCTTCATCCGCCCATCCGGGTCCAGGAAGTACCACGCGCCGTCATACAGCCACTTGTCGTGGAGCATCGCGCCGCTCTTCTTGTCGAAGTAGTACCAGCCGTCGTCAATGACCTTCCAACCGGTGACCATGGCGCCGTTGTCGTTCAGATAATAGCGCTGTCCCTTATCCGTGACCCAGTCGGATGCGACCATGGCGCCGTCTTTATAGTAGCGCCAGGCGCCGGATTCCCATTGCCAGCCGTTTTTCTGGTCCGGCCTCTGTGCGGCGGGGTCCGGGAGCGAAGGCTGTGCGGGCCTGGTGGGCGTGCTCTCGCTGTATTTCACGCCCATCTTGGCGGCATACTGCCGGGCCGTGCCCTTTCCGGTCCCGTAGACGGTGACCGTGTTAAACAGCTCATCCTCCCCGTAGGTGAAGGCGGCCCCGTCGATGATCAGGTCCTTCAGGCTCCGGCACTCGGCAAAAGCGTAATCGCCTATGGAGGTGACGGTGGACGGAACGACCACCGCCGTCAGGCCCACACACGCCCGGAAGCAGCCGGCGCCGATGGACGTGACGCCCTTGGGGATGGTCACGCTGGAGAGGGAACTGCAGCCGAAGAACGTCCGGTCCGGCAGGGCCGTGACGCTGGAGGGGATGGACACGCTTTCAAGGTCGGCGCAGCTCAAAAACGCCTCGTCGCCGATGGACGTGACACCCTCGGGGATGGCCGCGCTCCGCAAACCGGAGGAGGCAAAGGCCCGCTCGCCAATGGAGCGGACACGGTCGGGGATGGTCACATCGGTGACGTCCCCGCGGTCAAAAAAGGCTCGGTCGCCGATGGACGTGACGCCGCTGGGGATGGTCACGCTGCCGCCGGGGCCCTGGTACTCCAGCAGAACGCCGTTCTCTATCACAAAGCTGCCCTTGGCCGCCAGCCAGGGGGTGTTGGAGAAAGCGTGGTCATACTGCTTTTGTACGGTGCCCAGGAAAGTCACGGTGGAGAGGTTGGTGCAGTCGGCGAAGGCATACTCCCCGATGGTCTTCACCGAGGCGGGAATGGTCACGCTCGCCGGGGTCGCGCAGCCCTCAAAGGCGCTGTGGTTGATCGTGACCACGGTGCTGGGGATGGGAAAGCTCCGAAGGCTGGCACAGCCCGCAAACGCGCGGCTGCCGATGAGGGTGATCTTTGACTGGCTGGGGCAGGAGACCGTCTGAAGAGCCACGCACTTGGCGAACAGGCCCGGCTGGATCGAGGTCATCCCGGCGGAGAGGCCGGCTTTTGTCAAGCTGCCGCAATAGGCGAAGGCGTCATGCTCCACGCTGGTCACGGTGTGGGGGATGGTGATGGACGTCAGAGCGCCGCACTCGGAAAACGCCTGGGCGCCGATGGTCTTCAGACCCGTGGGCAGACTGATGGACGTGAGGCTCCGGCACTGCTCAAAGGCGCCGCCGCCGATGCTCGTCACAGTGGACGGGATGGAGACGCTGGTGAGTTCGGTACACCGGGAGAAGGCGTAGCCGCCGATCTTCGTGACGCCGCTGTTGATCACCACAGTCGTTATGGGCTGCCCATTCCACGGAGCGCATGTTATGCTGTCGCCGGAACTGTAATCGCGCATCTCGCCACTGCCGCTGATGGTGAGTACGCTGCCGGTCAGGTCCCAGGTCACCCCACTGCCGCAGGTGCCGGAGGAGATGATCAGCGGCTCGTCCGCCGGCTCCTCCCCGGGCGCGGCGTATGTTTCGTCCTCAGGGGAGGCGAGAAGCGCCGGCGCCGCGTCCGATCCCTCTGTCTCAGGAGATTCCTCCACCGGGCCGGCAGGGGCCTCCTCTTCGATGGGGCTGACAGGCGCTTCACCCTCAAAGCCGTCCTCTGCCGCCAACGCGGGGACCGTCAGGCTGAAGATCATGGCCAAGGCGAGCAGCGCGCAAGTGATCCGTTTTTTCATCTCTATCCTCCTTTGGGGCAGGCAATAAGGCGCATGTCACCCTGCTTTCTGTGTGATGCGATATATTGAAATATGTTTGATATGATACTATAGATTTCGACCTTTTTCAAGGAATTAGTTTTTGGTAAGCGCCCCATAAGCGGCATGGCCCGGGCCATTTTGCCGGGAAAATTTTCTGTCACAGGTGCAAAACACGCATTATTATGTTATAATACCTCCTTGCTATTAAAGAACACGGGATACCGGGAGGACGATTTGGAGCGGCTCAAGGAGACAATGAAGCGGGTGGCCTACGGGCTGGGCTCGTTTATCAAATGGGGCCTGCTGGCCACGCTGAGCGGTGTGGTGGTGGGCGCGGCGGCCGTGGCCTTCCACTGGTGCATCGGCACGGCGTCGGCCCTGCGGACCATGTATCCCTGGCTCATATGGCTGCTGCCGGTGTGCGGTGTGGCAGTGGTGTGGCTCTACAATGTCTGCGGCATGGCGGACTACCGGGGCACCAACGCCATCATCACGGCAGTGCGGGACGGGGAATCCGTGCCCCTTCGCATGGCGCCGCTCATCTTCGTCTCCACGGTGATGACCCACCTGGTGGGCGGCTCCGCGGGCCGGGAGGGCGCGGCGCTGCAGCTGGGCGGCTCCATGGCCGGCTGGGCCGGAAGAGTGCTCCATCTGGATGAGAAGGACGAGCGCGTCATGGTCATGTGCGGCATGGCCGCGGCTTTTTCCGCCCTGTTCGGAACCCCCATCACGGCGGCCATCTTCGCCTTGGAGGTGGTGAGCGTGGGGGTCATGTACTACGCCGCCATCGTGCCCTGTCTCATCGCCTCCGTGAGCGGGCTCATCCTGGCCCAGGCGTTGGGGCTTCACGGTCTCGTGGGCTACGCCGCCGGGGAGATACCGGCCCTCACGGGCGTGAGCATGGCCCAGAGCGTGGGTCTCGGCGTGCTGTGCGCGGCGGTGTCCGTCCTCTTCTGCGAGGTCATGCACGTGGGCGGCGCCCTCTATAAAAAATACATACCCAACACCCTGGTCCGGGGCGCCGTGGGCGGCGCGCTGGTGCTGGGGCTGCTGCTGGTCATCCCCGACAGCTGGCTCTACATGGGCGCGGGGGACGAGCTCATCCGAAAGCTCCTGGGGGGCCAGACCATATGGTACGCCTTCCTGGTGAAGTTGGTGCTGACGGCCCTGACCATGGGGGCGGGCTTCCGGGGCGGCGAGATCGTCCCCGCCATGTGCGTGGGCGCGGCCTTCGGGACCTGGATGGGGCCCATGCTGGGCATGCCCCACGGCTTCGCCGGGGCGCTTGGCATGGCGGCGGTGTTCTGCGGCGTCACCAACTGCCCGGTCACGTCCATGCTCCTGAGCTACGAGCTGTTCGGAGGGCAGGGCGTGGTGCTGTTCGCCCTGGGCTGCGCCGTGAGCTACATGCTCTCCGGCTACTACGGCCTCTACAGCGAGCAGAAGATCGTCTACTCCAAGCTGCGGGCGGAGTGGATCAACAAGAAAGCGATTTGAATTTTACTTACATAAGAGGAGAAAGCATTATGAATTTCGTATTTATTTCCCCCAATTTCCCCCAGGCCTACTGGAACTTCTGCGACCGGCTGAAGCGGGACGGCGTGAACGTGCTGGGCGTGGGCGACTGCCCCTATGAGGCGCTGGAGCCGGGCCTGCAGGGCGCCCTCACCGAGTACTACAAGGTGGACACCCTGGAGAACTATGACCAGGTGTTCCGGGCGGTGGCCTACTTCGCCTACCGGTACGGGAAGATCGACTGGCTGGAGTCCAACAACGAGTACTGGCTGGAGCAGGACGCCCAGCTGCGCACGGACTTCCACATCACCACCGGCGTGGACGCCAAGGGCGTGCAGGCCTTCAAGAGCAAGTCCGGCATGAAGGCCTATTACGCCAAGGCCGGCGTGCCCACCGCCCGCTGCCACAAGGTAAAGACAAAGGCGGCGGCGAAAAAGTTCATCCAGGAGGTTGGCTGGCCCGTCATCGTGAAGCCCGACAACGGCGTGGGCGCGAGCCACACCTGGAAGCTGGAGAAGGAGGAGGACCTGGACTGGTTCTTCAGGGAGAAGCCCGACGTGCCCTACGTGATGGAGGAGTTCGTCACCGGGGCCATCCGCTCCTACGACGCCATCCTGGATAGCAACTGCGAGCCCCTTATCGAGTCCTCGGCCCTGTTCCCGCCCTCCATCGCGGACATCGTGAACGACCAGGGGGACCTGAGCTACTACGTGGTGGACAAGGTGCCGGAGGCGCTGGCAGACATGGGCCGCCGGACCGCCAAGGCCTTCGGGGCCCGGAACCGGTTCGTCCACTTCGAGTTCTTCGAGCTTTCCAAGGCCAAGCCCGGCCTGGGGAAGAAGGGCGGCTTCGTGGGCCTGGAGGTCAATATGCGTCCCGCCGGCGGCTACACCCCGGACATGATCAACTTTGCCCACAGCACGGACGTGTACCAGATCTGGGCAGACATGGTGGCCTTTGACGAGAGCCACGTGACCCCGGGCGGGCCGGACCACTTCTGCGCCTACTCCAGCCGCCGGGACGCCACAAAATATGTCCACACCCACGAGGAGATCATGGAGCGCTACGGCGAAAAGATGGCCCTGTGCCAGCGGATGCCGGCGGCGCTGGCGGACGCCATGGGCGACCAGACCTACACCATCCACGCGGACACGGAGGCCGAGGCAAAGGAATTCATCCGCTTCGTCTCGAAGCGGGCCTGATATAAGGAGGAACCATATGACCACACGCTATTTCAAGGAGTACAGCCACATCCTGGGCCGGGACATGGAGTTCAAGATCTACGGCGAGGGCGGCAAGCTGTGCCTGGCCTTCCCGCCCCAGGACGGCCGGTTCTACGACTTTGAGAACTACGGCATGGTGGACACCATCGCCCCCTGGGTGGAGCAGGGCCGGGTCATGGTGGCGGGCGTGGACGCCATCGACGGCGAGACCTGGTCCAACCCCGGCGACCCCCGGTACCGGCTGGAGCTGCAGGAGCGGTGGTTCGCCTACGTGACGAACGAGCTGCTGCCCCGGCTCCACGAGCTGGGCTGCGACGACCGGAAGGCCATGACCACCGGGTGCAGCATGGGCGCGCTCCACGCGGCCAACTTCTTCTTCCGCCGGCCGGACCTGTTCGACACGGTCATCTCCCTGAGCGGGCTTTTCGACGCCAACTTCTTCTTCGGCGACTACCACGACGACCTGACCTACGCAAACTCCCCCCTGCAATTTTTGCCCAACATGCCCGAGGACCATCCCTACATCCAGCTCTACCGGGAGAGCAACATCATCCTCTGCTCCGGCCAGGGCGCCTGGGACGAGGAGATGATGGCCCACGAGCGGCGGCTGGAGTCCATCCTGCACGTGAAGGGCATCCCCGTCTGGGCCGACTACTGGGGCTACGACGTGTGCCACGACTGGCCCTGGTGGCGCAAGCAGCTGCCCTATTTCTTCTCCCACCTGCCCATCTGACAATGAAAGACCGGTCCGTCCCCGGGCCGGTCTTACTATGACCATAAGGAGCGATATGCCATGAGCGCCACGGAGCGTTTTTTGCAATACGTGAAAATACACACCACCTCCGACGAGACGTCGGGGACCACGCCCTCCTCGGCCTGCCAGTGGGACCTGGCGAGGGTGCTTCAAAAGGAACTGACGGACCTGGGGCTGGAAGATCCCGCGCTGGATGAAAACTGCATCGTCACGGCCTTCATCCCCGCCACACCGGGCCATGAGGCCGTCCCGGCCATTGGCTTTCTGGCCCATATGGACACCTCGCCCTCCTTCTCCGGGGAGAACGTGTGCCCGGTGCTGCATGAAAACTACGACGGCGGGGACGTGGTCCTGCCCAGGGAGGGCCGGGTCATCCGGGTAAGCGACTTCCCCTTTTTGAAGAGCCTTGCCGGGAAGACACTCATCACCGCCGACGGCTCCACCCTCCTGGGGGCGGACGACAAGGCCGGCGCGGCGGAGATCGTGGAGCTGTGCGCCCGGCTCATGGCGGGGGAGGTCCCCCACGGGCGCGTCTGCGTGGCCTTCACCCCCGACGAGGAGATCGGCCAGGGGCCGGACCACTTCGACGTGGCCGCCTTCGGGGCCCAGTACGCCTACACCGTGGACGGGGGCGCGGTGGGCAGTATCGAGTACGAGAACTTCAACGCCGCCAGCGCGGTCATCTCCATCCAGGGCGTGTCGGTCCACCCCGGCTCCGCCAGGGGCGTCATGGAGAACGCCCTGCTCATTGCCCAGGAGATCAACGCCCGGCTCCCCGCGGAGGACGTCCCGGCAAAAACTTCTGGCTACCAGGGCTTCTTCCATCTGGATGGGCTCAAAGGCACCGCCGCGGCCGCCCAGATGGGCTACATCATCCGGGACCATGACCGGGAGAAGTTTGAAAAGCGCAAGGCCATGATGCAGGAGGCCTGCGACGCCGTGGCCGCGGCCCATCCCACGGCGAAGGTGGTCCTGGATATGAGGGACAGCTACTACAACATGCGCCAGAAGATAGAGCCCTGTATGCACCTTATCGACAACGCCAAAAAGGCGGCGGAGATGGCCGGGGTGACGCCCACGGTGGAGCCCATCCGGGGCGGCACCGACGGGGCGCGCCTCAGCTTCATGGGCCTTCCCTGTCCCAACCTGGGCACCGGGGGCTACAGCTGCCACGGCCCGGCGGAGTGCGTTTGCGCCGAGGACATGGAGACCGTGGTGGAAATACTGCTCAATATCGTGAAGTTGTATGCGTCAGAAGTGCTTTGAAGATTCGAGGCCCCGGCAAGCCAGGGCCACTCATCGGTCAAAGCCCTTCTTCCTTTCCACATGAAACCCGCTGCGCTGGGCTTTCATGTGGGCCATATAAAGAAACGGCTGTTGCGAGTGCAACAGCCGTTTTTGTGCCTTTCTATATTAGCACTTTTCGATCCAGTGCTGGTCGTCGGGCTCGAAGACCACCTTTTCGTAGGCGGGCACGTCCATCAGTACGCCCGTCCAGTCGGAGTGGATGTCGCCGTTCTGCTTGATGATCACGTCGTAGAGGATGTCGTAGGTGATCCCGTCGGGGCCGGTCTCCTCGATGGTGGAGTAGGGCAGGGTCTTGTGATAGGTTATCTCCACGCCGTCGTGCTCGAAGTGGTAGCCGTTGCGCATGCGGCAGCCCTCCAGGCCCTTGTAGGTGAAGTACTTCTTCAGGTCATGGAGGATGTGGTCGTCCTCCTCCCGGTACAGGTTCTCCGGGGTGGTGTCGGTGTAGTCGTAGCGGAACTGGATGGACACGCGCCGGCCCTTCCACCGCTCTACGAAGGCGGGCAGGTCCTGAGCGGGGTAGTTCTTCCACAGCACGCAGTTGACCCGGGCGGGGACGGGGAGCCGGCCGATGAGCTCGTCGGGGGACTCCTCCACGTATTTCTGCATGTGGCGGGAGATGTTGACGCATGTCACCTTGCCCTTGTTGCGTTCAAAGAAGGCCAGGACGTCGTCGGGGGACTGGTCCTCGAACACCGGCAGGGTGGTGTTGATGAACACCCGGTGGGTGGTGGGGATGCAGTCCAGCATGATCTGGAGGCTGTCCAGATTGGCCATGGGCTCGCCGCCGGTGAACACAAAGTCGCACCGGGGGGTGATGGCGTCCATGCGCTTGATGCTCCGGCATATCTTCTCCAGGCTGAAGCCCGTCATGTCGGCGTATTCCTGCTTGTTGATGCAGAAAGGGCAGTGGTTGCGGCAGTCGTAGGGCACGAACACGGTGACGGTGGCGCCGCCTTCTCTCGTCTTATAGGGGTGATGGGCCATGGGCGTGATACCTCTTGGTTTCCGCAAGATTTTTCCTCGCTGTGCCGAAACTCGGCAGGATATTTTACCATATTATATGGAAAAAGAAAAGGGGATGGCGCGTTTTTTTCTAAGGCCCGGCCGGTGAATCAAATCTGCCTCCGCTGGCAACACTATCTTCGCCTCACAAGGCAAACGAGAGGGGATAGTCCGTTGCAATGCAAGGTGGAGATCTGCGGCGTGAACACCGCCCGGCTGAAGGTGCTGAAAAACGAGGAGACGAGAGCCCTGCTGGTCCGGGCCAAGGCGGGGGACATGCAGGCGAGGGAGGAGCTCATCTCCGGGAACCTGCGCCTGGTGCTCAGCGTGATACAGAAGTTCGCCGGGCGGGGTGAGAACGTGGACGACCTGTTCCAGGTGGGCTGCATCGGCCTTATCAAGGCCATCGATAACTTCGACATCGCCCAGGACGTGAAGTTTTCCACCTACGGGGTGCCCATGATTTCCGGGGAGATACGCCGGTATCTCCGGGACTCCGGGGCGGTGCGGGTGAGCAGGTCCCTGCGGGACACGGCCTACCGGGCCATGCAGGCCAAGGAGGCGTTTTTGGCGGAGAACCAGCGGGAGCCCTCCGTGGAGGACATCGCGAAGATGCTGGGGCTGGAGCCGGGGGACGTGGTCATGGCCCTGGACGCCATCTCCGACCCGGTGAGCCTTTTCGAGCCCGTCTACAACGACGGGGGCGAGAGCGTGGCGGTCATGGACCAGATCGGCGACAACAAGAACACCGACGCGGCCTGGCTGGAGCGCATCGCCCTCACCGAGGCGGTGGACAAGCTGGCGGACCGGGAAAAGCGCATTTTGTCCATGCGCTTTTTCGACGGCCGGACTCAGATGGAGGTGGCCGCCGCCATCGGGATAAGCCAGGCCCAGGTGTCCCGCCTGGAGAAAAACGCCGTAGGCCAGATCAAAAAGGCCCTCTTCCCGGCGTAGGAAAAATAAGAGGCCGTCCGGCCTCTTATTTTTATGGAAATAAGTATTTATCCTGTAATTTTCTTCGCTGCTTCAATACGCTTGTCTGAATAACAAACGACATCCTTGATAACTCGCTTCTGAATGGCAGAAATCAATACCTCCATTGCCGGATAATCTGGAGCGCCATTCTTTGTCGGCAGCATGATATCAAGGGCATCAGCGTCTTTCGCATAAAAATTGTGTCCATAATCAAACTTGCCAGTATGGGCAGCCTTATGGATGGCGGAGGTAACAAAAATAGCAGCCTTCATTGGGAGTGTTTCTGTATGTACAACTGCTACATGGTCATCGGCGCCGTATTGATAATTTCGGTATTTTGCTGACCCAAACATATCGATGGTCGTTGTATTCTTATCAAATACTTCCACGTCATTTCCGATGAACGCAGAAACTCCCTCTTCTGTTTCGCCGGCAGTGACAAAGGGGAGCGTTCCATCAATTCGGTCCTCGCTTTTCAGGCGCTTCCCGCGGGTAGACTTACCATATAGAGCTTCAAGATTATAATGCTCCCAACTAAAAGACGCATAGTCATCGATAGCATCCTCTTCTTCTTTGGACAATTTGTAATTGTCCAGTCCGCTTACTGTTAAGTAAGCGGACAGCTCCGCTATGAAAGATTCCATAAAATCAAAGTCGATCTCACCATCTTTTTGTGGCAACTGAATGTATTTGTCTTTTACAACATTCCATCCACCCAGCTTATTTTTATATGAATAAATTGGAAGATCCGTGACTTTGTTGATACACATGACTATGAATAAATATTGATTTCCTGTGATTATGTGTTCATCATAGTTCCAACGTATTGCATAGTAGCCTACAAAACAGCGACACAACAGACTGTGAACCTTGTCCTGGACACCATACGGCTGGCGATGAAGAGGGAGAAAAAGAAGGTCGCCGCGGAACTCCACCTCCACAGCGACCAGGGATTTCAGTACACCACACAAGCATACTTTAACCTGACACAAGAATACGGCATAACGCCGTCTATGTCAAGGCGCGGGAACTGCTACGATAATGCCATGGCTGAAAACTTCTTCTCCATCCTCAAAACAGAGTGCATTTACAGGCACAAGCCGAAAACTTTTCGGGAGGCTAATGAACGCATTGACAGCTTTATCCACTTCTACAACCATGAGCGCATCCAGTTAAAGACTGGAGTGGCGCCGCTCTCGCTGCGCCACTCCGCTTAAATCTTATTTCCTACGCAGGGACCTCTTCTTTTCCCTGTCCACTTTCCCTGGGGCAGTTCAGGAAAGAGCCGGGGCGTTTGTTATCCGTTATTCCAACTCCAACGGCAGGCTCAAGAGATACTTGCCGTAATCGGTCATCTCCAGCTCTTTGCCGATGGCGAAGAGCTCCTTTGTGTCGATCCACTTCTGCCGCCAGGCGATCTCCTCCAGGCAGGCGATGTAGAACCCCTGCCGCTCCTGGACCGTCTGGACGAACTGGGCGGCGCTCAAAAGCCCCTCTGGGGAGCCGGTGTCCAGCCAGGCCATGCCCCGGCCCACCTGGATGACCTTGAGCCGTCCCTGCTTCAGGTACACGTTGTTGATGGACGTGATCTCGATCTCGCCCCGCCGGGAGGGGGAGATCTCCCGGGCGATGTCCACCACGGTGTTGTCGTAGAAATAGAGGCCCGGCACCGCATAGCGGCTGCGGGGCTTGGCGGGCTTCTCCTGCAGGGACACCACCCGGCCGGACTTGTCGAACTCCACCACCCCGAACTGCCGGGGGTCCTTCACCGGGTAGCCGAAGACCATGGCCCCCTCGGTGAGGGCCGCGCCCCGGGCCAGGTAGCTGGAAAGGGCCTGCCCGTAGAACACGTTGTCCCCCAAAATGAGGCACACCGTGTCGTTCCCGATGAAATCCGCCCCCACGATAAAGGCGTCCGCCAGACCCCGGGGATGCTCCTGGGGCTTATAGCATATCTCCATGCCCAAGCGGGTTCCGTCCCCCAAAAGCGCTTCGTACCGGGGCAGATCCTCCGGCGTGGAGATGACCAGCACCTCCCGGATGCCCGCCAGCATCAGCACGCTCATGGGATAGTATATCATGGGCTTGTCATACACGGGCAGCAGCTGCTTGCTCGTCACCTTCGTCATGGGGTACAGGCGGGTGCCCATGCCCCCGGCCAGAACGATGCCCTTCATGCTCTATGCCTCACTTGCCCGCCATATAGGCGTTTTTCCGGGCCACATAGCCCACGGCGTTTTTGACGTTCGTTTCCCTCTGGGCGGTCACGCCGGTCTTGATGACCTTGGCGGGGATGCCCACGGCGAGACTGTAAGGGGGCAGCTCGTCGTTCTGCTTCACCACCGCCCCGGCGCCCACCGTGGCGTACTCCCCCACCACGGCCTCGTTCAGGACCACCGCGCCCATGCCGATGAGGGCGCCGTCCCGCACCTGGCCGCAGTGGACCACCGCGTTGTGGCCGATGGTCACGTTCTCCCCCACGGCGAGGCCGAAGCCCGGCTCCGTGTGAAGGGTGGCGTTGTCCTGCACGTTGCTGCCCCGGCCTATCACGATGGGACCGTTGTCCCCCCGGACCACCGCGCCGAACCAGACGGAGGCGTCCGCCATCACCGTCACGTCCCCGATGAGGGTGGCGTTCTCCGCCACGAAGGCGGTCTTATCCACCACAGGCGTCTTCCCCTTATAGGTCACCAGCATGCCTTTGACCCTCTTGCTTTTCCCGCGCAGGGCGCGTATAGTATCAGGGAAATTATACTGTTTTTGCCGGTTCATGTCAACCGCAGGAGGCTCTCCCATGTCCTGGACCCAATACCTCATCGTCTGCCCGCTGGTATTTCTCGGCGGATTCGTGGATGCCATCGCCGGCGGCGGCGGGCTCATCTCCCTGCCCGCCTACCTCATCGCCGGGCTGCCGGTCCATATGAGCATCGGCACCAATAAGATAAGCTCCGCCATGGGCACCACCCTGACCACCTGGAAATTCTGGAAGGCGGGGTATATAAAACCCAAGCTGTGCCTTCTCTGCGCCGTGTTCGCCCTGATCGGTTCCGCGGGCGGTGCCAACCTGGCGCTTCTGGTGTCCGACCGGGTGTTCAAGATCATATTGCTGTTCGTCCTGCCCCTCACGGCCCTCTATGTGTTCAAGAGCAAGGCCATGGACACCGCCGGAAAGGAGCCGCTGCCCCCCGGAAAGACCGCCGCCATCGCCTCCGTGCTGGCCCTGGTCATCGGCGTGTACGACGGCTTTTACGGTCCCGGCACGGGCACGTTCCTCCTGCTGCTGCTCACAGGCCTCGCCCACATGAGCCTCAACGACGCCGCCGGCACCACTAAGGTCATCAACCTCTCCACCAACGTCGCCGCCCTGGTGACCTATCTTGTCAACGGCCAGGTGTGGCTGCCTCTCGGCCTCACGGCGGGTCTTTTCGGCATCGCCGGCAACTATATGGGCGCCCGCAGCTTTGTAAGTAAGGGCTCGAAGATCGTCAAGCCCCTCATCGCCGTGGTCCTGGCCATCTTCTTCATCCGGGTGGTCTACGAAACGTTCTTCTCCTGAACTGAATACTTCAAGGTCCGCCCCCTCACCGGGAGCGGACTTTTCCATGCCGTCACAGCCCCCATTTTTCCCTCGTTTTTCTAATAGAAGGACGTCTTAATGGATTCTTAAACTTCCTTAATCCCTTCTTAAAACACACGGGGCCGGACCTGTGCTATCATGGTCCCATCAAGAGAAAAGGAGGCACACATCATGCGGTTTGTAAACGACGAACAGTCAGAACGCCTCTATCGGGAATTTCTCACCCGCCACCCCCGCTGCAACTTCCAGCAGTCCCCGGAGTGGGCCCGGGTCAAGTCCAACTGGAAAAACGAAATCGTCCTGGCGGAGGACGAAAGTGGAAACATCACCGGCGGCCTGTCCATCCTCATCCGCCATATCCCCTTCTTCGGCAATCTCATGTACAGCGCCCGGGGCCCGGTGTGCGGCCCGGACGACGCCAACGCCCTTCGCCAGCTTATGGAGGGGGCGGAGCTGCTGGCCTGGAAGTACAAGGCCATGGCCCTGCGGATGGAGCCGGATGTGGACGCCTCGGACGAGACCTTCCGGACCATCATGGAGTCTTTGGGCTGCAAGGTCCATATGCCCCGGGACGCCCGGGACGTCATCCAGCCCCGGCAGGTGTTCCGCCTGGACCTGCGGGGCAAGACGGAGGCGGACGTGCTGGCCGGGTTCCACCCCAAGCTGCGCTACAACATCCGCCTGGCCGAGCGGCGGGGGATATACGTCCGGGAGGGGACCCGCCGGGACCTGGAAGTGTTCTCCCGGCTCATGGAGGAGACCGCCCTGCGGGACGGCTTCATCGCCCGGCCCCTTTCCTATTTCCAGCGGGTGTGGGACGAACTGGGTCCGGAACACACCGCCCTGCTTCTGGCCTACTATGAGGGCCGGCCCATCGCCGCGGCCATGCCCATCTTCTACGGCAACAAGACCTGGTACGCCTTCGGCGCCAGCGCCACGGAGCACCGCAACCTCATGCCATGTCCTCTCCTCCAGTGGGAGATGATCAAGCTGGCCCTGGCCCGGGGGGATGACGTGTACGACCTGCGGGGCGTGCTGGAGGTGACGGACGAGGCCGCCCCCAACAACGGGCTCTTCCTCTTCAAGCGCCGCTTCGGCGGGGAACTGCACCAATTCATCGGCGAGGTGTACGCCCCCTACCGGCCCGTGCTGTACAAGCTCTACCGCGCGGCGGAGCGGACCTTCATGGACCTCCGGAGCCGTGCCGCCGCTTTGAAACGGCGCCACCGCCGCGCCCGGCAGGAACAGCCCCGTGAGCCTCTGGCTCTGCCGGCCCCCGCGCCGGCGGCCTCCGGCCAATAAAATATTATGTATTATGTCAACTCACGAGCTTGTCAAAAACCTAGTTTTTGACCGCTCAGATTGAAACTGCTCGGCGAGAGTGGATCCCGCCGGCAGGAAGTCAAAAGCCTGTCATACAACGGCTTTTGACTTCACGCGCGGGAATGCCGCGCGGCTCGCCCTGACCGGGCTTCGCTTTTCTTAATCCCTTCTTTACAGTCTGAACTCTCCTTGTCCTCCCTTTTAACGGCGGCGGGCGGTCGGCCACTGGCCCCCGCCCGCCGTTTGACGTTCTTACGCCGGACATAACAAAGATAGTAGACACGCATTTCTGTGTCTACTATCTTTTTACCTCTTCACATAGTGAGACGCATTTCTCGCGTCTGACATTTCAATGTGAACAATAATTTTTAATATTTCTCAAACAAAACTTGAACCTTTCCCAAACATCTGCGGCCTATGATACGGCCATCGGAGCGATCCGGGACAAATCTCATAGAAAGCAGGTATTCAAAATGACTGACAATAAAACGACCTATCTTGTGACCAGTGCGGCGGGATTCATGGGCGGCATCGTGTGCCGTAAGCTGCTGGAACGGGGCGAGACCGTCCGGGCCTTTGTTCTGAAGGGCGATCCCGCCATCAAGTACGTCCCCCGCGGGGCCGAGATCGTGGAGGGCGATGTGCGGGATAAGGAATCCCTGGAGCGGTTTTTCCCCGTTCCCGAAGGCCGGGAGACCGTCATGCTCCACATCGCCAGCATCGTGTCCATGGACCCGGACTACAACCAGACGGTGATGGACGTGAATGTGGGCGGCGCGCAGAACGTGATCGACCTGTGCCTTTCTCACCCGGAGTGCAAAAAGCTGGTGTATGTAAGCAGCACCGGCGCGATCCCGGAACTGCCCAAAGGGCAGCCCATCCGGGAGGTAGACCACTTCGACCCCGACAAGGTGCTGGGCTGTTACAGCCGCTCCAAGGCCATGGCGACCCAGGCGGTGCTGGACGCTGTACGGGAGCATGGTCTGAACGCCTGTGTGGTGCATCCCAGCGGCATCCTGGGCCCCGGTGACAACGCCATTGGCGAGACGACCGGCACGGTCATCAAAATCCTCAACGGTGAAATGCCCATGGGTATCAACGGCTCGTTCAATCTCTGCGACGCCCGTGATCTGGCCGAGGGCATCATCCTGGCGGCCGACAAAGGCCGTAAGGGCGAGTGCTATATCTTTGGCAACGAGGAGGTCTCCTTCAAGGACTTCGCCGCGATCCTGGCAAAAGAGGCGGGCATCAAGCCCATGAGGATATTCCTCCCCATCGGCATCGCCAACGCCCTGGCAAAGCTGCTGGAGAAGCAGGCCGCCAAGACCGGCAAGAAGCCCCTGCTGACCACTTTCTCTATTTACAATCTGGCACGGAACAACAGCTTTGACTCCACCAAGGCAAAGACGGAGCTGGGGTATTCCACCCGCAGCTTTGAGGAGACGGTCCGGGATGAGGTGGCATGGCTGCGGGCCTCCGGGAAGATCGGCAGCCAGAAGAAATCTGCCGTCATAGCCCAAGTGCCTGACGGGCCCAAAACGCCGCACAGGGCCGCATAAGCATCATCCGTTTCTATATGACAAACACCCGGCGCGGCCCACATTAGACGATGTGGGCTGAGAAAATTTCTATATTTGCAAAAACGCAAACAAAACTTTAACATTTGGGTGATATACTGGCCGCGAAAACGCAAGGGAGGTACGAGGCGATGTTCAAGATACTGGTGGTAGAGGATGACAAGGACCTGAACAAGACAGTCTGCACGTTTCTGGACCAGTCCGGCTATGAGGCGGTGGGCTGCCTCGACGCCAGCACGGCCTACGACGCGCTGTATGCCAACACCTTTGACTGTATCGTGTCCGACATCATGATGCCGGGGATCGACGGCTTTGAGTTTGCCAAAACGGTCCGTTCTCTGAGCGAGGACATCCCCATCCTCTTTATGACGGCGCGGGACGATTTTGCCTCCAAACAGCGGGGCTACCGCATCGGCATAGATGATTATATGGTCAAGCCCATCGACCTGGACGAGCTTTTCCTCCGTATCGGAGCGCTGCTGCGGCGGGCCAAGATCGCAAGCTCCCACCGCCTGGAGATCGGCGCGCTCACCCTGGACATGGACGAGCGGACCGCGCTCTGGCAGGGCGAGGCGATAGGGCTCACCACACGGGAGTTCAACATCCTCTATAAGCTGCTCAGCTATCCCGGCAAGACCTTCACCCGCACCCAGCTCATGGACGAGTTTTGGGACGCGGACACCAACACCGCGCCCCGGGCGGTGGACGTGTATATGACCAAGCTGCGGGACAAGTTCTCCCGCTGTGACGTGTTCGAGATCGTCACCGTACACGGACTGGGCTATAAGGCGGTGGTGAAATGAGCGGGAAGGGGCGCTTTTTCGCGGCGCTGCGGCGGTACCTCGTGTTCTTCCTGCTGATGGCGTTTCTGATCTCCTGCTGCATGACGCTGTTTTTGAGCCAGTTTTCCAGGGCTGCCGGCATCGTCTTCACAGAAGAAAATATCCGTCTCGCGGCCATATACACATTCTTCAACGTGCTTTGGCTGAGCCTTTTGTGTACGGCCATCGACGTGGTACGCCGTCATTACATGGTGGAGCGGCCCGTGCGGCGGATCATCGAGGGCGCAGAGAAAATCATGGCCGGGGACTTCTCCTTCCGCATCCAGCCCTTTCACAGCATCGACAGCCAAAGCGGTTTTGACGTCATCATCGACTGCTTTGACCGCATGGCGGAGGAGCTGTCCGGCGTGGAGACCCTGCGGACGGACTTCATCGCCAATGTGTCCCATGAGCTGAAAACGCCCCTGGCCGTGATACAAAACTATGGCACCATGCTCCAGCAGCCGGGGCTGACCGAGGCCGAGCGCATGGAATACACCAAGGCCATCACCGCCGCCAGCCGCCGTCTGGCCGACCTCATCACCAACATCCTGAAGCTGAACCGACTGGAGAATCAGCAGATATACCCGGACAAAAAGACCTTTGACCTGGGGGAGCAGCTTTGCGGGTGTCTGCTGGGGTTTGAAAACACCTGGGAGGAAAAGGGTATCCAGATCGAGACGGACATCGCAGACGGCGTTCAGATCCGCTCCGACCCGGAGCTTTTGAGCCTCGTTTGGAACAATCTTTTCTCTAACGCGCTGAAATTCACCGAGCCGGGGGGCACGGTGGGTCTGGCACTAAAGCAGGAAGGTGATCTGGCCGTGGTGACGGTCTCCGACACCGGCTGCGGCATAGCGCCGGAGATAGGCAAGCACATTTTTGAGAAGTTCTACCAGGGGGACACCTCCCACGCCGCCCAGGGCAACGGCCTGGGGCTGGCCTTGGTCAAGCGTGTGGTGGACATCATGGGCGGCGAGATCGCGGTGGAGAGCGAGGTGGGCCGCGGCAGCGCCTTTACCGTCCGGCTGCGGCGGGGGAGCGATGAGGCGTAAACACCCCGTCCAGGCTGTGCGCCGCAGGATCGAGAGCCACCCGCTGGGGGCAAGGTATCTGGCCGATGTGCGTTTCCGCACGGACGTAAATCTCTATCGGAGCATCGTCATCAATGCTCTGTATATCGTCCTGAAGCTGTTTTTGGGCATCTACTACAGCGCCTGGTGGTTCGTGGCCCTGGCCGTGTACTATGCTCTGCTGGTGGCCATGCGCCTTGCGCTGGTGGCGCGGCGGGGAAAAGAGGCCCTGACAGTGGGGCAGGAGTGGCGGCGCTACCGGGTGTGCGGTATCGTGCTGCTTCTCATGAACCAGGCGCTCATGGGCATCGTGATCTATATGGTGCAGTACGGCAGGGGCTTTCGCTATCCGGGGGTCCTCATATACGCCATGGCCGCCTATTCCTTTTACGCGGTCATTTTGTCCGTCGTGCAGATGGGCAAATATCGCCGCCATGGGAGCCCGCTTCTCTCGGCGGCCAAGGCCATAAACTTCGTGGCGGCGCTGGTGTCCATCCTGGCGCTGGAGACCGCTATGCTGGCCCGGTTCGGCGGGGATGACGAGGCGTTCCGGGTCATCATGACCTCCGCCACAGGCGGGGGCGTATGCGTCGTCGTGATCGGCATGGCGATTTATATGATAATAAGAGCGGGAAAAAGTTTGAAACAAGGAGGGTACAAAAATGGATAACAACAACACTTTCAACTATACCTATTCCGCAAAGGAGCAGGAGGAGATCAAGCGTATCCGGGAAAAATACGCCTCTCCCACAAAAGAGGAGACCTCTATGGAGCAGCTTCGCCGTATGGACGAGAGCGCCACAAGGGGGGCGGCCATCGTTTCGCTCATCGTCGGGATAGCGGGCGCGCTGATCCTGGGCATAGGGATGTGCTGCACGATGGTGTGGGGCGATAAGCTGTTCGTCCCCGGTATCATCATCGGTCTCGTCGGTATAGCGGGCGTGTGCGCGGCATATCCGCTCTACACCCTCATGGTGAAGAAAAAGCGGACGGAACTGGCCCCATCCATTTTGCGGCTCACAGACGAGCTGATGCGATAAAGCGCCAAAAAGCCCGGTACTTTCAGTTGAGAGAGTACCGGGCTTTGCCATATAAACGATCCGCGAATCATTTTTTAATAATACGCAAACAAAACTTTAGCATTTCTCAAACACGGCTCTGATAAAGTCTGCCCATACCAAATCATTGGAGGGACAGATATGGGCATTAAACAGACCATGACAAAAGCCATGCTTTCAACGGCTATGGAGTACATCTCCGGCGACCCGGAGAAAAATCTCCCCAAGCTGCTGACATTCATCGAGGGCCTCGGCTGGGGGAAAAACCAGACAGAGGTGTTCCACAAGATCCTGGATGACCCGGAAAATGTATGGCACAAATACCTTTTGGGCCTGTGGCGCGACGTAGACAACGATGTGCTGAAAACCACCTTTATCAACCTGGGTCTGAACGCGACCCTGTTCGGCCAGCGGGAGGAGGCGGCCAACGCCAGGAAATACGGCTGCAACATCCCCTGGGCCATTCTGCTGGACCCCACCTCCGCCTGTAATCTCCACTGCACCGGCTGCTGGGCGGCAGAGTATGGCAACAAACTGAACCTTACATACGAGGAGATGGACGACATCATCCGGCAGGCCAACGACCTGGGGTGCTATTTCTTTCTGTTTACCGGCGGCGAGCCGCTGGTGCGGAAGGACGACATCATCCGGCTGTGCCAGGCACACCCGGATTGCCAGTTCACCGCGTTCACCAACGCCACGCTGATCGACGACGCCTTTGCCGACGAGATGCTGCGGGTAAAAAACTTCATCCCCGCCATCAGCGTGGAGGGGTTCGAGCAGGCCACCGACTTCCGCCGGGGCGAGGGTACTTTCCGAAAAGTGGAGCGGGCCATGGCCCTGCTCAAAGCCAAGCGCCTGCCCTTTGGCCTTTCCTGCTGCTACACCAGCCAGAACACCGAGGTCATCGGCAGCGAGGAATATTTCGATCAGATGGTCGAGTGGGGCGCGAAGTTCTGCTGGCTGTTCACCTATATGCCCGTGGGACAGGACGCGGTGCCGGAGCTGATGGTCACGGCGGAGCAGCGGAAATTCATGTATGAGCAGGTGAGGAAGTTCCGCAAAACAAAGCCCATCTTCACCCTGGACTTCTGGAACGACGGCGAGTACGCCGGAGGCTGCATCGCCGGAGGACGGCGGTATCTGCACATCAACGCCAACGGGGACATGGACCCCTGCGCGTTCATCCACTACTCCGACTCCAACATCCGGGAAAAGACGCTGCTGGAGGGACTGCGCTCCCCGTTGTTCATGGCCTATCACGACGGGCAGCCGTTCTCGGAAAACCTGCTCCGCCCCTGCCCGCTGCTGGACAATCAGGGCGCGCTGGCCGGGATGGTAAAGCGGTCCGGCGCGCACTCCACCGATCTGCAAAAGCCGGAGGACGTGAACGATCTCACGGCGAAGTGCATCCCCGCCGCCGACAAATGGCAGCCCGTAGCGGACGAGCTTTGGCGCTGCTCCGGCCATTGCGCGGGATGTTCACCTGACAAAGCATAATACAACAGATAACGGCTGGTGCATTTCGCACCAGCCGTTGCCTGCTCCGTCGATTCCAGTTCCGTAAGGCAGCTGCCATTTTTCAATTTTTCGATGTCACACTGTCTTACGGAACTCCTCCTTTGCCAGGCTCACGAATCTTCAAGGCCTATTCAGGGCTCCCGCAAAAGCCCAATGAAATGGGTTTTGCGGGAAAAAGGAGAAGAAATAATATTGGGGTCCCCATGAAAGCCCAACGAAGTGGGTTTCATGGGGAAAAGGAAGAAGAGCCTTGACCGATGAGTGGGGCTGGCTTGCCAGGCTCACGAATCTTCAAGGCTCTTCTGACGTCAGGCCGCGGCATCTAACATATTGTCAATGAACACGCCGTATCCCCGGGTGGGGTCGTTCACCAGCACGTGTGTAACCACGATCATGCCCACGCACCGCCAGCTACATAGTGTTTCCTCACACTGAACAGCATACGACAAGCGGATTTCGCCCGGCGGACCAACGCTGGAAAAAAACGGCAAAAAGTGTACGCCTTTCCGGGTGTGCACTTTTTGTATCCAAAAATGGTAAGCTCTATAAGCCTTCCCCAACTCCAACACCCCGTTGATTGTCTTGCGCTGGGCCTGTACATCATGGTACCGCCAGCCACACATCCACAGCCTCTTGTCGCTTTCTCTGGTGTCTGTTTTGCTGTGCCCTCTCGCGGTTCCACACCCTTCATCTGTTATTGGTGCTCTCTTGATAGTGGGGCATGACTGTGGTAGAATACAGACAAGGCGAGGGGGGTGATACAGTGACCCCGAAGACGATCGAGGAAGTTGTCAGAAAGTTTGCCTCGGAAGCGAAGTTGATATATGGCCCGTCGCTTGGAGAAGTTATCCTGTTTGGCTCCTGTGCCCGCGGCGATTTTGCGTCTGACAGTGATATCGACGTGATGGTGTTGCTGGATGTGCCCCTAGAGGCCATCAGCACGGAGCGCAGAAAGATGATGGCAGCATCTGATAAGCTGGACCTGGATTATGATGTTCTTCTTTCTCCTGTATTCCAGAGCCGGCAAACATTTGAGCGCTATCTGCCGGCGTCACCGTTCTATCAGAACGTGAGAAAGGATGGCGTTCTGTATGCTTGATACATATTTCGCATTTTTCTGTCTACTAACTCTTGACCTGTGCACACCATGAGACGCATTTCCGGCAGCATAGAAATTGCCAAGGGAAATAAAAGAAAGCGGTTGACACGCCTCGCCGCCTCGCATATAATATATTTGCGGGTGTATCTCAGCCCTAAATGAGAAACTTATTGCGCGGGCTTCTCTTGGCCCTTGATCAAGACAGTTACAAGTGAGTGTTTCGCCACTCCAAGCGCGAGCGTAACAGCGGAGGCAAGACCATCTTGCCCCCGCTGCTTTCACAAGGAGACAGAAATGGATAATATCAAGCTCTATGAGATCTCCCCCGCCTACGTTGATTATCTTGTTCCGCATGCGCCCCATCTTTTCCAAAACAAGCGGGCGGGCCAGCAGAACGAGCGAAAGTATATAGGCGTCGTGCTGACGGTCAACGGCATGGACTACTTCGCGCCCCTCTCCTCATTCAAGGAGAAACACCGCCGGATGCAGGAGGGGCTTGACTTCATCAAGATCAAGAATTACGCAGTCATCAACCTCAACAATATGTTCCCGGTCCCGCCGGGCACATACGGCTATGTGGACATATCCAAGGAGAGAAACCCAAAGTATAAGTCCCTGCTGCTGGCTGAATACCGCTATATCAAGTCAATCCAGGGGCGGATCAGGAAGAACGCCGCGAACCTATACCGCCTGAAAGTCTACGGGCCGGAGTCCCCGTTGACAAAACGGTGCAACGATTTTGTAAAGTTGGAATTGCTGTGCCAACAATACCGCTGACAGCAAGACCGGGAGCGTGCAGACGCTCCCGGTTTTTTGCTTCTGGCGAGAAATGCGTCTCACCGTGTGCACAGGTCAAGAGTTAGTAGACAGAAAAATGCGAAATATGTATGGCAGATGCAGTTCCGATATCTTCCCATAGTATTGGTGCGGCAAAACAGGGCATTCAAGACCGGTTTCTCTATGCGAATGTCCTGCAATCGGCTGGCTGCTCCCCCAAAACCATCTCCCACGCTCAGTCTCTGTTCTAAGCCTTTCCATGGTCAGGTATTTGGCCGAAGCAATGCGATCCAGCTGCTGGATCTCTCCCCCTCGGCGGTCTCTGCACTGCTGAAAAAGCTTCTGGACTGCTGTGTCATCGAGACCGTGACAAGCATGGGCAAGGGGAAATACAGGTTTTCTGCCCCGTGCACCGATCAGTGAGCCACCAATCGAACAGATTTCGATCCCCAGTCGCCAAAGCGGCGACCGGGGATCGAAATCTGTTTTACCCAATCATACCAGATGCTCCCGGCTTTCGTGCCGGGAGCGTCGTCATGTATTCCCCTTTCCATGCTTACCACAATTACAATATATATATCAACGTCTGGCCGGAAAGACGACTTTCGCGCTTCTGTGGCCCTCCCAGTCCAGGCGCTGGCCGCAGCGGTCACAGTAAGCCATGAACTCCCGATCCAGCGTCACATGGCAGGACGGACAAATGAAATAACAGGTATGACCTCCGAATGAGGTGGGAAAAGACATGACCTCTACGACCGGCTTTGCCAATCGGAACCCTGCTGAGAGCAGCAGAAGATTGTAAAGCGATTGCGGAACGATCTCGACTTTCCCTGATCCGACCAGCTTCTTGACTCTCATGCCGCCTCATCCACCTTCTCGAACTCTGCCCGGAGTTCCAGTAGGAACGCAGATACATCCGGACAATAGTAGAGTAAGTAGAGCACCAGCGTGAGAGCGCTGCAGCAGGACGCGCCGCTTTCCAGATATGCATAGGACCTGACACTCATGTGGAGCTTTGCAGCCATCTGTTCCTGACTAATCCCCAGTACGGCAGTTCTGGTATGGAGGATGCTGTCGTGGGTGACCTTCTTCAGCGCGTAACAATAGTATTTCCTCATGGAGTCACTCTTCTTTCGTCAGAATTCAACAAAATTCTAACGAGAACATGAGGTGTATACCATGATATGTACTTCAGGAAGTTTGCTTTACTGAAATATACTTTCTCCTGCTAACCAGTCAACAAACTCTCTTATCGCGCCATGGCCGGCGTAGGACTTGCACACATAGTTGCAACGGTCCTTCACTGCCTGTACCGCGTCGCCGGGGCATGCAGAAAAGCCGCACAACCCCATCATGAGGAGATCGTTCAAATCGTCGCCCATGCACGCGGCCTGCTCCAACGGGATGTTCAGCTTTTCTGACACCATGCGCAAGCATTCCGCTTTATCCCCAACGCCCTGGTACAGGTGTTCGATCCCCAGTTCCCGGGCACGGTTCTCCACGATAGCAGACCTGCGGCCCGTGATAATCACCGGCACGATCCCAAGCTGTGGCAGGAGAATCTTAATCCCGTATCCGTCTTTCACGTCAAAAGACTTGAACAGCTCACCCTCCGGGCCCATATTGATCTGTCCGTCCGTCAGCGTCCCGTCCACATCAAGAACGAGCAGTTTTATCTCCATCATCGACGCCTCGCACTTTCAAAATACATACGTCATCAAGTCGGTTCCATTGATCACCAAAAGCTCGGTGTTACGTTGTTTGAAGCACATAATGCGGTCATGCTCCCAATGCAGCAACGCACCCGCCAAGCATTTATTGATCATCTCATGGGCAATGATCAAATACCTTTTTGCCTCTTCCAGTTCCGTCGCCGCAAACCGCTCTGCACGGCAATAGACATCCGCATATGCCTCTCCATCCGGCCACGGCGTTACCCATTTGTCTGCTTTCCTGGCCTTAGAAAACTCCGGCATTCGTATGTCTATCTGCTCACGTATCATACCCTCACATTTACCATGGTCGCACTCAAGCAGAAGGAGTGAACTCGAATGAGGCAGTCCCAAGGCTCCGCATACGATATCCGCTGTCTGATTTGCCCGCGGCAAAGGCGAGGAGAACACTTTATCGATGCTCTGACCGGCAAGATAGGCTGCGGCTCTCTTTGCCGCCAACAGACTCTCCGGTAAAAGAGCGCTGTCCTTTCGCCCCTGTATGCGATGCTCAAGATTCCATACAGTCTGGCCATGGCGCATGATATAGACGATCCTCTCAGCCATGAAGTCCTTTCCACAGCAATTCTGCGTATGCAAAATCTTCTATTGTGTTGATATCGGTCGCCTCCAGTTTTGACAGAAGATATCCTCTGCAATTGTATGGATTCAACCGCCGTTTTGTTTTTAAGACTGCCTTGGTGTGATTGACATACAGTCCGGTCGTCTCATACACGACCTTTTCCATCTCGTTGGAGTTTGGGATCGTGCCATCCGGCCGATAGTAGGCCGGGCTGCCGTTCTTCCATTGGTAAAATGCGTCCTCATATATACCTGCCACGCTGTCCAGTTCTTCATTCTCCATCAGCAGGGAGATGGCGCCGTCTATGGAATCCGCGCTTAAAAATGGCGCTGTCGGGATTACCTGCAGGACGATAAACGAATCGGGATAACTCGACGCCTGCCAGTATGCCAGATCATCCCCTGTCGCCAGATTTGTCGCCAGTTCCGCCGGCCTTTTTAACGGCGTCGCGCCATATTTTTCGCCCAGCGCCAGTATTTCATCGCTGTCGCTGTCAATAACGACTTTTGTCACCAGCCGACTGCTTTCAGCGTTGGTGATCGCATGGCAGAAAAGCGGCTTATCCCCCAGAAGGCGAAGATTCTTGGACGGGACTCTGGTGCTCGTGCCTTTTGCATGGACAAAAGCCACCACTTCTTTGTTCATGATCACGCAGCCTCCTTTCCAGGAAGCTTGTCGGTGATCAAAATAAGCTTAGAGTTTACCCCCCCCCAGGGTCAGAGCGTCAAACATGATCCGAGCAAAATCATAGTCCTCCTGGGTGTTGATATCCACGCATTCTACATCGGACACATCAATGAATGCAGGCTTGTATCCTGCGCGGCGATGCTCATTGACGATCAACTCTCTCCTGAGGCACAGCGCGCCATAGGTCTCCTGATACACAGGGGCTATATTCTGGGTAAGCGGCGCATTTGCAGGGTCAAAATTCGGTTTCCCGTCGATCCAGAGCAGGTCCTGTATCCTTCTGACCGTCATCGCGGAATCATATTCCCCGGACTTGACGGCTCTCACTGTTCTGTCGATCGTCTCAGGCCTGATGAGCGGATTCGTTGCGTGCGTCAGCAAATAACAGTCGGCCGCAACGCTGTCCGCGAAATGAAGCAGCAGCTGGTTTGAGGTTATATCGTGTCCGTCGAGGAATTCCGGGCGTTTTAGAAATGTAACTTGCTCCGGTAGATACTGCCGGATTGTTTCATCGCTGCAATAGCAATAGATCTCGTCCAGCTCATGTGTCTTCCTGAGGATATCAAAAATGAATGTCAAGAGCGGTTTCTCGTTCCCTCGTCTGCCAAATGGAAGTATGTTTTTGTTCTTTAATCTTGTGCTGTTCAATTTGATCGGCACAAATGCAACTGCACGCATAGTTTTTCCCTTCTTTTCTCAACAATGTCCTGTGAAGTCAATTAATGGGCCCATCTTTTCAGCGGCTCCTAATCTCCGCTCCTTCACGGATGAATTTGTGGCCGTATTTCTGATGGATCAGGAACTCTTTTTCCAACTCACTCATGCCAAAGTTGCAACTCATCGCTTCCTTCGGCAGCTCTTGAATGTATTTCATCAGCGAGTCGCTGCTCGGGGCCGCTCTGATGATCCTAATCATCTCTTTATACTCATCCGGCTCGAGGCTGCATTCGATATGGTGCACGAACGAATGGCGCGACACGCAAAAATGCCTCTCTACCATCTTCGCGCCAAGAGCAACCGCCACCAGGGTGGGAACATACCCTTCCTCATGGCCGGAATAGCCGATGTCGACCGACGGGCTCTGATAACGGCGGATGAGCTCAGGAACATTTCCCAACTTCAGATCTTCAAAAGAGCATGGGTACTCTGCGACGCAGTGCAATATTGTAAGGTGCCGATAGCCCGCCATCATTTTCACCGCACGATCGATCTCCCCGGTCGTCGCACCCGCTGTCGAGATCACGATCTCCTTCGATTTAGGCACATTGCTCACAAATGCCCGGAGGAGTTCCTCATTGCGGATATTGGTCGACGCGATCTTATAGATCGGCAGATCGAATTTCAGCAAAAACTCTAGCGAAGGTATGTCCTGCACCGTGGAAAACCAGCCGATTCCCTCCTCCGTACATTTTTTGTCAAAACGAATGAAATCTTCTTCGCTGAATTCAAACAGCTCCCGGTACTCGCCATATGTCTTTCCATAGGGGCTGTCATACTTCATGGCAAGCTTTTCCGGCTTGTAAAACGTCCTGACGTCCTTCTTCTGCATCTTGATCAGAGTGCAGCCGGCTTCCGCGGCTTTCTCGGTCATCTTCATCAGAAGGTTCAGATTGCCCATTGGGTTCGTGGTGAATTCAGCCACATAACGGATATCTTCCATCACCATCGACCCACCTTGTCGTTCAACTCCAGGATATCGTTGGTGAGATAGATCTCCTTGCGTACTGTATTCTCTTTTTTCAGTCTGGCGGCAGCCAGTTCAAGTACGTCTTCCACGAGCCCCTGCGGGATCACAAGAACACCGTCCGGGTCGCCGAAGATATAGTCGCCGGGTTCAATCACGACGTCTCCATGGATACCCTGGATGGTGATCGGGACCTGATACTCCGTGATCTGCCATTTCCCGTAAGCATCGGTCGGCTGAACACCGTCGCAGAACAACCGGAACCCGTCCTCACGGATCAACTTGATGTCTCTGGTCGGCGCGTCAACTACAGCGCCTACCGCGCCAAATTTGCGGGCGATCTTGCCGGATATGTCGCCAAACTCCGCCACATCCCGATACCCGCCGGAGGAGATGACCTGCACGCAGCCCTGGTAAAACTGCTGGAACATCTTCAGCCGCACCGTATCGTCAATATGGCTCTCATCCAGTACCCGCTCGCCATGACAGGTGAATGCCGGTCCGAAAAGAACGTCCTGGAAGTCCCATGCCGGTTTGATCCCCTGCCGAAGCAAAAATGCTTTTTTGACTTTCAAGTCAAATGTCAGGGCATCGTATACGACCCCGCTGTACAGCTTTTTATACGCAGCGGAGAGGTCTTTCAAAGGAGTGCAAGCGCTCATGCCGCCACCGCCTTTCTGGCGGCGGCGCACTTCGTTACGTTACCGAAGTACCCCCCCCCGATGGAATATCCCCAGAAGCTCCTGCCGATGTGCTCGGCGATCTTCAGGTCCTCCTCGGTATTGATATCCACCGCCTCAAACTTGCTCACATAGTGGATATAGGGCTTGGCCCCGATGCGGCAACGGTATTTCTCCAGCGCGGCACGGCTCATGCCATACAGCCCCGTCGTCTCCTCCACCACCGGCGCCATATCCTGGCTCCGGGGCAGGATGCAGGGCCTGTAATTGATGGACGTGTCATGCAGCCAGAAGAATCCCTGGTGCTTCACCGCTGTAAAGCAGGAATCATAGACCGTGCTGTTCACCAGCGCGTCCACGCATGCCTTGATGGATCCCGGCTGCAGATAGGGCGCCGTGGCGAACAGCTGGAAGTAGTAGTCGTACTCCGGGTGCAGGTCGAAGTGGTAGTTCAGCAGGTCGTTCCCGTTGGCTGTATTGCGGGCCAGCTCCTCCCTGCGGTCGATCACAAGGCAATCGTTCTTGGCGCAGTACGCCTTGATCTCGTCGCTGTTGGTGTCTATGTAGATATCATCGAACACATCTGCCTCTTTGGCGTGCTCAATAATGTACTCATAGAGCTTCTTGCCGTTAAGGACACGGAAATTCTTCCCCGGCACCCGCTCGGAATTAGCCTTGATGGGGACGAAGCATGCAACGCTCATGCCGCCACCGCCTCTCTGACAGTAGCGTACTTCGTTACGTTACCGAAGTACCCCCCCCCCGGATTCTGCGGCTGGGTCAGATACTGTGCATAATAGCTCGTAGTTACCAATGTGATCTCTCCTTTCAAATTGCTGTGCTTTTGGAAATCCTCCAGCATTTTTCCTATGTCCTCATTTATTTCATCTATCTCTTCCAGTGAGATAGATGAATGCAAAAGGGCATCTGCATACATTTTCTGCCGTGAATAACCGTCAAATCCGGCAATATATACCGAGGCCGCATCAAGCTTATCTATCAGGCGCAGGCACATGATGACCGAATTTTCAAAGTGCACCCACCCGCGTACCACAAAATCATTGTAGTTGATATATTGCGGCTCTCTCTTCAGGCTGCTTTCTTTTACGCTACGGAGCAAATTTGATGTAAAGATCAGTTCTGTATTTTCTAGAACATCCCGATATACTTCGAGCGCATACATCAGGCGGACAGGATTGGTAAAGAATAGATAGTCATATTTGTACCCTTCGACTACCGCGTTCACCCCGATCGTAACAAGCTCCTCTCGCTCTTCTACTGCTCTGACCCGTTCCTTCTCCAATACCGCGTTGACCCCAGGCGCAATCAAGAGCACCTCCTGCCCCTGAATGTGTTTGCGAAGCGTGTCCCGCACTGCTTCATCATTTACATTGCACTGCTGATATTCTACATATTTCTCTTCCAACAGGTCGTAATCGTACACAAGTCGTTTTTCCTTCGGAAGTGCCTCTAATATCTGTTTGATGTCCTTGTTTCTTGTCTTATGCTTTTCTGTCAGATATGCAATATTGTTCACATGCGAACAATACATGCCAGACAGGAAATATGCCGTTGAATAGCCCCATGTATAGTTCTTGCTGAATGAAGCCATATATGTGTCGATAACATCGACAATGGCATTTATGTCATAATTCTTTCCATAAAAGCGGTTCAAATAATTAGCGACCAGCTCTGTTGGCGCATTTCCCGCTCCCCGTCCCATTCCTGACAGGCTGGAATCAATGATGATATCACGCGTACTGTCCGCCAGCAGCTTTGCAAAGCTCATGCTCAGCAAAAACGACTGCTGCAGGTTGTTGTGTGAATGCAGCCCCAGCGCGATAGACGGCTCCAGATGGCGGTTGACCAAGCTTACGATCCACCTCATATCCTCTTCATACATGGCACCGAACGTATCCACCACTGCCAGTCCATCCGGCCTGACCTTGTTGACCTCACTGACCATTTCCAACAGCTCATCGTCTGTGTACCCAAGAGTATTCGCTGCCTGGAAGAACAGCTTATAGCCCTTAGCTTTCACTATATTCCCTAATGGTATCGCTTCTTTATAGTGACCGCGGGGGAATACGATCCTGATCCCATCGATTGACTTCATGTCACACTCGGGAAGCTGGCTTAAATCGTATCTGTCCCAATCGATCATTACTGTGTAGATCGTTCCTGCCTTTTTATTCTCCCCGAGAAACGGTAGCGAGTCCGACGGCAGATGATAATATGTACTTCCTTCGGTATATTGCGGGTCCTTCAGCCATCCGCATTCCACGATCTCAACGTTCGCCTCTCCCAGCTTTTTTACTATCCCGCTTATCGCATTGACACCAAACCGCCCGTTCACAATGTACGCTCCGTCCCGCAACGTACAATCAAGCATTCTGATCGACCCCATGATGTTTATCTCCTTATCTATCCCATGTTTATATTTCAGACCAAGCTCATGGCCAACTCTGCTACCTTGAAATCATACTCATCATCTATATCTATCGCTTCCAGCGTGTTGACCTCACAAAAATACGGCCTGGGGCCATATACGAACCGCCAATTGATCATATCAATGCGTTTTGCAATATAAAAGCCATTTGTAATATAATGCCAATTTGGCAGCTTCTGCGACGGCACATGGTGTTCTACACTGAAGTTTTTTGGACCGTTTTCATCGAAAAGATACTCTTTGAAAAGCGCGGCAGTCACTATAGAATCACCCTGCAGATCACCTTTCTCTATCTTGTGGTACAATTGGATGCCTTCCTCTATTTTTTTGCTTGTCACTAAAGGACATACACACGGGACCCACATCATCACATCGCTATCGACCTGATGTGCGGCAATATACTCCACGACCTCATTAAAGGTGCGGCTCTTTTCATCGCAGTATTCCAACGGTCGTTTCGCCGGGGTAACGTCGTTGTCCTTTGCGATTTGAAGCATAGTTTCGCTGTCGGAAGATACGACGATCTTGTCGATCTCTTTGACCGCCTTCAGCTGTTCAATTTTGAGCTCCAGCAGGCTTGAGCCGGCAAACGGACGGATGTTCTTATCCTTCACACGCGTGCTGCCCGCACGAACAGGAATTACTGCGGTGATACTCATGATCTGTTCCTTTCAAAGCTTTATCCCTCCGGGCTTCCCCGGAAGCCGGCTCGACGCATACCGCGCCGGGATGACGCCGACCACTTTCATGCCTTTTTCCTCCTTATTTCTTTGATCTGTTCTATGATCCATTCCCTCTTGATGATGCAGACGATCCCCCCCGTCAACACCAGCGCATAGCGGATGATCGGGTGGTCGTAAAGCGCCAACAGTCCAAAAGAGAGCAGGACCGCGCCGGAAACGATCACGAAAATGGCTTTATCGTCATAGACCCTCTTGCCGTCCATATATTTTTTGATGACCACCCGCATGAATACATAGTGGCCAAGACTATATAGGACATAGCACACCAGCGTCGTATAACCGGCTGCAATATAACCAAAGCGGGGAATGCATATCCAATTGAGAAGGATGTTTATTAGCGCGCTGCCGGTGGACGCCATAGTGACGAACTTGGTCTCTCCAAAATAGTATTCGATATTTGCAAAAAGGCTGAACAGAAACATAAAGAGATTACTGGCAGCAGCGGGCGGGATAATATACATCGCCTCCCGATATTCCTCTGGGCCCAGGATGCGGACAGCCTCCGGCGCCACACAGATGAGCGCCAGATTCAGCAATGCAATAAGCGCAAGAAGATAATTGGCGTTACGCCTGACACCTTCTGGCTTGTTCACTTGGATCGCACCGTATGTATAGGGAATAAATGAAGAAATGATCGCGCTGTTGAAAACCTGCGCCACCATGGCTGAGGAATATGCAAAAGAGTATATTCCCGCCTTGTCCTCTCCCACCATCCTGGCAATCATGATCCTGTCCGCCTGTGCCAAAACCATGCAGGACAAAAAGTGCGGTATCAGCGGAAGAACAAACCGAAGGGCAAATCTCCAATACGCCTTGTCATAGAACTTTCTGCCTCTTTTTGCGATCAACACACTGGGGACCGCATAAATCGCCGCGGACGTCACGGCGCGGCCGACGATCGCAGTCATTCCCTTGTCGGAACTCACTATGACCAGCGGGATGCAGACCAGGGGAACGGCCGCTGTCACGGCCAGCGTGAGCACAACGACGCCCTTATATCGATACTCAAAGCGCTCGCGCCCGCACCAATACTCATAAGCGGGCATAAAGAGCAGTTCCGCGAACATGACGGCCATGGCGGTGAAGGAAAGGGACGTTGCCTGTTCCCACCGTCCGGAAAATGGCAGATAAATCAGGAACAGGATCAGCGTTATCAGCATATTCAGGCCCTGCAGCGAGGAAATATATCCACTCCTGTCACTTTCGTACTTCAACATGCCATTGTTCAGCGTATAGGACCACATATTCAGCGTGGCAAAAATGCTGATGATCTGATACCAGGAAAGGAACACCGAATACCGCCCATAATCTGATGTGGACATGAGTCGTGTCAGCGCAAGAACAAGAAAAAACTGTATTCCCTTCTGGGCCAGGTTGCAGACCGTGAACCAAAACGACGCTTTGACAGGCGCAGGGAGTTCCTTATAACGCCGGAAGAGCAGGCCAAACGACTGCATCCTGACCCTCCTTTCTTTTCGGCTGTTCTGCTTTATTTTTTTCCAACGATCAGGTCGTTCAAGTCACTGGACATATTGTATTTCCATGCCGGATGAAGGATTTTTTCAAGATGCAGCTTCTGGTACACCCACCGAGCCCACTTGTTATAGCGTAGGCGCTGGTGCAAGAATTCCTTTACCGTATAATACACACTGTATACATATGCTCCGGCCGGAATCCTCTGTCCAGTTTTACGTATTTTCGCCAATGCTTCCTTTTCCATGAAGAATCCGTAATTCGCCCGGCCCATCATATAGCCAAGCCGCTTGCTCAGATTCTTTTTGAAATCATCAACGGGAAATACGTCCTTGAATAGATCAAGCTTTCCATTTGCATACAGCTCCGTCATTCCCCTGACACATTTGTTGCAATAGCCACAGTTTGCGTCATGCATTTCATTGCACACATGCAGATGTTTCTGGACATACGTCCAGTCAGCGATAGACTCAACTTTTCCCAGACGGGAGGTCTCCATGCCGGAAGACAGGAACATCAAATTATCCGTAGAGATCAGTGGCAAAGTAAACACATCGTGATGACACATATCTCCATGCTGAATAGAAAAATCAGACAACGCATATCCACTGCTGAAATAATAAACATGAAGCAGCTTCTGCAGGGCAATAGCCATAGAACAAAGCTTTAACGTGAAAAACTCTCCATCATTAAAGCTCTCTTTAAATTTTTTATTTTTGACTACGCCGACTGAAAAATCAACATCCGGATGGAACTCAACAAAAACAAACTCCAGCCCCAGCTCTTCCGCGCATTTTGACAGTGTACGCAGGTATGTATTCACATAATCATCATAAAACTGCTGGGAATGGTGCACGGCAGGATTATCGGTAAACAAAAGATGCGTCAGCCGATACTCGGGATACTCGCAGTTCAGGTATTTGTACACTGTATAGCTGGAGTCGACACCATTGGAGAGCCCCGTAGCCACACCATTCCCGCGGGGCAGCTGCTCGGTAGTCGTGGGGCCGCTCAGTTCAATAGAATGCATGAATTCCATTTCACGGTCATATGTCGGGATAAGATATGTTCTCAGTTGAAAGATCAGCCGCTCATTGCAGGGTGTCTCCCACTCAATGTCCTTCTGAAACACCATCGCATAGTACAGCAGCGCGACAACAAGTGCGTCTGACCGCTCCCATGTAAGGTACTTACCGTACTTAGCGTCCACCTTATACTCCAGTGTCTTCTTCACACCATCGTCGTCAATCACAGCCCGCAGAGCACACTTATCCCCCTCAGTGACGACCTCAGGCTTTCCAATCTTCAAACATTTGCTGTTCATGAGACTTCTCCTTCTGATGATCGATATCGATATTGATGTCTCGGTCTTATGCCGAGCGGATGATGCCCATCAACTCTTTCTTCAGGGCAATGTATTCCGACGTATACTGGCAGTCGGCCTCTCCGGACGCGATACGCCTGGTGAATTCCGCTTTGAATTCCCCTGCAATATGGCCAGGGCGGCTGGTCAGGACCACGATGCGCGTGGCCAGGCAAAGGGCCTCATCCACGTCGTGGGTCACTAGGATGACGGTATTTTTGATCTGCATCCACAGATTGCGGATCAGGTCCTGCATGCCGCCCCGTGTCAGCGCGTCCAGCGCACCAAAGGGCTCATCCATCAGCACCAAGTCCGGCTGGTTGATAAGCACCCGGGCCAGCTGGGCCCGTTGCTTCATCCCACCTGACAACTCATAAATGCGGCTGCTGCCAAACTCAGACAGCCCCACCAGACCGAGGTACTTGTCCACCTCGGTCTGAACCATCTTTTTGCCCACGCCGCGCATTTTCAGCCCAAAGGCAACGTTGTCCCGGGTGTTCAGCCAGGGATACAACGCCGGGAACTGGAAGACCATGCCCCGGTGTGGGTCCGTGCCGGTAATGGGCTTGCCGCGCATCTCCGCCGCGCCAGATGTGGGCTTCAGAAGACCGGCGATGATGTTCAGAAGCGTGCTCTTCCCGCAGCCGGAGGGCCCCAGGACGCAGATGAAATCACCCTCGTTCACCGAGAGATCGATGTTCACCAGCGCCTGGAAGTCCTCCTGCTTCGCCGTAGGATAGAGCATGGATATGTTTTTCAGTCTCAGAATTTCTTCCATAAATGTCCTTATTTTTCCAGCATTTTTTCTATGTACGAGGAATCCAGTCCCTTCCTGATATCATCGGCCGTTGCCAATTTCGTCAAATTGCCTCCCTCGTACAGATAATTCGCAACTCCGAGTAAATTATCTACAATAGACCCGCCGAAATACATGTCTCCAAGTTGATCTTCGCCTGAGAGCCAAGTGATTCCTTCCATTTGAACAGAGACATCTTCCTCGCTGATCTCCAAGCCTTTTGCCAACGTTGAAATAACTTCGGCCTCATCTGTTTTGTATAATTGATTCGCCTTTTCCATCGCCTCAACATACTTTACAACCAAATCAGGATACGCTTCAGCGAAAGCATCTCTTGCTACGCACACATTTGTCACCGGATAACTGTCCGCGGCAACATCCGCGCCAGAATAAATGCTTATGCCATTTTCCAGCTTTGAAAGAATCGGATCCCATACGGCTGCTGCATCGATGTCCCCTCGCATCCATGCCGCATAGATCTCATCAGCCTTCATGTCCAGCGTCTCAATATCGCTCGTATCGATGCCATTCTTCCTCAAATCCCTTAACCCATATTCAAGGATATAGTGAGAGGTCGTGACGAACGGCGTCGCCACACGATGTCCCTTAAGATCCTCCAGCGTTTCTATCCCAGAACCCTCACGCACCGCAACAGCCTCTGTCGTTCCTATCGAATTGTCGATCCAGATTATTTTGCCTTCAAAGCCATTTACGATAGCAGCGGTAACGGCAATACATCCTGAGTAAAAGAAATCAATGTCGCCCGCCATCATTGCCTGCACGCAGTCTTTTCCGTTGCTGAAAGTGACTATCTCCAACTCGACATCTTTCCCAAACGCTTCCTGAAAAAAGCCCTTTTCCACCGCGACGATCTGCGGAGTGGGGACCGACATGATTCCTATGACTACCTTGTCCGGCTTCTCCGCCGCATTTTCTTTGGTCGCGCCGCAGCCGGTCAGAGTCCCGGCCAGCAACACTGCCGCAAAAAGGCATACCAATGCCTTGGTCACATACTCCTTCATAATGCTCCTCCTCTGTGTGTCGTAAGAATGTTGTATATCCAGCACGGAACAACGTCCTCTGACACACAGAGCAGGAACTCACGGCCGCTGCCGTCTATGTCAGAGCGTCATTTTCCGAGTGCTTCTTCAATATAAGACGCGTCTATCGCGTTTTCAAAGATCTCAATGCCGGGCTCCTCTATCAGATTGCCGCCCTCATAGAGGTACTCCCCGATGGCATGGAGGTTCTCCGCCATTTTTCCGCCGAAGTACGCCTCTTCAAGCTGTTCCTCCGCCGTAAGCCAAATAGAGCCGGTAGCCTGCTGAGCGGCCTCCTCCTCCGTCAGTTCCATCGCGTCAGCCAGCACGGCCACCGCTTCATCAAACTCGTTCAGTTTCAGCTGCTTGGCCTTTTCCATCGCCTCAACGTACTTCACGACCATCTCCGGATATGCCTCAGAAAAATCGTCGCTCACTACCGTAAGGTCAAACGTCGGATAGCCATCGGCGGCAGCATCTTCCGCCGTATAAATGATCTTGCTGTTTTCCAGCGTGGACAGCACAGGGTCCCAAACGGCCGCCGCGTCCACATCGCCTCTGGACCAAGCTGCAAAAATCTCGGGCGGGTCCATATCCAGCATTTCAACTTTGGATATATCAACGTCCTGGCTCTCTAACCCGCGCTCAAGCGTGTAATGCACCGTGGATGTAAAGGGCACGGCGATCTTCTTCCCCTCAAGGTCTTTCAGCGTCTCGATTCCAGAGCCTTCTCTGACAGCGACAGATTCCGCCACGCCGATAAGGTCATGGATCCAGATGACCTTGCCCTCCAAACCGGCTGCAATACCACTGACAATGGGATTGCACCCAGAATAAAAGAAGTCAACATCCCCTGATATCATCGCGTGAACAGCATCGATACCGTTGTCAAAGTTTATGATCTCAACGTCGATGCCGTCATATGCTTCTTCGATATATCCCTTCGCTATGGCCAGCGTCTGGTCCATAACGACGGACTGTGTTCCGATGACGATCTTTTCAGGAACAGCTGTTACACTTTTACCCCCCCCCACGGCGGCTACGGTGGTGACCATGAGCGCCACGGTCAGCAGAACTACGATCGCTTTCTTCATTTGTGTTTCCTCCCAATGAATTGATGATTAATATCAGACACGTCCCTTCCAAGGCACCGCTTTCTTCTCCAGAAGGCGCAGCGCCTGGTCGATGACGATACCTGTAAAGCTCATGACGAATATGCCCGCAAAAACGATATCGTTGCGCAGGTAGTTACTGGCGTCCAGGACCATCCAGCCGATGCCGGACGTAGCCGCCACCATCTCAGCCGCCACCACCGTGGAGTAGCCTACGCCGATGGCCGTCCGCAGACTGGTGATGATGTCCGGCAAGCAGGCTGGCAGAATGATATGTACAAAAACCTTCCTCTTGCTTGCACCTAATGTCTCTGCGCTCTCCAGATACAGCGGCGAGATGCCCCGCACCCCTGCACAGCAGGTGATGAATATGGGTGGCAGGCAAGCCAGATATAGCAGTGCCACCTTCGACTCATTCCCGATGCCCATCCAGAGAACCAGCAGCGTATAGTAGGCCAGCGGCGGCAGCGGCCGATAGAACTCGATCATCGGCTCGAACACCGCACGGGCATAGGCAGACCACCCGCAGACAAGACCCATGATGATCCCCGTCACAGCCGCAAGGCCAAAGGCCAGGAACAGTCGTCCCATGCTGGCTGACAGATGCTGGAGTAGCGTATGATTTTTGTACCCACCTGAACAGACGGCAACGAACGCCTTCCATGTGGCCTGTGGCGTGGGGAAAATCCGCGTGTCGATCCAGTGCAGATTCGTCGCCAGAAACCACAGCGCAAGGATGACCGCCACTGTCACCACTGTCACGATCTTGTGATTCTTTTCAAATCTTTTTTCCTTCAATGTCGTTAATTCCTCTTCGTCTATTATTGACCAGTTCCTCAACGAACGCTTCTTCGTTCTCCGGGATGATAAAGTTCCCATCGTCGTAGGTCTTCTGGAAATCCTCCATATACTGCAGATATTGCTCCGGTGACTGCAGATTCGGGTTGAGCCTGTCAAAGAGTTTGTACAGCATGAATGTTTTTACCCGACTGTTGAAATACAGCCTGGATGAGAGCGCGGCGCTGGAGGAAATGGTCATCAGCACCTTGTCGGAGGTATCCAGCTTCATCATGACCGCCTCCCAGGGCGTCCCTGTGCTCACGCTCACCTTGATGCCCTGATCGGAGAAACGATCCACCGCCCGCCGCGGATGGAGCTTTATCATCAGATTCTCCCGCCCGACCAGATCGGCGATCTTCATGATCAGACTGTAGTCATCTATCCCGCCGTTGACGATATTCTCCTCAAAAAAGATATACTTTCTGTCAAACTCCCCTTCCAGCGGCATGGGGTATGTGTTCAAAACAAAATCACGGAACCTCCCGTCCGTGAGGGTGAACGGCGGGATCTGGAACGTCTTATACCTGGGCTCATACTGGATAAGGCCGGGAAAGAAATAGTAATGCCCACTCATGATCTTCAAGGGGCTCGGGCGCCCCAGCAGCTGCAGAGCATGGGACCAGACTTTATACGTAAACAAAAACCTCTTTGAACTCGTCCCAAACTCGGAAAGATACGTCCCAAGGCCCTCTTCAAAACGATACATCGGAACAGCTTTATGCCGATTCAGATACAGCGCGATCATAGTGTTCTGCAGAGATGGATCGTTAAAGAAGACCGCGTCATATTCCTTCGTCGGGACAAAACTGGAATCCTCAAAGAATCTCCATTCTCTGTCCAGCAGCTGCGTGAAGAGAAGCTTCACCCGCTGCGCGTCGGACGGCAGTGTGTTCCTCTTCACGATGAAAACGTCCCCATATATGCCGGCATCCCGTATATTTTCATAAACGCCGCCGATGCCGCTGGAACTGTTGATCAAAAGCAAATCCGCATCCGCATCCGCAAACAGCGTCATCCGCATTTGCGTAGCAACCATCAGCTGAAATAGCTGATTTACGATGAACAAGTATCTCTTGGACATTCGGTCGCCTCCTTGCATCATCCGTCAGGCCACCGTTGGCATCCTGCGGGCATCCGCATATTTTTCTCTTCCGTGTGAACGGTAGACCCTCAATGTCATAAAGACAGCCAGGAAATATAAATAATTCACAGGGACTGTTACAAAGTAAGCGATACCGACTTGTGTGACCATAAAGACAACTTGATAGGCGAAAACCGTAAACAGTTCTATACTATGTTCTCTCATATAGTTCCTATAAGCAATATATATAGTTGAACATTCAAAGAAAAACAGCAACAGAAGCGCACCGAACCCATAATTGACCGCGACCATCGCATATAAACTTTCCGAGAATTGATACTGCGGTGAACCAAAGATAAACTCAGCAAGAGAATCGTAACGAACAATCATATACTCAAAATGTGCTTGTATACTGTATTTTTTATGCTCATAAAGATGAATAATCAAATCTTTATGATTTATGATCACAACGGCAACAATCACAAGAATGATCGTCTCTACCAACACCAATCGAGCACTATTTTTATACTTGACCATAATAAGGAGGAGCATAACTACTGCGCCAGCATATCCAGAAAAGCTATAGGTGATAAAGAACAACACGAAAGCGACGATAGCATGCGGCAACCAACGACTGAATAGACCATTTTCAATTAAATTGCATATGAAATAGCACAGAGGAATGATCATAAATATAGAGAACCCATTTGGGTCATCCAATCCTCCGCCAAATCTTATAAGGCCTGGTATTGCCAGACCGGTCATCCAGCCAAAAGTAAAATACATAAATATTTCAAAGGCTGAATAGATAATGTGATAAACATATACTATACGAAACCATCTGATAAACGGTTGGATGGGATCATCACCCATGTACATAACGCCGTATGCGGGCAAAGCAAATATCAGCATCTTGAAGAAAAGCAGATAATTCCGCTGATACATTGATTTGATCAGCATAATAGCGGCAAACAATACTAAGGCTATCTCTGGCCCGCCAAGTATGACCTTCTTCTTGAAATAGAGCATAGCCAGAACAAGAAGAACAGCCAGAACAACTACCACGGCATATTTCCCACCGCGCAAAAAGGTAGGTGTATCTCTATATTCTGCGCTCGCATAATCCGTATTGTATCTAAGTATATATCTATACCAATAATATAGATTGAGAGAGTAAAAAGACAGAAACTCAATGAAATAAAATGCTTGACTGCTCTTGATTTTAGTCTTGATCTTCATTCTTAAACCACGCTTCAAACATATAAACTCCTCTATTATCAGACCAATATATCCTTAAGCTGCGCATCGATCCAATGAGACATCCCAGCAAACAGCTTACTTTTCACCCAAATTGGCTCAAGAAACTCTCTTCTTATAATATCAATCAAACTTCCCGCAGTATAAACAGTAGCGGCAACAACAAAGATATAGCTGACATTTGGTTCACTTATCCACTCACCACATTTGAATATTTCAGTCCATAGATATGGCCAGAAAGCGGGCACAGAATGAATAATGTACACTGAAAATGTAGACTTTGCGATCATATTGATCGCTTGGCAATTACGAGGCGGCAGATCCAAGAATCCTTGAAAAATAAACCACGCGCAGAGAAAATTTGGAATGGTTACGATGCCGCCAAGATACAGTTTGCTTATTTTTCCGGCGGCATCGACAAGAAAACTCCCGTGAAAGTGCGCATTACCCAAAAATGACGCCAGAACAAGCAGCGAATAAATCATTAGCCATCCCAAAAAATTGCACACATTTGGATACTTTCTCTTAATTGGATAACGCTTAATGTATCCCACCATCAAATATATGATCTGGAACCAGATAGTATCCAGCACATACGAATCCTGTTGATCCGGTAGCGTGCAAATTACTGGCACAAACATTATGAGCAGAATGAGTAGCTTCTGTAGTTTTCTCTTTTCCCAGCGAAGTATTTTATTCAGAAATGGAGTAAATATAATCAGTGTAATATATGCTGATGCGAACCACAGTCCTCTTCCCAGAAAAGGTAAGAAACCACGCATAACTTCTTTTAGAGAATTATTTCCTTGGTTCAGCACGAGCATCAATACTGTGAGCGGCGCGCTGTAAATGATGACTTGGCCATATATCTTTAGTATCCGCGAAGCCTGAAACTCCGCTCCTACCATATACCAAATACCAATTAGAAGAAATACGTTCACGCCGATCCTTGAACCAGAGCCCAAAAAAACCACAAAAAAATCATTCGCACAAAGTCGATAATCCTCTAATCCGCTCTGCCCCACAAAATGACCTGCTATGATAAAAAGCATAGTCAAGATTCTCAGCAATTCAATATTTGAATTCCTCTGTGTCTTTACCATTATTTCTCCCGGCGCCTAAACGGCTCAGATAATGCTGATTCTCATTCTTACAATCACTCGCTAAACAATAAACCAAATAGTTTTTTCGCACCAATGGCCCAATCATATTTTTCAAGCACCTCTTTCCTGGATGCCACCGGCTTTTTCAACAGTGCGTCCAAGTCGATATCATAATTCAGCGGGTCGATATAGTAGGCACAGCTGCCATATATCTCCGGGAGCGACGCCTGGTCGGATATAACAATATTCGCCCCTTCAGCAAGCGCTTCCAGCGGCGGCAGCCCAAAACCTTCATAGAGCGAAGGGAACAAAAACGCCTTGCAGTCACGCATCAGGGTTCTCACATCTTCATCGCTGACATATCCCAGAAACTGCACGTTCGGCAGGTCCAAAAGCCCAAGATCCCGCGTGACGCCTTTCAGCTTTCCTCCGCCGGCGATGGCGAAAAACTGATCTGGATTTCTTTTTGCCTCCTGCAGCACCCACACGAAGTTCTTATTTGCGCCAAGAGAGGACAGGGCAAACAGGAAGTTTTTGGGGGACAGCATCGGGTATCTTTCATAGAGATCGGTCGAATACCCGATCCTGCCTATGTGCTGCCACGAGGGATAAATGACGTGGAACCGCGAAGGGTCAACGGAATAATGCTTCATGATCTCATCTTTCGAGAAGAAGGATACCGTAAGGATGGTCATATCCGAGTGGGCGGCAAACCAGTAATTCACCCGGTGCCAGAGGGCGCTGAGTTTGTCGTGCAGCGAGCGGTAAAACTCAGGATGTACTTTGTAGCAAATATCGTGGACAGCAATGATTCCCTTCCGATAGGTGAGGGGCAGGACGTTGTTCAAAAACACTCCCCGAGCTCTTTTTTTCCGCAGATACCAGGGCAGATCGATCTGCTGCCAAGGTATGCCCGTTCTTTTTCCGTACTTCACGACACGGATGTTCCTGTAGGAAGGAAGCTTCTGCGCGCTCTCTGGTACAAGTATCTCCACGCTGCCGGGAGGCACAAGAAGGTCAAGCTCCAGCATCAGCTCATGCGCATAGCGCTGCGTCCCTGTTATCCTCTGTGTCACAAACAGCCCGTCTACTACGATCTTCTGCAACTTATCATTCCTCGATCATCTCAAAAGCGTTCAGCAGCGCTTTCCCAAAGGTTTCCTTTGTAAACAGCTGCTCCACTCTCTCTTTCGCCGCGCGGCCATATTTTTCCCGCAATGCCGTGTCCTTCGCCAGGGTCTGTATCGCCTTTGCAAGGGCCTTACTGTCGCTGTTTGGGCATTCAATGCCCGTTACGCCATCCAGACTCACATAGTTGACGCCGCTGCCCGGGATCGTGAAGGTCACACAAGGTTTGCCAAAATACATGGCCTCCACCAGCACGATGCCGAATGCCTCATTCTTGGTGATGGACGGGAAACAGAAAATATCGCAGGCTGAATAATAGGCCGACAATTCTTCATCGCTTATCTGGCCTAGGAACTCGACCTTATCGTCGCCAGCCGCCTCCTGCTTCAGCGACTCCGTCAGCCGCCCCCGGCCGCCGATGAGTATCTTGAAATCGTCGCCCAGCAGCTTGCTCGCCTGGATGAGGTAGGTCATTCCCTTATAGGGGACATGGCGCCCCACATCGAAGCAGATGGTCTTCCCCTTGTATTTTTCCCGTATGGCCTCCGCCCGGGCCTTCAATTGCGGCGTCATTTGCAGCTTTTTCGGATCGATGCAGCAAGATAAGACTCTGCACTTATCCCGGAATTGCTGCAGATAGGGGCTTCCCTCAATATATTTCGGGCTTGTTGGGGCGATAACATCCGCCCGCTTCAGCAGCGCCATCGTCTGCCCGTGAAAGAGTTTTCCCAGGACCTTCTGCCTTGTGATATCCAAGTTATAATAAACGATGAGTTTGAAATCTCGTTTTTTATGATAAAGCAAAAACTCTGCGAGAAAAGGATTGGGAAAATGGAATATCACGATGTTCGGTTCGTATTCGTTCATGATCCGGTGCAGTTCTATGGGATATGTGATCGAGAGCGGCTGAGACGCGACCTTTCGCAAATACCCGCATCTTGTGATCTTTACCCCGTCCACGACGTCGTGGGTCGTTTCCCCGTGATGGCATACAAGATCGCCGTCTTTGGCGTCCTCATTGAAGCATATGACCTGGCAGTCCATTCCGTTTTGCCGGATAACATCAATCATGATTTGTGAGGTATGTTCTACCCCGCCTACGCTGGGGTAATAATAGTAGGAAATAAGCAGTACACGCTTCAACGGATAGCCCTCTTTTCGTTTTATTTCAGGTGAGTCCTCCACCACTCCAGCATATCGCTGATCGTCCGCTCCATGGGTATTTGTTGCTTCCAGCCGGTATCCCGCCTCAGCTTGGTGATGTCACCGGCAATGACGCTCTCGTCCGTGGGTCGCAGCAGATCCGGGTCCACTATGATCTCGAACGTGTGGCCCATCTGCTCCTCGATCATGCGCACGATATCCCGCATCTGGTAGATGTGCTCAGAGGAGATGTTATAGGCCTCTCCCGGTTTTCCCTTCTCTGCCAGGAGCAACAGCGCCGAAACCAAGTCCCGCTGGTCCATGATGGCCCGACGTGTCTCCAGATTGCCGACCCGTAACTCATACTTTCCCGTGCGCTCCGCCTCAATGGCTCGCCTGGTAAAGTCCGACGTAACGTCATTCACCTTCCGGGTGCCGGTGGAGTTGAATATACGAGCGCGGATGCAGCGGATATGGTCGTTCTTGTAGTATTGGAAGGAAATAAGGTCCTGCCCCACCTTACTTACGCCGTAGGGGTGCAGCGGCAGGAGCGGGGTAGTCTCTTTTACGAAGACATCTTTACCCTCCCCCGCCAGCAAATTCAGGCTCTCGCCATATTCCGCGCTGGAGCAGGCAACGACCACTATGGGGTCGTACTGCTTGTCCACGATCTGCCGCGCCTTCTTGACCGCCTCATAGACCGCTACCGTCCCGTTCACATTCGTCTCAATCGTCTCATAAGGCCGGTCCCAGGACACTGTGGGATAACTCTGGGCCGCCAAGTGGAATATCTGCTCCGGCATATATTCCAGAATGACTTTCTCCACACTCTCGGGATAGCGCACGTCGCATTCGATCATTTTGATCTCCGGCGGCAACTCGCTTATATCCGTCGTCGGGCGGTAATACGTCCCTATCACATTCTCGCCCTGGCTGTGGAGCAATTCTACCATGTGGGAGCCCACCATACCACCGGCTCCTGTCACAAGGATATTCATACGCTCTCTCCTCCGAAAAACTTATCCTCCAGCATATGGCACCAGCAGTGGTAGATGGGCAGATGCAGTTCCTGGATGAGGTATGTCTCCTCTGCCGGCGCTTTCACTGTCACATCGGCCATGAGGGAAAGCTTACTTTCCCTGGCTCCCGTCAGGCCCACCACGTGGATGCCCATGGCTCGGGCCGCCACCACCGCGTTCAGGATGTTCTCGCTGTTGCCCGAGGTGGAGATGCCCAAAAACACATCCCCGGCTCTGCCATAGCCATATAGTTGCTGGGCAAACACGCCCAGACTGTCCACATCGTTGATATATGCTGTCGTCAGTGCCTCATGGGCCACAAGCGGGATCGCCGTCAAGCTCCGCTCCAGGTTTTTCGCAAGCTTTGTTCCTCTCTCAGGGTCCACCGCCATGAGCTTGTCCACAAAATCCGCCGTCACCGGCCGGGGCTTCTCAAACCGTTTCATCAGTTCGCCGGCGATGTGCTCCGCGTCCGCCGCACTGCCGCCGTTGCCAGCGATCAGCAGCTTCCCGCCATTGGCATAGGTCTCTTCCATCAGTCCGTATGCCCTGGCAATATCTTCCTTGCACACTTCAAGCTGCGGATATCTTTCTATCAGCACGTCAAGGTGTGCTTTCATTTTATCGGCCATCCGTAATCTCCAAAATCTCGTCCATCGCTTCATCTAAGCTGCCGTCTTTCGGGATGATCTTCGTGCGGCACCCCGCCGCGATACCGGCTTTGATATCGCTCTCCCTGTCGCCCACCATCCAGGATACGCCCAGGTCGATGTTGAAATCCTCCGCCGCCCGCAGCAGCAGCCCCGGCTTCGGCTTCCGGCAGTCGCAGTCGATCTTCAGTTCCGAGACCTCTCCCGCAAAGCCCCTGTCTGGGTGATGAGGACAATAGTAGATGGCGTCCAGGTATGCGCCCTCCTGGCCCAACAGCGTCTCCATCTTGTTATGGATCGCCTGCAATTGCTCAATGGTAACCTCTCCCCGGGCGATCACCGGCTGGTTCGTCACCACAATAGCCAGGTATCCGGCCTGGTTGATCTTCCGTACGGCCCCGGCCGCGCCGGGCAGCAGTTCAAACTCGTCTATATCCCGCAGGAAACCCACATATTTATTGATGGTCCCGTCACGGTCCAGGAAAACCGCCTTCTGTTTTCGCTTCAGGTTCCGGGCCTGTACCCGCCCAGCCCGGAAATCCCGGCACACCGCCTCGTACCGCTCCGGCGTACCCATGTCTTTCACATACTCCGGGCTCTGATAGGCAAACATCTTTCCCGTCCCCGCCAGAGGTTTCAATATCTGCCGGTCCAGGTCGATCTTTGCCGCGTCCGGCCTATGCTCCAACAACTTCGGTGACAGCACATGCAGCCCTGCGTTCACGCAGTTTTTGTACCACTCCGGCCGCGCATCCTCCCTTGTCAGCCACTGCCCCACAGCGCTATGACTGTCCGTGATGAGCAGGCCGCTGTCATAGGGATGGTCGTTGGGGTGGGTGAACAGCGTCGCCAGGCCCCCATGGGCTTGGTGGAACGCCACAAATCGCTGAAAGTCCACATCGAACACCGCGTCCGCGTTCAACAGCAGGAAATCCTCTGTCAGCTTGTCCTTCAGCCGGAACAGTGCCCCGGCATTGCCAAGGGGCTGTTCCTCCACGAAGTACTCGATGTGGACGCCACAGCCGCTGCCATCACCAAAATGGTCCATGATGACTTGGCTCATATATGAGACTGTCAAGATGATGTCCGTGAAGCCCTGGTCCCGAAGGCATTCCAACTCCCACTGGAGCACAGGCTTCCCCTCTATGGGGATCATGGGCTTGGGGATATCGCTGGCTACGGAGGCGATACGGGTTCCCCGGCCGCCCGCCATGATGACTGCTTTCATCTCAGCCATTCCTCCGGCAGGACTCTATCTCAAACGTCTCGGGAGCGTAGTAGATCACCTGCGTGCCGGACTCCTCAAACGCAAAAGGCACATACAAAAGGCCACTCATTGCCTCCATCACAGCTGCCTGGTCTTTCGGTCGCACATAAAACAGCAAAAAGCCACCGCCACCCGCGCCCAGCAGCTTTCCGCCCAGCGCACCGGCCGCCTTAGCCTTTGCGTATAACTCGTCGATTTCACCAGTGGAGACCATGTCCCCTGTGGCTCGCTTCAGCTGCCAGGTATGATTCAGAAGCCGTCCAAAATCATCCAAGTCCGAAGTCTTGTCCGTTAGAATGTGTTCCGCTTCATCTACAAGCTCGCACATCTCCCGCAACTGTGCTGTCTTCGACTTTGCCATCAGATTATTGCTCTTTTGCACATCTGAGCTCATCCGCGTAAAACCAGAAAAAAAGAGCATCAAGCTGGCATTCAGCGCCTTCTTCCTATCCGGCGAGATGATCACCGGCTTCACCTCAAAGCCATTGGGGCCAAAGTCGATCCGGTTCAGCCCACCGTAAGACGCCGCGATCTGATCCTGCCAGCCACCGGCCTCCCGGCATAGCTCACGCTCCAGATAGATTGCCTCTCTCGCCAGCTTCTCTCTGTCGGCATACTTGCCCTTCAGCGCATAAAACGCATTCAGCATCCCTACGGAAAAGGAGCTGCTTGTCCCAAGTCCGGACCGCGCTGGCAGGTCACCCTCGTAGGTAAGCCGAAGCTCATGCATATCCAGCATCTTCATAGCGTTGCGGATCGCCGGATGCTGGACGTCCTCCACAGAAGTAACTCTCTCGATGTCCGAATACACCAATTCTGTGCTATACTCAAAAAAACGGGGCAGATGCCGCACCGTCACATAGCAATACTTATCGAACGTTGTCGAGAGCACAGCTCCGCCGTGCTCTTTAAAGTATTCCTCTATGTCCGTCCCGCCGCCAAAAAATGACATCCGGAACGGTGTGCGCGTTATTATCATGTGATCACCATTGTATCTATGTATTTCCGCCGCGATATTGCAGCTTTTATTTCAATCGCCCAATTCAGCCTCGCTTACTTCCAGCGCCCTGGCAATGACCTGGTCCATATCGTAATACTTGTACTCACCCAGCCGGCCGCCGAAGAGCACGTTTGGCTCCTTCGCCGCCATTGCCTTGTACTGCTGGTACAGCGTGTTATTCTTCTCATCGTTTATCGGATAATAGGGCTCATCTCCTCGCTTCCACTCCGCGCTGTATTCACGGCTGATGACTGTTTTGGGCAGGTCGTTTCCCTGCGCGTCTTTTCCGAACTCGAACCACTTGTGCTCAATGATCCGCGTCCATGGCGTTTCCGTGTCCGTATAATTCACCGCGGCATTGCCTTGGAAGTTAGGCCTGTCCAGTACCTCTGTCTCAAAACGGACGGATCGGTATTCAAGCGCTCCCAGTTTATAGTCAAAGTACGCATCTATAGCCCCTGTATACATGACCTTCTCTGCCAGCGCATCGAACTCTTTTTTGTTCGTCAGATAGTCCACTCCCAGTCGCTGTTCCACGCCTTCAAGCATATTGGCCACCATATGTGTATACCCGCCAACAGGGATGCCCTGATGGGCAGCATCAAAGTAATTATTATCAAAGGTCAGACGGACCGGCAGGCGCTTGATGATGAACGCGGGCAGTTCCCTGCAGGGCCGGCCCCACTGCTTCTCCGTGTAGCCTTTCACCAGCTTCTCGTAGATGTCCGTCCCTACCAGGGAGATGGCCTGCTCCTCCAGGTTCTTCGGCTCGGTGATGCCCGCCGCCTCCCGCTGGGCGGCGATCTTTTTTGCCGCCTCCTCCGGCGTCACCACACCCCACATCCTGTTAAACGTATACATGTTGAATGGCAGAGAATAGAGTTCCCCATGATAGTTGGCAACGGGGCTGTTGGTAAATCGGTTGAACACGGCAAAACGGTTCACATACTCCCACACGCGCTCATCGTTTGTATGGAAAATATGCGCCCCGTAGCGGTGCACAGGAATGCCCTCCACCTGTTCGGTATACACATTCCCGGCGATGTGAGGTCTTTTGTCAATAACAAGGACCCTCTTCCCTCTGGCGTCCGCCTCATGGGCAAAAACCGCGCCGAAAAGTCCCGCGCCTACAACGAGATAATCGTATCTGCTCATACTCCCTGTTAGACATGTCTGCAGTCATTGACCGCAAATACCATCAAGCATCATTTTTTCGATCTCTCCCTAACTCTTTACCTGTTCTGCCACCGGGATCGGCACGAAATCTTCGGTCCCCTCATTGCAGTAGTTACACGCGGACAGTACCTCCCGCTGGTTCAAGGCATATATCTGCCTGCGCAGTTGCTCCCGAGGCTGATTGATCGTGAAGTCCACGTAGTCAGACTTGGGATCGGGAATGCCCAGTTTCGTTCCAAAAGAGGCACGGGGACAGTAATATAACCGCCCATTCAGGAAACTGCGGCAGATATTGCCGCAATGCTTCATCTGTTTTTTCAGTTCCTTCCCCGACCGGCCGCGAAACTCCAGCCCGCCAGCGTCGAACCATGTCTTCTCCTTTTCATCCCGCAGCACACAACGTATGCCCGCCGCGTCGCAGGCCGCTTTGATCTCATCCTTCTTCCGAGAGAGTTCTCCATAGTCGCTGATCTGCAGCGTCAGTCTTGGGTCCCTCATATGCTCCATTAGATCTGCTCCGGGCAGGATCGTCCCGTTGGTCACGATATCGACCGTCTTTACCTTCGGGCTGGACAAGGCTTTGTCGATGATCTTATCCAGATCCTTATATAGGAACGGCTCTCCACCCAGCAGCCGGAATATCTGGATCACATCAATGCAGTCAAAGAGTTTATCCATATATCCTAAGAGAGCAGCCACATCATAATCCACCGGATGCTCAAACTTCGGCATCATAAAGCTGCACTTTTCACAGCGCAGGGAACACCGCTGTGTGACAGGCAGTTCCACATGATAAAGATAAAGCTTCCCCTTAAAGTGCCATAATGACTTGCAAACCATCCTATAGCAGGGGAAAAGCGCTGCCTTTATCTTTTTTCTACCCCCCCCCGCGTGCTTAAATCGCTCCGCGAAGAAATAAACAACATTTGTTATACTAAACATGGCTCCACCCTCCCTATCATCAATAGCCGCCGTCGCCGCTCAAGAGCGCCGGTATCGTCCTGAACATGATCTTCAGATCCGTCCAGAGACTCATGTCCTCTATGTAATCCAGGTCTAACTCGACCCACTCTTCCCAGGGGATCGTGGAGCGTCCCATCACCTGCCAATAACAGGTCAAGCCCGGCTTCGCGATCTGCCGCTGCTGTTCATAGGGGCTGCACTCCCGCATCTGCCAGTCCAGGATCGGCCGGGGGCCCACGATGCTCATGTCGCCCTTGATGATATTCAGCAGCTGGGGCAGTTCGTCGATCGACGTCTTGCGGATGAACTTGCCCACCTTTGTGATACGGGGGTCGTTCTTTATCTTAAAAGCGTGGCCGGTCTGCTCGCTGTCTTTGAGCAATTCCTCCAGCTTTTTATCCGCGCCCTTGTACATGCTCCGAAATTTATGGAACGTAAAGACCTGCATGCTCTGTCCCATACGGGGCTGGGAGAAGATCACCGGCCTACCATCCTCCGCCATGATGGCGATGGCCGTCACAAGGAATACAGGGGACAAACAGATCAAAGCGATACTGGCAAGTAAAACATCAAAAAACCGCTTCAGCGCTTTATATACCTGGCTTTTCTGGTCATATACGCTCTGCATATCCACGCGGGAATGATCCCGTAGATGGTTTTGTCTTACCTTTTCATGGAGGGTGGTCATCTATCTCTGTACTCCTCGTTTTTGATCTGTTTTTTTACAGTTCTCTCTTGTTTTACGCTCACCAGTTCATACCGATTTATTTGGCAAAGCTCAGCGCTCAGACCAGTCCGATCCGATTTTCTCCTGCCAAATCGCCTGTGTTCGCCTGTTTATATTTCTTTGTTCTTCTGTCTATTCCTGCATCCGATCCACAGATGTCCAGCTTCAGTATCTTCTTCCGGCGCTCCTCACTCATCTGCAAAGAGTGCCCTTCCGCGAGCCGCCTCTGCCGGTACAGCCATGTGCCCAGCCAAATGCCGTCATCGGTCTTATAATCCCTCGGGATGGTCGCACAGTGGTTCTCCTCCAGGTACTTTCGGCTCAGCTCATACCGGTATTCCCAGGAGGAAAGCTTGTCCCATATCATCCCAATGGCGTCCAGCCAGGCGATCCGTTCCGGCGTCAGGCTGGAACTTCTCTTTTTGCGCTGCAGACGCTGGTCAACGACCCACTTGCCCAGGGCAAGGCCGTCCTCTGTGTAGTACCCTACCGTCAGGTCCAGGTCGCCGTGAGCCTCGTAATATTTCTTCGCCGCACGGTAATAGGTCTCCCAGGACTCGGAACGCCGGCTGCCCCAAAACATGCCTATGGCATCCAGCCGTTCGATCTGCTCTTGAGTCAAGGTCCCGGCGCGGTAGCTCTTCCGCAGCCGCCTTATCCACTCCCCAAGGGCATATCCGTCCGCCGTTTTATGACCCTGCGGTACCAGAAGATCCCCGTGTTCACGGTAATATTCCGCCGCCAGCAGATAATTGCGCTCCCACTTCAGGTTCACGGCGCTCCAGCGCATGCCCAGCGCCTCCAGCTCCGCCACGCGCTCCGGCGTGAGCACCGCCTGCTTCTCCCCGTTGGCATACCATCCGCGCATCCGGTTGATGAACGCCCCAAGCTTGTACCCGTCCGGAGAGATATACCGCACAGGCACTTCCAAGTCCCCGTACTCGCGGGCATATTCCTCACAATGGACGACCCCACGGTTCCAGGCCGCCTCCAGCCGGTTGTCCCACACCATGCCGATACCGTCCAGCCGGGCGATCTGGGAGTCCGTCAGTCCGCTCCCCTTTGCACGGATAGCCCTCTGGGTGATGATCCATGACCCAAGGTGCAGGCCGTCCTTTGTCTGATAATTCTTCGGCACCCGAAGATGGCCGTTCTCCGCCGCGAATATGCTGGCCGCCTGGAAGTACTGCTCCCAACTGCTGGCGAGGCTCCTCTCCAGCCTCTCGAACAGCTCCCGGCAGTCCTTGACCTGTTCGATGATCTCAAACCGGTCCGTCACGATCTCGTCGCCGCGGCCCTCGCTGTAGAACTGCTGGACAGCAAGCTGCATCTCCTCTTTGATGGAGTCGATGCTGCACAGTCCCTCGAAATTGTTCACCAC
>CANPVS010000002.1 GCA_947581795.1 uncultured Oscillospiraceae bacterium
ACGTTCACCATGGAGCCGGAGACCGGCCTGATCGTGCTGGGCGCCATCTACTGCGGCGCCATCTTCGGCGGGTCCATCTCCGCCATCCTCATCCATACCCCCGGTACGCCGGCCTCCGCGGCCACGGCCATTGAGGGCTATCAGATGACCCTGAAAGGCCAGGCGGGCAAGGCCCTGTTCACCGCCTGCTGGAGCTCCTTCTGGGGCGGCCTTCTCAGCTGCATCTCCCTGTACTTCTTCGCGCCCCTGCTGGCCCAGCTGGCCCTGAAGTTCATGAGCGCGGAATATTTCTGGCTCTCCATCTTTGGCCTGACCATCATCGCGGGCGTGTCCAGCAAGAGCCTGGTGAAGGGCCTCATGTCCGGCGCCTTCGGCCTGATGCTGTCCACCATCGGTCTGGACCCCATCACCGGCGTGAAGCGGTTCATGTTCGGCCAGTCCTTCCTGGCGGAGGGCGTGAACACCACCTGCGCGCTGATCGGCCTGTTCTCCATGAGCCAGGTGTTCATCCTGGCGGAGAAGAAGATCGTCAAGCGGGCCAAGGCGGCCAAGGTCAAGGACAAGATGAGCCTGTCCCGCAAGGAGATACGCACGCTGTGGCCCACCATCATCCGTTCCTGGATCATCGGCAACCTGACCGGCATCCTGCCCGGCGCGGGCGCCTCCATCGCCTGCTTCGTGGGCTACAACACCGCCAAGCAGTTCTCCAAGAATAAAAAGGACTTCGGCCACGGCGCCTATGAGGGCGTGGCGGGCTCCGAGGCGGCCAACAACGCCGTCACCGGCGGCTCCCTCATCCCCACGCTGACGCTGGGCATCCCCGGCGAGAGCGTGACGGCGGTGCTCATGGGCGGGCTCATCATCCAGGGCCTGACCCCCGGTCCGGAGCTGTTCACCAAATACGCCCCCATGACATATACTTTCTTCGCGGGGTTCGTGCTGGTGCAGTTCTTCATGCTGGGCGTCGGCCTGATCGGCTGCAAGGGCTTCGCCAACATCTCCCGGCTTTCGGACGCCATCCTGATCCCCTGCGTGACGGTGCTGTGCGTGGTGGGCTCCTACGCCATCCACAAGAACATCCTGGACGTGGTGGTCATGCTCATCTTCGGCGTCATCGGCTACGCCATGCGCAAGTTCGACCTGAACACCGCCGCGGTGGTGCTGGCGCTGATACTGGGGCCCATCGGCGAGAAGGGCCTGCGAAACGCTCTGCGGGTATCCCAGGGCAGCATCAGCGTGCTGTTCTCCAGCGTGGTAGACTGGGTGCTCATCATCCTGTGCATCGTGGGCGTGCTCAGCCCCATCTTCATGGCGAAGATGGAGAAGAAGAGCCAGGAGCTGGCCGACGAGAACGAGTCCGAGCCGTCCGGCGGGGACGGCCCTGTAGCGGACTGATAGTACATACGCGAAAAGACATGGCGAAGGGCGTGCCTGGCACGCCCTTCCGGCCATTGTGCGCTCAGCGCTCAGTGGCCGGATAGGAAAGGGGAGAGGGATATGCTCCACGGGTTAGATAGCTTGCGCCAGCTGACCATGGCGTCGGTGCTGCTCAGGATGGCGCTGGCCATGCTCTGCGGCGGCCTCATCGGCATCGAGCGGGGCCGGAGGCACCGGGCGGCGGGCTTCCGCACCTATATGCTGGTGTGCCTGGGCTCGGCGCTGACCATGGTGCTGGGCCAGTATCTTTACTACATGGCCACCCATGACTGGGCGGCGCAGGCGGCGGATATCGGCTTCCGCACGGACATCACCCGCATCGGCTCCCATGTGGTCAATGGCATCGGCTTTTTGGGCGCGGGCATCATCATCGTCACCGGCCACCAGGAGGTGAAGGGCCTGACCACGGCGGCGGGCCTGTGGGCCTCGGCCTGCGTGGGCCTGGCCATCGGCGCGGGCTTTTACGAGTGCGTGATCGTGGCCTTCGCGCTGATCTTCCTGTGCATGCGGCTGCTGCGGCGGGTGGAGCAGACGCTGGTGGACCGGGCCCGGAATCTGAATCTCTATGTGGAGGTCCGTTCCCTGGAGAACATCAGCGACGTGCTGGCCTGCATCCGGGACCTGGGCGTGCACATCCACGCGGTGGACATCGACCGGGGCCGGAACGGCGCCAGGCCCAACGCCATCGTATACCTGCGCCTGAAGCGGGGCCAGCACCACACCCAGGTGATGACGGCCATCTCCGAGCTGGAGAGCGTGTCCGTGGTGGAGATATGAAGGGGGAAGGTAGATGCTGAACATATTCAACGGTCTGCGGGAGATCACCATGGCCTCCGTGGTGCTGCGGCTGGTATTGGCGGCGCTCTGCGGCGGCTGCATCGGCCTGGAGCGGGAGTATAAGCGCCGGGCGGCGGGCTTCCGCACCCACATCCTCATATGTCTCGGCGCGGCGGTGACCCTCCTGACGGGCCAGTACATATACCGGGTCATGGGCCTGAACGTCGACATCAGCCGTATGGGCTCCCAGGTGGTGGCGGGCATCGGCTTCATCGGCGCCGGCTGCATCATGGTGACCCGCCGGCAGCAGATACGGGGCCTGACCACAGCGGCGGGCCTGTGGGCCGCGGCAGTGATCGGCCTGTGCCTGGGCGCAGGGTTTTACGAGGGGGGCCTTTTCGCCACGGCGCTGGTGCTGGCGGCGGAGGTGCTGTTCTCCCGCCTGGAGCGCAGGATACTGGCCAACTCCGAGGAGCTGAAGCTGCTGCTGGAGTATGAGGGCCGGGACGCCCTGGAGCGCGTGCTGGCCCTGTTCGCGAAAAAAGGCGTACGGGTGCGGAACATGGCCGTGTCCCGGTCCCAGGACGGGGAGAAGGACAGCGCCAGCGTGGTCTTCACCCTCCAGGTGGACCAGCGCAGCAAGGCGGACGACCTGATGGCGGAGCTGCCCCAGGTGGCGGGCGTGAAGAGCGTGGAGGCCATCTGACCCGCCCTTGCGTGGAGAAGAGAGGCTATGCTATACTGAGAACGAAAGTGAGGCGCGGCGGTATGGACAAAAAGGGAAAGCTCATCGTCATCGAGGGACTGGACGGCAGCGGCAAGGCCACCCAGGCCAAGCTCCTCTTTGAGGCCCTGCGGGACCGGGAGGAGAGGGCCATGAAGGTGTCCTTCCCGGACTATGAGAGCGATTCCTCCGCCTTGGTGAAGATGTACCTGGCCGGCCAGTTCGGCAGCCAGCCCGGGGACGTGAACGCCTACGCCGCCTCCAGCTTTTACGCTGTGGATCGCTACGCCAGCTATAAAAAGGACTGGGAGGGATTTTACCTCTCCGGCGGCGTGGTGGTGGCGGACCGGTACACCACCTCCAACGCGGTGCACCAGTGCTCCAAGCTCCCCGAGGACCAGTGGGACGGCTTTTTGGATTGGCTGTTCCACTTTGAATACGACCTGCTGGGCATCCCCGCGCCGGATAAGGTCATCTACCTGCAGACCAGCGCCGCCACCACGGCGGACCTTCTCTTAAAGCGCTACCACGGCGACGCCAGCCGGGAGGACATCCACGAGGCGGACCAGGACTACATGGCCCGCTCCCGCCAGGCGGCGGAGTACTGCAGCGGCCGCCTGGGCTGGACCACCGTCCGTTGCCTCCGTGACGGCCAGATGCGTCCGGTGGAGGAGATACATAAGGAGATCATGGAAAAGCTGGGCTATTGAACAAGGTAAGAAAACAGCGCCTGAAGTTCTGGCTTCAGGCGCTGTTTTTATCGCTGTCCAGTTTGAAGTGGGCGGCGAGGGCGGAGAGGACTTCCTCCCTTGTGTCCCCGTCGCCGGCGGGGCGGACGACGGTGAAAAAGCCGCTGTTTTGAAGGGCGGCGTACCGCTCCGGGCTGTTGACCCGGGCGATACAGGCCTTGAAGTTGGCGAGCGTGACCTCCGGGTCGGGGCAGGAGCGTATCACGGAGAGCAGAAACTGCTTGTCCGGGTCGTCCCGGTCAAAGAACCGGTCCACGGACAGGGCCTGGGGGGAGAGCATGATGGCCACGTGGTTGTAGTCCGATATCTGCCACAGCACGTCGCAGGGGATATTGGTGTCCACGATCACCTTTTTCTCCGAGGACAGGCGGATGAGCTCCGCTATCTCGAATCCCGCCAGCTCCCGCCCATTGCCGTCCACCCAGGCCTCGTACTCCTCAGGCGAACGGCTCACGAAATCCTGCCAGGAGGCCATGGTGTGGCGGTAGCAGAGATTGGGCTGCCGGTCCGGCTGGGCGATGGACAGTATGGTATCTAAGTTGTAGTTCTCCCCGCAGTGGACCATGCCATATCGCTGGGCCAGCATGGCGCACATGGTGGATTTTCCCGCGTAGGCGGTGCCGTTGATGAAGTAGCAGTTCCGCAGGTAATACCGAAGGATGTTGTTCTCGATCTGCATATGCCGCCTCCCATGGTTGGACTTAGGCCCATTTTACCGGCGGTCAGCGTCCCCGTCAAGTCTCGCAAAAGGCATTTGATATGGGGACGGAAAGCAGGTATAATGGGCCGTAGAAATTTAAGAGAGGCTATGCGCGATGAATGTGATCAACTATTTTGACAGCGGCCGGCAGGGGCACTGGCTGGAAGCGATAGGGAAGAGCGACTGGGGCGCGGGCGCCCTGCTGCATGAACTGCTGAGCAAAGGGACCTTCTTTGACGCGGTGGGCGAGGGGTCCAAAGTTCTGCTTCTGACAGACGGGGACGAGCTGGTCTCCTACTGCACCTACGCCAGGAAAGACGACATCCAGCCCACAGACCTGACCCCGTGGATGGGCTTTGTCTATACGTTCCCCCAGTATCGGGGGCACCGGTATATGGGGCGGCTGTTCGGGGAAGTGGAGCGGCTGGCCAAAGAGGAGCGTGTGGCGGAGGTGTATATCTCCACGGGACATGTGGGGCTGTACGAGAAATACGGCTGCGAGTATATGACGCAGATGAACGACATGGGCGGGGAGCCATCCAGGGTGTATGTGAAGCGGTTCAAGTAACGCTTGTCTCGCTCTTGACAAGAGCGGGATACGCAAGTTATACTGGCTGCACTTATGAAAGAAAGGAGGGCGCGTGATGCCTGGCTATGGATACTCCATCTTCACCAGCAGCGGCCTGATCGCCTATGACCGGCGCCGTCAGGGGATCACTGCGCCCATTTTCAGGTCATAAGGGCGGACCATTCCCTATTGCAGTGATCCCAAAGACTCGTTCCACCGGCGGTGGAAGGGGTCTTTTTTGCGCCCAAATTCAGATCAGGAGCAACTGCAATGGACAAAAAACTACACCGCAATATAGCGGTGAGCTATCTTTTTCGCTTTCTCTCATCCCTCGCGCTCGGGGATGGGATATGGGTGCTGTATCTGCTTCGGAAAGGGCTGACGCTCTGGCAGATCGGGCTTTTAGAGGGTGTATTTCATGCAGCCGGCCTGGTGGCCGAGGTGCCATCCGGGGCGTTGGCGGACCTGTTTGGCCGGAAAAACGCTATGCTGGCCAGCCGGGTCCTGGCCGCGGTCTCCACGCTGGTGACCATATACGCCGACAGCATGGGGCTCCTGGCCGCGGCGTTCGTGCTCAACGCGTGGAGCTATAACCTTCTGTCCGGCTCGGACGAGGCGCTGCTGTACGACAGCTTTCTGTGTCTGGGCCGGGAACGGCAATACTTCCGTGCCGCCGGGCGCATGGGCCTCGCGGCGGAGATCGCCCAGGCCGCCGGCGTGCTGGCGGGTGGGATGCTGGCAAGGCGGTCTTTTGCGCTGTGCTATACCGTCAGCGCGGGCATAGAGGCCGCCGCCTTCTGCGTGGGCGTTTTCCTGACGGAACCACGTGCCGCGGCCATGGACGATCGCGTCACGGTCCGGGCCCACTTTGCCGCCAGTTTCGCCCTGCTGAAGGACAGACAGCTGCGGCACGTGCTTCTGCGTTACGCCGTCCTGTTCGCCGGGTACACCACGGCCTTTTTCTACGCCCAGCGGCTCTATCAGGACCGGGGCTTCGACACGCTGGGTGTGAGCGTGATCCTGCTGGGTATGGGCCTCGCCGCCAGCGCGGGCGCTCTTTTGAGCCGGCGCGCGGCCGGAAGACTCAGCAAATATACTGCCCACGTTGAGGGTGCCGCGCTGGCGGTAGGGCTGGCGCTCATGGCCGCCGGACCTGTATGGGCATCTGTGGCGGGCTTCGGCCTGGCCAGTTTCGCCAACGCCCTGCTGGGCCCGCTCCATTCGGCGGCGCTGAACCGCTGGATACCCTCTGACAGGCGCGCGACCCTCATCTCCGTGAGCAGCATGTGCTTTTCCGCCTGCATGATCGTCCTGTTCCCACTGACCGGCGCGCTGGCCGCTCTGCTGGGGCTGAAGCGGGTCCTTTTTCTGCTGGGCGCGATCCTGCTCATCTATGTTCCCCTCACGCCGCGGCTGGAAACGGAGGATGAGGAATAAGGACCTTTTTGCGGGAGAGCAGATCGCACCGCAGGTCGCACCTTGGTGTCTCCTTGAACGGTGCAAACGGCCTGTTTTTAACGATCGCAACGGGTGAGATTTGATATGCAAAAATCCCGCAATCACCGTATTTATCGGTGATTGCGGGATTTTTGCACTGGTCGGAGTGAGGTGACTTGAACACCCGACCTCCTGGTCCCGAACCAGGCGCGCTACCAACTGCGCTACACCCCGATACCATATTCCCCCGTTGGGGTCCCCATGAAAGCCCAAAGCAATGGGTTTCGCGGGAAAAAAGAAGCACTCCCTCTGGGGTCCCCATGAAAGCCCAACGAAGTGGGTTTCATGGGGAGAAGGAAGAAGTTTTCCGACCGATGGAGAGGACGCGCTTGCGCGGCCACGACATCTTCGGGAAACTTCTGACGCTGTGGAGCAGGTGAAGGGAATCGAACCCTCGTATTCAGCTTGGGAAGCTGATGTTCTGCCATTGAACTACACCTGCGCGGCTAAAAGATTATATCACCGGCCCCATGAGAATGCAAGCATAAAATTGGCGCCCGGCTACATAGCCTGTACGGGGAGGGAATGGCATGAGTTATCCGCGTTTGTTTATTGCGGCGGCGCTGTTTCTGGCGGCCGCCTGCGCCAAAACATATCTGCCTGAGCGGGTGGAAGCGCCCATCGCGGCGGTGCAGGAGATGGTGGACCGGGACGTCTTTGCGCTGCCGCTGCCGGAGGAGGCGGCGGCATGGCTGGGCTTGCCCTGAGCGTGAGCCCCGGCTTCGTGCTGCTGGCGGCGGCGGTGTACTTCCTGGGCGGGGCGGGGGCGCTGGCGGCCATGGGCGCGGCGGCCCTGGCCCATGAGCTGGGGCATTTGGCGGCCATGTTCCTGGCCGGGGCGACGGTCCGGGGCCTGCGGGTCACGGCCTGCGGTCTCGTCATTGACTACGGCGGGATGCTGACGGCACGGGAGGAGATGGGCATCGTGGCGGCGGGACCGCTGGCGGGGCTTTTTTTCGCGGCGCTGTGCTTTGTAACGGACATCCCGTTTTTCATCTACACCGGCGCCATCGCACTGCTGGCAACCATGTTCAACCTGCTGCCGGTGCTGCCCATGGACGGGGGGCGGCTGGCGCTGTATATGCTGGAAACTGTGCTGAGCGAGCGGGCGGCCCTGGCGGTGCTGCGCGTCACCGGCACGCTCTGCGCTTTGGGGGTGCTGGTGACGGGCGTCTGCATCCGGTCCATCAGCGCGGCGGCGGTGGGAATTTGGCTGGGAGTACTTGCCAATTTTCCGGATATGCGCTAAACTGCCGGTATGGAAATGAACGAACATATCGACGCCCTGCTCCGGCAGGTACAGCGTCCCGCCCGGTATGTGGGCGGCGAATACAATCAGGTGGTGAAGGACAAGGCGGATGTGGACGTGCGCTTTGCCTTCTGTTTCCCGGACACCTACGAGATCGGCATGTCCAACCTGGGGATGAAGATCCTCTACGGCGTGCTCAACGACATGCCCGGCGTGTGGTGCGAACGGGTGTTCGCCCCCTGGGGCGATATGGCGGAAAAGCTGCGTTCCGAGCGCATCCCCCTGTGGGCTCTGGAGAGCGGAGACCCGCTGGCGGATTTTGACATCATCGCCTTCTCCATAGGCTACGAGATGGCCTATACCACCGTGCTGGACATGCTGGACCTGGGGGGGATACCTCTCCACGCGTCTGAGCGCACGGGCCTTCGGCACATGGTCATGGCCGGAGGCGGGTGTATGTGCAACATCGAGCCCATGGCGGACTTTTTCGACCTGTGCTTTTTGGGCGAGGGGGAGGACGTGGACCGGGAGGTAGTGGCCCTCTACCAGAAAGCCAAGCGGGAGGGCTGGGACAAGCCCCGCTTCCTCCGGGAGGCCGCCCAAATCGAGGGCGTATACGTCCCCAGCCTCTATGATATAAGCTATAACGCCGACGGCACCGTGGCGGCTATCACGCCCAAAGATGGTGCGCCTGCCAAGGTGCGCAAGCGCATCGTGGAGGACTTCGACAGCTGCTATTTCCCCACGAAGCCCGTGGTGCCCTCCACGGAGATCGTCCACGACCGGGTGAGCCTGGAGGTGTTCCGTGGCTGCATCCGGGGCTGCCGGTTCTGCCAGGCGGGCCACACCAACCGCCCCGTTCGCTCCCGAAAGGCGGAGACGCTGCTGAGCCTGGGGAAGGAGACATTGGAGAACACGGGCTACCAGGAGCTGAACCTCTCCAGCCTCAGCACCAGCGACTACCGGGAGCTCTCGGAGCTGTGCGACGGGCTGCTGGACTACTGCCGGCCCCGGGGCATCAGCCTGAGCCTGCCCAGTCTGCGGGCGGACAACTTCTCCATGGACATCATGCACCGGGTCCAGCAGGTGCGCAAGAGCGGCCTCACCTTTGCCCCCGAGGCGGGCACCCAGCGGCTCCGGGACGTGATCAACAAGAACGTGACGGAGGAGGACCTTCTAAACTCCTGCCGCATCGCCTTTGAAGGCGGCTGGAACGGCGTGAAGCTCTACTTCATGCTGGGCCTGCCCACGGAGACGGACGAGGACGTACTGGGCATCGCGGACCTGGCGAAGAAGGTCTATTGGACCTGGCGCCAGGCGGCCCCCGACAGGAGCCGGGGCGTGCGCATCACGGTGAGCACTTCCGAGTTCATCCCCAAGCCTCACACCCCCTTCCAGTGGGAGGCGCAGATAAGCCGCCAGGAATACCTGCGCCGGGTGGGCATTTTGACGGACGCCCTGGCCAGGACCAAGAGCGTCACCTATAACTGGCACGACGCAGAGATGAGCCTGGTGGAGGCGGCCCTGGCCCGGGGCGACAGGCGCGTGGGCGCGGTCATCGAGGATGTCTGGCGCCGGGGTGGCCGGCTGGAGAGTTGGAGCGACTATTTCTCGTTGGACCGGTGGCTCGCGGCGTTCCCCGCCTGCGGCCTGGACATCGACTTTTACGGCACCCGGGCCCGGCCCGTGGAGGAGCTGCAGCCCTGGGAGCACATGGACTGCGCCGTGAGCCGCCGGCATCTGGAACGGGAGCGGCAGCGGGCCTACGAGGGCGTGCTTACCCCGGACTGCCGGGCAGGCTGCTCCGGCTGCGGGGCGGCCAGCCTTTTGAAGGAGGGCGTGTGCCGTGGATAAGCTGAGACTGAAATTCTCCAAGACCGGGCGGGCGGTGTATATCTCCCACCTGGACCTGATGCGCACCATGCAGCGGGTGTTCTCCCGGGCGGGAGTGAAGCTCAAATACTCCGAGGGCTTCAACCCTCATGCGAAGATATCCATCGTGCTGCCCCTGAGCGTGGGCACGGCCAGTCTGTGTGAATATATGGATTTTACGCTCACAGAGGATATGGATCTGTCCGCCCTGCCGGAACGGCTGAACGCCTGTATGCCCGAGGGCATCCGGGCCCTGGAGGCCTACGAGGCCCCCTGCAAGGGGGCGGAGCTGCGCTGGCTGCTGATGGAGGGCGTGATAAAGGGCGGCCGGGACGCGGCCTTCTATACCGCGTTCTTCAGCCAGGATACCATCCCTGTCACCCGCAAGGCCAAGCGGGGCATGCGCACCGACGACATCGCCCCCGCCATCCAGGCGGCGCAGTTCGACGATATGGAAGGAGGCGTAGCCGCCAAACTGATCCTCCACGCCCAGGACCCCACCGTGAGCCCGGAGCTGATGATGGCCGCCCTGGGGGAGGACGCCCCCGCCTACTGGCGCTTCACCCGTTTGGAGGCCTTCCGGGAGGACATGACCCCCTTCCGGTGAAAAACGAATATTTTTTGAAAAATGCTTGCATATCCGGAAAAAGTATGCTATGATACCCGAGCATGTTAATGCGTTATCAGGGCGGTCCGCTGCCGGACGAGCTGTATTCCCGGTATGAACGTCTATTTTAGGAAGGTACCTGTCATGGATCTCATCAATGCGCTGACTCAGCAGTACATGAAGCCGGAGCTGCCCGAGATGAACGTGGGCGACACCGTCCGTGTCACCGTCCGCATCAAGGAAGGCAACCGCGAACGCAACCAGGCGTTCGAGGGCACCCTGATCGCGAAGAAGCACGGCGGCATCAACGAGACCATCACCGTGCGCCGTATCTCCTACGGCGTGGGCTGTGAGAAGGTCTTCCCGGTACACTCTCCCACCATCGTGAGCGTGGAGACCGTCCGCAAGGGCAAGGTCCGCCGCGCCAAGCTGTACTACCTGCGCGACCGCGTGGGCAAGGCCGCCAAGATCCGGGAGAAGCTGTAAACAGCACAAAAAACCGAAAAGACCAACAAAAAAGAGGCGCGGAGCCTCTTTTTTGTTGCGTTTGGAACCCTATCTATTGTATAATCACTTGTTGAGCATTTGGACTTTATCGGAACAGGAGGCTGAGCCAATGCGAAATAAAGGAAAACATGCGGCGGACCCTGAACAGGTGGCCGGCGAGGAGAAAAAGCCCGTCGACCCCTATAAAGATACATACGAGTGGATACACTGCATCGTGATATCGGTCATCGTGTGCGTACTGGTGTTCGTGCTGGTAGCCCGGGTCATCCAGGTCCAAGGCCGGAGCATGCTGCCCAACCTGGTCCAGGGGGACCGGCTCATTATCACCCGGCTGGCCGGGGACTATGAGCAGGGGGACATCGTGGTCCTTAAGGCGGAGAAATTCAAAAACGAGCCTCTCGTGAAGCGTGTCATCGGCACCGGCGGCCAGACCATCACCCTGGATTTCGCCACCGGCGACATCACTGTGGACGGCGTGACCCTGGACGAGCCCTATATCTTCGAGCGGACCATCGACAGCTACAACATCACGGACCCCATGTATTACGATGTGTACGGCATCGACCCGGAGAAGGACGTGACGGAGTCCTCCGTCACCATCACGGTCCCGGAGGGGCACCTGTTCTGCATGGGCGACAACCGCAACAACTCCAGCGACAGCCGGGTGGCCGCCATCTCCTACATCGACACCCGGGACGTGATGGGCAAGGCGGTGTTCCGCATCTATCCCTTTGACAAGATCGGCCCCATCAAGGGCGTGAACCAGACCGATGGCTGAGGTGCAGTGGTTCCCAGGCCACATGAAAAAGGCCGAGCGGATGATGGAGGAGAGCCTGTCTTTGGTGGACGCAGTGTGCGAGGTGGTGGACGCCCGCATACCCCGGTCCAGCCGGAACCCGGACCTGGATCGGATCATCGCCGGGCGGAAGCCCCGGCTGCTCATCCTCAACCGCGCCGACCAGGCGGACCCCGACGTGACGGCCCGGTGGCGGGCATACTATAAGGAGCAGGGCGTGCCTGTCCTGGAGTGCGACGCCAAATCCGGCCGGGGCGTGAAGGACCTGCCCCGCGCCCTGCGGGCCCTGCGGGATAAGCAGGGACCCATGCGGGCCATGGTGGCGGGTGTGCCCAATGTGGGAAAATCCACCTTCATCAACAAAGTGAGCGGCCGGAAGACCGCCGCGGCCTCCGACCGGCCCGGCGTCACCAGGGGCAAGCAGTGGATCACCGTGGACAGCCAATTAGAATTGCTGGATACCCCGGGCATCCTGTGGCCCAAGTTCGGCGACCCCGCCATGGGGGACCGGCTGGCCTTCACCGGCGCGGTGAAGGACGAGATACTGGACACAGAGGCGCTGGCGGCGCGGCTGCTGGTGACGCTGCGGGAGCTCTATCCCGCGGCCATCGCGGAGAGATATAAGACAGACCCGGCCCCGGAACTGGAGGGCTGGGAGCTTTTGGAGGCCTGCGCCAGGAAGCGGGGCTTCCTCATGGCCGGAGGCCATGTGAACACCGAGCGGATGGCGGCGGTGCTGCTGGACGAATTCCGGGGCGGCAAGCTGGGGAGGATCAGCCTTGAAAGACCCTCTGATTAACCTGTGGGAGACGGAGAGGACGCTCCATAACGAGGGTTTTGCCCTTGTCTGCGGGGCGGACGAGGCAGGGCGGGGGCCCCTGGCGGGGCCGGTGTGCGCCGCGGCGGTCATCCTGCCCGAGGGCATTGAGCTGCCCGGCCTCAACGACTCCAAAAAGCTCACCGAGAAAAAGCGGGAGGCGCTTTATCCTCTTATCAAGGAAGCAGCTGTGTCCTATGGCATCGCCTTCGCCTCGGTGGAGGAGATAGAGGAGCTGAACATCCTGAACGCGGCGCTGCTGGCCATGGACCGAGCCATCGCCCAGCTGGAGCCTAAGCCTGCGCTGGCCCTCATCGACGGCAACACCACCCGGGGCATATCCGTGCCCGCCCGGAGCGTGGTGGGCGGGGACGGAAAATGCGCCTGCATCGCGGCGGCCTCCGTGCTGGCCAAGGTGACAAGAGACCACCTCATGCTGGAGCTGGCGGAGCAATACCCCCAGTACGGCTTTGAAAAGCACAAGGGCTACGGCACCGCCGCCCACTACGGGGCCATCGACCGATATGGGCCCTGCCCGGCCCACCGGCCGTCCTTTTTGAAAAAGTACTATGCCAAGCGATAAAAAGCTCCTGGGCGCCTTTGGGGAGGACGCGGCCTGCGCGTACCTGAGGCGGCGGGGCTATCGGATATTGGGCCGCAACTACGCCTGCCGCCAGGGCGAGGTGGACATCATCGCCCGGAAGGGGCGCTACATCGTATTCGCCGAGGTCAAGCTGCGGAAAAACGCCGACTTCGGCGCGGCGGCGGAATTCGTGACGGGCCCCAAGCAGCGGCGGGTCATTTTCGCCGCCCAGCGGTGGCTCGCGGCCAACCCCACGGACCTGCAGCCCCGGTTCGACGTGATCGAGGTCTATGCCCCGGAGGGGATCGAGACGAAAAAACCGGAGATCAACCATTTGGAGGACGCGTATCAGACATGAAGTATGTGAGCACCAGAGGCCAAAGCGAGACGGTGACCGCCTCCCAGACCATCATCCGGGGCATCGCCCCCGACGGCGGGCTCTATGTACCCGATTCCATCCCCGCCATTGACGAGGATTTCATCCGCGGGCTCTGCGGGGCCGACTACCGGACCCGTGCCGTGGCGGTGCTGGGCCTTTATCTGGAGGAGTTCTCCAAAGAGGAATTGGAGGCCATCGCCAAGGATTCTTACGGGGACAACTTTGACTGCGCCGCCGTCGCGCCCACCCATGTGCTGGACGATGACACCGCCTATCTGGAGCTGTGGCACGGTCCCACCTGCGCCTTTAAGGACATGGCATTGCAGATCATGCCCCGTCTCCTCACCGCCAGCCTGCGGAAAAACGGGGAGGAGCGGACCGTGAGCATCCTGGTGGCCACCAGCGGCGATACCGGCAAGGCCGCCCTGGAGGGATTCAAAGACGTGCCCGGCACCCGGATCATGGTGTTCTACCCCCGGGACGGGGTGAGCCAGGTGCAGAAGCTGCAGATGGCCACCCAGGAGGGCGGCAACGTGAACGTGGTGGCCGTGGAGGGCAACTTTGACGACGCCCAGACCGGCGTGAAGAAGATATTCGGCGACCGCGACTTTGAAAAGGAACTGGACGGGCGGGGGTATTTCCTCAGCTCCGCCAACTCCATCAACTGGGGCCGTCTGGCGCCCCAGATCGCCTACTATTTCTCTGCCTACTGCGACATGGTGAACGCGGGGAAGCTGAAGATGGGCGACAAACTGGACTTTTGCGTGCCCACCGGCAACTTCGGCGACATCCTGGCCGGGTGGTACGCCAAGCAGATGGGGCTGCCTGTGGGCCGGCTCATCTGCGCTTCCAACGACAACAACGTCCTCACGGACTTCATCGCCACCGGCGTCTACGACAAGAACCGGCCCTTCCATCTCACCAGCTCGCCCTCCATGGACATCCTGGTGTCCTCCAATCTGGAGCGGCTGCTGTACTGCCGGACCGGGGACGCGACCGCCGTCCGGAGCTTCATGGAAAAGCTCTCCGGCGAGGGACGCTACGACGTGGGCCAGGCCCTGGGCGATGCGGTGCGGGCCGAGTTCACCGGCGGCTTCTGCCGGGATGAGGAGGCCAAGGCCGAGATCGGCAAGCTCTGGCGGGAGAACGGCTATCTCATGGATACCCACACCGCCGTGGCCAGCCGGGTCCTCCGGGACCTGCGGGCGAAGGAGGGAAGGAGCGTGCCCACCGTAGTGGTGTCCACTGCCAGCCCCTTCAAGTTCGGCGCCGCCGTGCTGGAGGCACTGGGCGCGGTGACCAATGAGACCGGCCCGGCCCTGGTGGACGAACTGGCTGCCCTCACCGGCGTGGGAGCGCCAGCGCCTTTGTCCGGCCTGGGGAAGAAGCCTGTGCGCTTTGAAAAGTGGGTGGCCAAGGAGGACATGGAGCAGGCGGTATCAGACTTCCTGTCGTAACGTTCCACTCCAAAGCCTCCCTCTGACGAGGGAGGTGGCACGGCGAAGCCGTGACGGAGGGAGAGATATTCTATTATTTGTCTCTCCCCCAGTCACCGCCTTGCGGCGGCGACAGCCCCCTCGTCAGAGGGGGCCAGGCAGCACCCATCCAGCCACTATGTAGGAGCGGCCCAATGGCCGCCCCTTGAGGTCACACATACTGCCAGGTGTCCACAGGCGCGAAGGTGCCGCAGAAAGTCTCCGCCTTGGTCGCGGCTTCTTCGCTCTTGACATTGATGTGCGTGGCGGTGCACTGGTCGCTCAAAGTATGATGCTTGCAGTTGGTCACCGTGCAGCACACGCCGTTGATGCAGTCCCGGCCGCCGCAATTCTTCTTCTCGTCCATCCGTCTATCACCTCGTGGGTAGTATCTGCGCTGGAAAGGCGATTATGCTATGAGTCTTTTTGCCATTGGCGACCTGCACCTGTCCCTGGCGACGGACAAGCCCATGGATATCTTCGGACCCCGGTGGAAGGACCATGTGGAAAAGCTCCGGGATGGCTTCGCGGCGCTCTCGGATGAGGACGTGTGCGTACTGTGCGGCGACACCAGCTGGGCGTCCACCCTGGACGAGGCGCTGGCCGATTTTCAGTTCATCGAGAGCCTGCCGGGACGGAAGATCGTCCTCAAGGGCAACCACGACTATTGGTGGACCAGCGCCGCCAAGATGAACGCTTTTTTTGAAAAAAATTCCATCCGGACCATATCCATCCTCCACAACAACGCCTGGCCCTACGGGGAAGACGCCGCCATCTGCGGCACCAAGGGCTGGTTTTACGAGGAGTCCCGGGGTACGGAGCACGACAAAAAGCTCATTGACCGGGAGATACTGCGGCTGGAGGCGTCTCTCAAAGCGGCGGGGGAGCGGGAGAAGTACGTATTCCTCCACTATCCCCCCAAGTACGGCGCGTATATATGCCCGGAGATACTGGCGCTGCTGCAGGACCATCACGTGCGGACCTGCTGCAGCGGCCATCTCCACGCGGACAGTCTGCGCCTGGCCTTCAACGGCCTGTGGGAGGGCACGCGGCATATGTGTGTTTCCGCCGACGGGATAAACTTTAGACCTTGTAAAATCCTGTGAGATTTGGTAAAATATAAAAACTGTGTTGCTGACCATCAAAAAAACATATTTTTTCCCAGCGTAATACTGGAAGGAGAAGTCACCCATGATCGTTAAGAACGTAGAAAAACAGGAAAAGAGCACCGTTACCTTCGACGTACTGTGCGACGCGGCGGAATTCGAGAAGGCCGTCAACACCGCCTATCTCAAGAACCGCAGCAAGATCTTCGTCCCCGGCTTCCGCAAGGGCAAGGCGCCCCGCACGGTGGTGGAGGGCATGTACGGCAAGGACGTGTTCTATGACGACGCCGCCGACGTGCTGGCGCCCCAGGCGTTCGATTTCGCCGTGGACAAGGAGGGCCTGCGCACAGTGGGCACCCCCGCGGTGAAGGACCTGAAGGTGTCCGACGACAAGGAGCTGACCCTCACCTTCCTGACCGCCGTGTGGCCGGAGGTCACCCTGGGCGAGTACAAGGGCTTGAAGGCCCCCAAGGACAAGGTGGACGTCACCGCCGAGCAGGTGGACGAGGAGATCGAGAAGATCCGCAAGCGCAACAGCCGCATCGTCTCCGTGGAGCGCCCCGCCAAGCTGGACGACACCGCGGTCATCGACTACGAGGGCTCCGTGGACGGCGTCCCCTTCGACGGCGGCAAGGCCGAGGGCCAGAACCTGGTCCTGGGCTCCGGCGCGTTCATCCCCGGTTTCGAGGACCAGGTGGTGGGCATGAGCGCCGGCGAGGAGCGGGACATCAACGTCACCTTCCCCGAGGATTACGCCGAGAAGTCCCTGGCCGGGAAGGCCGCCGTGTTCCACATCAAGTGCAACGAGGTCAAGGAGAACCAGATGCCCGACCTGGACGACGAGTTCGCCAAGGAGGTATCCGAGTTCGATACCCTGGAGGAGTACAAGGCCTCCGTGAAGGAGCGCCTGGAGAAGACCGCCGAGGAGAACGCCACCGGCGCTTTCCAGTCCGCTCTTCTGGAGCTGGCCGGCGACAACATGACCGCCGAGATCCCCGACGCCATGGTCCAGGAGCAGATGGACGGCATCATGCGGGAGCAGGACCAGAGCCTGCGCATGAGCGGGCTGAGCCTGGAGCTGTATCTGAAGTATGTGGGCCAGAGCGTGGACGCCTACCGCGAGTCCGTCCGTCCCCAGGCCGAGCGCCGGGCCAAGACCGACGTGGTCCTGGAGGCCATCGCCGACGCCGAGGGCATCAAGCCCACCGACGAGGAGGTGGAAGAGGAGTACGCCGATGTGGCCAAGCAGTACAACATGTCCCTGGAGGACGTGAAGAAGGCCTTGGCCAAGGAACTCATCGAGGCCAACCTGCGCACCCGTAAGGCCGCCCAGATCATCTACGACACCGGCGTGGCCACCGAGCCGGAGGCCGCCGAAGAAAAGCCGGCGAAGAAGACTTCCGCCAAGAAGCCCGCCGCCAAGAAGACCACCAAAAAGGCGGAGGAGAAGACCGAAGACACGGCGGAGGCCAAGCCCAAGAAGACCACGGCGAAGAAGACCGCCAAGAAGGCCGGGGAGAAGACCATGGACGAGGCTGAGGCGGAGGACGGCTGGGTCAAGGAGGACGGCCCCAAGGCGGAATAATAACGGAAATATTTGGATAGGCTCTTCAATGCCTGGAAAGGAGCGATCTTAATATGAGTTTGGTACCCTATGTAGTGGAGCAGACCTCCCGGGGCGAACGGTCCTACGACATTTTCTCCCGGCTTTTGAACGACCGCATCATCATGCTGTCGGAAGAGGTCAACGATACCACCGCGTCCCTGGTGGTGGCCCAGATGCTCTATCTGGAGGGCCAGGATCCGGACAAGGACATCCAGTTCTACATCAACAGCCCCGGCGGCTCCGTCACGTCCGGCATGGCCATCTATGACACCATGCAGTATATCAAGTGCGACGTGTCCACCATCTGCGTCGGCATGGCCGCCAGCATGGGCGCGTTCCTGCTGGCCAGCGGCGCCAAGGGCAAGCGTATCGCACTGCCCAACGCGGAGATCATGATCCATCAGCCTTCCGCCGGCACCCAGGGCCAGATCACCGATATGGCCATTCACCTGAAGCGCCTGGAGACCATCAAGGAGCGGATGAACCACATCCTGGCCGAGCACACCGGCAAGAGCTACGAGGAAGTGGTGGCCGCCTGCGAGCGGGATAACTTCATGAGCGCGGAGGAGGCCCAGCAGTTCGGCCTCATCGACAAGATCATCACCAAGAGGTAAGAGGTAAACGCCAATGCCGAGAGACGGCGAAAGAAAAATACTTCGATGCAGCTTCTGCGGCAAGCCCCAGGACACCGTCCGGCGGCTCATCGCCGGCAACGACGCCTATATCTGCGACGAGTGCGTGCATCTGTGCCTGGATATCCTGAGCGACGAGCTGGAGGACGACTACCCCGAGTTCACCCTGGAAGGGGCGGACGGGGAAAAGCTCATGAATCCCGAGGACGTGCCCGTGCCCCGGAAGATCAAAAAGGCGCTGGACGAGTACATCATCGGCCAGGACCGGGCCAAGGTGGCCCTGTCCGTAGCGGTGTACAACCACTATAAGCGCATCCTCCACCAGGGCCAGAGCGAGGCGGAGCTGCAAAAGTCCAACATCCTGCTGGTGGGCCCTACCGGCTCCGGCAAGACCCTGTTCGCCCAGACCCTGGCAAGGATGCTGAACGTGCCCTTCGCCATCGCCGATGCCACGACCCTGACCGAGGCGGGCTACGTGGGCGAGGACGTGGAGAACATCCTGCTGCGGCTGCTGCAGGCCGCGGACTTCGACGTGGAGCGGGCCCAGCAGGGCATCATCTACATCGACGAGATCGACAAGATCTCCCGCAAGAGCGAGAACGCCTCCATCACCCGGGACGTGTCCGGCGAGGGCGTGCAGCAGGCGCTGTTGAAGATCCTGGAGGGCACCATCGCCGCCGTCCCGCCCCAGGGCGGGCGCAAGCACCCCCACCAGGAGTTCATCCACGTGGACACCAGCAACATCCTGTTCATCTGCGGCGGCGCCTTTGACGGTCTGGAGAAGATCATCGAGAACCGCCTGGACCGGAAGAGCCTGGGCTTCGGCGCGGAGGTCTCCTCCCGGAAGGAGAAGGACGTGGGCGAGGTGCTGAGCCATGTCCAGTCCCACGACCTTCTGAAGTTCGGCATCATCCCGGAGCTCATCGGCCGCCTTCCCGTGATCACCACGCTGGACAGCCTGAAGAGGGAGGACCTGGTCCGCATCCTCACCGAGCCGAAAAACGCCCTGGTGAAGCAGTACCAGACGCTCCTCAGCTACGACGACGTGACCCTGGAGTTCGACCCCAAGGCGCTGGAAGCCGTGGCCGACAAGGCCATCGACATGGACATCGGCGCCCGCGGCCTGCGGGGCATCATGGAGGGGCTCATGCAGGACATCATGTTCGAGGCCCCCTCCGACGACACCATCGACAAGGTCATCATCACCGCCGACAGTGTGAAAAACGGCTCCCGCCCGGTGATATACCGGAAGAGGAAGCTGGAACAGGACGCATCATAAAGACACAGGTTTTCGCGCCGGACGGCGCGAACTCTGCCAGGCTTTTGCCACCCCGGGCCGCACATTCGTGCGGCCTTTGGCAGATAAGCCCATAAGGAGTTTTTACTATGGATTCTTCTGAGACTACAGCCGCCTCCCGCTATCAGGTCTACCCCCTGATCCCCCTGCGGGGCATCAGCGTGTTCCCGGGCATGCGGCTCATATTCGACGTAGAGCGGGCCGAGAGCCTGGCCGCCGTGGACGCGGCCATGGAGACCGACCAGATGCTCTTCCTGGCGGGCCAGCGGGACCCGGCGGCGGACACCGTCACCGGGGAGGACGGGCTTTTCCGGATGGGCACCGTCTGCCGCATCCAGCAGGTTCTGAAGGTCCCAGACGAGGACGGCGCCAAGGTTATGGCCGAGGGCGTGAGCCGGGCGTATCTGGCCTCCATCATGGGGATGAAGCCCTATATCGCCGCCCAGGTGGAGACGGTGGCCGCCGAGGCCAGCTCCCGCACGGCGGTGAAGGCCGAAGCCCTCATCCGCCAGTGCTACAGCCTTCTGGAGAAGTACGCCCAGGCGGCGGGCCTGGACCTGGAGGACGTGCTCCGGGACATCATGGGCTCTTCCGACGCGGGCTATGTGGCCGACTGCGTGGCCCAGAACATCTACATGCGCTACGACCAGAAGCAGCTGGTGTTGGAGGAACTGCGGCCCATGCGGCGGCTGGCTCTGGTGAACCGTCTGCTCCGCTGGGAGCTGGACATCGTGGACATGGAGCAGTCCATCCATGAGGAGGCCGCCAAGCGGATGAAGCGGGCCCAGCGGGAGATGTTCCTCCGGGAACAGCTGCGCACCATCCAGGCGGAGCTGGGCGAGGAGGAGGGCTACGGAGACGACACGGAGGAGTACCGCGCCGCCGTGGCCCGGGCCCATCTGCCCAAAGAGGTGGAGACGAAGCTCTATAAGGAGATCGGCCGCCTGGCCAAGCAGCCCTATGGAAGCGCCGAGTCGGCGGTCATCCGCAGCTACCTGGACATATGCTTGGAGATCCCCTGGAACCGTGAGACCCAGGACGATCTGGACACGGACGCGGTGCGCGCCGCGCTGGACGCGGACCACTTCGGCTTGGACAAGATCAAAGAGCGGGTGGTGGAGTACCTGGCCGTGCGGAAGCTGGCCCCGGATCAGAAGGGCTCTATTCTGTGCCTTTTGGGCCCTCCGGGCACCGGCAAGACCAGTATCGCCCTGTCCATCGCCCGGGCCATGAACCGGAAGCTGTGCCGCATCTCCTTAGGCGGCGTCCATGACGAGGCAGAGATCCGGGGCCACCGCAAGACCTATGTGGGGGCCATGCCGGGCCGCATCATGGCGGGCATCCAGCAGGCGGGCAGCAAGAACCCCGTCATGGTGCTGGACGAGATAGATAAATTGGGCTCCGACTACCGGGGCGACCCATCGGCGGCCCTTTTGGAGGCCCTGGACCCGGAGCAGAACAGCCAGTTCCGGGACCACTTCCTGGAGCTGCCCTTCGACCTGTCGGACGTGTTTTTCATCACCACCGCCAACGCGGCGGACACCATCCCGCCGGCCCTGCTGGACCGGATGGAGGTGGTGGAGTTCCCCGGCTACACCGACGAGGAAAAGCTGGCCATCGCCCGGGACCACCTGCTGCCCAAGCAGCGAAAGAAGCACGGCCTCAACGGCAACCAGCTTCGCATCAACGACGCCGCCATGCGTGAGATCGTCGCCCGGTACACCCGGGAGTCCGGCGTGCGGCGCCTGGAGCAGCTTCTCGCCACCATCTGCCGCAAGACTGCGGCGGGCATCGTGGCGGGGGATTGCAAGAGCCGGTACGTGCGGGCGGGGGGACTGGAGGAGCTTCTGGGCCCCGCCAAATTCCACGACACCAGCGCCGCCGGGAAGGCGGAGGTGGGTCTGGTCCACGGCCTGGCCTGGACCCGCGTGGGCGGCGAGATGCTGGACGCCGAGGTGGGCGTCATGGACGGTTCCGGCAAGCTGGAGCTCACCGGCAACCTGGGCGACGTGATGAAGGAGTCCGCCCGGGCGGCCCTCACCTATATCCGCGGCCGGGCAAAAGAGCTGGGCGTAGACCCGGAGTTTTACAAGAACAAGGACATCCACATCCACTTCCCCGAGGGTGCGGTGCCCAAGGACGGGCCCTCCGCCGGCGTCACCATCTGCACAGGCCTTGTGTCGGCCCTGGCCGGTATCCCCGTGCGGCAGGACGTGGCCATGACCGGCGAAATCACCCTCCGGGGCCGGGTGCTGCCCATCGGCGGCCTGCGGGAGAAGACCATGGCGGCCCTCCGGGCCGGTATCCACACGGTTATCATCCCCGCGGAGAACGAATCGGACCTGGCGGACATCGACCCCACGGTTCGGGCGGCGCTGAACTTCATTACCGCCAGCCGCGTGGAGGCCGTGCTGGACGCGGCCCTTTGCCGGGAGCAGAGCGATGAAGCTTGAACCGGCGGTATACGTAAAAAGCGCGGGAAAGAGCGGGGATTTCATCCGGGACGGCCGCCCCATGGTGGTGTTCGCGGGCAAATCCAACGTGGGCAAGAGCTCCGTCATCAACTGCCTTCTGAACCGGAAGAACCTGGCCCGGGTGGGCTCCGCGCCGGGGAAGACCACCAACATCAACTACTTCCTGGTGGCGGACGCGGTGTGGTTCGTGGACCTGCCCGGCTACGGCTACGCTAAGGTGCCCCAGGCGGAGCGGGACCGGTGGGGCAAGCTCATGGAGGCCTTCTTTGCCGAGGGCGAGCGCATCACTCTGGGCGTGCAGATATTGGACGGCCGCCACGCGCCCACCGCCCTGGACATACAGATGAACGGTCTTTTCCAAAACTGCGGCTGCCCCCGGGCGGCGGTGGCCAACAAGTGGGATAAGCTGAAGGCGTCTGAGAAGGAGCCCAACCTGGCTCTCATCCGTCAGACGTTGGAACTTGGCGAGGACACGCCGCTGATCCCCTTCTCCGCGGAGAAGAAGACAGGACGGCTGGAGCTTCTGGGGGCCATCGCGGCCCAGGTGGGATGATATGGCCGGTTTGGCGAACATATGGCGGAACCTGGACTGGTCCGTGCTGACGAATATATTGTTTTCCGTGATCCCGGCGCTGCTGTGCATCACGCTCCATGAGCTGAGCCACGGGGCCGTGGCCTACGCCCTGGGGGACGACACCGCCAAGCGGGAGGGGCGGCTGACCCTGAACCCCATCAAACACATAGACCCCTGGGGTCTCGTGATGATGGTGGTGTTCCGCTTCGGCTGGGCCAAGCCCGTGCCGGTGAACATGTACAAGTTCAAAAAGCCCCGGCAGGGCATGGCCGTGACAGCCCTGGCGGGCCCCGCGGCGAACCTGGTCATCGCGGCGGTGTTCATCTTCCTCTACGGGCTCACCTACCGCGCCCTCTACATAGAGGGTGGGGCCCTTGCCAACGGGGTGTTTCAGATGATATCCACCACCGGGTATCTGTCTCTGGCCCTCGCGGTATTCAATCTACTGCCCATCTCGCCCTTGGACGGGTCGAAGATCCTGTTCGCGTTTTTGAGCGACAGCGCCTACGACAAGCTCATGCGCTACGAGCGCTACGGCATGATCCTGCTCATGGTGCTGGTGGTGACGGGCGCCACCTCCGGCGTGCTGTCCACCGTCACAGGCTGGATGTACGACAAGCTCTTTTTCCTGGCCCAATTCGGATTCGATCTGGTGAACTGATCTATGGAAAATCCCACCTTCCACCTGGAGGGCGTCATCAGGAGCCGGGAGGAGATGCAGGACTTTGAAGGTCCGCTGACCCTCATCCTGATGCTGCTGTCGAAAAACAAAATAGAGATACGGGACATCAAGATCGCCGACATCCTGGACCAGTATCTGGCATGGCTGGCGAAGATGCAGGAGATGGATCTGGAGGTGGCCAGCGAGTTCGTGCAGATGGCGTCCCATCTGGTCTACATCAAGACAAAGACGCTGCTTGCCGGCACGGAGGAGGTCTCCGAACTGGAGCTTCTCATGACCAGCCTGGAACAGCTCAAATGCCGGGACGCCTTCGCCGCGGTGAAGGAGAACGTGCCCGGCATGGCGGCCAGCCTGGACATGGGCGCGCTCCTCTTTTCCACGCCTCCTGAGCCCCTGGCGAAGTACGGGGAGTACGACTACCACCACGCCCCCTGGGAACTTTTGAGCGCCCTGGCCGGAATGCTGCAAAAGGGCGTTCCCGCCAAGGAGGAGGAGCGGATGGTGCCCGTGCCCCAGCCCATCATCTACAGCGTCCAGGAGAAGAGCCGGGAGCTCGTCACCTACCTGCAGAAGCACGGCAGCGCCACCCTGAACGCCCTGTACGCCATGGCATCCAGCCGTTCGGAGGTGGTGGCCACGTTCCTGTCCCTGCTGACCATGTGCTCCATGGGCAGCGTCACCATCGACAGGGAGGGGGGCGACTACGCCGTGAAGTTCACCGGCGGCGACACCGAGGCCATTTTGGAGAGCATGGATTATGGATAAGATATATCTGAAAAGCGCGATAGAGGCCATCCTGTTTGCCTCCGGGGAGCCGGTGAGCGCGGAGCGCATGGCGCTGGTGCTGGACACGGACCCGGAGACCGTTCTGGAGCTGGGCGCGGAGCTGGCGGAGGAGTTCGAGACCGCCGGCCGGGGCATCCGGCTGGTGCGGCTCAACGACTCCCTGCAGCTGCACAGCGCCCCGGAGCACGCCGACGTGATCACACGGGCGCTGGAGCAGCGCCGGGCGCCGAAGCTCTCCCAGACATCCCTGGAGGTACTGGCTATCGTGGCCTACTTTCAGCCGGTGACCCGGGCCTACGTGGAGCAGATGCGGGGCCTGGACAGCTCCTACACCGTGGGCGTGCTCACGGAGCGGGGCATGATAGAGCCCTGCGGCCACCTGGAGACGGTGGGCCGGCCCACCCTCTACAGGACCACGGACCTGTTCCTTCGCACCATGGGCATCTCCAGCCTGGAGGAACTGCCGCCCCTGCCGGAGCTTGCCGGCAGCGACGCGGCGAGGCAGCTCCAGGAGAAGGTGGACGCCCTGAAGGCGGCGGAGGACGACCAGCAGATCATGGCGGAGGTCATCGCGCCCCAGTAAAAAGGAGGGCAAACGCCCTGACAGCACCCATCATCACGGCTGCGGCCGCGGCCTTCATCCTGGCCCTGTGGCTCACGCCCGTGGGCCTGGAGGCGGTCTACGAAGACAAGAAGTTCACTCTCTCGGCCCGGACCGGACCGGTGCCTGTGAAGCTCCTGCCCCGGGAGCGGGCGAAAAAGCTGGAACGGCAGGGCCAGCGGGAGGCGGAACGCCTCTGGCGGCGCTGGCCAAAGCCCGTGCTGAAGCTGCTAGCGGAGAACGGCTTCCGGGCGATCAAGGGGCTTTGGCCCTATGTGGCCGTGGAGGCGCTCCGGGTCCATATCACCGCAGGGGGCGGCGACCCTTACCGCGCGGTGCTGGCCTACGGCCGGGCGGGCGTGCTCCTGGAAGCACTGGGAACGCGGTTTGAAAACGCCGACCTCCATGTCCGGGCGGACCTGGACGGCGGCCCCTCTGTCTATGAGGGCCGCGTCCGGTTCAGGGCCCGGCTGGGGAACCTGATCGGAGCGGCCGTCTCGTTTGGAACGGGCTTTTTGCGGGGATACTTCCTCTATAGGAGGGAGTGATAAGTATGGCAGAACGCGCGGTGAGCGACCTCATGGAGGGCGCCATGGAGAAGATCCGGGCCATGGTGGACTCCAATGCGGTGGTGGGCACGCCCATCACCACCCCCGACGGCGTCACCCTGATCCCCGTGTCCCGGCTGAGCTTCGGCTTCGCCTCCGGCGGGAACGACAAGACCACGTCCCCGTCCAAGCCCGGCATCTGGGGCGGGGGCGGCGCGGCGGTGAAGGTGGAGCCCGTGGGATTTTTGCTGGGCAAGGACGGAGGAGCGCGGATGCTCTCCATCCAGCCGCCGGCCTTTTCCCCGGCGGACCGGCTCATCGATATGGCCCCGGAGCTCATGGACAAGATCGAGGGCTTGATCGACAAGTATATGAAAGAGAACGGCTAAACGGGCCGGGAAGGGAAATAATAAGCACTGCTGAAAGGTAGTGCTTCAATGAAACGGTTTTTTGCGGCCCTGCTGGCCGCTTCCTTTTTATCTCTCCCGGCGGTAAACGCCCTATGCGCGGAAGAGGAGCCTCCCGCGCTGTCCGCCAAAGCCGCCCTGGTCATGGAGGCGGCAAACGGGGAGGTCCTCTATGAGCTGGCCGCCGACGAGCCCATGCTCATCGCCAGCACCACGAAGATCATGACGGCCCTGGTGGTGCTGGAGCGGTGTACACTGGACCGGGAGGTCACCGTGGACCCGGCCTGGACGGGCGTGGAGGGATCCAGCATGTATTTAAAGCCCGGCCAGAAGCTCACGGTGGAGGACCTTCTCTACGGCCTCATGCTGGCCTCCGGCAACGACGCGGCCGTGGCGCTGGCCTGCGTGACGGCGGGCAGCGTGGAGGCCTTCGCCGATCTTATGAACGACAAGGCGGAGGAGCTGGGCTGCACAAACACCCACTTTTCCAACGCCAACGGCCTGGACGCCCCGGACCACTACGCCAGCGCCCGGGACTTGGCTCTCATCACCCGCGCGGCGATCCAATATGACGACTTCCGGCGCATTGTCTCCACCCGGCGCTGGACCGTGGGGGAGAACACCTATGTGAATCACAATCGGCTCCTGGACGAGTGCGAGGGTGTGTTCGGCGGGAAGACCGGCTACACCATGGCTGCGGGCCGGACGCTGGTCACCTGCTGTGAGCGGAAGGGGCTCGCGCTCATCTGCGTGACCCTCTCCGACCCGGATGACTGGGACGACCACAAGGCCCTCTACGACTGGGCCTACGGCCTCTATGACCGGGACGCCGTATTGGCGGGGATGACCTGGTCCGTGCCGGTGATCGGCGGCGTTACCGATTCCGCGAAGGTGGTGTCGGCGGACGGCCTGCCTGTGCTCCACAGGGCCGGGGACGAGATCACGGTGGAGTATAAACTGCCCGCCTTCGTCTACGCGGCGATAGCGGCGGGGCAGAACGCTGGCGAGGCCGTGGCCTATATAGACGGCCGGGAGGCGGGCCGGTCGGAACTGGTGTACGTCCAGGACGTGCCCCAGGCCCCGGCGGCGGAGCCCACCTTCTGGAGCCGGGTAAGGGACTTTTTCGACAAAGTGGAGGAAAGCGGGGTCTTTTATCAGTGAAACAGCGATTGCAAAAGCTCCTGTCCGCGGCGGGCGTCGCCTCCCGGCGGGCCGCGGAGGAGATGATATCCGCCGGACGGGTGACGGTGAACGGTGTGCGGGCGGAGCTGGGCCAATCAGCGGACCCGGATACGGACACCGTTGCTCTGGACGGTCAGACCGTCCGCTTTTCCGCCAGGCGGCGGTACATAGTGCTCCACAAGCCCAAAGGGTATGTCACCACCATGAAGGACGACAGGGGCCGGCCCACGGTGGCGGACCTGGTGGCCGACGCGGGCGGACGGCTCTACCCCGTGGGGCGGCTGGATATGGACTCGGAGGGCCTTCTTATCCTCACCGACGACGGGGAGGCGGCCAACGCCCTCATGCACCCCTCCCGGCAAGTGGACAAGGTCTACACCGTCTTTGTCCAGGGGGAGGACATCCCCGGCGCCCTCGCCAGGCTCCGGGTCATGGACAGCCTGGAGGGGGAGCCCATCGCCCGGCCCAAGGTGACCCTCATCGAGCGAAAGGGCGCCGGCGCGGAGATACAGATGGTCATCCACGAGGGGAAGAACCGCCAGATCCGCCGGATGTGCGCTTCCTGCGGCCTGCACGTGAGCCGCCTGGTCCGCATCGCGGAGGGGTCGGTGACGCTGGGCGCGCTTCCCGCCGGAAAGTGGCGGGCCATGACGGCAGATGAAATTTCATACCTGCAAAACCTTTAGTTTTCACCGGTTTAACGTGAGAAAAACCATCAAATCTGCAAGAAATAAAATAATTTGCTGATAATACTTGCATTTTTTCGGAAATGCAAGTATTATTACGCCTGTGCGCGATACGGTCGCGTGTGGGAGACGAGATATGGAAAAGGACATCTTATCCCTGATGAACGCCGGGGACCGGCGGCTCTCAAAGGGTCAGCGGGCCATCGCCCGGTATATCACGGAAAATTACGACAAGGCCGCCTTTATGACCGCGGGGAAGCTGGGCAGGACCGTGGGCGTCAGCGAGTCCACGGTGGTCCGCTTCGCCACGGAGCTGGGCTTCGACGGATACCCCGGTATGCGCCGGGCGATGCAGGAGATGGTGCGCAGCCGCCTCACCAGCGTGCAGCGCATCGCCGTGGCCAAGGACATGCTGGAGGGGGCGGACGTGCTGAAAGCCGTCATGACCTCCGACGTGGAGAAGCTCCAGGCCTCCCTGGAGGAGTTGGACCGGGACAGCTTCGACAAGGCCGTGGAGGCCATCGGCAGCGCCAGGCACCTCTACATCGTGGGCATGCGATCCTCCGCGTCGCTGGCAAGCTTCATGGGCTTTTACATGAACCTCCTGGTGGAGGATGTGCGCCTCATCCACAACACCACCGCCAACGAGGTCTATGAGCAGATCATGCACATCGGCCCGGGGGACGTGTACGTGGGCATCAGCTATCCCCGGTACTCCGCTGGCTCTTTAAAGGCCATGGAGTTCGCCAAGCGCCAGGGGGCCACGGTCATCGCCCTTACCGACAACGATACCTCGCCCTTCGCGGCCCTGGCGGACATCCGGCTCTACGCCAAGAGCGACATGGTGTCCTTCCTGGACTCCCTGGTGGCGCCCATGAGCGTCATCAACGCCCTCATCGTGGCCGTGGCCGCCCGGCGGAAGGACTCTCTGGACGACACCTTCGGGTATCTGGAGAACCTCTGGAGCGAGTACGGCACCTTTACTGGAATTGAAAGCTGACATCGTGGTCATCGGCGGCGGGGCCGCCGGCATGACGGCCGCCATCGCGGCGGCGGAGCGGGGCCTGGAAGTGGTGCTCCTGGATCCCGGCGAGAGGCTGGGGCGAAAGCTGCGCATCACGGGCAAGGGCCGGTGCAACCTCACCAATAACTGCGACGTGCGGGGATTCATGGAGAACGTGCCCACCAACGGGAAGTTCCTCTACAGCGCCGTAACGGCGTTCCCGCCGGCGGCAGTGATGGATTGGTTCGAGAGCCTGGGCGTGCCCCTGAAGACCGAGCGGGGGAACCGGGTATTTCCCGTGTCTGACAACGCCAACGACGTGGCGGACGCGCTGGTGAAAAGGCTGAAGGCCCTGCATGTGCCCCATGTGCGCAACCGGGCTCTGGACGTCGCGGTGGAGAACGGCGCGGTCCGGGCGGTAGTGACGGACAAAGGGGAGATACTGTGCCGGGCGGCCATCCTCTGCACGGGCGGGCTGTCTTATCCCGCCACCGGCTCCACCGGGGACGGCTACGCCCTGGCGGCGAAGCTGGGCCATACCGTGATGCCCGCGCGGGCGTCCCTGGTGCCATTGGAGAGCCCGGCGGCGTACTGCGCCGCCCTTTCAGGCTTCGCGCCCCGGAACGTGGACGTGACGCTCTTGGAGGACGGCAAGGCCATCTATTCGGAGCGGGGGGAGATGCTCTTCGCCCACTTCGGCGTGACGGGACCCCTGGTCCTGTCCGCCAGCGCCCACATCCGGCACTGGGGGGAGCGGGCCTACGCCCTGTCCATCGACTTCAAGCCGGCCCTGAGCCCGGAGAAGCTGGACGAGCGGATACTCCGGGACTTTGAGAAGTTCCACAATCGGGACATCGCCAACGGTCTGGACGAGCTGCTGCCGAAAAGCCTCGTCCCCGTGGTGCTGGCCCTGGGGGGCATACCGGGGGAGACCAAGGTCCACTCGGTCACCCGGGAGCAGCGCCGGAGGCTGGGAGAGGTCATCAAGGCCTTTCCGGTGCCTCTTTCCGGGCCACGGCCCGTGGCGGAGGCCATCGTCACCGGGGGCGGCGTGGACACACGGGAGGTGGATCCCCGGACCATGCAGTCCAAGCTGGTCAAGGGCCTCTATTTCGCCGGAGAGGTCCTGGACGTGGACGGATACACCGGCGGCTTCAATCTGCAGATCGCCTGGTCCACCGGCCGGAAGGCCGGCCTGGCGGCGGGAGAGGATATAGGATGAAAGAACAGTTTTGTGCCGTGGCCATCGACGGGCCCTCCGGCGCGGGAAAGAGCACGGTGGCCCGGGCTGTGGCGGCCCGGTGCGGCTTCATCTATGTGGACACTGGGGCCATCTACCGGACGGTGGGCCTGGCCGTGCGACGGGCGGAGAAGGACCCTCACGACGAGGCGGCTGTGGCAGCTCTGCTGCCGGAGCTGGACATCCGCTTCGACCATGGGCCCGACGGGATCCAGCGGATGTTCCTGAACGGGGAGGACGTGTCCGGCCTCATCCGGAGCCCGGAGATGAGCATGTACGCCTCGGCGGTGTCCGCCATCCCGGCGGTGCGGGCGTTTCTGCTGGACATGCAGCGCCAGACGGCCCGGACCCATAAGGTGGTCATGGACGGCCGGGACATCGGCACGGTGGTCCTGCCCCAGGCGGGACTGAAGATATTCCTCACCGCGTCGCCGGAGGCCCGGGCACGCCGCCGGCTTCTGGAGCTGAACGCAAAAGGCGATCCCAGCACCTTTGACCAGGTCCTGGCGGATATGGTCCAGCGGGACGAGCAGGACAGCACCCGGGCCGCCGCGCCTTTGAAGGCGGCGGAGGACGCCGTCCTGGTGGATACGTCGGACATGACCCGCGACGAGACCGTCGAGCACATCTGCGCCTTGGTGCGGGACCGGTTCGGCCCGGAGGCCGGGGCGTGAAGGTCGTCGTCGCGGAGAACGCCGGGTTCTGCTTCGGCGTGGCCCGGGCCGTGGATATGGCGGAAAGGCTGGCGGCCCGGGGCGGGGAGAACTGGTGCCTGGGGGAGCTCACCCACAACCGGGACGTGGTGAAAAAGCTGGAGGCCCTGGGCCTTCGCACCGCCCGGCGGCCGGAGGACATCCCCGACGGGGCCGCGGTGCTCATCCGGGCCCACGGGGAGGCACAGGCGGTGTACCGCGCTCTGGAGGCGAAGGGGTGCCGTATACTGGACGCCACCTGCCCCCGGGTGGAGCGCATCCATAAGATCGTGGCCAAGGCCGGCGAAGAGGGCCGGCAGGTGGTGGTGTTCGGCGACCCGGACCACCCGGAGGTGAAGGGCATATGCGGCTGGTGCGAAGGCGCCGCGGCGGTCCGAAATATGGAGGAGCTCGCCGCCTGGTCCGGGACTGTCGAAGGGGCGCAAAACCCGTCGCTGACGGTGGTTTTCCAGACAACTTCCAATCGGGAAATTAGTGAACAAAGTATTAATTCGATAAAAAAACTGTATACAAACGCGCAAGTATTTGATACAATATGCAATGCTACGAGTATTAGGCAAAACGAGGCCCGAAAGCTCGCCGCGGCGTGCGACGCCGTGGTGGTAGTAGGGGGCAGGCACAGCGCCAACTCCGTCCATCTGGCGGAGATATGCGCCGAGAACTGTCCCACGGTACTGTTCGTGGAAAATGCGGACGAGCTGGATCAGGCGGCCCTGCGTGGTTATGAGACCGTCGCGGTCACCGCCGGCGCCTCCACGCCCTCGTGGATAATTAAGGAGGTAGTAAACAAAATGAACGAGCCTGAGATCAAGAAAGAAGAAACCGTCGCCGAAGAGGCCCCCGTGGTGGAGGCCCCTGTGGAGGAAGCTCCCGTGGCCGAGGCCGTCCCTGTGGAGGAGACCCCTGCCGTTGAGGAAGCTCCTGTTGTCGAGGAAGCGCCCGCCGCTGAGGAAGCCCCTGCAGCCGAGGCCGCTCCCGTGGAAGAGGCTCCCGCTGCCGAGAGCGGCGAGAAGAGCTTCGACCAGATGCTGGAGGATTCCATCCGCACCATCCATAACGGCGATACCGTGACCGGTGTCGTGGCCGCTGTCGGCTCCACCGAGATCACCGTCGACCTGCCCACCAAGCACTCCGGATACATATCCGTATCCGAGTTCACGGACGATGCTCCCGGCGTGGACATCAACGATCTGGTAAAGGTCGGCGACGAGATCCAGGCTTCCGTTGTGCGCGTGAACGATGTAGAAGGCACGGTCCAGCTGTCCAAGCGCCGCCTTGACGTGGCTAAGGGCTGGGGCGATATTGAGGCCGCCTGCGAGGAGGGCACTGTCCTGGAGGGCAAGGTCACCGAGGAGAACAAGGGCGGCGTGGTCATCAACCTGAAGGGCATCCGCATCTTCATCCCCGCTTCCCAGACCGGTCTGGGCCGGGAAGAGCCCATGACCAACCTGGTGGGCCAGACGGTCCGCTTCCGTGTTACCGAGGTCAACCGCGCCCGCAAGCGCGTGGTGGGCTCCATCCGCAGCGTCTCCGCCCGGGAGCGCAAGGAGAAGGCCGAGAAGCTCTGGGCCGAGATCGAGAACGGCAAGGTCTACCACGGCGTGGTCAAGAGCATGACCAGCTACGGCGCCTTCGTGGACATCGGCGGCGTGGACGGCATGGTCCATGTCTCCGAGATCAGCTGGGAGCGCATCCGCAAGCCGGAGGACGTGCTGAGCGTGGGTCAGGAAGTGGACGTGCACGTCATCAGCTTCGACCCAGAGAAGAAAAAGATCTCCCTGGGCTACCGCAAGGCGGAGGACAACCCCTGGGCCAAGTTTATCAGCGCCTATAAGGTGGGCGATGTGGCTACCGTGAAGGTGGTCAAGCTCATGCCCTTCGGCGCTTTCGCCGAGGTCGTGCCCGGTGTGGACGGCCTGATCCACATCTCCCAGATCGCCAACCGCCGCATCGGAAAGCCGGAAGAGGTCCTGACCGTGGGCCAGGAAGTGGAGGCCAAGATCACGGCCATCGACGAGGAGAAGCAGAAGATCAGCCTCTCCATCCGCGCCCTGATCGAGCCGGAACCCGTCCGCGCCCGCGCTCCCCGTGAGCCCAAGCCGGAGCGCAAGCCCGAGCCCGAGGCCGACGCGCTGGTCTATGAGATCTCCGCCACCGGCGAGGCCACCGGCGTCGCCCCCGAAGAGGACGAACCGGCTGAGGAATAATCGACAGCTATAAAAGACCCGCTGCCTGAGGCAGCGGGCCTTTTTTGTCAGTTGAACGTATCTCCGTGTATTTCAAACAATTTGTCTATCCGTTCCCGGAGGGGGCGGTGTTCTGGAAGGGACAGGTCCGGGTCGGCGGCCAGCAGGGCGTTGGCCTCGCTCTGGGCCTCCTTGAGCACCCGCATGTCGCCGGACAGGTCCGCCACATGCATCTCGGGAAGGCCGTGCTGCCGGGAGCCGAAGAAATCGCCGGGGCCCCGGAGGCGCAGGTCTTCCTCGGATATCTTGAAGCCGTCGCTGGTCTTGGTCATGATGGCGAGGCGGGCTTTGGCGTCGGGGCTGTCGGAGTCGGAGAAGAGCACGCAGTAGCTCTTGTGGCTGCCCCGGCCCACCCGGCCCCGGAGCTGGTGGAGCTGACTCAGGCCGAACCGGTCCGCGTTCTCCACGATCATCAGCGCCGCGTTGGGCACATCCACGCCCACCTCGATCACCGTGGTGGACACCAGGATGTCATACTCGCCAGCGGCGAAGGCCGCCATGACCGCGTCCTTGTCCCGGCCCTTCATCTTGCCGTGGACACAGGCCACCCGCAGGTCGGGGAATATGTCCTGCTGCAGCGTTTTGGCCCAGGTCTCGGCGCTCTTCACATTGGGGGGCAGCTCCTCGTTCTCCTCCACCATGGGGCAGACGAGGAACACCTGCCGGCCCTCGCCCACCAGCCGGCGCACGAACCGCCATATGCGCGCTCGCATATCCTCGCCCACGGCAAAGGTGTCCACCTTCTGCCGGCCGGGAGGCAGCTCGTCCAGCACGGAGATGTCCAGGTCCCCGTAGATGATGAGGGCCAGGGTCCGGGGGATGGGGGTGGCGGACATGACCAGCACGTGGGGGCGGGCTCCCTTGCCGGCCAGGGCGCTGCGCTGCTCCACGCCAAAGCGGTGCTGCTCGTCGGTGATCACGAGGCCGAGGTCCCGGAAGGCGACCCCCGTGCTGATGAGAGCATGGGTGCCCACGGCAGCTTGTGCCATGCCAAGCTGAAGGAGCTCATTCACGTTCCGCTTTTCCGACGCCTTCATGGAGCCGGTCAGCTTCACAATGTGCACGCCCATGGGCTCCAAAAGCTCCGAGAGGGTCTTGAAGTGCTGGGCGGCCAGTATCTCCGTGGGGGCCATAAAGGCGGCCTGCTGGCCGTTCTTGGCGGCCTGCCATATGAGCGCCGTGGCCACCAGGGTCTTGCCGCTGCCCACGTCGCCCTGCAAAAGCCTGCACATGGGAATGCCGGAGGCCATGTCCCCCAATGCCTCGTCCACCGCCCGGACCTGTGCATTGGTGGGCCGGAAGGGAAGGGCGGACCAGAACGCCTCCATGGGGTACACCGTGAGTTTCCGGCCCGGCTCGGCGGACCGTTCCCGGCGCATGGTGCCCAGAGCCGCCGCCAGGACGAACAGCTCCTCGAACACCAGCCGCCGCCGTGCCTGCTCCAGGGCCTGGTCGTCCCGGGGGAAGTGGATGTTGGCGTAGGCGTAGGGCGCCCGGGCCAGGTGCAGCCGCTCGGTGAGGGCAGGGGGCAGGGCGTCCGGGGCCTGGTCGCCGCACAGGTCCAACGCCTGGGCGATGAGACCCATGAGGAACTTCTGGGTCACCCCGGCCTTCAGCCGGTAGATAGGCAGAATGCGGCCCGTCACCGTGCCCTGGCGGTCCGCCCGCTCAAAGGCGGGACTGGTCATGGTCCGGTAGCGGCCGATCTCCGACACCCGGCCGTAGAAAATGTACTCCTCGCCGGGGCGGAACTGGTCTTTCAGGTAATTCTGATTGAAGAAGGTGATGTCCAGCTGGCCGGTCTCGTCCACGGCCCGGAGCTTCAAAAGCTCCATGCCCCGGCGGGCGCGGACGGCCTGGGGCATACCGGCCACCATGGCCTTCACGCACACGGGCCGGTCGTAGGGCGCGTCCGCGATGGCATAGAATATCCGCCGGTCCTCGTAGGCCCGGGGGAAATAGCCCAGCAGGTCCCCCAGGGTCCGAAGGCCCAGCTTTTCCAGGGCCCTGGCCCGGGTATCCCCAACGCCCCGCAGTGTTCGGATGTCTCTTTCCAGATCGCTCATGGGTAGATAATACCACGTTTCGTGCGGAAAGACAATCGCCCGCGGCTTGCATCGGCGGGGGCGGTATGGTAGAATTTTCAGGCTGAATATACTCGCCGCGGCGAAGGAGGATATACTATGCTGAAGTTTTCCCAAATGCCCTATGAGCGCCCGGACGTGGAGGCGCTGAAAAAGGAGATGGCCGCCCTGACGGAGCGGCTGAAGGCCGCGCCGGACTATGAAGCGGCCAAGGCGGTCTTTCTGGAGTGGGAGCGGCTTTATAAGCACGTGGACACCCTGGGGACCCTGGTGAGCGTCCGCCACAGCATCGACACCAGGGACGAGTTCTACGACGCCGAGGAGACCTTCTGGAACGGCGCCTGGCCGGAGCTGCAGGAGTACACCCAGGGCTGGCTGGACGCCATGGTGGACAGCCCCTTCCGGCCGGACTTCCAGGCGGAATTCGGCGGGCCCTATTTCCTGGACGCGGAGATCGCCCGCAAGGCATTCTCCCCGGCCATCATCCCGGAACTGCAGAAGGAGAACGACCTGACCCAGGCCTACGACAAGCTCATCGCCTCGGCCCAGATCTCCTTCGAGGGCGGGACCTATACCGTGAGCCAGATGAGCCCCTTCCAGAACGACCCGGACGACGGCCGCCGTCTCGCCGCATGGAAGGCGGTGGGGCAGTGGTACAAGGACAACCAGCCGGAGCTGGACCGCATCTACGACGAGCTTGTCCATTTACGGGACGGCATGGGCAAAAAGCTGGGCTATGAGGGGTATACTACCCTGGGTTACTACCGCATGGGCCGCAACTGCTACGGGAAAGAGGACGTGGAGAGATTCCGCGCCGCGGTGGTGAAGTACCTGGTGCCGGTGGCGGACAGCATCTACCGGGCCCAGGCGGCGCGGCTGGGGGTCCAATATCCTCTCAGCTATGCGGACGCGGCGCTCCAGTTCCGCTCCGGCAACCCCAGGCCCCAGGGCAGCCCCGACGACATCCTGGCGGCGGGCCGGAAGTTCTACGACGAGCTGAGCCCGGAGACAAGCCAGTTCTTTCGCATGATGCTGGACCGGGAGCTTCTGGACGTGCTCAGCAAGCCCGGCAAGGCCGCCGGCGGGTACTGCACGTCTGTGGCCGACTACGGCGTTCCTTTCATCTTCGCCAACTTCAACGGTACCCAGCACGACGTGGAGGTGGTGACCCACGAGGCGGGCCACGCCTTCGCCGACTGGATGAACCGGGACCGGGTGCCCGCCCAGTACGTCTGGCCCAGCATGGAGGCATGCGAGGTCCACTCCATGAGCATGGAGTTCATGGCCTGGCCCTGGGCGGAGGATTTCTTCGGCCCCGAGGCGAAGAAGTTCCGCTACAGCCACCTGGCCGGGGCCCTGACCTTCATCCCATACGGCACTCTGGTGGACCACTTCCAGCACGAGGTGTACGCCCGGCCCGACATGACCCCGGCCCAGCGGCATGCATGCTGGAAAAAGCTCCAGGGGGTGTACATGCCCTGGATGCGCCTGGACGGAGACATCCCCTTCTTCGCCGATGGAGAGGCCTGGCAGCGGCAGCTGCACATCTATGGCAGCCCCTTCTACTATATCGACTACTGCCTGGCACAGACGGTGTCCCTGCAGTTCTGGGCCCTGGGCCAGGAGAGCAGGGAGGAGGCCTGGAAAAAATACATGGCCTACACCCGCCAGGGCGGCAGCCGCACCTTCACGGAGCTCCTCCAAAACGCCGGTCTGGAAAGTCCCTTTGCGGAGAGCTGCCTGCGGCAGGTCTGCCAGCGGGCCAAGGCCTGGCTGGAGGCATACGACCTGGGGGATATCCGGTAGATGGGCTATGCACATTTTGGACAGGATGCTCATGGTTTGCGAGGCACGGACACGCTCCTTTGGCGAAAACGACGGAAGCGTCCAAAAAGCCGCCAAAAGCTTGACAGAGACGATTTATCGTAATAAAATGTATGATACTATCGCCATGATGTAAATTCCGTGCATAGCGGAAAAGTGTCTACCATACGTGGACAAACAGGGGACTAGTCCCCTCTCCGTTTGCATCTCTGATGCAAACGATAAACCTTCCTGGAACAAGGGGGCGGGCGCGCCCCGGTTCATAGATGTGTATTGTATGACGAAGGAGGTCAACAACAAATGAACGCAAAGAGACTGCTTGCGCTTCTCCTGGCGCTGGTCATGGTCCTCTCGCTGACCGCTTGCGGCGGCAGCAAGAAGGAAGAGGCCGAGCCCACCGAGGCGCCCGTCGAGGCCACCGAGGCTCCCGCCGAGGAAGCCGAGGAGCCCGAGGCCGCTGAGGAGCCCGAGGCCGCTGAGGAGCCCGAGGCCGCTGAGGAGCCCGAAACCGCCGAGGAGCCTGAGACTGCTGAGGAGCCCGCTGACGACGCCGCTGAGGCTTCCGCCGAGGCTGACACCGACACCGACGCCGAGGACGCCGCTGAGCCCACCGAGGCCCCGGCCGAGGAGGCTGAAGAGCCCGCCGCCGAGGAGCCCGAAGAGCCTGCCGCTGAGGGCGGCGATGAGCTGATGGCGGATGTGAACACGCAGGACGCCGTCGACGTGGAAGCCGAGAGCGCCGCTTCCGACGAGCTCTATGACGAGCTGTTCGGCGAGTTCGTCGAGTACTATGACAATGCTCTGTCCGTGGGCGACCAGGGCGAGCGTCTTGGCCTGATGGCCATCGCCGAGGCCAAGCTGCTGGAGACCGGCATCGTTCTGCCCTACATTAATAACGCCGGCAACTACGCCATCAGCCGCATCATCCCCCACAGCGTCCCCTCTGTCTCCTGGGGCTTCGACGGTGAGTGGCGGTCCTATAAGGGCCTGCGGATCGCCGACCGGCTCCTGACTCCCGAGGAGCGCGCCGAGTTCACCGCCAAGTGGGGCGAGTGCGCTACCGCCGACGAGTATTATGAATATATCGACCAGTGGTGCGAGGACAACGGCGTCGAGCTGCAGGACTCCTACACCCTGGCCTACACCAGCGGCTATGAGCCCGACGTCTGGGACACCCTGTCCACCAACAAGACCGCCGTTGGCTATCCTGTGTCCATGACCTGGGAGGGCCTGCTGGCCTATGACGCCAAGAACGTCCTGCAGCCCGCTCTGGCCGAGAGCATGGAGAAGTCCGAGGACGGCCTGACCTATACCTTCAAGATCCGCGAGGGCGTGAAGTGGGTCGACTATCAGGGCACCGAGATCGGCGAAGTCAAGGCCGACGACTGGGTCGCTTCCGTTCAGCACGCTGCCGACTGCGGCGGCTGGCTGTCCAGCGTCGTGGCCTGCATCGACAAGCTGCCCGAGTACGTCTCCGGTGAGGTCACCGACTTCAGCGAGGTCGGCATCAAGGCGGAGGACGACTACACCCTGGTCGTCACCCTGAGCGAGATGTCCCCCTGGTTCGAGACCGTTCTGGGCTACAGCGCCATGGCTCCCATGAGCCGTGAGTACTACACCTCCCAGGGAGGCAAGTTCGGCGCCGAGTTCGACAGCAGCGCCGCGGATTATATGTACGGCAAGGACCCCCAGCACATCGCTTACTGCGGTCCTTATCTGATCAGCAACTACACCTATCAGAACACCATCGCTTACACCGCCAACCCCGCCTACTGGAACGCTGACGCCGTGACCATCAAGAACGTCACCTTCCGTTACAACGACGGCACCGATCCTCTGTTCTCCTGGCAGAACTTCGAGGACGGCACCTTCAACGCCGGCCTCGGCCTGGGCGCCGACGCCGTGAAGCAGGCGCAGACCACCGAGGTCCCTGACGATCCCGACGGCGCCACCTATTTCGATAAGTACGCTTACGTGGTCCTGGAGGACGACACCTCCTTCCTGAACTGGATCAACGTCAACCGTTACGCTTACGCCAACTTCAACGACGAGAGCGCTGTCCGCTCTGAGCAGACGGTCGAGATGGGCAAGCGTGCCGCCGCCGCGAAGCTGAACCACAACTTCCGCATGGCGCTGGCTCTGAGCCGTGACCGTGCCACCGTCAACGCTCAGTCTGTGGGCGAAGAGCTGAAGAACGCCTCTCTGACCAACTCCTACGTGCCCGGCAGCTTCATCGTCGCGGCCAACGAGTTCACCGTTGACATCAACGGCGAGGCCACTACCTTCCCCGCCGGCACCTACTACGGCGAGGTCCTGCAGGCCCAGCTGGAGGCCGACGGCTATCCCATGAAGGTCTGGGATCCCGCGGGCAACGACGGCGCCGGCGCCAGCTACGGCTTCGACGGCTGGTACAACCCGGAGAAGGCCGCCGAGTATATGGACGCGGCTGTTGAGGAGCTGGCCGCCGAGGGCATCGAGATCAGCGCCGAGAACCCCATCCATCTGGACTATGTGTACGATGACTACAGCACCACCGGCTCCGCTGCGGACCAGGCGATGAAGAAGTCCATCGAGGATGCCTTGGGCGACCGTGTGGTCATCGACCTGGTCGCTACCGGCAGTTCCGATAACGCTACCGACGCCTCCTACTCGGGCGACTTCGGTTATCAGTTCAACTTCGACTTTGGCGGCAGCTCCGGCTGGGGCCCCGACTACGGCGACGCCCAGACCTATCTGGACACCATGCTCCCCACCGGCGGCATGATGCAGAACGTGGGCCTCTGGTGATCGGACACCGTCAACGGTAAGTATTACGGCAAAGTAATATAAGCGGAGGGGGCGGGGTTCTTCCCTGCCCCCTTTTGTGATTTAGCGGACGAAACAAAGAATAGAGTGGTGATATATGACTAAATATGTGTTGAAACGACTGCTGCACGGATTGGTCTCGATCATCCTTGTCGTCGCGATCGTCATGATCCTGGTCTATGGGCTGATGGACCGGACCAAGGTCTTTGTGGCGGATGGCAACTACAACAAGCAGGCAAACAACAACAGGATCACATATCGGTACAGACGCTGGGAGGAGTTCGGCTATCTGGACTATGTGCCCTACGCCGACTACATAAACGAGCTGGCGCGAAACGGCGAACTGGACGATGAGGAGCGGGCCGCGGCCGTTACCCTTGGCAGAGCCGAGGACGGCTCCAACGACTCTGAGCTCACCGCGGAGTATGTCCAGAAGTTCAGGGACTTCTACGAGTCCAAGGGCTATACGGTGAGCCGCCTCAAGGCTGTCGTTGTGCGCAACAAGCTGTCCAACGGCGGTCAGCCGGCCCTGTTTGCGTATAAGGACAACTCTCTGCTCCAGCGCCTTTGGACATATTTTACCAGTCTGTTCTTTATCGATAACGTCCACTATGTTTCCGACGATATCGACATAGGGGAGAGGGGGCTCCAGTTCACGCTCTACGACCCGCTCAAGGCGGACCCGGAGACGGGCGAAAAGAGGTTCTCCCCCGCCATCATCGGCAACGGCACGATGCACAAGTATCTGCTGTACTGTGACGGCGATTTCCCCTATATCCATCAGAATTTCCTGACCATCCATCTGGGCACGTCCTTCTCGGTGAGCCAGGGCGTGGACGTGTTCCAGACCATGACCCAGTCCCAGGGCGCCTGGACCCAGAGCCTCATCACCTATCCCACAGGGCAGACGGAGATGAGCGCCGATGACCTGCACTCGGCCACCTACCTCCAGGGCTCCAGGGATTCCACCCCCCTCAACACCGCGCGGTTCACCGACGACTATACCAACGTCAGCGCCAACCGCGTCAGCATGTCCCGCATGGGCTACTCCTTCGTCATCGGCATCATTGCCACCGTCATGGCCTATGTGCTGGGCCTGCCCGTCGGCGTGCTGATGGCCCGGTACAAGGAGGGGCTGCTTGACAAGATCGGCACGGTGTACATCATGTTCATCTCCGCCGTGCCCAGCTTGGCCTATATCTTCATCTTCAAGGGCATCGGTCGGGCCATGGGGCTGCCGTGGGCCTTCGACATGGACAACGTGAAAAAGGCCATGTACGTCCTGCCCATCGTGTCCCTGGCGCTGCCCTCCGTGGCCAGCCTGATGAAGTGGATGCGCCGGTATATGATCGACCAGATGAACTCCGACTACGTGAAGTTCGCCCGGTCCACCGGCATGAGCGAGACCAACATCTTCTTCAAGCACGTGATGAAGGTCTCGGCCATCCCCATCGTCCAGGGCATCCCCGGATCGCTGCTGTTCGCCATGACCGGCGCGCTCATCACCGAGCGGGTGTACCTGGTCCCCGGCGCCGGCGGCCTGCTCATCGACGCCATCAATATGTACGATAACGCGGTCATCGTGGGCGTGACGCTGTTCTACGCCATATTGTCGGTGCTGTCGCTCATCCTGGGCGACGTGCTGATGGCTACCGTCGACCCGCGGATCTCCTTCACTGAGAAAGCGAGGTGACCGGCATGGAAGATTTCAGCAAGAAGTATAATCTGTCGGATGAGGAGCTGTTCTCCCATGTGGACCACAGCCAGGCGGAGTCCGAGAAGATCACCGCGCCCCGGTATTCTTACTGGAAGAGCGTGTTCCGCGTCTTCTTCCGCAACAAGATCAACATCATCGTGCTGGTCATCCTGGCCGTGGTGATCGTTTTCGCCTACGTCTACCCGGCCGTTATCGGCTATGATGACCAGGTGGACCCCTTCATCAACATCAACGATACCGGCGCTCAGCACCTGACGCCGCAGAAGGCGTTTGATCATTTCGGCCCGGCTCTTCAGTGGGTCTTTGGCACCGGCGGCACCGGCGCATCCACCTTCAACTCCGTTTGGAACGGCTCCCGCATCTCCATCTCCCTGGCTGTCATCTGCGCGGCCATCAATATGACCATCGGTATCCTGCTGGGCGCCATCTGGGGCTTCTCCCGGCGGGTGGATATGATCATGAACGAGGTGTACAACATCCTGGGCAACATCCCCAGCACGCTGCTCGTGGCCGTGCTCGTCATGATCTTCTCTCCCAGCTTCTGGACGCTCGTGTTCGCCATGACGGTGATGGGCTGGCTGGGCATGGCCTACTACATCCGCACGCGGGTCATCATCATCCGCGACCATGAGTACAACCTGGCCTCCCGCTGCCTGGGCACCAGCATCTTCAAGATCGCCATGCGCAACATCCTGCCCTTCATGACTTCCGTCATCGTGCTGGAGATCGCCGCGGCCATCCCCGGCTATATCTCCTCTGAGGTGTTCCTCAGCTACATCGGCCTGGGCATGAGCGAGATATCCCTGGGCCGCCTGATCTATGAGGCCCAGAAGGCCATGGTCACCCCCGGCTGGGGCTGGGAGTTCTGGACGCCTGTGGCCGTTGCCTCCGTCATCACGGTGGTGCTGTACGTGACAGGCCAGAACCTGGGCGACGCGTCCGACCCCCGGACGCACATGGAATAAGGGGGCGGGACCATGGAAGAAAAGAAAGTCCTGCTGTCCATCCAGGACCTGACGGTGAAATTCCGGGTCCGCGGCCGTATCCTGACGGCCATCCGGGACGTGAGCCTGGATATCTATGAGAACGAGTCCATCGCCATCGTGGGCGAGTCGGGCTCCGGTAAATCTGTGCTGACCAAGACCTTCGCCGGCATGACCGACTCCAACGGCTTCATCGACCAGGGCAAGCTCCTCTTTAACGACCCGGAGCTGGCGGAGACCTACGTGAATCTTACCTCCGGCGCGAAGAACCTCATCAAGCGCGTCAACGCCAAGCTGGACGACTACAGCCGCTATGAGCTGGGCGCGGAGACCTATAAGAAGATCACCGAGCTGGAGGCGGAGAAGAAGCGCCGCTCCTCCCTTGACCAGGAGGAGAAGGACAGTATCGAAAAAGAGCTGAACGACCTGAAGTTCAAGCGCACCAATCTCTTCAACGAAAAGCAGACATACGACCCCAAGACCGAGAAGGACAAGATCCATGCCGCGTCCCAGAAGCTGAAGCAGTTTGACGCCCGGATCAAGGAGCTGGAGGGGAAGGAGGCCGCCGAGGAGAAAAAGTGCAAAGAGGAGGCCGCTCGCGACACCGCCTTCAACGACCGCTACAACAAGGAGATGGCGGCCCTGAAAGCCCAGTACGACAAGGAGATCGCCGGCCAGGTCCCGGAGAGCGCGAAGGCGCGCAACGTGGTCCTCGCCAAGGAGATCTACCTCTCCGTGGGCCGCTACGGACTCAATATCCGTCTGCAGCTCATCAACAAGCTGCTTAATGCCATGAAGAAGGCCATGACCATGGGCGTGGATCTGGACGACGAGCAGCAGCGCAGCGCCGTGTTCGACACGGTGGTGTTCCGGGTGCAGTACCTGGACGAGACTGCCGAAAAGCTCCACGGCACCTGCGTGCTGAACCTGGCCAACGTGAAGTACGACAAGGACTGGAACCAGGTCCGCGGCCGCCGTATCGCCACGGTGTTTCAGGACCCCATGACCAGCCTGAACCCCATCATCACCATCGGCAAGCAGATAACCTCCACCATCATCAAGCACCAGGGCTGCTCCGAGGTGGAAGCTCGTTCTCGCGCCCTGGAGCTGATGCGCAAGGTGGGCATCCCCCACGCGGAGGCCCGTTTTGACGACTATCCCTTCCAGTACTCCGGCGGCATGCGCCAGCGTATCGTCATCGCCATCGCTTTGAGCTGCCAGCCGAAGATCCTGATCTGCGACGAGCCCACCACGGCCCTGGACGTGACTATCCAGGCCCAGATATTGAAGCTCATCAAGGACCTGCAGAAGGAATTCGGCTTCACCATCGTCTTCATCACCCACGACCTGGGCGTGGTGGCCAACATCGCCGACCGGGTGGCCGTGCTGTACGCCGGTCAGATTGTTGAGCTGGGCACCGTGGAGGAGGTCTTCTACGACCCCCGCCATCCCTACACCTGGGCGCTGCTTTCCAGCCTGCCCCAGCTGGCCGAGCGCAACACCACCCTGTACTCCATTACCGGCACGCCCCCGTCCCTGTACAACGCCATCGTGGGCGACGCTTTTGCCCCCCGCAACCCCTACTGCATGAAGATCGACACCCTTGAGGAGCCGCCTATGTTCAAGGTCACCGATACCCACTACGCCAAGACCTGGCTGCTTGACCCGCGGGCGCCGAAGATCGAAAAGCCGGAGGGTATCCAGGATATCCACGGCAAGCTTATGAAGGCATTCAACATTTGAGGGGGGCGGAAACGTGTCTAATGTAAAAGGAACCAAAGAAGGCCGCCGTTCCCACTTCCCGGAACACGGGCCAATCGCAGATAACGGCAGAGAGATACTGCTGTCGCTGAAGGATGTGGACATCACCTTCGGCAAGGGCGACAACGCCGTCCGCGCCGTGCAGAACGCCTCCTTCGACATCTATAAGGGCGAGACGTTCTCCCTGGTGGGCGAGTCCGGCTCCGGCAAGACCACTATCGGCCGGGCCGTCATCCGGGTCAACCCCCTTGCCGGCGGCGAGATCGACTACAAGGGCGTTCGCATCTCCGGCAAGATCCCTCACTCCCTGGACCGGGAGGTCATCCGCAACGTGCAGATGGTCTTCCAGGACCCGGCGGCCAGCCTGAACGAGCGGGCCACGGTGGACTACATCATCTCCGAGGGCCTCTATAACTTCGGCCTGTTTGAGAACGAGGCGGACCGGGTGCGCAAGGTGGAGAACATGATCCACGAGGTGGGTCTGCTGCCCGAGCATCTAACCCGGTATCCCCACGAGTTCTCCGGCGGCCAGCGCCAGCGCATCGGCATTGCCCGGGCCATGGTCATGGAGCCGGAACTGGTGGTGGCGGACGAGCCCATCTCCGCCCTGGACGTGTCCATCCGCGCCCAGGTGCTGAACCTGATGAAGAAGTTCCAGCGGGAGAAGGACGTCACCTATCTCTTCATCGCCCACGACCTGAGCGTGGTCCGGTTCATCTCGGACCGCATCGGCGTCATCTATAAGGGCCGCATCGTGGAGGTGGCGGACGCGGAGGAACTGTTTGACTTCCCCCTGCATCCCTACACCCACTCGCTGATCTCCGCCATCCCCATCCCCGACCCCCAGTTGGAGAAGAACAAGGTCCAGTATGTCTACGACCCGTCCATCCACGACTACAGCGAGGATAAGCCGGAATTCGTGTGCATCGGCCACGACCACTGGATCTACGGCAACAAGAAGGAGATCGAGGAGTATAAGGCCATCCGTGAGGCGGGCGTGCCCATCAAGCCCATCACCATAGGCGATCCCGAGACCGCGGCCCAGGACCAGGCGGCCGCTATCTCCGCGGCCGAGGCCGCCGCGGAGGCCCAGTTCCTCCAGGCCCCGGTCCATGACACCGGCAGCATCTGGTATTCGCTTCTGAGCTTCCTGCTGCCCATCCCCGGCTTCATCGCCGCGGCGCTGTTTAAAAAGCACAAGCATATGCGCAACTACAAGGCCTGCAAGAAGGGCGCCATCATCGGCCTGGCCACCCTCGGGGTGATCCTGGCCATATTCGGGCTGCTTCTGCTGGCCGCGGTGGTCTGATTGAGAGGGGCCGCCAGAAGAAGAGCCAGCGGGCCGCATCTGCCGCCTGTGGAAGAGATCGAGCTGTCCTCGGCCCATAAAGGGCCGAGGATCGCAGCCGCGATCCTGCTGCTGGTGATCGGTGTGGGCGCGCTGGTTTTCGCGTTCATGCAGCTGCTGGCCGCCCAGAGCGGCTGGCAGGAGATCGGCGCCTCCTCCGGGAGCGTGTCCTGCGCGGACGAGTTCACCCTGCTCTATGACCTTGGCGCCGGGGGCGAATCCGCCTCCGCGGAGAAGAGAGCCCTGAACGCGCTGTGGTCCCAGGCCACAACTACGGGCTACCAGCTGTTCACCAACGACAGCCTCTTCGCGGATACGCACAACGTGCGCTATATCAACGACCACCCCAACGAGATCGTGGAGGTGGACCCGGCCCTGTATCAGGCCTTTTCCCAGGTGGTATCCTCCGGTGACCGGCACGTATATCTTGGCCCCGTGACCGACTACTATCAGAATCTGTTCTTCTGCCAGTCTGACAGTGAGACGGCTGGCTATGATCCGGCCCAGGATGAGAGCCTCCGCCAGTGGTACGCCCAGTGCGCTGCCTATGCCAGTGACCCACAGGCGGTGGCGCTGGAGCTCATGGACGGGAATAAGGTGTGCCTGCATGTGTCGGAGGACTATCTGGCCTTTGCCCGGCAGGAGGAGATCACCGACTTCATCGAGTTCGGGTGGATGAAAAACGCCTTCCTGGCCGACTACCTGGCCGGGGTACTGGAGGAGAAGGGCTTTATCAACGGCGCTGTCTCCAGCTACGACGGGTTCGTGCGGAACCTGGACCAGCGGGACACGGTCATGGGCATCAACGTCTTCGACCGGCCTGATGGCCAGCCGGTGGCCGCGGCGGTGCTGCAGTATTCAGGCCCCCACAGCTTCATCTCCCTGCGGAACTATCCGGCGGTGGAGCTGGACGAGAGGCGGTTTTACACCATGGAGGACGGGCGCGTGCTGGCGGCCTATCTGGACACGGCGGACGGCCTGCAGAGGACCGCTGCCGATGGGCTCATCGTCTATTCCGAGACGGTGAGCTGCGGGGAGATGGCCCTGGAGCTGGCGCCTATCTACGTGGCCGACAGCCTGGATACGGACGCCCTGACCGCGCTGGCGGGGGAGGGGGTCTACACCCTCCGCTGCGAGGACGGACAGGTCCTCTATACGGACCCGGACGCGCAGCTCTCGGACTTCTACGAGACGGAGGACGTCACCTATACAAGCAAATTCGTTGGCTGAAACGAAATATAGCGGCTGCCGCCCTACGGGGCGGCAGTTTTTTGTATATTCACTGTCTTGTTGGATAAAACCGATAAATGAATGATTTTTTCGTGAATCGTTTTTGTATCTTATTGACATTCGCCAAAATGGGATTATACTAGGAGAGTAAATGACAGCAAATCGTTAGCTTGTCAAAACACTACATTACATAAGGAGGCTTTCCCATGAAAAAGTATCTTGCGATGCTCCTGGCCCTGATCATGGTCCTGGCCCTGGCTGTCCCCGCGATGGCCGCCGAGCCCGAGACTGAGTTCGATCCGGACCTGGTCGCCGCCGCCCAGGAAGAGGGCGAGCTGGTGGTCTACGGCTCCTGCGAGGAGCCCTACCTGGCCGCCGCCGCCGAGCACTTCCAGGAACTGTTCGGCATCGAGGTCGCCTATCAGCGCCTGTCCACCGGCGAGGTCCAGGCGAAGATCGAGGAAGAGGACGGCAATCCCTCCGCTGACGTCTGGTTCGGCGGCACCACCGACCCGTACAACGTCGTGGCTGCCGAGGGACTGCTGGAGCCCTATGAGGCCACCAATGCCAGCCATCTGACCGGCGACCAGTACAAGCACGCCGAGGGCATGTGGTATGGCATCTACAAGGGCATCCTGGGCATCATGGTCAACAAGGATGAGCTGGAGCGCATGGAGCTGCCCGTCCCCGAGGACTGGGCCGACCTGACCGACCCCCAGTATGAAGGCCTGATCTGGATGTCCAACTACAACACCGCCGGCACCGCCAAGCTGGTCATCAACACCATGATCCAGAAGTACGGCCACGACGAGGGCATCCAGTACCTGGTGGACCTGGACAAGAACATCGAGGTCTATACCAAGTCCGGCTCCGGCCCGTCCAAGAACATCGGCACCGGTGAGTGCGTCATCGGCATCGGCTTCCTGCATGACGGCATCACCCAGATCATCGACAACGGCTACGAGAACGTCCAGCTGATCATCCCCTCCAGCGGCACCTCCTTTGAGATCGGCGCTACCGCCATCTTCAAGGGCGCGGCCCATCCCAACGCCGCCAAGCTGTGGATCGAGTACGCTCTGAGCCCCGACTGCGTCAACCTGGCCAAGGACACCGGCTCCTACCAGTTCCTGGTCATCGACAACGCCGAGCAGCCCGAGCAGGCCGCCGAGTTCGGCCTGGACCCCGAGAACGTCATGGAGTATGACTTCGAGGACGCCACCGAGAACATCGGCACCTATGTGGAGGAGGTCATGGACGCTCTGGCCAACGCCGGCGCGGACACCGAGGACGCCGGTCGTTTCCAGACCGAGTGATCTTGATTCCTGAGCACAAGTTGAACTAACCGGCGGCGGGGATGGCGCATTCGTCGCCATCCCCGTCTTCCTTTCCCCGCATTCCATAACTCCTTTGAAAAAAGAGAGGAGGGACTTTCATGGCAAGAAGCCAGAGCGCGGCGCTGGACCGGAAAAAGCTCATGGCCGACCCGGTGATGGTGGGCACCATCGTGGTCCTCATCACGTTTTTGACATTGTTTATCCTGTACCCCCTGGCCATCCTGCTGGTGGACAGCGTCTACGGAGACGACGGCCTGACGCTGGACATCTTCAAGCGGGTCCTGGCCATGCCCAACTTCCGCAAGGCCATCACCAACACCCTGAAAGTGGGCTTTCTGGTGGGCATCCTGTCGGCGGCGGTGGGACTGCTGTTCGCCTATGTGGAGGTATATGTAAAAGTGGGCCGGGGCGTGGGCGGCCTTTTCAAGGTCGTGTCCATGCTGCCGGTGGTGTCGCCGCCCTTCGTACTGAGCCTTTCCATGATCATGCTCTTCGGCAAGGCGGGACTCATCACGAGGTTCCTGCTGCACATCTATGACAACAGCGTATACGGCTTCTGGGGCATCGTGATCGTGCAGACCCTCACATTCTTCCCGGTCTGTTACATGATGCTGAAGGGGCTTTTGAAGAATATAGACCCCTCGTTGGAGGAAGCGGCCCGGGACATGGGCGCGGGGCGGATGAAGGTGTTCACCAGCGTGACGCTGCCCCTGCTGCTGCCCGGCCTTGGCAACGCCTTCCTGGTGACGTTCATCGAGTCCATCGCGGACTTCGCCAACCCCATGATCATCGGCGGCAGCTACGATACCCTGGCCACCACCATCTACCTGCAGATCACTGGCGCCTACGACAAGCAGGGCGCGGCGGCCATGGCCGTGGTGCTGCTGACCATCACGCTCCTGATGTTCGCGGTGCAGAAGTACTACCTGGAGGCCAAGACGGCCGCCACCCTCACGGGCAAGGCCTCCCGGGGCCGGATGCTCATCGAGGACAAGAGCGTGACCCGGCCGCTGACCTTCCTGTGCGGCCTGGCGGCGGCCTTCGTCATTATGATGTACCTGTGCGTGCCCATCGGCGCGCTGTTCCCCACCTGGGGCTACAAGTTCACGCCGCTGACCTTCAAGTGGTTTGAGCAGGTATTCACCCGGTATAAGGGCTTCAAGGCCTTCACGGACTCCTTCGTACTGAGCCTCATTTCCGCCCCCATCACGGCCCTGCTCAGTATGATCATCTCCTACCTGGTGGTCAAACGGAAGTTCAAGGCCAAGGGCTTTATCGAGGCCGTATCCATGCTGGCCATGGCGGTGCCCGGTACGGTGCTGGGCGTGGGATATATCCGGGGCTTCTCCGGCGGCCTGTTCCACACCGGCCTTCTCCAGGGCATCTACGGGAGCGCTGCCATCCTCATCATCGTGTTCGTGGTGCGCTCGCTGCCCACGGGCACCCGAAGCGGCATATCCGCCCTGCGGCAGATCGACAAGTCCATCGAGGAGTCGGCCTACGACATGGGCGCGGACAGTTTCAAGGTGTTCATGACCGTGACGCTGCCCCTCATCAAGGACTCGTTCCTCTCCGGTCTGGTCACCGCCTTCGTGCGGAGCATCACCGCCATCTCCGCCATCATCCTGCTGGTGACGCCGCAGTTTTTGCTCATCACCGTGCAGATCAACGAGTTCGCGGAGAAGGGCTCCTACTCCATCGCCTGCGCCTTTGCAACGATCCTGATCCTGATCACCTATGGCGCGGTGCTTCTCATGAATCTCTTCATCCGCTTCTTCGGCACCAGCAGAAAGTTAAAGGAGGATGTGTGATATGTCCAAGATCAAAAAGGGCGTCAAGCTTGACCATATTTCCAAGATCTATCAGGACCCCAAGACCGGCAAGGATTTTTACGCGGTGAACGACGTGACGCTGGACATTGAGCCCGGCTCCTTCGTGACTCTGCTGGGCCCCTCCGGGTGCGGCAAGACCACCACGCTGCGCATGATCGCGGGCTTTGAGAGCCCCGACGCGGGGGAGATCTACCTGGGCGACGAGCCCATCAACGCCCTCACCCCCAACAAGCGGGACACCGCCATGGTCTTCCAGAGCTACGCGCTGCTGCCACACTACAACGTGTTCGACAACGTGGCCTATGGCCTGAAGCTGCGCAAGGTCCCCAAGGACGAGATCCGCGAGCGGGTCATGCACATCCTGGACCTGGTGGAGCTGAACGGCATGGAGGGGCGCATGACCAACCAGCTCTCCGGCGGCCAGCAGCAGCGCGTGGCCCTGGCCCGGGCGCTGGTGATAGAGCCCTCGGTGCTGCTGTTCGACGAGCCGCTTTCCAACCTGGACGCAAAGCTGCGCGTGTCCATGCGTACGGAGATCCGCCGCATCCAGCAGGAGGTGGGCATCACCGCCATCTACGTGACCCATGACCAGAGCGAGGCCATGGCCCTCAGCGACAATATCATCATCATGAACAAGGGCATTGTGGCCCAGATGGGCACGCCCCAGGAGATATACTACCACCCCAACAGCGAGTTCGTGGCCGACTTCATCGGCGAGGCAAACTTCCTCCGGGGCACCATGACCGGCATGGACGGGGACCACGCCGTCCTGAACATCGAGGGCAGCCCCACCAAGGTCCCGGCCAAGGAGGGCATGGAGCAGGGGGAGACATACACCGCCGTGCTGCGGCCTGAGTCCGCCACTTTGGCGGACCAGGGCGGCCTGCCCTGCAAGGTGATCCTCAGCTGTTTCATGGGCTCCTATCAGAACTACCACGTGATGGTGGGGGACACCCTGGTGAAGCTGACGGATTACAACCCCAAGAATAAACGCATCTATCAGGTGGGGGAGAGCTGCTCGCTGGTGTTCGATCCGGCGTTCGTACATATCCTGTGAAAGGCAGGGGGCCGCTCTTTAAGGGCGGCCTCCGTTATTTACGATGGACGAGAGAAAAATGATGCAGTCTTTCCTGGACGCCGAAGCGGAAGACAGACCGGTGTGGATCGCCGACGTACGCGAGGCGGCGGAGGCCGAGCCGGACACGGCCCATGTGAGCGCGCGGCTTTTGCTGTCCGACGGCGGCACGGTGGACTTCTCCATCCCCATTCCCCGGACGGAGACAGGCGAGGGACATGACTTCGCCTGGGAGTACCTGCGGGCCACCGTGTTTAACATCCTGGCGGTCTATGGGGGCCAGGCCCTGCAGCTTCTATATGATTGGGACATGGAGATAGGCAGCCTGGTGCGGATGCTGCCGCTCGCGTTTCAGGTCATTGAGATCCACCGCAGCGGATACGGCAAGACAGTCAGCGTGGCGAACCGGATCAACCGGGCCCTTGGCGGCCGTAAATTTGATTTGATCTATAACTACGAAAAGCCTCTCTTTCCCGCGCCGGAGCCCCATGCCGCGAATGGAGGCGCTGAGCTTGCCGACAGGCTGAAGAAGGCGGCGGAAAAGGCGGAGAAAGGCCTTCTCTGCGGCGTGGACGTGGGCGGCACGGACGTAAAGCTGGCCCTGGCGAAAAACGGGGAGCTGCTCTGCGTGCGGGTGATGGATTGGGACCCCTCCCAAAGCCCCACGGCGGAGGGGATCATCGGACCCCTTATAGACTTTATTCAGGCCGCGCTTGACGAGGCCGCTCCCGGAGAGAAGCTGGACAGCCTGGGCGTCAGTTTTCCCGACGTGGTGGTCCGGGACCGTATCGTGGGCGGGGAGACGCCCAAAACGAAGGGCATCCGGGAAAATGCTGGGAACTACGAGGCGGAGTTTGCCGAGCTCACAAACCTGAAAGATACGCTGGCGGCGCTGTGCGTCCCCGGCGCGCCTGTCCATATCATCAACGACGGCCACATGGCGGCCTTCACCGCGGCTATGGAGATGGCCCACGGCGGCCGGGAGGGAGAACTGGACAGGGGCGTTATCGCCCACACTCTGGGCACAGACCTGGGCACCGGGTGGCTTTCGCCGGACGGGTCCATACCGGAGGGGCCCATGGAGCTTTACGACCTGCTTCTGGACCTGGGGAGCGGTCCCAGCCGGGCGCTGGACCCGGCTGACCTGCGTTCCACCCGCAACGAGAATTCCGGTCTGCCCGGGTCCCGGCGGTACATGGGCCAGGCGGCCGCCTTCCGACTGGCATGGGAACTGGACACGACCCTGCTGGACGGCTTCGTGGCCTGGGAGGGGGAGACGGTGCGCATCATATCGGAGCCGGACATGCGCAAGCCCTGCCTGGCCCACCTGATGGCCAAGGCGGAGGAGGGACACCCTGCGGCCCGGGAGATATTCCGCCGCATCGGGACGCACCTGGGCCAGGTTTGCCGGGAGGAGAAATGGCTGCTTCATCCGGTGACGGACACCCGCTTCCTCTTCGGCAGGCTCGTCAAGAGTCCGGTATGCTTTGCGCTTCTTCAGGAGGGCTGCGCCTCCGTGGCGCCCAATATCCATTTGGAGGCGGCGGACGAGGCCCTGGCCAACACGCACCTTATGAAGGCGCTGGCAAAAATGGAGAGCGGGGCGGTGGCCCAGTACGGCCAGGCGGTGGGAGCGCTCTATTACGCTCTCTATTGACAGGAACATGCGCCGCACAGCGGACAGAGAGGAGATGCAGACCGTGGAGGAGAACAGGCAGTACAGATATTTCGCGTTCATCAGCTATAGCCGCAAGGATGAGCGCTGGGCCAAGTGGCTGCAGAACCGTCTGGAGACCTACCATCTGCCCGCCGCCGTGCGCAAACAGCATGAGGACACGCCCAGGCGCATCGCGCCGGTGTTCCGGGACAAGACGGACCTGTCGGGGGGCGTTTTACAGGAACAGCTGCACAACGAACTGGACGAATCCCGTTTTTTGATCCTGATATGCTCGCCCAACAGCGCCGCGTCCGAGTGGGTGGACCGGGAAGTCCGGCGCTTCGTCGGGGGCGGCCGGGCAGAGCAAATCATTCCCTTTGTGGTGGACGGCGTAGCGGATCAGTCGGTATTCCCGCCGTCGCTGCGGTGGGGCGAGGAGAAATCCCTGCTGGGCATCAGCGTGGAGGAGATGGGTCGCACGGCGGCGTTCCTGCGGGTGGTGTCCACCATGCTGGGACTGAAATACGACGAGCTTGCGCGCCGGCACAGGAAGCGCATGGTCCGTCGGTGCGCGGCGGCGGCGGTGCTGGCAGTGCTGGCCCTGGCCGCTGCTGGCCGGGTTTGGTGGTACTATACGCCCCACAGCGCCTATTACGCCAACTATGTGACCCGGTACGAGATACCGGAGGGCGTGAATGAGCTGAGCGCCAAAGAGCGGCAGGGTCTGAGCGAGTATTACCGCATCGTCACCCGCAAGGGAAAACCGGTGCTGCTGGAGCGGGTAAACGCCGCGGGCGACCTGGTGGATCCGTCCCTGCTGATGATAAACACAGAGCAGCCGAGGACGGAATTCATCTATAACGACGACGGGAGCATTGCCAAAACAAAACTGTATAATGCGCAGGGACAGCCGGTGCTGCAAAAGTCGTTTGCCTACGAGCCGGGCACCGGCCAAATCGCCATCGACTACCAGCAGCCCTGGAACAGCCTGCAGGCGATGACGCTGGTGGGGGATACGTCCGACTTCTATCTGGATGAGAACGATGGTAACCGCAGCGACGTCGCGCGGCTTTTGAACACCTATGACGAGAACGGCTTTCTGACGGAGAGCCTCTATCTGCGTGACAACCGCAACACCCCTGTCTGTGACGCCAACGGTGTGTACGGCATACGCTACGAGCACAGCGGGGAGGGGCTGATCACGGTGGCCGCGTACCTGGATGAGAACGGCCAGCCTCACGCCTCCCGCTACGGCGTGGCGGGAGAGCGCTATACATACGACGCGCAAGGGCGCTTGGTGCTGGGCGTGAGCTTTGACCAGAACGGGGACCCGGTGCGCAATAATGAGGGCTACGCGCAGATGGCTACGGAATATGACGGTGCAGGCAACCTCGTGAACATCACCCTGTTGGATGAGAGTGGGGCGCGGTGCTACGGCGCCGAGGGATTTGCCGAGATGCAGATCGGTTATGATGACCGGGGCATGCGGGTGAGCGTCCGGTATTTCGGCACGGCCGGCCGGCCGGCCTACGAGACAGAGAGCGGCGCCCACGAATTCCGTTATGGCTATGACGGGCAGGGGCGGGTGATCAGCGCCGATATCTATGACGCGGACGGAAAGCCCATGTACGACCTGAACGGAGTGGCCAGCTCCCGCTTCTACTACGACGAGCTGGGCAGAGTGACGGCAGTCCGGTATGTTGACGCACAGGGCGAGCTGTGCCCGATGCTCGACGGCATAGCCGGTGTCGACATGACCTATGACGAGAACGGGTACCAACAGTCGTACACTCCCGTCGGCGCGGACGGCGAGCCGTACATATCAGACGACGGCACCATAACGCTGTTTTTTACCTACGATGAACAGGGGAACCGTTTGCGTGAGGAAGGGCTGGACGAAAACGGGGCCCTGCTGGAGGACAGCGACGGTGTGGCGGTCATTACCTATGAGTATGACAGCGTGGGGAATCTGAGCTCTAAGTCGTATTTTGACAGCCGGGAGGAGCCATGTCTGCCGTGGGGCTACAGCAGTGTCCGGTACGTCTACAAGGACGGCAACTGCGTCTCGGAGAGTTATTTCGGCGTGGACGGCGAGCCGGTCAGTCCCCAGGGCTGGCATGAGAAACGGAATGAATACGACGAATGGGGCAACGTCCGGTGCATCACCTACCATGACGAGCAGGGTGCGCTGGTCACGCAGGGGATCGCCCGACTGGAGCAGGTGAGTGACAGCTACGGCAATGTGCTGGAGCAGCGCTATTACGACGCGGACGGCCAGCCGTACCAGTACGAGGGCGCCGTTGAGTCATACTGGAAGCGGGAGAGGGAGTATGACCGCTGGGGCGATCTGGTGCGGGATACCTGTTATTCCCTCACGGGTCAGTACCGCCGCGGCTACGCTACGGCCCTGTTGCAGTACGACGCGCGGCACAACGCCGTTCGCAATGAGTTCCTGGACGAGAATGGGGAGCCATGTGTAGACGACACCGGCGTCGGTGTGATCCTCAACACGTATGACGAGCGGAATCTGCTCCTGCGCCAGGAGTATCTGGACGGGAGCGGCCGGCCGGGCAGCAGCTACGGCATATCCGCGATCGAGAAACAGTACGATAAGCGCGGCAGGCTGGTGCGGGACCTGTATTACCGTCCCGACGGCAGCGGCGGGGAGACGATAGACCGCCAGTACGTTTACCTCTACGACGAGCACGGAGAGGTCGAGTCCCGCACTCTATGGGAGGACGATGATGCGCAAAGCATGCTGATCCAAGCCATGTGTGTGAAGGCGTCCACTCCGGCCGCCGAGCAGGCGGGGATCGTCCCGGGGAGCGTGGTGCTGCTCTGGAGTGACTGGAATTACTATGCCTGCGGCTCTCCTGCTAACGCGGTAGAAGCGTTCCAGGAAGAGAGGCTGGACGACAGTCCCGACAGAGTGCTGTTGTTTGCGGCCGCGGAGCAGGGAGACGGACAGTACGGCATCGTGTATCGTCTCCTTGACCGAGAGGAGTCAGAGCAGATGCAGTTCGCCCAGGATAAGATCACCATGGATGAGTACAGACAGATCGCCGAGATGTTTTCGTCTTTCCTCAAACGTGCGGAACAGGATCTGATAGACAGTGATGAGGCGGAATAAGACCGCCGGGCCGCTGTTGACGACCGGCGGCTGAGAACATGCGCCGCACAGCGGACAGAGAGGAGGTGCAGACGGTGGAAGAGAACAGGCAGTACAGATATTTCGCGTTCATCAGCTACAGCCGCAGGGATGAGCGCTGGGCCAAGTGGCTGCAGAACCGTCTGGAGACCTACCATCTGCCCGCCGCCGTGCGCAAACAGCATACGGACACGCCCCGGCGCATCGCGCCGGTGTTCCGGGACAAGACGGACCTGTCGGGGGGCGTTTTACAGGAACAGCTGCACAGTGAGCTGGACGATTCCCGTTTTTTGATCCTGATATGCTCGCCTAACAGCGCCGCGTCCGAGTGGGTGGACCGGGAGGTCCGGCACTTCATCGGGAGCGGCCGGAAGGAGCAGATCATTCCCTTTGTGGTGGACGGCGTAGCGGATCAGTCGGTATTTCCGCCGTCGCTGCGGTGGGGCGAGGAGAGGTCCCTGCTGGGCATCAGCGTGCAGGAGATGGGTCGGACGGCGGCGTTCCTGCGGGTGGTGTCCACCATGCTGGGACTGAAATACGACGAGCTTGCGCGCCGGCACAGGAAGCGCATGATCCGTCGGTGCACCGCCGCTGCGGTGCTGGCAGTGCTGGCCCTGGCCGCTGCTGGCCGGGTTTGGTGGTACTATACGCCCCACAGCGCGTATTACGCCAACTATGTGACGCGGTACGAGATACCGGAGGGCGTGAATGAGCTGAGCGCGAAAGAACGGCAGGGCCTGAGCGAGTATTACCGCATCGTCACCCGCAAGGGAAAACCGGTGTTGCTGGAGAGGGTGAATGCCGCGGGCAATCTGGTGGATCCTATGGTCCTGAATGCGAACGTGGATCATCCGAGGATGGAATTCATCTACAACGACGACGGGCGTATCGCCAGGACCAAGCTGTATGATGAGCAGGGCCGGCCAGTGCAGCAAAAGTCATTTGCCTACGAGCCGGGCACCGGCCAAATCGCCATAGACTACCAGCAGCCAGGGAACAGCTTGCAGGCGATGACGCTGAAGGGAGATACCGCTGATTACCATATGGATGGTGACGACGGTAACCGCAGCGACATCGCGCGGCTCTTGAACACCTATGACGAGAACGGCTTTCTGACGGAGAGCCTCTATCTGCGTGACAACCGCAATACCCCTGTCTGCGACGCCAACGGCGTGTACGGCGTGCGCTACGAGCACAGCGGGGAGGGCCTGGTCACGGAGACTACATATCTGGACGAAAACGGCCAGCCCCACGCCTCCCGCTACGGCGTGGCGGGGGAACACTATACATACGACGCGCAAGGGCGCTTGGTGCTGGGCGTCACCTTTGGCCCGGACGGCGATCCGGTGCGTGACAGGGCGGGCCACGCGCAGTTGGCGGTGGAATATGACGCTATTGGCAACCCTGTGAAGATCAGCCGCCTGGACGAGAACGGGGCGCTGTGCTTCGGAGGCGATCAATACGCCGAGGTGCAGTTCAGCTATGATGAACAGGGGCTGCGGTTGAGCGAGCGTTCCTTTGGCACGGACGGCCAGCCTGCCTATGATTCGGTAAACGGCGCTCACGAATACCGCTATGGCTATGACGGACAGGGGCGGTTGATCAGCATCGACAACTATGACGCGGACGGCGAGCCCATGTACGACCAGAACGGGACGGCCGGTATGCGTATTTGCTACGATGAGTTGGGCAGGGAAGCGGGGTTCTGGTATGTTGACGCACAGGGTGAACTTTGCGCGGGGTTCGACGGCATAGCCGGCTACAGCGCGACTTATGACGGGAACGGATACTATCAGTCGTACACCCCCATCGGCGCGGACGGCGGGCCGTACATATCAGACGACGGCACTATGACGCTGTTTTTTACCTATGATGAACAGGGAAACTGCGTGCGTGAGGAGAATCGGGACGAAAACGGGGCCCTGCTGGAGGACATCGACGGCGTGGCGGTCTGGATCTATGCGTATGACAGCGCCGGGAACCAGGTATCCATGTCCTATTTTGACAGCCGGGAGGCGCCTTGTCTGCGGGATGGCTGCAGCAGCATGCGATTCGAATATGAAAACGGCAACCGCGTCTCGAAGAGCTTTTTCGGCGTGGATGGGGAGCCGGTCAGCGTGGACGGCATACATGAGGTGCGCACGGAATACGATGACCGGGGCAATGTGGTGCGCGAGAGCTATTTTGACGAACAGGGAGAGCTTACCCGGGATGGATACGCGCGGATAGAGCTGGTGACGGACAGCTGGGGCAACGAGCTGGAGCGGCGCTATTATGACGCGGACGGCGAGCCGTATCAGTATGAGGGCGGCGCTGAGTCATACTGGAAGCGGGAGAAGGAATACGACCGCTGGGGCAATCTGGTGCGGGATACCTGTTATTCCCTCACAGGCGAGTACCGCCGGGGCTTCGCCACAATGCTGTCGCAGTACGACGAGCGGCACAACCTCGTCCGCCAGGAGCTCCTGGACGAGAATGGGCAGCCCTGCGTGGATGACGGCGGCGCCGGCGTGATCATCAATACGTATGATGAGAGAAATCTGCTCCTGCGCCAGGAGTATCTGGATGAAAACGGACAGCCGGGCAACGGCTACGGCATATCCGCGATAGAACGGCAGTACGATGAGCGCGGCCGGCTGGTGCGGGACGTGTATTACCGGCCCGACGGCAGCGGCGGAGAGACGATGGATCGCGAGATCCTCTACACATACGACGAGTATGGCGAGATCGCCGCCAGAGACGTCCGGTACAGCGATGACGCAGAGCGGAACGAGGTGACCACGATGATGTGTGTGGAGGCGTCCGCCCCGGCTGCCGAGCAGGCGGGGATCGTCCCGGGGAGCATTGTACTGCACTGGAACAGCTGGGACTGCTTCAGCTATGATACCCTTATTGACGCGTTGAACGCATTCGGGGAAGAGAGACAGGACGACAGCTCCGACAGTGTGCTGCTGTTCGCGGCCGTAGAGCAGGAAGACGGACAGTATGCCATCGTGCGTCAGATCCTTGACCGCGGGGAGTCAGAGCAGATGCAGTTCGGCGTGAGCACAGTCACTGAGATCGAGTTCGAGCAGATCGGCAAAGCGTATATATCTTTCCTCGAAGGATTGAGGCAGACCCTCGCGGGTGATGAGACGGAATAAAACCGCCGGACCGCTGTTGACAACCGGCGGCGGGTGTGCTACAATGCCCCAAACGGCGCTCCGGATAACGGGACGCCGCTCACGCTGGAAGAGAGGGCGATGGTCTGTGGAGGGCGTTTTCAAGGGCACTGTGTTCATGCCGGACCCCTATTCCCGTTTTTGCCTGCCCAGCGGCGGGGCCAGTATTCCCTTTTCCGGCCGTCCCGATGGCGAATATATCGTTTTTCCCGGCTTTTGCGATGTGCATGTGCATTTTCGCGAGCCGGGATTTTCTTATAAGGAGACCATCGCCGCTGGCTCCGCCGCCGCGGCCCACGGGGGCTATACCGCCGTGTGTACCATGCCTAATCTAAACCCTGTGCCGGACAGCGCGGCGGCCATGGCGGTCCAGGAGGACATCATCCGCCGGGACGCCTGTATTCACGTCTATCCCTACGGCGCCATCACCGCAGGTGAAAAGGGGGAGAAGCTTGCCGACATGGCGGCCATGACCGGGGCCGTCGCCTTTTCCGACGACGGCCGGGGCGTCCAGTCCAAGGACATGATGCGCGCCGCCATGGGCAAGGCGAAGAGCCTGGGCAAGATCATCGCCGCCCACTGCGAGGTGAACGAACTGCTTCACGGCGGGTATATCCACGACGGGGCCTACGCCGCTGCCCACGGCCATCGGGGCATATGCTCCGAGAGCGAGTGGCGGGAGGTGGAGCGGGACCTCCGGCTGGCGAAGGAGACCGGCTGCGCCTTCCACGTGTGCCACATCTCCACCAAGGAGAGCGTGGCCCTCATCCGCCGGGCCAAGGCGGAGGGGGTGGACGTGACATGCGAGACCGGGCCCCATTACCTTACGATGGATGAAAACGATCTAGAAGAGGACGGCCGGTTCAAAATGAACCCGCCCCTGCGGTCCAAGGCTGACCGGGAGGCCCTTCTGGAGGGTCTCGCAGACGGCACCATCGACATGATTGCCACGGACCACGCCCCCCACAGCGCAGAGGAGAAGTCGAAGGGCCTGGCCGGCAGCGCCATGGGCGTGGTGGGACTGGAGACGGCCTTCCCGGTGCTGTATACCTACCTGGTGAAGCCGGGCGTGCTCAGCTTGGAACGGCTCATGGAACTTCTGGTCTACAACCCCCGCAGGCGGTTTAATATTCCCCTGGGAGAGGACTACTCGGTGTGGGAGCTGGACAAGGCCTTCACCGTGGACCCGGAGAAGTTTCTGTCCAAGGGCCGGGCCACGCCCTTCGCGGGCAGGGAGCTGTACGGCGTGTGCCGGCTCACGGTCTGCGGCGGCAAAGTGGTCTATAAGAACGAAGAATAATACTTTCGATATCTCGGGAGGATACCATGGCAAAGAGAACGGACATCAAAAAAGTGCTCATCATCGGCTCCGGCCCCATCGTCATAGGCCAGGCGGCGGAATTCGACTACGCCGGCACCCAGGCGTGCCTGGCGCTGAAGGAGGAGGGGTATGAGGTCATATTGTGCAACTCCAACCCCGCCACCATCATGACGGACACCGCCATCGCGGACAAGGTGTATATGGAGCCGCTGACCCTGGAGTACGTGGCGAAAATATTGCGCTACGAGCGGCCGGACGCCATCATCCCCGGCATCGGCGGGCAGACGGGCCTCAACCTTGCCATGCAGCTGGAGAAAAAGGGCATCCTTCGGGAGTGCCGGGTGGAGCTTCTGGGCACCTCCAGCCGGAGCATCGAGCGGGCCGAGGACCGGGAGCTCTTCAAGGAGATGTGCCAATCCATCGGCGAGCCGGTCATCCCCTCGGAGATCACCTACTCCATCGAGGAGGCCAAGAAGGCGGCGGCGGAGATAGGCTACCCGGTGGTACTGCGCCCGGCGTTCACTCTGGGCGGCACCGGCGGCGGCTTCGCCGACAACGAGGAGGAGCTGGTCGAGATCGGCCTGAACGCCTTCAAGCTCTCCCCGGTGCACCAGGTGCTGGTGGAGAAGAGCGTCCGGGGCTACAAGGAGATAGAGTTCGAGGTCATGCGGGACTCCAACGACCACGCCATCACCATCTGCGGCATGGAGAACGTGGACCCGGTGGGCGTGCACACCGGCGACTCCATCGTGGTGGCGCCCATATTGTCCCTCAGCGACAAGGACCTCAAAATGCTCAACGACAGCGCCATCAGGATCATCCGGGAGCTGAAGATCGAGGGCGGCTGCAACGTGCAGTTTGCCCTGAACCCCAATTCCAGCGAATACTTCCTCATTGAGGTGAACCCCCGGGTCAGCCGGTCCTCGGCGCTGGCCTCCAAGGCCAGCGGCTATCCCATCGCTCGGGTCACCGCCAAGATCGCCATGGGCATGGCCCTGGAGGACATCCCCGTGGCCGGCGGCACCGCCGCCATCGAGCCCAGCCTGGACTACATCGTGGCCAAATTCCCCCGGTTCCCCTTCGACAAGTTCGCCGACGCGCCCAACACCCTGGGCACCCAGATGAAGGCCACCGGCGAGGTCATGGGCATCGGCTCCAATCTGGAGGAGTGCTTTCTCAAATCCGTCCGGTCCCTGGAGACCGGCGTGTGCCACTTCCACATGGCCAAATTCGACGACAAGACAGACGAGGAGCTGCTGGCGTACATCCGGGACTTCCGGGACGACGGCATCTTCGCCGTGACGGAGCTTCTCCGCCGGGGTGTGAGCATCGAAAAGCTCCATGAGGTCACCATGATCACGGAGCTGTTTCTTGCGTCTCTTCAAAAGATCGTGGACATGGAAAAGGAACTGAAGGAGCACATCAACGACGTGGACGTGCTGCGCCGGGCGAAGGTCATGGGCTTCTCCGATAAGTTCATCGCCTCGCTGTGGAACCTCACGGAGGTGGAGGTCTACGAAAAGCGGGTGAGCCGGGGCATCACCCCCGTGTTCCGCATGGTGGACACCCTCCACACGGGCAAGTATATCGCCTACCTCTACTCCTCCTATACGGGCGAGAACGACTCCCGCCTCACGGAGAAGAAAAAGATCGTGGTCCTGGGGGCGGGGCCCATCCGCATCGGCCAAGGGGTGGAGTTCGACTACTCCACCGTCCACGCGGTGCAGACCATCAAAAAGGCCGGGTACGAGGCCATCATCATCAACAACAACCCGGAGACCGTCTCCACTGACTACACCACCGCCGACAAGCTCTATTTCGAGCCCCTGACGCCGGAGGACGCCATGGCCATCATCGACTTTGAAAAGCCGGAGGGCGTGATAGCGTCCCTGGGCGGGCAGACGGCCATCAATCTGGCGGGGCCCTTGATGGAGCGGGGCGTGAAGATCATCGGAACGGACTGCGCCGCCATTGAGCGGGCGGAGAACCGGGACAGCTTCGAGAAGATCCTGCGGGACCTGGACATCCCCCAGCCCAAGGGCCAGGCGGTCACCCGCATCGAGGACGGCGTGAAGGCCGCGGCGGAGATAGGCTATCCCGTGCTGGTCCGGCCCAGCTTCGTGCTGGGCGGCCGGGCGATGCAGATCGTGGCGGACGAGGAGCAATTGCGGCATTATCTGAAGACCGCCGTGGAGATTGACGCGGACAAGCCGGTGCTGGTGGACAAGTACATCCAGGGAAAAGAGGTGGAGGTGGACGCCATCTGCGACGGCCGGGACGTGTTCGTGCCGGGCATCATGGAGCTTGTGGAGCGCACGGGCATCCACTCCGGCGACTCCATCAGCATCTATCCTACCTTCTCCATCTCCGACAAGGTGAAGGGCGTCATTTTGCAGTACGCCAAGAAGCTGGGCCTGGGCATCGGCATCGTGGGGCTTTATAACATCCAGTTCATCGTGGACAGAAACGACAATGTGTTCGTCATCGAGGTGAACCCCCGGTCCAGCCGGACTGTGCCCTTTCTCTCAAAGTCCACGGGATATTCCCTGGCCGACATCGCCACAGAGGTCATCCTGGGCCACAGCCTCAAGGAGCAGGGCATCTTCGACCTCTATCCGGCGGAGAAGGAGCGGTACTACGTGAAGGTGCCCGTGTTCTCCTTCAACAAGATCAAAGGCCTGGACGCCTACCTGTCCCCGGAGATGAAATCCACCGGCGAGGCCATTGGGTATGACAACTCCCTGACCCGCGCCCTTTTCAAGGCTTTGCAGGCCGGGGGCATGAGGCTGCAGAACTACGGCACCGTGTTCGCCACCATCGCCCGGGGCGACCAGCCGGAGGCGTTGCCCCTGATCCGGCGGTTCTACAACATGGGCTTCAACATCGAGGCCACGCCGGGCACGGCGGCCTTTTTGAAGGAGAACGGCATCCGCACCCACGTCCTTCATAAGATCAAGGACGGCAGCGAGGAGATCCCCGACGCCATCCGCCAGGGCCACCTGGCCTATATCATCAACACCCGGGACATCGGCTCGGAAAAGGGCGTCACCGACGGCGTGCGCATCCGCCAGCTGGCCACGGAGAACAACGTGACCATCTTCACCAGTCTGGACACCGTGCGGGTGCTGCTGGACGTGCTGGAGGAGACCACCCTCACCATCTCCACCATCGACGCATGAAAAAGGCGCTTTTTACCATCCAAAAAAACGAGGCCCTGACGCCCACGGTCTGGCGCATGGTCCTCACAGGCCCCGCCGATGCCGTCACCGCGCCGGGGCAGTTCGTGGACATTGAACTTCCGGGGCTTTTCCTGCGGCGGCCCATCTCCGTGTGCGCCGTGGATGGCGACGACCTCACGCTGCTTTATAAAGTGGTGGGGAAGGGCACGGAGCAGATGGCGGCCATGGAGCCTGGCCAGACGCTGGACCTCCTGGCGGGTCTCGGCAACGGCTTTGACACCGCCCCGGCGGGGGAGAGCCCCCTGCTCCTGGGCGGGGGCATCGGCGCGGCGCCCCTGTACCTTCTGGCGAAAAAACTGCGGGCGGAGGGGAAGGAGCCCCGGGTGATCCTGGGCTTCAACAGCGCCGACGAGGTTTATTATGCCGACGAGTTTAAAGCCTTGGGCTGCGCTGTGACCGTGGCCACGGCGGACGGAAGCTTCGGGGTAAAGGGCTTTGTCACCGACGCCATCCCGGCGAGCTACAGCTATTACTTCGCCTGCGGACCGGAGGCCATGCTGCGGGCGGTGTTCGCGAAGGCTGAGGGCCCGGGGCAGCTCAGCTTTGAGGAGCGCATGGGCTGCGGCTTTGGCGCCTGCATGGGCTGCACCCATGAGACGGTGCACGGTCCCAAGCGGGTGTGCAGGGACGGGCCTGTGTTCCGGAAGGAGGAGATCGCGTGGTGAATACGGCGGTGACCCTCTGCGGGATAGAACTGGATAACCCTGTGATACCTGCCTCCGGCACCTTCGGGTATGGCTATGAGTTCGCGGAGCTGTACGACATCAACTGCCTGGGGACCTTTTCCTTCAAGGGCACGACCAGAGAGCCCCGGTTCGGCAACCCCACGCCCCGCATCGCGGAGTGCGCCGGCGGCATGCTGAATGCGGTGGGACTGCAAAACCCCGGCGTGGACGCCGTCATATCGGAGGAGCTTCCCAGGCTCAAAGAGGTCTTTCACAAGCCGGTGATGGCCAACGTCAGCGGCTTTTCGGTGGAGGACTACGCCTATACCTGCGAGAAGCTGGATAAGGAGCCCCAGGTGGGCTGGCTGGAGGTCAACATCAGCTGCCCCAATGTCCACGGCGGCGGCATGAGCTTTGGCACGGACCCGGCCGCGGCGGCTGAGGTGGTCAAGGCGGTCAAGGCGGTGACGAGAAAGCCCGTGCTCGTGAAGCTGACGCCCAACGTGACGGACATCGCCGCCATGGCGCGGGCCTGCGAGGACGCGGGGGCGGACGGACTGAGCCTTATCAATACCCTGCAGGCCATGCGCATCGACCTGAAGACGAGAAAGCCCATTCTGGCCAACGTCACCGGCGGCCTGTCCGGACCGGCTGTGTTCCCGGTGGCCCTGCGGATGGTGTACCAGGTCTACGAGGCCGTGTCCATCCCCATCGTGGGCATGGGCGGCGTGTCCACGGCGGAGGACGTGATCGAGATGATGCTGGCCGGGGCCACCGCCGTGGAGGTGGGGGCCGCCAACCTGCGGGACCCCTTCGCCTCCCGGGACATCGCGGCGACCCTGCCGGGGGTCATGGAGAAATACGGGATAGAAAATTTAAAGGATATCATAGGAGGCGCCCATGGGTAAGGACGTGATCGTGGCCTGCGACTTTTCCAGCGCGGAGGCCGTATACAGTTTTCTGGACAAGTTCACGGGGAAGAAGCCCTTTGTGAAGATCGGCATGGAGCTTTTCTACGCCGAGGGGCCGGACATCGTCCGGCAGATCAAAAAACGGGGCCACAGGATATTCCTGGACCTGAAACTGCACGACATCCCCAATACGGTGAAAAAGGCCATGGCGGTGCTGTCGGGCCTGGACGTGGACATTGTGAACCTCCACGCCGCGGGCACCACCGCCATGATGGAGGCGGCCCTGGAGGGCCTGACCCGCCCCGATGGGACCCGGCCGCTTCTCATCGCGGTGACCCAGCTCACCAGCACCGACCAGGAGAGCATGGAGCGGGACCTGCTCATCCATGAGCCCATGGCAGAGGTGGTCATACACTACGCCGAGACCGCGAAGAACGCAGGGCTGGACGGCGTGGTCTGCTCGCCCATGGAGGCGGCTGCGGTCCACGACCGCTGCGGCAGGGATTTTCTCACCGTCACCCCCGGCGTGCGCTTCGCGGAGGGGGACAGAGGGGACCAGAAGCGGGTCATGACCCCGGCGGAGGCCAAGAAGATCGGATCGGACTACATCGTGGTGGGCCGTCCCATCACGGCGGCCGCGGACCCGGTGGCGGCCTATGAGCGGTGTGTGGCGGAATTCACGGACTGAGGAGAGGGAAGATGGATAGAAAAACGCTGATAGCAAAGGACCTTTTGAAGATCAAAGCGGTGTTCTTCCGCCCGGAGGAGCCCTTTACCTGGGCCAGCGGCATCAAAAGCCCCGTCTACTGCGACAACCGGCTGACACTGACGACCCCGGCGGTGCGCACCGACGTGGAGGAGGGCCTCGCGGCCCTCATCAAAGAGAAGTACCCCGACGCGGAGGTTCTCATGGGGACCTCCACCGCCGGCATCGCCCACGCGGCCATCACCGGCCACATCCTGGGCCTGCCCATGGGCTATGTGCGCTCCGGGGCCAAGGACCACGGCCGGAAAAACCAGATCGAGGGCCGGCTTGAGCCGGGGCAGAAGGTGGTGGTCGTGGAGGACCTGATCTCCACCGGCGGCAGTGTGCTGGAGGTGGTGGATGTGCTGCGCCAGGCGGGCGCCAATGTTCTCGGCATCGTGAGCATCTTCACTTACGGCATGAAAAAGGGCCTGGAGCGGCTGGCCGCGGCCAACATCGAAAACACGTCACTCACCGACTTTGACGCCATCGCCCGGGTGGCGGCGGAGGAGGGGTATATTAAACCGGAAGACGTGGCCCGGCTCATCAAATTCCGGAATGACCCATCTGACGAGAGCTGGATGGAGGCGGCCCAATGAGGAGCCTCATCGACATCCTGGACCTGTCCGTGGAAGAACTGAACGGGATGATCGCCACGGCCCTGGACATCATCGACCATCCGGAAAAATATGCCCATGTCTGCGAGGGGAAGAAGCTGGCGACCTTGTTCTTCGAGCCCTCCACCCGGACCCGCCTCAGCTTCGAGGCGGCCATGTATGAGCTGGGCGGCTATGTGCTGGGCTTTTCGGAGGCGGCCAGCTCCTCGGCTGCCAAGGGAGAGAGCGTGGCGGACACGGCGAAGATCGTGAGCTGCTACGCCGACATCATCGCTATGCGCCACCCCCGGGACGGGGCGGCCCTGGTGGCGGCCCGGAACGCCTCCATCCCGGTCATCAACGCCGGGGACGGGGGGCACTGCCATCCCACCCAGACTTTGGCGGACCTTCTCACCATCCGCCGGGAGCTGGGCAGGCTGGACCATCTCACCATCGGCCTTTGCGGCGACCTCAAATACGGCCGCACGGTCCACTCCCTCATCAACGCCATGTGCCGCTATGAGGGTACCCGGTTCGTGCTCATCTCCCCGGAGGAGCTGCGCCTGCCGGAGTATGTGGAAAAAGACGTGCTCCGGGCCAAGGGCGTGCCCTATACCCAGACCACGGAGCTGGAGGGGGCCATCCCGGACCTGGACGTGCTGTACATGACCCGCATCCAGAGGGAGCGGTTCGAGGACCCGGACCAGTACGAGCGGCTCAAGGACAGCTACGTGCTCACACCGGATAAGCTGGCCTGCGCCAAGGGGCATATGGCGGTGCTGCACCCGCTGCCCCGGGTGAACGAGATCAGCGTGGCGGTGGATGCGGACCCAAGGGCCGCCTATTTCCGCCAGGCATTGAACGGGAAGTATATGCGCATGGCGCTCATTCTGAAGCTGCTGGACGAGGCAAAGAAGCCCGCCTCTCCTGCGCCGGAGGAGACCTTTGTCACAGACCGGTTCCGCTGCCGCAACCCCCGGTGCATCACCTGCGTGGAGCAGGAGCTGGGCCAGCAGTTCCGCCTCACGGCTGAGGGGATATACCGCTGCGTCTACTGCGAGACCGCGGCGGAGGAATAGCAAAGAAGGACCCGCACATCGTGCGGGTCCTTCTTTGTCAGAAAAGAGTCTCTCCCTCCGTCCGCCGCAAGCGGCGGCCACCTCCCTCGTCAGAGGGAGGCTATATTGTCAGTAGCCCCGGGAGCGGTCCACCACGTGGGCCAGGGGCCTGCCGGCGAGGTAGTTTTCCAGGTCCTCCAGGAACTGGCCCACGTTCTTATCGCAGGTATAGGCCAAGGTCATGTTGCCCGCCACGTGGGGGGTGAGGATGAGATTCTTCGCGGTCCAAAGGGGATGGTCGGGAGGCAGGGGCTCCGGGTCCACCACGTCCAGGGCCGCGCCGGCGATCTTCCCGCCGTTGAGAGCGGCCACAAGGGCCTCCTGGTCCACAGCGGTGCCCCGGCCCACGTTGATGACAAGAGCCTTCTCGTTCAAAAGTCCGATGCGCTCCGCGTTCAGGATCTTCTGGGTATCGTCCGTGCCGGGCAGGGCCATGACCAATATCTCCACGTCCGGGAGCAGTTCGTTCAGCTTTTCTACCGGGAACACCTCGTCGAAGCCCTCCACGGGCCTGCCGCTGCGGCTGACGCCGGTGATCTTTTTGGCGCCCAGGGCCCGGAAGCTGCGGGCGATGCACCTGCCGATCTGCCCCGTGCCCAGCATAGTCAGGCGGCAGTCCTTGATGGAGCGGACGGGGAGCATGCCCTTCCACTGGTGCTGGCTCATCCACACGTCGTACTCCGGCATGCGCCGCAGGAGCATGAGCGTCACCATTACCGTGTGCTCGGAGATGGTCAGGCCGTAGACGTTGGAGTTGGTGAGGACGCAGTCCGGATCGTGGAACAGGGTGGGGTCCTTGCAGTAGAGGTCCACGCCCGCGTAGCTGCAGCAGTACCATCTGAGCTTTTCGCACTGGCGCAGCAGTTTGGGGGTGCAGCTATAGAGGATCTCGGCGTTTTTGCCGCACTTGGCGGCCTCGTCCAGCTGGTCAAGGGTGAAGAAGTGGGCGGTCATGCCGCCTTTCTCCGCCGCGGCGGCGATCTTCGCCTTGTGGGCGTCGGTGAGAAAGTCAAGGCAGACGCATATATCCCGGGACATGGCAGCAACATCCTTTCTTGGTTCGTAATGAAACTATTGTAATGGCGCCGGCAGGAAAAAGCAAGACGGGAAAAGGGGGGCGTCACAGCGTTTTGGCCCAGGGGACGCGCCCCGGCCGGAGGGGCGTCTCGTAGAACCGGGCGGTCTTATCCCGGTCCGTGTCGTTCCATTTGTCAAATCCCAGGGCCGCAATATGGGGGCCGTAGGAACAGTGGTCGAACACGCACAGCCCGTAGTCCCGCCAGGGGCGGGCCAGCCATATGCTGCCGTCCGCCACGCCGTCGGCGGCGGTGAAGCGGCAGCCGCGGAAGGTGAAGCCCTCCGTCTGCTCCAAAGCGTGGGCCGGGGCGGCGGCATAGCCGACGCCGCGCGCGTCTAACAGGGAGCGTATCTCGCAGTTGTCAAAGAGCGCCTTCCCGCAGCCGAAGATGAAGTCCACAGTCCCTTCGATGAGGCAGTCGGTGAACCGCTGGGCGCAGGGCTTGTCCCGGCGGAGCGTGTCCAGCAGGAAGCCCTCATATCTTTGGATGAGGTCGGCGGGGAGGGGGCCCAGAAAGAGGGTGTCCTGGGTGGAGGTGAGGCGGCAGCGCTCCATGGCAAAATCGTCGCCGTAGACGGTCAGAGCCACCTCCTGGCCCTTCGTCTCCGGATGGAGTGCGTCATTTACGATGGAAAGGTCCTTCATGGTCACGCCGTCGGCGCACACGGCCAGGGTCCAGGTGCGGAAGGTGTTATACTCTTTTCCGGTATCGTCCAGCTTTTTGGCGTAGTCATCCCAGACGATCCGGGTCCTGTCCGCACCGTCGCCCAGAAGGATGAGGCCGGAGACGGATATGGACGATTTCGCCCTGTACTCGCCAGCGGCCAGATGGATAACGTCGCCGGGACGGGCGCTGTCAAGGGCTTTTTGCAGGTCATCGCCCGGATGGAGCTCGATCATTTTCGGCACATCCTTTCCCATAAAAGTCATGCTTACTGTGCATTATATCTGATTTGACGCGCCTTTGCTATAACAGTTTTCACAAAGTTTTGCGGAGGTCCGTTTTGTACATAAAAAGTAATGTTTTATCCATATACATGAATTGAACGATAATGTATAATTATGATAAATATTTCTGTAAATGGCAGAATATACCTGTCGATTTACACAAAAACTCCCGGCGCTTTTTGGCGGGTCCGGAGAACGGGGTGCTATGAGAAGGCAGCGGACTTGGAAACAATACCGGACCATCGACCTGGCGATGTTCGCCGTCATGCTGGCCATCTTTGAGTACATCATCGTCCGCGCGGCCAACTGGTGGTTCCCCGGCCAGCCCTTCGTGGTGTCTCTCGCGGCGTCGGTCACGGCCATCGTGTACATGCGCTGGGGAGTCTGGGGCGCCATCCACGCGGTGGAGGCGGGACTGGTGTTCTGCTTCTTTTCCGGTGCGGACAGGAGCCAGTACCTCATCTATTGCGTGGGCAACCTTCTCTCCCTGGCAGCGCTCTTTATGCTGAAGGCGCTGGGGAAGGAGAAGGTGCGCCAGACCCGGTGGGGTCTTCTGTTCCCGCTGCTGGTGCTGCTTTTGATGCAGACCGGCCGGGCGGCGGTGGCCCTGGCCCTGGGCGCGGACCTGGCGGCGCTGCCGGCGTTTTATACCACAGACAGTCTATCTTATATATTCACCTTTGTGATCGTCTGGATCGCCCGTAAGCTGGACGGGATCTATGAGGATCAAAAACACTACCTGCTGCGTATCCACGAGCAGCAGCAGGAAGAAAAAGGAGGTCAACTATGAAAGTAGGAGCAGCGGATTTCCTCGAATTCGACAAGACCAAAGGCGTCTATCGGGTAAGTCCGGAGCAGACCGTCCGGGATGACGTGGAGAAGCACTATTGGCTCCACGTAGGCCGCACCATCGCCAAGGACTGGCGGCTTTACGTGATGCTGATCCCCATGCTCCTGGTCTTCCTCTTCTGGCGCTACTTCCCCATGTACGAGCTGCTGGGGTGCTTCAAGGTGTCGGACAACGTCCTGCCCGTGTCGAAGCAGCTATTCTCCGGCTTCTCGTATTTCAAGCGCCTGCTGTTCGCGGGGGACGGCCTGTCCACTGACTTTTGGCGGGCTCTGCGCAACACCTTCATCCTGAGCTTCTATGGTCTGTGCTTCGGGTTCCCCATCCCCATCATCCTGGCGCTGTTCTTCAACGAGATCCGTTCCAACATCGCCCGGAGCGTCTATCAGGTGCTGACCTATCTGCCCAAGTTCATGTCCACGGTCGTCATGACCTCCCTGGTGACCATGCTCGTGAAGCAGGGCTCCCTCACCACCGGCATGGGCATCGTGAGCCAGTTCCTCTCCAACGTGGGGCTCATCAGCCCGGAGGTGGCCAACGCGGGCCTTCTGAACAATCCCTCCTTCTTCCGCTCCATCTACCAGATCAGCGGTATCTGGGAGGGCGCCGGCTACGACTCCATCGTCTTCTTCGCCGCCATCATCGCCATCAGCCCCACCAGCTACGAGGCTGCGCAGATCGACGGCGCCAACAAGATGGCACAGATGCGCTACGTGGTCCTGCCAAGCATCCTGTCCACCATCGTCATCATGCTCATAACCCGTATCGGCACGCTGCTGAACATCGGTTATGAGAAGGTGCTGCTGCTTTACAACCCCAATACATACGTGACCGCCGACGTGGTGTCCACCTTCGCCAACCGAAACGGCATGGGCACCGGCGCTGGTACAGGCATTGCCGCCGCGGCCGAGATGATGAACAACGTCATCGGCATGCTGCTGGTCATAGGCGCCAATACCATCGCCCGAAAGGCGTCCGATACGTCGCTGTACTGACGGAGGGAGGGCGCATCCATGAAAAGAAAACTTGAGATAAGCGAACTGATCTTCAAGATCATAAGCTACACGCTGCTGACGGTGTTCGCGCTGTGCTGCCTGTATCCCTTCGTGTACGCCGTGTCCGCCTCCATCAGCGGCCGGTCCGCAGTGGAGTACGGCTCCATCGTGCTGTTCCCCAAGGACCTGCAGTTCGAGGCCTTCGCGAAGATGTTCGGGGACAACATGTTCTGGAACGCCTATTCCAACACCCTGTTCATCACCCTGTACGGCACGCTGTGGGCCATGCTCACCGCCATCCTGGGCGCGTATGCCCTGTCCAAGCGGCGGCTGCTGTTCCGGAAGTTTTTCAACTTCTTCCTGGTGTTCACCATGTGGTTCTCCGCCGGCATCGTGCCCCAGTACCTGAACTATTTGGACACCCAGAAGGTGTTCAACGCCATCGGTATCATGGACGACAAGTGGCTGGTGGTCATCGCCATGGGCATGGCGGCCATGAACATCATCCTGCTGCGCAACGCCTTTGAGGGCGTGCCCTCCGAGATCGAAGAGGCCGCCATCGTGGACGGCGCCAGCGAGTTCCAGGTGCTGAGCAAGGTCTACATCCCCATGAGCAAATCCACCATCGCGACAGTGGCGCTGTTCTTCGCCATCTCCCGCTGGAATGGCTACTTCTGGGCCCGGCAGATGATCTCCAACTCCAATGAGCATCCTTTGCAGGTGTTCATCCGTCTGCGATTGGAGGAATACACCGACCCGGAGGCCATGTCCGGCTGGAACGAGGCGTTCGCCTCCGACTCGGTGATCTACGCGCTGATCGTCTGCTCCATCGTTCCTATCCTGATCATCTATCCCTTCATCCAGAAGTACTTCGCCAAGGGCGTCAACATGGGCGGCGTGAAGGAATAAGACCCGTTCAAGCGATACAATAATTAATGTGCACTTCCCGGGGCGGGAAGCCCCGGTGCAAATGATCAAACATCATTAAGGAGGAAACCATGAAGAACTGGAAATCCATTCTTGCGCTTCTGCTGGCGGTCGTGATGACCGTGGCCCTGATGAGCGGCTGCGGCCCCAAGACCAGCGTGGTGGAGCCCACTGAGGCCCCCGTCGAGGAGCCCGAGACCGCTGAGGAGCCCGAGGCTGCTGAGGAGCCTGAAGCCGCCGAGGAGCCTGAGGCTGCTGAAGAGCCCGAGGCCGCTGAGGAGCCTGAGACTGCTGAAGAGCCCGAGGCCGCTGAGGAGCCCGAGGCCGCTGAGGAGCCTGCTGAGGCCGAGGAGCCCGCTGCTGCTGAGGCTGGCGCTGTCGAGGCCGACCTGCCCTTCGCGGAGGGCACCGTGCTGCGCATGGCCACCGGCTACAACAGCACCAAGACCGGCATCACCTTCGACGCGGAGACTGCCGGCGACGGCATCACCCTGGCCGACGGCAAGACCTACAACGCCGGCGACCTGAAGCCCACCTGGGTCGAGGTCGAGAATGTTCTGGGCGTGACCTTTGAGGACAAGTACCAGGGCAACTCCGCCAGCAACGAGTTCGATTACTGGAAAGAGCGCCTGGGCGAGGTCGATATGGTCAGCGGCACCGCCGCCAAGCTGAACGAAAACGGCGTGGCCGGCAGCATGGTCAACATCGCCGAGTACTTGGACAAGATGCCCAACTTCAAGGCCTATCTGGAGGCCAACCCCATCGTGCGGCTGTCCATCGTGGGCGACACCGACACCGGCGCCATCTACTTCAGCCCGTACTTTGACGGCGTCAACGACATCGAGCGTATGCCTCTGATGCGTACCGACTGGGTGGAGAAGCTCCTGAACGGCGCTGGCGAGTTCACCGCCGACGCCTCCAACAAGACTGCCGCTCCCGTCTACGAGCCCTACATGCCCACCGAGGGCAAGGTGGAAGTGGACGTGGTGACTCCCGACGGCACCGCTGTCGAGACTGTGACCAAGGACTATGACGCCGCCGGCAACATCGTCGCCAAGATGAACGAGGCGGGCGAGATGGACGGCGTTGAGGCTGTCAACATGCTCCGCACCTATATCGACGAGGCTTACGCCGGCTACTACGGCGAGAAGCGTGCCGACCTGTTCATCGGTCAGAACGCCGCCTGGGACGCCGACGAGCTGGTAGCCCTGCTCCGCTGCGTGGTGGCCAACCCCCAGACCCTCAACGGTACTGACTCCGTCCAGGGCCTGTTCTCCCGTGAGGACAACAACAACCAGCGCCGCGTGGATATGTTCCGCTTCGCCGGCACCCTGTTCGGCGTCCGCGGTCTGGAGTCCCGTCAGGATTACCTGTACGTGGGCGCTGACGGCGCTATGCACGACGCCCGTCAGGAGGCCGAGACCTACGAGGCCCTGGAGCGCATGCACGCCATGGCCGAGGAGGGCCTGCTGAGCAAGTCCTTCATGGATATGTCCGAGGAGAACTCCGGCACCATGCTGGAGAACGACCTGGGCTTCATGCACTATGACTACAACCAGACCCAGACCATCCTGAACGAGACCAAGCTGCAGGCCGACGAGGGCGAGAAGTACATGGCGGTCATGGTCCCCGTGGCTCACTGGTTCGACGGCACCAGCGATGACGGCGTTTACATGCGCTTCACCGAGTCCTGGCGTTCCGTCAAGACCGACGGCTGGGGCATCTCCAAGCCCGGCGTGGGCGACGACCAGGATAAGCTGAACGCGGCCCTGGCCCTGATCGATTACGCGTACTCTCCCGAGGGCCAGATCCTCATGAGCTACGGCCCCTCCGCTTTCATCAAGGAGGGCGAGACCTTCAACTTCAACGGCCAGGAGATGCCTGTCATCGCCGACGCCACCTATGACGAGCTGTGGGAGAAGGCCTCCGGCAACTACACCAACTACGCCCGTTACTACCTGGGCTCCACGCTCTCCTTCGTGAAGAGCCAGGCCTTCGAGTATCAGTGCACGCACGAGGTCGGCCGTGAAGGCGCCGCCAAGATCTCCAACGCCATCGCCCTGGGCACCATCAAGCACCCCGAGCTGGCCGTTGCCGAGAACAGCTGGTACACCTCCGTGCCCACCGTTCTGCCCACCACCAAGCAGGAGAATGACATGATCTCCGGTTTCACCGAGCTGACCAACAAGTTCAACCAGAACAAGGACGGCGAGAACATCCTGGTCAGTGAGATCGTCTCCGGCTACACCGATTCCAACATGTCCGACGCGGCTGCCTCCGCCGCCTATGTGGCGAAGAACTACATGGGCCAGCAGTATCTGGCTCTGAAGCAGGACGCCTGGACCCGCGCTCTGGATTACTACGCGACCATTCAGTGATTGACCCTTAAGCAAACCTTTTGACCCAGCACTATGCCATTTCCCGCCCCGGCTTCAGCCGGGGCGGGGAGGGGCGAAAAATAACCTGCCCAAAAGCGCCGGGGCGCGTGAGCGGCCCGGCGCAGGGGGCGGCGCTTCCCCCGGAAGGAGGTTGTCATGTATAAGAAACAGATGACTGCGCAGAAAGTCCTTTGCTTCGCGGCGATTTTCGTGAGCGCTCTGGTATTTCTGTACTCGCTGGGGATCATGACCGATCTCTACGACAGCCTGTACAGCACCATGCGCAACCCCAACGATCTGACGCAGACCAGTGTGCCCGGCTCCATCGTATATTACAACATGCAGGAGTTCAACCGCATGTTCCTGGTGGCCAGCATCGGGCTGATCCTTTTGGCCGTGCTGCTGTTCATCACCAACACCCATTCACGGCGGCGCTACTATATCGGAAACTACTTCGCCACCGCGGTGTACGCCGTGGCGGGCGTGGCCCTGGCGGTATTTGCCCACACCTACATCGAGATCTTCAAGGGCCAGTTCCTGCAGGTGGATTTTGAGGCCCTGAAGGAGCACGCGGAGATGTGGGGCACACTCTACACCGAGTCCACGTTCTGGTTCGACGCCCACTATGCCGTGTTCTGCCTATTGATCCTGGTGTGTGTGCTGCTGGTGGCCAACGCCATCTGGAAGACCAGCCTCATGAAGCAGGAAGCGAAGCTCGTCCAAGAGGGAAGGAGGGCCGAAGCATGACGATGGAAGAACGTACGGTCAAAAGAGACCGGATGAGATACATCAAGAATTCCCTGGCCGCCAACCTGGCGCTCCTGGGGATACTGTTTGACGTGCTCTATTTCGTCAAGATCTATCAGTCTGACGTGGGCACCTACTACTACACGATCCTCATCGGCGCGTCCATCGTGTACAACCTGGTATTCCTGCTGGCGGTGTTCCTGTCCTCCGAGGGCGTGAAGAATTATAAGTCGGGCTATACCTGGCTTTTGGCGGCCATCGGCGTCGGCCAGATCGTCCGCATCTTCATCATCCCCGCCCGGGCCCATGCCGCCACTACTCTGGTGAACGGGGAGAGCGTGCCCGTCATGGGGGACAAGACGTTCCTCTATGTGGTGGCGCTGCTCGTCGCGTCGGCGGTGTGCCTGCTGGCGTCGGCCGCGGTGAACTTCATCCGCTGCCATGAGCTTGCCGAGCACATGAAGACCGTCGCACCCCCACCCCCCGGTACATAAGGAGGCAGAGACATGGCTACGTTGAGTTTACAGCATATCGATAAGATATACGACAATAACGTGCAGGCGGTCTTTGACTTCAACCTGGACGTGAAGGACGGAGAGCTGATCGTGCTGGTGGGTCCCTCCGGCTGCGGCAAATCCACCACTCTGCGGATGGTGGCCGGCCTGGAGGACATCTCCGCCGGCAGGCTCTTCCTGGACGGGAAGGATATCACCACCACCCCCGCAAAGGACCGGGACATGGCGATGGTGTTCCAGAACTACGCCCTGTACGGCCACATGACCGTGTATGAGAACATGGCCTTCTCCCTGACCATGCGCAAGGAGAACCCCAATGTGATACATAAAAAAGTACTGGCGGCGGCCGAGATCCTGGGCCTTACGAGCCAGCTGAACAAGAAGCCTGCCCAGCTGTCCGGCGGCCAGCGCCAGCGCGTGGCCATGGGCCGTTCCATTGTGCGCAGCCCTAAGGTCTTCCTGTTCGACGAGCCCCTGTCCAACCTGGACGCAAAGCTCCGCGGCGCCACCCGCCGGGAGATCCTGCTTCTGCACAAGCGTCTGGGGGCTACCATGCTCTACGTGACCCACGACCAGACCGAGGCTCTGACCCTGGCGGACCGGATCGTGTGCATGTCCATGGGCTATGTCCAGCAGGTGGGCACGCCTCTGGAGTTGTATGACTCCCCGGCCAACATGTTCGTGGCCGGCTTCATCGGCCTGCCTCCCATGAACTTCTACGATGTGACCGTGGGCGGCGGCACCCTCACCGGCGAGGGCTTCAAGGTGGCCCTTACACCGGAGGAGCAGGACACCCTCAAGGCCTACAACGGCAAGACCATCGTCCTGGGCGTGCGCCCCGAGGACATCGTCGTGGGGACTGACGTGGCCGTCACGGTCACTACCAACGAGAACCTTGGCATGAACACGCTGGTCCACGGCCATATCGGAAACTCCAAGGCCGCCAGCGCCAAGATCACCGCCAAGCTCAAAGGCTGGAGCGACTATAAGAACGGCGACGCGGTGACATTCTCCTTCAAACGGAAGCACTTCTTCGACAAGGAGACGACCAACGCCATAAGGAAGGGTGAGTGAGCATGGCTAAGACTACGAGCGAAAAGAAACCCCTGGGAAAGAGGATAGGCGCGGGACTCAAAGAGGCCTGGCGTAAGTTCCTCGTGGCCATCAAGCGCCGCCCCCAGATGATCCCGCTGACAGTGCTGGTCGTGGCCTTCCTGGTGTACTCGCTGAATCTGATGCACATATCGGATACCACCGCGAAGATCCAGGGCTCCGGCATGGGTCTGAGCGGCTTTTGCACCATGCTGTTCTCCATGCTGAGCATGGTTTGCTTCATGAACGCCTTCCCCTACCGGAAAAAGGTGAACAAGCCCATGCTGATCCTGATGTTCGTGATGCTGGGTGTGGTCATCTTTTCGGATGTGTACTATCTGGGCCGCATCGACGCGGCGCTCACCCGTGCCGCCAACCCCATCACCATCACGGCGTCCACGCTCTATATCGCCTACGCCCAGTGGTACATCCGTATGCACATTATCATCCTGGCGGTGGCTATCGTGCTCATCGTCCTGCTCCCTGTGTACTCCAAGCTCATCCGGAAGATCAAGACCTCCGTGGAGGTCACGGACAACGGCGCCATGGGTGAGATCGAACTCTCCGGCGACGACGCCTGAAACCTGCTTTCTGAGAGTTTATGAGCAAGCGCGCATCCAAGGGCGGTAAGCCGGCCATCGACCGGCAGACGGATTACTATAAGCTGAATACGAAGGCCGTGGACGACCTGGTGGGCGCCAACGAGGAGAACTCCCCGAAGGTGTCCGAGGCAGAGCTGCGCTCCTATAAGTCCGGCCCCAAGCTGAAGATCGCCGATTGGGTGAAGGTGCTGTTCATCAAAGCCTGGTTCGCCGGGGCCGTGTGCTTCTTCTTCATGTGGGGGCTGGGCAATTACCTGGCGGACCAGCTGGATATGCTGTTTGTCACGGGCACAGCGCTGGGCATCGTCACGGACCTTCTGACCAACAACGTCCTGCGGTTCATATCCAAGACCCAGGGCGGCAACGACCGGTGGATGATGTTCTCCCGGAAAGGGTGGATCAGCTTTCCCCTGAACATCCTTTACGGCTATGTGATCCTGGCCCTGGTATTCATCCTCTATAACGTCATCAACCTCACCATCATCCACTTTACCGGCGCGGTGGACACCGTGCCCCTGGGGGTGGAGCCCATCCTGTTCGGCGTGTTCTGCATGGGCTTCGACGTGCTGCTGGTCCAGGTCAAGCACTTTCTCGTGGGCCTTTTTAAAGGCCAACGGTGATAAGGGGAAGGAGTTGCGTTTCAAATGAAAGTCCTCTATTGCGGCAGCAGCTCCGCCTGCTTTGAACTGGATAACGACCGGCCCTATTACGCCCCCGGTGTCTATACCGTCCTGCTGGACGGCAAAGAGGTCAAAAAAGGGGAGGCCAATGTGTTCTCCCTTTACGGCCTGACGCCGGAGACAGCCCATACCACTACGGTCCGCTTTGACGACGGGACCGAGGAGAAAGCCTCCTTCACCACCGCCGGGGAGACCTGCTGCGTCAGCGTGAAGGACTTCGGCGCGGTGGGGGACGGCGTCCACGAGGACACGGGCGCCATCCAGGCGGCCATCAACTTCCTGCCGGAGGGCGGTCGGCTGCTGTTTCCGGAGGGGACCTACCTCACGCTGCCCCTTTCCATGAAGAGCCATATCACCCTGGAGATATCCAAGGGCGCGACCATTCTGGGCTCCACGGACAGGGCTCGCTATCCCATTATCAAGGGCGTGGGCACCGACCCGGTCACGGGGAAGGAACTGCCCCAGGCGGCCTTCGAGGGCATCGAGATGGACTGCTACCAGTCCTTGATCCACGGCTCTTACGCAGAGGACATCACCATCGTGGGCGAGGGCACCATTGACGGTAATGGCCAGAACGGCGACTGGTGGGGTGATTTCAAGAACTTTCCGGCGGCCCGGCCCCGGGTGGTGTTTCTGAATCGCTGCCGGCACGTGACCCTCCACGGCGTCACCATCGCCAACGGCCCGGCCTGGCACATCCATCCGCTCTTCTCCAAGGACGTGTCCCTGCTGGACTGCTTCGTCACGGCGCCAAAGGACAGCCCCAACACCGACGCCATCGACCCGGAGAGCTGCGACGGCATGGACATCATCGGCTGCCGGTTCTCGGTGGGCGACGACTGCATCGCCATCAAGTCCGGCAAGATCGACATGGGCCGCAAATATCTGCAGCCTGCCGACCACCACACCATCCGCAACTGCCTCATGCAGTTCGGCCACGGGGCAGTGACCTTGGGCAGCGAACTGGCCGCGGGCATCCGGAACCTGAGCGTGAGCCAGTGTTATTTCCGGGCCACGGACCGGGGCCTTCGCATCAAATCCCGCCGGGGCCGGGGCAAGGACAGCGTCATTACGGATGTGTCCTTCGACAATATCCGCATGGATAAGGTCCTGACCCCCATCGTGATAAACCTCTGGTACAACTGCTGCGACCCGGACCGGTACACAGAGTACGTCTGGAGCCGGGAGAAGCTCCCCATAGACGACCGGACGCCCCACATGGGACGGTTCTTCTTCCGGAACATGGTCTGCACCGACGCGGAGGTGGCGGCCTGCTATATCGACGGGCTCACGGAGAGCCCCATCGACGAGGTGACGCTGGAGAATATCGACGTCTCCTTCGCCGCCGACGCAAAACCCGGCGTGCCCGCCATGCAGAACTTCGCTGAGAAGCGGTGCAAACTGGGCCTCTACCTGGACAATGTGAGGCGCATCATCGTGAAGGATGTGCACGTCTCCGGTGCGGAGGGGGAAGGGCTCATCGCGGACCACTGCGAGCACATCGAGAAGAAAGGATTCAAGGTGGACTGATGGACTACGGCAGGATCGACGCCTATGTGCTCCAGCTGGTGAACAGCTCCACCCCGGAGCGCACCGCCTGGAACATGGAGAAGATCCGGGAGGGAAAGAAGGCCTCCTGGAACTACATAGACGGCTGTATGCTCACCGCCCTCATGGAGATGACCCGCATCACCGGCGACGAGCGGTACGCCTCGTTTGCCGAAGAGGTGGCGGACTTCTTCGTGGAGGAGGACGGCTCCATCCGCGGATTCAAACCCGACGACCACAACCTGGACGATATCAACGAGGGGCGCGTCCTCTTTGAGATATACGAGCGCACGGGACTGGAGAAATACCGCTTGGCGGCGGATAAGCTGACGGATCAGCTTGCCGACCAGCCCAGAACGTATGAGGGCAATTTCTGGCATAAGGCCATCTACCCGAACCAGGTATGGCTGGACGGTCTCTATATGGCCCAGCCCTTCCGGGCGCTGTATGAAAAGAATTTTGGAAAAGGCGACTATTCCGACATTGTAAAGCAGATCCGCACGGTCCACGAGCGGATGCTGGATAAGGAAAAAGGTCTCTATTACCACGGCTACGACGCCTCCAAGACCGCATTCTGGGCGGATAAGCAGACCGGCTGCTCGGCCAACTTCTGGCTCCGGTCCCTGGGGTGGTTCGCTGTGGCTCAGGCGGACTTGGTAGACATCCTCCCGGAGGGAGATGACCGGAAGGAACTGGCCGGGATATTCGCCGACCTGATGGCGGCTATGGCCAAGTACGCCGACGCTGATACGGGCATGTACTGGCAGGTGCCGGACCAGGGCGGCCGTGAGGGCAACTACCTGGAGACCAGCGGCAGCGCCATGATGGCCTACGCCATGCTGAAGGGCGCGCGCCTGGGCGTATTGGATAAGGAATATGCCGCCAAAGGCAAAAAGACCTTCGACGGCATCATGGATAAGTATCTGACGTTCACGGATGAGGGCATCGATCTGGACGGTATCTGTCTGGTGGCGGGCCTTGGTCCGGAGAACAACCGGAGGCGGGACGGCTCCTACGAGTATTACATCTCCGAGCCGGTGGTGAAAAACGACGCCAAGGGCGTAGCGCCCTTCGTGCTGGCCTACACCGAGGTCAAGCGGCTCACAGCATAGTTTTCACACTGTCCCCGTCCAGGGTGCCCGCCCGGAAATCCCGGGGGGAGACGCCGTACTTCTTCCGGAACAGCCGGGAGAAGTAGAGGGGGTCGCTGAACCCGCACAGCCGGGCGGTCTCGGAGATGTTTCCCTTGCCGTACATGACGGCCAGGATGCTGGCCGCGTTCTCCAGGCGGCGGTTTTTGAGATATTGGAAGGGCGTCATGCCCGTCTCCCGCTTGAAGAGCTTTGTGAGATACTCCGTGCTGAAGGGCAGCGTCCGCAGAAAAGCGTGGAGGTCATAATTGCAATCGGCGTAATTCTGGAGGATGTTGTTCTCGATCTCCGTCACCACGCCGCTGCGCGGGTCTGCCGGCTGACTGGTCTTCAAAAAGGCGGCGATGAGCTGGCCGTACAGGGGCAGAAGGAGAACGCTGGCCTCTGGAGTGCCGGCGGTGTAGAAGTGATATGCCGCGTTGAAGGCGTCCAGCAGAAAACCGTTTTGCCCGGCGGGGATGATGACCGGCTCCGTGTAAGCCAGGGGCATGTCCGAGATATTCAGATGGACGTTGGTGAAGCCCTCGTCGCTGCCGTTGGAGTGGGGCACCAGAGGCGGGATGACCGCCACGTCGTTTTCCGCGTAGGGCATGACCCGGTCGTCGAAGACGAGCGTGCCGCTGCCGCTGGTGCAGTAGATGAGCTCCCAGCTGGAATGCATATGGCGGGATACGCCCGTTGTGAGCGGATGGCGGCCCGCGTAGATGATAGAATACATTTCCCGAAAGACCTCTTTGTTCGATTTTCTACATATATTCTAGCAAACTTAGTCGGTTTTGTCCATACGGATAATGACGATATACAGCGCCCCTTGTCCCTGACACCAAAAGCAAAACCAATGAGTAAGGAGACATCAATTATGCCGTACTTGACGCTGAAAGACATCAACAAGATCTATCCCAACGGCTACCACGCGGTCCATAACTTCAATATGGAGATCGAGAAGGGCGAGTTCATCGTCTTCGTGGGCCCGTCGGGCTGCGGAAAATCCACCACGCTGCGCATGATCGCGGGTCTTGAGGAGATATCCAACGGCGAGTTCCTCATCAACGGCAAGCGCGCCAACGAGATGGGCCCCCGGGAGCGGGAGATCGCCATGGTCTTCCAGAGCTACGCGCTGTATCCCCAGATGACCGTCTATGACAATATCGCCTTCGGCCTGACCCTCCAGGGCGTGGACGAGGACGTGATTGAGCAGAAGGTGAAGAACACCGCCCGCATCTTGGGCCTGACGGACTATCTGGATCGTCTGCCCCGGGCGCTGTCCGGCGGCCAGCGCCAGCGCGTGGCCATCGGCCGGGCCATCATCCGCAAGGTGGGCGTGTTCCTCATGGACGAGCCGCTCTCCAACCTGGACGCCAAGCAGCGCGTGACCATGCGCTCCGAGATCGCCCAAATCCACCGGGAGACCGGCGCCACCACCATCTACGTGACCCATGACCAGACCGAGGCCATGACCCTGGCGGATCGTATCGTGGTCATGAAGGAGGGTTATGTGCAGCAGATCGGCACGCCCTATGAGCTGTACTTCCAGCCGGCCAACGTGTTCGTGGCCGGGTTCATCGGCGAGCCGCCTATGAACTTTGTCCGGGGCACCGTGAAGGGCGGGAAGATCAGTTTTGGCGACAACGCCATCGACCTTACTAAGAAGCTGGGTGGTAAGGCCGCCCAGTACGAGGGCAAGGAGGTCGTCTTTGGCTTCCGGCCCGAGTCCATCGAACTGGGCGCGGTGGACGGCGCCTACCAGTTCCAGGCCATGGTGGAGCTCACCGAGATGCTGGGCGACAACACCAACATCTACATCACCGTCGGCGAGGAGAAGGCCATTTTGAAGGTGGACCCCCACGACACGCCGGCCATTGACGAGAAGATCACCTTCTCCGTCCCCGTGGAGAACGTCTATGTGTTCGACGGGGAGACGGAACTGGTCATCAAATAAGGAGGAGTATCTATGGACATCCGCTATTCTGCCAGCCCCAACGACGTGAAGCGGTATACCACCGAGGAGCTGCGTAATGAATTTCTCATCACTGATCTCTACGAGCCCGACACCGTGAAGGCCACTTACTCCCATGTGGACCGCATGGTGGTCATGGGCATCATGCCTGTGCACGAGGAAGTGCCCATCGACAAGGGCATCGACGTCTGGGCCAACTTCGGCACCAGCTATTTCTTCGAGCGCCGGGAGGCGGGCATCTTTAATCTGGGCGGCAAGGGCTATGTCACGGTGGACGGCACCCGCTACGACATGGGATATGAGGACTGCCTCTACATCACCAAGGGCGCCAAGGCCGTCTCCTTCGGGAGTGTGGACGCGGCCGAGCCTGCCAAGTTCTATCTGGCTTCCACGCCCGCCCACTGCAGCTACGAGACAAAGCTGCTGACCTACGAGAAGGCCAACCACCGCCCCTGCGGCGAGGATGAGAACGCCAACAAGCGGGTCATCAACCAGTTCATCCACCCCGATGTGCTGCCCACCTGCCAGCTGTCCATGGGTCTCACCCAGCTGGCGCCGGGGAGCGTCTGGAACACCATGCCAAGCCATACCCATGAGCGCCGCATGGAGGTCTACACCTACTTCGAGATCCCCAAGGACCACGTGGTCATGCACTTCATGGGCCAGCCCCAGGAGACCCGCCACATCGTGATGCAGAACTTCGACGCGGTCATCTCCCCGTCCTGGTCCATCCACAGCGGCTGCGGCACCTCCAACTACACCTTCATCTGGGCCATGGGCGGCGAGAACCAGGCCTTTGACGATATGGACAACATCACTTCCACCGATCTGCGCTGAGAGGAGAGTATCAACACTATGGACATGATGAAACAGTTTTCTCTGGAGGGCAAGGTGGCCCTGGTCACCGGCGCCGCCTATGGCATCGGCTTCGCCATCGCCAAGGGCATGGCCAGCGCCGGCGCGAAGATCGTCTTCAACTGCCGCAGCCAGAGCAATATGGACAAGGCTCTCGCGGCCTACGCCGAGGAGGGCATCGACGCCCACGGCTACATCGCCGACGTGACCGACGAGGCCCAAGTGGCCGACCTGGTGGCGAAGATTGAGGCCGACCTGGGCGGCGTGGACATCCTGGTGAACAACGCCGGAATCATCAAGCGCATCCCCATGCTGGAGATGAGCGCCGAGGACTTCCGCCAGGTGGTGGATATCGACCTGACCGGCCCGTTCATCTGTGCCAAGGCCGTGATCCCCGGCATGATCAAGAAGGGCCACGGCAAGATCATCAACATCTGCTCCATGATGAGCGAGCTGGGCCGTGAGACCGTGTCCGCCTACGCGGCGGCCAAAGGCGGCCTGAAGATGCTCACCCGGAACATCTGCTCCGAGTACGGCGAGGCCAACATCCAGTGCAACGGCATTGGCCCCGGCTATATTGCCACGCCTCAGACCGCGCCTCTGCGGGAGCGTCAGCCTGACGGCAGCCGTCATCCCTTTGACCAGTTCATCGTCTCCAAGACCCCCGCGGGCCGCTGGGGCGAGGCGGAGGACCTGATGGGCCCCGCCGTGTTCCTGGCCTCCGACGCCTCCAACTTTGTCAACGGCCACATCCTCTATGTGGACGGCGGCATCCTGGCCTATATCGGCAAGCAGCCCTGAACTATGAAGACAGTATCCTTTCATGCCCTTGACGGCGTTGTAAGAGGATACATCCAGGAGGATTACGACACCCTCCAAGCCCACAAGGTCCGGCCGGCCCTGATCATCTGCCCGGGGGGCGCCTATGTTTGGTGCTCCCCCCGGGAGGAGGACCCGCCGGCCTTCGCTTTTTTGTCCATGGGCTATCAGGTGTTCATCCTGGAGTATTCCGGCGCGGAGAAAGCCGCGGATTACCGGCCCCTGCGGGAGCTTGCCGACGCGGTGCGCCAGGTGCGGGAAAACGCCGATGAGTGGCACATCGACCCCGATAAGATCGCCGTGATGGGCTTTTCCGCCGGGGGACACCTGGCGGCCAGCCTGGGCGCGTTCTGGAACGACCCTGAGGTGGGACTGCCAGTAAGCGCGAGACCCGACGCGCTGGTGCTGTGCTATCCCGTGATCAGCACGAAGGAGTTTGCCCACGAGGAGTCGGCCATGTGGGTGTCCGGAAAGGACCCCACCATGCGGGAGAAAATGCATCTGCCCGACCGGGTGACGGCGGATTATCCGCCCACGTTCCTCTGGCACGGGGGCGAGGACGACGCCGTCCCTCCGGAGAACAGCCTGATGTTGGCATGTGCCCTGAAAAAGCATGGGGTGCCCTTTGAGCTGCATCTGTTCGGCTCCGGCGCCCACGGCATATCCATGTGCAGCCAGGAGGTGGAGACCCCGGACGAGGCGTGCCGTCCCTGGGTAGGCCTGTGCCAGACCTGGCTCAACAGACGATTCAACTATACGCCCTGAGGGGAGGAGCGAGCATGATACAGTTCGGTATCCGATTGCATGACGTGAACGCCGCCCTGGGAGCGGAGGAGAAGACCATGGAGGCCCGGGCCAGAAAGGCTCGGGAGGAGGGCTTTTCCTGCGTCCACTTGGCCTTTTCCAAGGTGATAGATGGCGTGACCTTCGACGCCGCGGCCCTGACGGGGGGCCTGGGCGTGTACACGAAACGCGTATTCGCGAAAGAGGAGCTGGACGTGGCCGTGCTGGGATGCTACCTCAATCTGGCCCATCCGGACCCGGAAAAGCTCAAGGAGATCCAGAGCCGGTACTATGGCCACCTGCGGGTGGCGTCCATCCTGGGCGCCGGCGTGGTGGGCACGGAGACCGGCGCACCCAACGCCGAGTACAAGCTGGACGCCAACACCCACACGGACGAGGCGCTGGATGCCTTCATCCGGGGCCTGGCCCCGGTGGTGGAGTGCGCGGAGAGCTATGGCGTCACCATGGCCATCGAGCCGGTGTGGAACCACATCGTCTATAACGCGGACCGGGCTGTGAAAGTCCTGAAGGTCATTCAGAGCCATAACCTGCGCATCATCCTGGACCCGGTGAATCTGCTGTACGCCGGCAACGCCGATGAAAAGGACGCGGTCATCGCCGACGCCATCGACAAGCTGGGCGAGGATGTGGCCGTGGTGCACATCAAGGATTTCGTCCGGGAGGGCGACAAGCTCAGGAGCATCGCCGCCGGCACGGGGGAGATGGATTACGGGCGCATCCTGCGCTTTATGAAGGAGCGCAAGCCCTTCATCCAGGCCACCTTTGAGAACACCACCAACGACAACGCCGTGGCGGCCAGGACCTTCATCCAGAGCGCCTACGACGCGCTCTGATATGTGATAACGAATTTCTTCGGAGGACGACACATGGTTTTTCAGAAAGAACAGGCCCGGACCCAGACCCTGACGGCCAAAGAGCTTGTTGCAAAGATTTTTGCCGAAAAGGGGAAGGGCGGCGCGCTGGACGGGGAGTTCCTGTCCGCGGACCGCTCCGCCGCGCTGGGCTTTTTGGGGCTGCCCTTTGAGGCGCCCATATGCGCCTATCTCATGAACCGTCCCGCCACGGCCGCCTATATCGCCGGTTTCCTCGGCAGCCAGGCGTTTTGCGTGGAAGGCGAGCGGGTGCTGCATCTGACCGAGGCGGGAGAGGAGCCCGCGCCGGCGGACGTGGAGGAGGAGGTGCTGGACGTGTACCGCCGCGTGCTGGCAAGCCCCGGCCAGCTCAACGACAAGGGCGAGCTGCTGCTGGACTTGAAGGCCTATCCTGTGGGACTGCACTATCCTGTGAACCTGCTGCTGGGAGACAGGACAGAGTATCCCCGGCCGCTGTATACCACCCCCAAGAGCGCCCTGGACGGCCTGGGCCGGGGTTCCTTCCGGGCCTCCGGCGGCACCCAGGTGCTGGCCACCCGCTGCGTGCTCCAGCCGGAGGAGAACGGGGAGCCCGCCAACCGCCAGTTCTATCTCGTCGAAAACGGCAGGCAGATCTTCTGCTCCTTTGATGTGGAGGACAATGTCTCCTCCGCCCAGTGCCTGCACAGCCAGAACCGGAGCGTCATCACCTATGAGACCGGGTGCGGTCTCACGGTCCGGCGGACCATCTTCCTGCTGCCCCAGGAGGACGGTATGCCCTCGGCGGTGGAGGCCCAGCGGGTGGAGATCGAAAACCACACGGACCGTGACCGGACGCTGAAGATCATCATGACCGGCATGTTCGGCATCACCGATCCCGTCACCACCGCCAACGACATCGTCTACGCCAACATCGTGGCCGAGAGCGAGGTGTGGTACAGGCATGGCAGGCCCGCCGCTATGACGCTGCACCACAAGCCCAACGGCTGCCGGGTGGAGAAGCGCTTCGCGGCGCTGCTGTGCGGCGGCGAGGGTTTCGAGGAATTCTGCACCAGCCAGCCCGATTTCATCGGACGGGGCACCCTGGCTCATCCGGAGCTTGCGGCCCATCTGCCCAGCCGGTACAGCCGGAAGATGACGCCCTTCTTCGCCATGGGCAGGACCTTCACCGTCAAGGCGGGACAGAAGACGGTCATCGACGAGTTCGTGGGAATGCAGGAGTCGGAGGACGACGCGGCCCAGGAACTGGACGGGGCCCTTGGGAAGCTGCTGGACAAGTACGCCGACCCGGCGGCTCTGGAGCGGACGCTGGAGGGTGTGATCGCCTTCTGGGACCGCTATCCGGCCTATCTGGAGCCGGAGACGGGGGACCAGCGGCTGGACGTATACGTGCGGCGGAATCTGCCCTTCCAGGTGCTCTACCAGACCTATGTGTCCCGGGCCTTCGCCTGGACCCAGAAATCCTACCGGGAGACCGGCTTCCGGGAGATCCAGGACATCTACGCGTCCATGTACTACCTCTGCGCCGACGGGAAGAGCGCCCTTGTCCGGGAGCTCATCTCAACGTGGGTGAAGAACGTGTTCCCCATGGGCTACGCCTACCACAACTTCACCTTCCGGGGCAAGGAGCCCGGCGACTGCTCGGACGACCAGCTGTGGCTGGTCCAGGCGGTGTACCGGTATGTGACCCTCACGGGCGACTACGATTTCTTGCGGGAGAAATTCCCGGTGGCGGGGGATGGCCAGGAGCGCACCCTGTGGGAGACCATCATGGCCATCCTGGAGTACAGCGGGGACATATCCGTGGGAGCCCACGGGCTGCCGCTGCTGGACAAGGCGGACTGGAACGATACCCTGCGCCTGGACCGGGAGGTGCCGGACGGGCCGGGAAAGGAGCGGCGCTACCGCCGCCAGCTGGAGGAAAAGGGCCAGTCTTGGGGCGCGCGCTGGGACAACACCCTGTCTGAGAGCGTGATGAACGCCTGCCTTTTGAAGATCGCGGCCGACGAGGCGGCGGAGCTGGCAGGTCCCATTGGTCAGGACGCCGACGGGAAAAAAGCCGCGGCGCTGGCGGCACGGCTGGCGGAGAGCATGCAGAAAAACGCTTGGAAGAACGGCTACTTCGCCCGCTGCCTCATCAACGACGGCCGGCGCTATACCTATCTGGGTGCTCCCGGCGACGGGCTCAGCCTGGACCCGGATATCGACGGCAGCTATTACCTGAACTCCTACAGCTGGGCCATCCTGGCTAAGGTGGCCACGGAGGAGCAGATCGCTTCCATGCTGGACGCGGTGGAGACATATCTCAAGACAGACGCGGGGTTGAAGCTGTGCACCTTGGTGAACTACGACCTTTTGGGCGTGAACACCAGCACGGCGTTCTATTTCCCCGGCGACCGTGAGAACGGCGGCGTGTTCAAGCACGCGGCCATGATGGCCACGGTGGCGTCCCTGCAGGCGGCCAAGGAGGTCCGGGACGAGGCCCTGGCCCGGCGGCTGGCGGACCTTGCCTTCTTCATGATCGGCCGCACGGTGCCCTACGGGACCATGGACGATCCCTTCGTCCTGAAGGGGAATCCCCGATTCTGCACCCAGTACAACAACAGCGAGACCTGCGAGAATATCGGCCCCATGCTCTCCGGCACCGCCTCCTGGCTCACCCTGGTGGTGTACGAGTTCCTGGGCGTGGACGTGCGGAAGGACACCCTCCGCTTCGCCCCGGTGCTCCCGGAAGGCCGGGAGGAGACGGCCTACACCCTGCGTCTGGGGAACGGGACCGTCCACGTGCATGTCACCGGCGGCGAAGGCCGCTTCCGGGCGGACGAAGCCAGCATCTATACCCTGGACGGAAAGCCCGTGGGAGCGGAGATACCCAGACCTGCGGACGGCGACGAGCACACCGTAGAGATCCGCCTGTAAAGACAAAAGGACAATTTAACACAAGGCCCCTTGCGTACGGCGCTTGTCGTATGCAAGGGGTAATTTATTAATTTTTATGGAAACCTGTAACGAATGGGTCCCCGCGCCGTCTAACCGGTGGCACCGATCAAGAATACAGAAAGGACCAGAGATATGCTGGAAGATTTCAAGATCACCACACCGCTGGTAAAGCTGAATGAGTTTGCCGGGAACGAGGCATATGTAAAGCTTGAGGGCAGCAACCTCTATGGCAGCGCCAAGGACCGCTGCGCCATTTATGTGCTGACGAAGCTGTTGGAGGAGGGGACCATCACCCGCAATACGGAGATCGTGGAGAGCTCCTCCGGGAACATGGGTGTGGCTCTCGCGGCGGTGGGCGCCAGGATGGGGCTCAAGATCACCATCATGATCGACGAGTCCATCTCCGGACTCAACGAGTTTCTCATCACCTCCTTTGGAGCCAATACCGTCAAGATCACGGAGGCGGACGAAAACGGCAGCTACCTGAAGGCCCGGCTCCGCACCGTAAAGGAATATCTGGAAAGCCACGAGGACGTGTACTGGTTCAACCAGTACGGCAACCCTCTGGTCATCGAGGCCTACCGGGAGACGGTGGGTAAGGAGATCGCCCAGCAGATGCCCGACACGGACTACGTGTTCGTGGCCATCTCCAGCGGCGGCACCATTGCGGGCATCTCCCAGGCCATGGAGAAGTACGGCCACGGGATAAAGGTGGTGGCGGTGGACCTGGAAGGCTCTAAGATCTTCGACCCTGAGACCAAGGCCATCAAGCATCTGACCGGAATCGGATCCAGCATCCGCAGCGACAACGTGCAGCGGGCGGTGTTCGACGACCACATCGTCATCGACGAGCCCAGCTCCATCCAGGCCCTTTACAATATGCTCCGGAAAGAGCAGCTGTTTTTGGGCGGTTCCTCCGGCTGCGTGGCGGCCGGGGCCCGCAAATACCTGGTGGACCACGGCATGACGGGCAAAAAGGTCGTCCTGGTGTCCCACGACAGGGGCGACAGGTATTACAACAACCTCTACAGCAAGTATTTCGGCTGAATGGAAAGGATATAAGAAGATGTCTGAGAACGTTCTGGTATTGGGCAATACCCAGGTCAAAAGCATCCTGTCCGGCAGGGAGGACGAGGTCATTGAGATCATCAAGCGGGCCTATATCCTGCACCATGAAGGGCAGTCATCGCTGCCTCACTCGGTGTTTCTGCGCTTTCCCGGCAATGACACGGACCGGATCATAGGGCTGCCCGCGTATCTTGGGGGAGAGTATGGCGTGGCCGGCATGAAGTGGGTGTCCTCCTTCCCGGGGAACATCCAAAAAGGCGTGGAGCGGGCCAGCGCGGCCGTGTTCCTGAATGACATGGAAACGGGCCGCGTCCGGGCTATCCTGGAGGGCTCCCTCATCAGCGCCCAGCGCACCGCCGCCAGCGCGGCCCTGGCGGGCAAGTGCCTGCACGGCGACGCCGGTGAGACGAAGGCGGGTCTCGTGGGCTGCGGCGTCATCAACGGTCAGATCCTCCACTTCCTGCGGACGGAGTTCCCCAAGCTGGAGAAGGTATACCTCTATGACCTGTCCGATGAGAGAATGGACCAGTTCATCGCCAGCAATCCCTATGAGGGTTTGACCTACGAGAAGTGCGGCGATATTGAGAGCCTGTTCGCCGCGGCGAAGCTTGTATCCTTCGCCACCACGGCGGGAACGCCCTATATCAAGCATCTGAACGCCCTCACGGCGGACCACACGATCCTGGGCATCTCCCTGCGGGATCTTGACCCGGACATCATCGCCGGCAGCCATAACATCGTGGACGACTTGGACCATGTGTGCCGGGAGAAGACCTCCATCCACCTGACCTACCAAAAGCTGGGCAACACGGACTTTGTGGCCGGCAACATCGCCGACGCGGTGAAGGGGACTGTCCCGCCCCGGGCGGCTGGCAAGCCCTCGGTGTACAGTCCCTTCGGCCTGGGCGTGCTGGACGTGGCCCTGGCCCAATATGTGGCGGAGAATGCTAAGGACGAGGGCGTGGGCACCGTCATCGAGAACTTCCAGCCCTGATAGGCGGGGATATAGGTACATATTCGGCCGGCCGGGCTCATAGGATGTACAAACATCGAACCCGGAGGTCATGAAAGGTTGAACAAACTGAAAACCGTACTGAAGAGACACCGCAAGTATCTGGGGCCGGCGGCCTTGGTGCTTGCGGTGGCGGCTATATTCTGGGTGGTGAACAGCCCCAGCATCGTGGGCGTGTCCGCCGCCAGCAAGGAGCTGCCCATCTATTGCGTCAAGCGGGACAATAAGGCCGTGTCTCTCACTTTTGACGCCGCCTGGGGTGATGTAAGAGTGCGGCAAAAGCGCGATACAGGAATGCGGCAATGTTAATGCTGTAAAAAACCAATGAGAGAAAGAATCGCCAAACCCGTCTCCAGCAAGCGTTTGCGCGATTTTTCCAAGGCTGAATCTCGTAAAAACTGCGCCGTCGGGATTGTTACCCGATGGCGCAGTTTCTGCACATGCCAAAAGTATTCGTATGTGCCTGCTATTTCCGGGCAAATGAGGATACGCTATGTGGTCTCATGTGATGCGATCCTGCTCCCGGTCCTTTGCCTGCCGGATCAAAACGCGTAGAATCTCCATGATCTGGAGTTTGTCATTGGGTGAGAGTGAGTCCAGTTCCTGTGCCAAGGATGAGATCGGGTAGTTCGTTGACTTGTCTATTACGTCACAGAAGATGGCATCGGCTGTAACACCCAAAGTGTTGATGATAGTTACCAGGTTATCCAGCCGGGGAAAGGATTCACCCCGCTCGACGCGGGCGATGTAATTCACAGTAAGCCCTGTCATCTCAGCAAACTGTTCCTGTGTCAGCCCAAGTTTTGATCGATACTCCCGCACTCTGGCGCCTGGCCCTACGTCTTTTATCATGCGTATCTCCTCCCTCTATACCGTTTGGAGATAGTATATGCGGAAAAAGCAGGTCGAAAAAGTGATGAAAAGGGATAGAAATATCCCGATTCGTGTGCTATAATATATTTCGTAGTTTCATGCTATATGCTATGAAGTATGGGAAAACGAGTAAAATGTCCAGAAAATGGTGCTTGATATGCTTTCTTGGCCCCTTTTGGGTAGAATAGCCGGGAGGAGGTCTTATTATGCTGATAAGCAAGGAATCGATAACGTCATTTTGTATGTATTTGCATGAGCGGGAATTCAGTGAGGCGACGGTCAGCAAATACTTACACGATGTAGAGCAGCTGAGATCGTTCTGCGGCGGGAGCGTGGAAGATAAGAGCGCGCTCATTACCTTCAAACAGGATCTGCAGAGGCGGGGATATGCTGCCAGCAGCGTCAATTCTATGCTGGCGGCGGTGAACCGGTTTCTGGAGTTTGCCGGGCACCCGGAGTGGAAGCTGCGCTTTCTGAAGGTACAGCGGACGACATTCTCGGACGGAAAGAGGGAACTGTCACAGCGGGACTATGAAAAACTGCTTCAAGCAGCCAAGGCCAGAGGAAACGAACGTCTGGCCATGCTAGTACAGACGATCTGTGCCACAGGCATCCGGGTCAGCGAGGTGCGAGCCATCACGGTGGAGAGCCTGCGGCGCGGTCAAGCAGAGATCCGCAACAAGGGACGGATACGAGTGATCCTGATACCCAGAAAGCTGTGCAGGACCCTGGAGAACTACTGCAGGAAACGGAGGATCCGCAGCGGTCAGGTATTTGTGACGCGGACCGGTAAGCCACTGGACAGGAGCAACATCTGGAAGAGTATGAAGCGGCTGGCGGTTCTGGCGAGAGTGGAAGTAGAGAAGGTGTTTCCTCACAACCTGCGGCATCTGTTCGCACGGACGTATTATAAGGCATACAAGGACATCGTTCGTCTGGCGGACATCCTGGGGCACGCCAGCATCGACACCACCCGTATCTATACAAGCCGCACAGGAACGGAACAGCAGCGGCAGATCGAACGCCTGCCGCTGCTGATGTAAACAAATAATTGAATCACCACATAATCAGTATTATGTAGTTTAAAGAATGACAACATATCAAATGACTCACAAATTATAGCGAATAGAAGTACTATTGTCAACCCTACATACCCCCCCCCGCAGCATCTGGAAGTGACAAATTTGTGCATTTTACCAAGGAAATGAGCACACTGAAACAAGGGTGCTCAAATCGGCTATGCCCAGAGTGATAAAGCTTTGTGCATATGCCGACGAGCCGGCCCCTCATTTGCCCTCATGGTGAATGAGGGGCCGGTTTTTTGCATCCTTCAGCGCCATCTGTAACTACATAATACTGATTATGTAGTGAAGCAAGGGAGGCGCGGCCCAGTGGTCATTGGGGCGAGAGACTGCGAGGACTGCTTTATTGAAGGCAATCAGTTGAGAAAGGGAGACCGAGCATGAAAAAGAGCAGGAAAGCATTTAGGACGCTGGCGCTTGTCTTGTGCCTTGCCGTCGCGCTGGGACTGATCTCCGGCATGACCTTGAAGGAAAGCGAGACGGGAACGGCTGAGCCTTCCCAGAGCGCCATGCCCCAGGAGGCATCGCCTGAGATGGACGACACGCCGGCCGCCGGTGATCCACTGGCGGGAGAGCAGACGGAAGACGGCGCGCCCATGGGCGAACCGGAGACTACGAACGAACCGGAAACCTCCGAGGAGCCGGAAATCACCGACGAACCGGAAGCCACGGACGAGCCGGAGGCCACCGAAGAGCCGGAATCCACCGACGAACCGGTGGCCACCGAAGAGCCGGAATCCACCGACGAACCGGAAACCACCGAGGAACCGGAAACCACTGACGAGCCGCAGGTCACCAAGGAGCAGCGCTATGTCTGCACCGGCGACGGCGTGACTGTCAGCGCGGCGGCGGCCCCGGAAAGCGGCATCCCGGCGGATGCCGAGCTCCACGCGGACAAGGTGGCCGAGGGCACCGACGCCTACACCCAGGCCTATGATGCTCTGTGGCAGACCTTGGGCCTGACCGAGGGCGACGAGCTGTACTTCCTGCCCTATGACGTGTACTTCACCGCCAACGGCGAGAAGATCGAGCCGGCTGCCGGCCTGGTGACCGTGAGCATGCAGTTCCCCGTTGACCCCTTCGCGGCTCTGCTGAGCGAGGGGGAGGACGACACGGCGGACGGCTCGCTCTCCCAGCCCGGCATAGACGGCCCCAGCATCGATGAACCCGACGCGGGCGAGCCGGAGGCGGCTCCGGAGCGGGTGACGGAACAGTTCATGGTACATATCCTGGACGACGGCGCCGTGGAGAAGTTGGCCGCGCAGACGGCGGAGGACGGCACGGTGACATTCGCCGTGGGTTCGTTCTCTGTGATGGGCCCTGCCTTGGTACGGCGCACAGTCGGCCAGGAGCAGGAGGTCTATGTTCCCGTGGCTCCGGAGGGGCTGTCGGGCGCTACCTCGGCGGGGACCATCGAGGCCGCGCTGGAGAATCTGGCCAACGGCGGCGTCATCTGCCTGACCCAGGACGTGGCCCTGAATGAAGCGGTCATCTACGGCAAGGCCGTGACGGTCAAGTCCTATGGCGGGGAAGCTCATACCGTGACCAAGTCCGGCGAGGCGGAGAACATGTTCGTCCTCACCAACGGCGCGTCTCTGACGCTGGGGGACGTGACCGTAGACGGCGGGGATAACACCCTTGGCCGGACCGTGACCGCCGCCGGCGGTTCTACCCTCACCCTGAACACCGGTGCGGCGCTGGTGAACAACAAGTCTTACGGCGCGGTGTATCTGGATGGCTCCATTATTGATATCAATGGCGGCGCGGTCAGTGGCAACGCCACGACGACGAATGAGACGACGGTAGCCACGAGAACATATGGAACCGGGACCCGCTTCGCCTATAACGGTGAAAATGCCGGCAAGCAGGGCCTTGGCGGCGCTGTCCTCATGGTGAACAGTTCCGCCTTTACTATGACCGCCGGCGAGATCAGCGGCAACAGCGCCATCTGCGGCGGCGGCGTTTACGCTTATGATTCTGCCGTGTCGGTAACCGGCGGTACATTGTCCAATAACAAGGCGGACACATCCACTGCCAATCAGGCCTACGGCGGGGCGCTCCACGTGGACGGCGCGGCCTCCACTCAGGTCACTATCGGCGGCAGCGCCCAGTTCACGGGCAACAGCGCCCAGCGTGGCGGCGCTTTCAGCACCGGTATCGACGCGGATACGGTCGCCCTGACCATAACGGGCGGCTCCTTTACGGGCAACACTGCGACGGCCTATGGGTCCATCGCCTTCATCTCTTCCAAGAACTCCGCCATCGACATCAGCGGCGCTGTGTTCAGCGGCAACAGCGCGGCCAAAGAGGGCGGCATCTATAAGGCGGCAAACGCTGCGAAGGAGCCGAATGGGAACGGCAGATTCACGATCAGCGGCGGGACACAGTTCATCAATAATACTGCGAATAAAGGCCCCTGCGTCTACGTCACAAAGGACAACGCGGATGCCATCAAAGAATTCCTTGTGGACGGCGTGACCTTCAGCGGCAACAAAGCCACCGACAACGCGGGCGTCATACAGTATAACGTTCCCAACTCCAAGTTCACAGTCAAAAACAGCACGTTTGAGAACAACAGCAGCAACAATAACGGCGGCTGCTTCTATGCGGCGGTGGACGCCCAGGGCACGACGTTCACCTTTGAGAGCAGCACCTTCACCGGGAACTACGCCAAGAACCAGGGCGGCGTGTGGCGCGGCTTCCCGCCCCAGAGCCAGTTCTTTTTCAATGACTGCACCTTTACCAACAACACAGCTGAGCTGGGCGACGGCGGCTGCCTCTACTTCCCCGGTGACGGCGAGAACTCCAACATCACCATCGACGGCGGCACCTTCTCCGGCAACACCTCCGGCGCTTCCGGCGGCGCGTTCCGTGCCAACCTGAACGGCGGCACGGTGACGGTCACCGGCAGCGCGAAGTTCACCGGCAACGTCGCCGATGTGAACGCCGGCGCGTTCTCCGTCCGCCGGAAGGGCGAGGGCTATTACGGCACGGTGCAGCTCCAGTCCTGCATCGTGGACGGCAACTGGTGCAACAGCGACTACTCCCGGTACACCGAGGCCGACCTGGAGTCGACCAAGCACTACAACACCGGCGGCATCTATATCGGCGAGAACATCACCTGCTATATGCAGGACGCCCTGATCACCGGCAACTACGTCGAGAGCGGCTTCACCGGCTCCACCGTGGGCAGCGGCATCGCCCTGTGCCCCAACGCCCAGGTGTTCCTGTACCCGGAGCACGGGGCCACCATCTACGGCAACGGCAGCAGCGGCATGGACATCCTGGCCGTGCCCTATGACTCGGTCATCCATCACGAGACGCCTGCCAAGCTCTACGTCAGCGACACGACCCCCGACGGCCGGGATTACAACTGGACCGACCTGTCCGGCGGCGACGCCCGCACCGGCAGCTATGACTGGACCAACATCCGCAATGGCATCGCCACGGCGGCCCTCGGCCCCGGCGGCGGCGAGGACAATCTGAATCCCGTGGGCTTCCGGGCCAATATCGACAACGCCGGCATCGCGACCGTGGCGAACGGCCCCAGCGGCGGCGACTACGCCGTGCAGATCACCAACAACATCGCGACGATCGCTGCGTACGGCGCCGGCGGCGTGATGGTCAACGGCACGGTCGTCGCGGGCAAGTTAGATGTCAGCGTGCAGAAGAGTGTCATGGTCCAGGGCGTGGGCGTGAGTCAGGCAACGCAGGATAAGTATAAAAAGGAAACGGAGTATAAGTTCCGGCTCAACATTATTGATGATGATGACCAAAGCGGCGCTAATCTTAGTAGCTCGCTGAGCCTCACATACAAAGTAGGAGGAAAAGAAAGTACGCTGTCCCTCACCAAGCAGAAACTTAGTTCCGATAGTGAATATGGGTCATACACAGGCCTCGTCAGCGACGAGTTCTCGGTAACGGGCGAGGGCACGGTGACATTTGACCCAGTCGAGAAAAGCAAAGTCTGGACAAAGGACGGGGCGGATTATAGGTTCCTGCTGGAGGAGACCACGACCGGCGGAGCTGATATAGTCGGTATCAGCGGCAAGAACGAGGATATTACAGAGGGTACGACCACCTTCTCCTTCACCGTCACCAACACCTTCCAGTTCGGTTCGCTGAAAGTGAGCAAGACGGTGGCCGCCGGCGGCGAGCCGGACAAAGAATGGACCTTCAATATCACGCTGACACCGCCCGATGAAGGCGAAGTCAACTTGGAAGGAACTTACCCCTGCACGATCCATAAGGACGATACTGATCAGCCCGGCACTGTGACGGTCGATGCTGATGGCGTGGTCACGCTCGATGGCGGTGATATCACCCTTGGGCACGAGGACTACATCACCATCTACGAGCTGCCCATCGGCACGAAGTACAGCGTGGAAGAGGTCGGGGCCAATACGGGCAACTATACGTCGAGTGCCTCCGAAGGAAAAATAGAGGGAAATATCACAAATACGGCCACTGTTGAGGCCAAGTTTACGAATACGCCCAGCGGAAACGGAAACCTGAAGGTCTCCAAGACCGTGGCCGGCCCCCAGGGCGACACCACGAAAGCCTGGGAGTTCGAGATCACGCTGACGAAGGGCGGCGCCGGGGTCAACCAACAGTTCAGTTACGAGGGCACCGTGGAAGAGCATGAGGGAGACAGCCTGGAAAACGGCCAGATCAGCTTTGATACTGCCGGCAAGGCGAAGGTGTACCTCAAGGACGGCCAGTCCATCACCATCAATGGCATCTCCGCCGGTACGGAATACACCGTCACCGAGACCGAGGACAATATGGGCAACTACGGGACGGTTTCCGAAGGCGACACCGGGACCATCATCATGGACCAAAAGGCAGAGGCCGCGTTCACCAACACCCGCAAGACCGGCGAACTGTCCGTCAGCAAGACGGTGATTGGCCCAGGCGACAACGCGAATAAGGAATTTACCTTCACCGTGACGCTGGATGATGCGCCCATCAACGGCACCTTCGGCGACATGCAATTCACCAACGGCGTGGCCACCGTTACCCTCAAGGGCGGCGAGACAAAGACCGCCACCGGTCTGCCCGCCGGCGTGACCTACACCGTCACCGAGACGACGGACGACAACTATACCACCACCCAGTCCAGCTTCACCGGCGCCATCCCCACCGACGGCACCACCGCCAAGGCCGAGTTCACCAACACCCGCAAGACCGGCGGCCTGACCGTGAAAAAGACCGTGGACGGCCCCGGCGATAAAAGGAAGAACTGGAACTTCACCGTGACGCTGGATGACAAGACTATCACCGGTACATTCGGCCAGATGCAGTTCAACAGCGGCGTGGCCACCTTCACCCTCACGGACAACGAGGAGAAGACTGCCGCCGGCCTGCCCGCCGGCGTGGGTTACACCGTCACCGAGACGGAAGAAAACCATCCCCCCTACGTCACGCAAAAAACAGGCGACAGCGGCACGATCCCAGCAGATTCAAACGCATCTGCCACGTTCACCAACATATTCAAGACCGGGAACTTGGCGATCACCAAGACCCTGGCAGGCGAACAAGGGGTACTTGATACGGGGACAGATTGGGAGTTCGAGATCACCCTGAAAGCGCCTGACGGCGTCGAGCTGCAAGACAACGAATACGATTACTCGATCGATCGGACAGGCGGCGCTGGACAGGAAACTGGCAAATTGAAGCTCGTTGAAGGAACAGAAGAAAAGAAAACAGCCAAGCTCCAAGATGGTAATAATGTCAAGCTTAAGGGCGGCGAGAAGATCACCATCACCGGACTGCCTGCCGGCACGACCTATGAAGTGACCGAGACTAAGGCAAACGAGAACGGTTACCAGATGGATTCCACCGACGCGAAAGGCACTATCCCTGTCGATGCCACGGTAACGGCTGCGTTCACCAACACCAAGCCCGCGCCGGACACCGGAAACCTGAAGATCAGCAAGACCGTCACCGGCGCCGGCGATCCGGCGAAGGAGTGGCACTTCACCGTGACGCTTACGCCTCCTGCCGACGGAACGCTGAGCGATAATTATCCGTACACGGGATCGAAGAATGGCACTCTCCAATTCACGAAAACGCTGCCAGACGGGCCTTGGGTGTCCGAAAAGTTCACGCTGAAGCACAACGAGAGCATCACCATCACCGGCCTGCCCGCCGGCACGACCTATGAAGTGACCGAGGAAGAGGCCAACGCGGACGGCTATGATACCACCGACAGCGGCAATACGTCCGACAAGATCGTGAAAGACACGACCCCCGAGGTGAAGTTCACCAACTATTTGGCCCCGCCGACTCCGGTCACCGGCGCTCTGCGGGTCACCAAGACCGTCTCTGGCGATCTGGGCGACAAGACGAAGGTCTGGACCTTCACCATCACCCTGGCCGATGGTTCGGGCGTGGTCAACGACTCGTTCCCTTACGAGGGCACCGTGACGGATCGAACTGATGACAGTGTGGAAGATGGCAAGGTCACCTTCACTGATGGCGAGGCAACGGTGCATCTCACGCACGGTCAGTCCATCACGATCACCGGCCTGCCTGCGGGCGCGACCTATGAGGTGACCGAGACCGAAGCCGACACGGACGGCTATACCACCACGTACACCGGCCAGACCGGCGCCATTCCCGCCGACGGCACAGCGGAAGCGAAGGTGGACAATTACAAGCCCGCACCCCCTGAGCCCGACGATACGCCGGAGCCCGACGACACCCCGGAGCCCAGCGGTACGCCGGAGCCCAGCAGCTCGCCGGAGCCCAGCGCCACACCGGAACCCAGCGCCACACCGGAACCCAGCGCCACACCGGAACCCAGCGCCACACCGGAGCCCAGCGCCACACCGTGGCCCAGCACTTCACCGTGGCCCAGCGGCTCGCCTGGACCCAGCGGCACTCCGGGACCTACCCTGCCGCCGGGGACGACCTCTGAACCGTTCTACACGCCTGTTCCCACCGGGCCTATCGCGCCCGCTACGGGGGACGGTATATCCCCCATGCCTTGGGCGCTGCTGGCGACCCTATGCGCCACCGGCCTGGTGGCCCTGACGACGCGGCGCAGAAGAAAGCCGCATGACCGGTAAAGACCCCAGAGCCGCAGGAGTTTCTTCTGCGGCTCTATATTTACCCTCATAAAAGCGGACAGTAGAAAAGAAGTCCCCCTGTTGCAGGAGAATGGCTACAACAGGGGGTAAGGGATATGACCCCGCGATCCTGTAAATGCGGGAGGAGGAAGCGACTGGGAAAGCCAAAAGCAGACATGGGCCCTGCAAGCCATCCAACAATGCCGGGATAGCTGCAACATGACATGTCAAAGCCGGCAGTGGGGTCATCCGCGCAGGCCTCGTTGACGCCGTTGGCAAAAGGCGTGCCGGCCAGCTTGTCCCGCTCCAGCCGTGCGACATACGCCTCGCCGTCACGGCCGAGTTTGTCGTTGATCTTCATCCGCTTTTCCATGCGCTTTCGCGCAGAGGGATCACGTTTAGGCCGGGGAGGAAGATTTGGCAGCACGGCCGCAAAGCGGTCATGGGCCAGGTCGTCAATGCTCAGTTTGAAGAACGCCGCCAGCCGACGCGCACAGCCGATGCTCATGTTGCGGCGGCCGAGTTCGAACTGGCAGACCTGGTTGGCGCTGAGGCCGACCGCGCTGGCGACGGCCTGCTGGGTCAAGCCCAGGTAAGTGCGCAGATACCGGGCGAGGCTGAAGGGGTTGGTACGCTTTCTTTTGCGTTTCATATCTATACCTTTCTATTCTATCTTTAGAATGTTGTACTATCTGTGTTTTCAAAAAGCACGTTTAGCTCGTCGGAAAACAGATAGGTTATTTCAATATGCTTGTCCTCAAAAACGCGGATGCTTTTGACAGTCTGAGCAAGCGTTGCTCGGTCGAGCGTTTCCAGTTCGCCGCGGCGGACAAGCTGTTCTACCCATGAGTGCTCCAGAACTTCATCGGGCCGTTCTTGCTTCTCGGCCTTGGCGATCTGGGCCTCAAGGTCACTCTCCTGCCGGTCATAATCTGCCTTGTAACGCATAAACTCTTCGCGGCTGAGAAGCTTGTCCCGGTAATCCTCATAGGTGCTTTGCTTCAGATGACGGATACGGGCAAGAGCGCCTTGGAGCCGGGCCAGCTCGTTCTCTCGGCGGGATGTGACGGGGGAGGAGGCTCGCTGCTCCTCAGACAGAGCTTTGAGGTCAGTAACGGCGCGGATAACACGGTTTATGTCATTTAGGATGATTTTAGAGAGTGTGTCCTCTCTGATATAGTGAGGAGAGCAGACAGATGCTCCATAGCGGTGGTAGGACCCACAGGAGTACGTCACACGTCCGTTCCAGGTGGTCTTGCACAAGGAGCGGCCGCAGTCTCCGCAGGAGAGGAGCCCTGCGTACATACTCACATTTCCCTCGAAATCAATGGGGCGGGCGTTGGCGCTTATCTGTGCCTGGACGGTATCCCACAACTCCCGGGAGATGATGGGCTCATGCATACCCTCTACGACGATCCAATCCTTCTCCGGGGCGGCCTTTGCCTTCCCGTGCATACCGGGGCGGACATACCGGCCAGATACGACTGTACCTATATAGACCTGGCTTCGCAGGATGCGATGGACGGTGGCATATGTCCAGTATCTGGTGGAGTCCAGCTTGTGATTGTTGGTGTACCGCTCGCCCATGAGGCGCTTGTACTCGCTGGGGCATGGGATATGCTCGTCGTTCAAAGTCTTGGCGATGCGTATCTGGCCAATCCCAGCGGCGGCCATTGTGAAGATGCGCCTCACGACCTGGGATGCAACAGGGTCAATGATAAGATGGTTCTTCTTGTCGGGGTCTTTTAGGTAGCCGTAGGAGGCAAAGGCCCCGACGAATTCACCCCGTCGCTGCTTGGTGGTGAAGGAACTGCGGACCTTGGAGGAGATGTCCTTGGCGTACTGGGTGTTGAAGACGTTTTTCAGCGGCAGGAGCATATCGTAGGGGCCCTGGAGGCTGTCCACGGCGTCGTTGACCGCGATGAAGCGGACATCCCGAGAGGGGAACCACCGTTCCAGATAATAGCCCATGTCGATGTAGTCCCGGCCGAAGCGGGAAAGGTCTTTTACGACCACACAGTCGATCTTGCCAGCGTTGATATCCTCAAGCATCCGCTTAAAGGCCGGCCGGTCAAAATTGGTGCCGGTGAAACCGTCGTCCACATAGTCATCGGTGAGGACCAGCTCCGTATGCCGGCCGCAGTAGTCCTCTATCAAACGGAGCTGGTTTCCGATGCTGTCACTTTCCAGCTTGTCCCCATCCTCACGGGACAAGCGGGCGTAGCGGGCGACCTTGTATTTTTCTTTTGTGTATGTCATTGCGCGTGTCCTCAGGCCGCGGTATGTACCTTGATGAGGTCGGCGGCTACCTGTTCCGCCGTGCGCTTTCCGTCAAAGAGACGAACGATGCGGTAGGGGGGGACGGGCAGCTTGCGAGAGGAGGGGGCGCTGGTTTTGTCCGTATTCATTCTTGACCTCCATAATAAGAATTCTTGTTCATTGTTATGAAGGTACGCCGGCAAACATACCTGGGTAAGCTTGAGACGGGCGGGCTTCTGACCATGGTAGGAGTCATAAACTGGCGGCATAGCATGTTCTCACACTCCTTATTAATTTAAGTAAGAAAACACCGTGCAGGTAGAAACCCTACACGGTGCCTGTGAGAATACATGCACTGCCTGGCCGCGCTGCCGCGCTTGTAATACCATGTCGTGCGGTTCCGGTGCATGCCGGGAGCACGACCGGTATCCTGTGGTATAACAGCGCGGAGCGTCTGTTATACCATCGCTCTCTTGCGAAAACGCGAAAGTGCTGGTATAATACAAAATGCGGTGCGACGTAAGTCGTTGTGTAGGTGATGAGACCACCTGTGCAGGCGTGAAGGGGTTGCCGCCCCTTCATGCTGCCGTTTGTTTTCTTTATGTGTTGATTATATCATATACGCATGCGTATGTCAAGAGAAAAATACGCCTGCGTATAATTTTTCTTGAATAATTCTTCCTAATAGGGTATTATATAGTTGAAAGTAGGTGTTTTCAGTGGCTCGTACCGAATCAGTTGACCGTGCAATACGGAAGTATGATGCAGAAAAGGTCGATAAAATCATGTTCCGGGTCCCTAAAGGCAAGAAGGAAATCATCAATTCGCACGCCACGGAGATGGGCGAATCTATGGCGTCTTTCTTGAATCGAGCTATCGATGAAACAATGGAAAGGGACAAGGCAAAGTAGTCTGTCTGGCATATAGTCACGGCATTTGCGTGGTGCGTGGAGCCAATACGATGTGGCAAAACCCGCAAATGCCCTGTTTGCAGTTGCCGCACTCGCGCATCACCCTGGGGCAACGAGGATACCCAGACTCTCATCGATATTCTGACGAAGTACGACGTGCGGGCCACGTTCTTTTTGGTGGGCCAGTGGGCAGACAAATACCCCGAGAGCGTGAAGGCCCTGGCCGACGCGGGTATGGAGATCGGCAACCACTCGGATACCCATCCCCACATGGCAAAGCTGTCCGAAAAACAGATCATCGACGAGGTGAGCTTATGCAGCGGCAAGATCGAGGCCATCACGGGAACGCCGGTGAGCCTGTTCCGCTGTCCCTACGGAGAATATGACGATGAGGTGATCACCACCGTCCGCAACATGGGTGTCCAGCCCATTCAGTGGGACGTGGATTCTCTGGACTGGAAGGATCTGAGCGCGGACGATATCTACAAGCGGGTCACCTCCAGGGTTACGGACGGGAGCATCATCCTGTTCCACAACGCCGCCAAGCACACCCCGGAGGCCCTGGCGGGCATTATCGAGTATCTGCTCCAGGAGGGATACGAGATCGTACCTGTGTCGGAGCTGCTGCTGACGGGAGAGTATGACATAGACAACACCGGGCGCATGACGCCAAAAGCGTGACGATGCCGGCCCCGCGCCTTCTTTGGAGAGTGCGGGGCCGGTATGCTGCCTGATCAGAAATCATATGATATTGCCGCCGGCCAGAGATGGCAGGCGGCAGAAGGAAGTCAGGATGTAGTGTTTGACGAGAGTGGGGGCACGGCGTGCGGACGGCTGCCCATGGACTGGCAGTATACGGCAAGGACAAAAACAAGCGCCTTTGGCGTGGGCTTCTCCGCAACAGAGTGGCCGTAGATCTTGTGGAGCTTCTCCCGGTCGCCATAGTCCCAGATATCAGCGGTGACCCGGGAGAGCGCTTTGGATACAGCCCCGGCGGACATACCGGTGCGGGCTTGGACCATAGCGCAGATAACGCCCATTTTGGGCTCCTCAGGGAGACAGGACCAGGCTGCCTCCACTGCCAGACTGAGCACATAGTAGCAGGACTTATTGCGGCGTCCGCTCAGTTTGGTCACGATACGTTGGACCGTCCATATGAGAAACCATCCTCTCCTGTCTGAAAGCTGCTCAGTGCCGCGCATTTTGTTAGCCGCTGTTCCTCCGTGTCGATCATAGGAGCGCTTCCTCCCGGTGCTCTTTTTCGTACCGGTCTATTTCTGCCAACAAGAAATGGACCATATTCTCAACGAAGGCGAGAGTGCTTTCCGGCTGGCCTCTCAGCATGGAGAGAATGTTAAGGGTATGTATATCGTAATCATTGCCGTAAAGGATGCTGTCGGCGCTGATGTGCAGCGCGTCGACGAGCTTCCGCAGGATGACGGAGCTCATTGCCTTACGTCCATGCTCCAGATTTGTGCAGTACGACGGGCTGATGCCGGCCAATTCTGCCAGTTCCTCCTGTGTCAGATGGGCGCGGACCCGCGCCTCATACAGATTTTCTCCCATCGAACGCTGTAATTCTGTCTTATTCACGAAAATCATCCCTCCTTGGGATGATTATATTTTCTATAAGAATAAGTTTGAATAAACTAATGTTCTAATTATTCTTTCCAACAGAAATGATTCGGATACTATGGTCTGAGGTGATGGGCGGGAATCTGTTGACTGACTGGCAAGCAAAGGGGTATAATCAAACAAAAGTTATCCCTTTCGGTACAGTCGGACGGGGAAGATGCGGAGAGTCAGTTGTAGAGTGGCGCCAGGAGGCGTTTGGATAGTGAGAGTATGAAAAAGCGTTCTCAACGATTGCTCACAGTTTTTGTGGTCATAACGCTGTTGTTTATATGGATCAACTCCATGTTCCCCGCGGATGTGTCCGGTCAGATGAGCGGGTGGGTGCAGCGGCTGCTTCAGCCTGTGCTGGATTTCCTGTACAGCGGCCGCATCGAGGGCGCACTGGCTAAGCTGGCGTCCCGCTTGCCTGCGCCGCTGGAGAGAGCTGTGCTGTGGGCGAAAAAGGCGATGGAAGAACTGCTGGCCCTTGGGCCTGTGTATCTGGTACGGAAAGCGGCTCATTTTTCGGAATATACGCTGCTGGGCTTTTTCATGGGGCTGCTGTGTGTGAGCCGCGACGACCGGCTCCGGTTCCTGTTACCGGAGGGTTTATGCCTTGTTGCCGCGCTCATTGACGAGGGCATACAGCTCTTTTCCGAGGGCCGGGGCGCCAGCCTTCGTGACGTGTGCATCGACCTGTCTGGGGCTACTCTCGGCGTACTGATCGCACTGCTCGTGCTTGTGATCGTTGGACACATGGGAAGGAAACCGGAAAAGGCGGTGTGACAGGAAGACGATGACTGATCGTTCCAAGTGAATAGCATTTTTTTAGCGCCGGTCAGCGATCCATGCTGTCCGGCGCTTTTTGTATTGTCCTTTTCTGTCCGCTGCCGTCAAATTCTGTCCGAGCAGAAAAAGTCTTCACAAAATGGATTTATGCTCAAGACAGCAATATACCTGGAGTGCAAGCAATGGCAGAACGGATCGAATACAGTCTTGTGGCGTGTGCTGCCACGGGAAAGTACGGCATTATGGCGCTGGAGAAGGAGAGCGGCGCGTGGGCCCTGGCATATCCATTCAGTGACGATAAGAAACGGATAGATGAACTCGTGGGCCGTCTTGACCGGGACCAGACGTCCCTGGAAGCCTTTGAGGAAGCTTTTTTGCGCGGTGAGCTGCCATGATAAACGCTCACCGCTTTTTGTGTTAAGAGGGTGCCTGCCGCTGCATCATAAGAAAAGGTAAAAATAATTCGGATTACGTAACAAAAGACTTGATTAGTTATGGTAAACCTGATAAAATATGGCGTACCGACATATTTCGATCCTGCGGGGCGGGATCACGGACACGAGGTGCCGTTATGAAAAAAATCATCTCTCTGCTGCTGGCATGGATCATGGTGTTCAGCCTGGCGGTCCCTGTCTTCGGCGTACAGGAAGAGGCGCAGGATGGGGATCCGCTGGCCGCGCCTTACGGCCAGGACGACTTGCCGGTTGAGGAGGAGTCTGGCGGCGAGTTGGTGGTGGAGACAGAACCTCCCGTGTACGAGCCCATTCCTACATCAGAGCCCGCGCCGGAGGAGGACATGCCCACGCTCCCGGAGGAGCCCGCTCCCGTGGATCCTACAGAGGAACCGGTGGCTGACCCCACGGCTACGACTGAGCCGTCAGAAGCTCCTGAAGCATCGGCCAGCCCGGAGCCCTCTGAGAGCCCGATGCCCTCTGAGAGCCCAATGCCTTCCGAGGAGCCGGAGACGGAGGAGGACAGCGGGATCATGCTCGTGTCCACCGACGTCACAACGGGTCAGATCGATGTGACCATATCCAACGCCATGGACCTGGCTGCTGACCCTATGCTCACTGTGTCTTTGAGCGGCGGCGTCCATGAACCCGTCAATGTGTCTGCCAACGGATCTATACATAGTTTTCAGAATCTGCAGCCTGGTGACTATACGCTCACGGTCACCGGTCAGTGGTTTGTTCCCTATACCCAGGCCGTCCATGTGGATGCCTGCGACGGCGTGACGGTGAAGCTCACCGTGGGACAACTCCCATTTTATAATGATAAGGACTATCATCCAGGTGTGCTCCGGTACGGCGATCTGAACAGCGATGGCTATGTGAACGATGACGATTGGGATGTGTTGAAGTTGGCCCTGGTCAGTAGCGACGCATCCTATGACCTGAACGGCAGCGGTGAAACCGACCTGGCCGACGCACAGTGTCTGGCCAAGGCCATGAAGGTCCAGGCTATGGAGGCCACCCTGGAGCACTATGTGCCGGCGACGGCCATCACATCCGGTGCAGACGTGGGTACGACTGTCACCGGCGATCTGCAGGACCTGTTCCAGGCCAACGAGCGGCCTGTCCTTCTTGGCAATGTGGATGATACGCCCATTTCCGACAAAGCGCCCGTGCAGGTTGAGATGGCGATGGCCGACGGCGCCACAGCGGACGTCATCGTTCTGGATAAAACAAATATCTCCGACGCTGAGATCACCGTCGACACCGATGAAGGGATCAAAACTTTTGTCATCGGCTATCCCGCTCCCATAACGGCTCCGCTCTCCGGTGATGAGCCCTCTTCGGAGGCGATGACCATCTCCGCATTCAGCACGGTGGCTGCGCCCATCATGCCCATCAATGGCACGCCTGTGACAAAAGACGGCAACGGCAATATACAATTAAATCTTGGCGGGCAGGTAGCCGTGAAGCGGGTCACTATCCGCATCACGGGCACAGAGACCGGTGATCTTGCCTCCATCACCCAGGTGGAGTTTGTGAACGGTATGGAAAGCCGCATTCCGGAGCCCCAGCTGGACGTGCCCCAGAACCTGACTGCCGTTCCCGGCAGCCGGCAGTTCACCATTTCCTGGACGGCGTGTCAAAACATCACCGGTTACCAGGTGCAAGTCTCGGACGGCAATACATCGGAGACCTATGACCTTGCCGGCACCAGCCTCACTGTCACCAGCTTCGGCGGCAAAGAGGTCCTCAACTACACAACTTATACGGTCTGTGTCCAATCCGTCAACGGCAAGTGGGAGAGCGGCTTCTGCGAAGCCGTATCCGTGACGCCCAAGCCCACCGGCCGGCCGGACAAGCCGGACAATGTGAAGGCGGCGGGCGGCTTCCAGTCGATCACCGTCTCCTGGAAGAACATGAAGGACACCCAGAGCTACAACCTCTATTACCGGGATACGGCGGCCGGCGAGACTTACCAGAAAATTGAGGGCATCACGGCTACCAGCTATGCCTTCACCGGCCTGACCGGCGGCCAGATAGAGTACGAGGTCTATGTGACCGGCGTGAATGAATTCGGCGAGAGCGGCGAGTCCATACACGCTACGGCCAAGACCGTCAGCGGCGACCCGCCCCAGATGCCTCAATTCAACCTGATCAACCGCAATGAGGCCGGTGTGCCCGGACCCTATCACATCAGGGAAACGGCAATGGCCAACTCCGCCGGCGCCACCTATGGAAGCGCCTCGGATAACGGCGCCAGCGTCTGGGCCACCGTGGACAGCGTTCCCACATCCTACTACGAGAGGGCCAGCTGGGACGAGGGCGGCTATAACGGTCTCTACAGCCGGGGCCTCATCTACACCTTTGACCGGGCCTATGAGATGGACACCATCGGCGTGATGAGCATGGACCCCTCCATGGACTTCACCTATGCTGGTGTGCGCTGGTGGGACGAGGCCGGACAGGCCCACGACCTGGGCTGCAATGTGGTCCGCACAGAGGACCACAAAGACGCCAACGGCGGGAGATACTTCTTCATCCGTCTGCCGGAGCCCATCACCACTAGCAAGCTCCAGGTGGGCGTGGCCCGCTATTGGGCCGGCAACAACCGTATCAACATTGCCGAGATTTATTTCTATCAGTACGACGACCTGAAAAAGCGCATCAACGCCCTGTATGCGGACGATTTGCACACCACGCTGGTGGAGGGCGTCACCGAGGACATGCTGGACCAGCTGGCGGCGGATATCGACGCCTCCCATGACGCCTTCGGCCATGTGAACCCGGATAAGGATCAGCTCGTAAAGGAGCTGGATACTGCCCGGCAGATCTTCCGCGACCAGTTCCTGCGCAAGGTCACCCATGTCCACACCGGTATCACCGGCCGGGGCGACGAGCACGGCTTCGGCGGCCTCAATGCCTGGCAGCCTCTGGGCGTCACGGCGGCGGCCGGGGAGAAGATCACGGTCTACGTGGGCAGCAGCTTGAGAAATACCGGAGAGTCTACCAACCTGCAGCTGATATTCACCCAGTATCACGCCGAGGCCAGCGCCATGTCTGCGGCGATGACGACCGCCCTGAAGGTGGGCGCCAACGAGGTCGTGGTGCCCGAGGTCACCAGCTCCTCCGATGCCGAATCCGGCGGCGCGCTGTACGTGCAGTACACCGGCGGCGCCGACACGGTGGAGGAATACGCTGTGCGCGTCAGCGGCGGCGTGGAGGTGCCCGTGCTGGACCTGTACAAGGTCCCGGAGGGCGAACGGGCCGGAAGGGTCAGCGCCTATGTGTCGGAGCTCTCGGCCTACGTCGGCAATATGGCGGCCAAGCACGCCGAGGTCAACAAGGAATATGACGAGAAGAACTGCATCCTGGGAGCCACGGACATCATGCTGGACACCATGATGCTGTCCCTGCCCGCGCAGCAGGTGCTGGCCGGCTGCGGCAATGACCCGGGTAAGCTCCTCAACTCTCTGAACGCCATGGAGAAGATGATGGCCCTGTTCTACCAGCACAAGGGCCTGAACGCCTCCGCAAGGGACGCGGTGGACCGGATACCCTTCCGGCACCTGAACATCCGCTATCAGCGCATGTTCTCCGGTGCTTTCATGTACGCCTCCGGCGACCACATCGGCATCGAGTGGAATGAGACGGCGGGCATGGCCGGCTGCGGCGGCGTGACGGACTCCAATGGCCTCTATACCGGCGGGAACTACTTCGGCTGGGGCGTGGCCCATGAGATCGGCCACGATATCAACCAGGGCTCCTACGCCATCGCCGAGATCACCAACAACTACTTCGCCGTCCTGGCCCAGGCCCAGGACAGCAACGGCAGCGTCCGCTTTGACTATAACAACGTCTACGCCAAGGTCACCAGCGGCGTGAAGGGAAGCTCCTCCAACGTGTTCACCCAGCTGGCCATGTACTGGCAGCTGCACCTTGCCTATGACACCGGCTACAACTTCAAGACCTACAGCGATTACAACGAGCAGTTCAACAACCTCTTCTTCGCCCGGGTGGACACCTACGCCCGCACGCCCTCCAAGGCGCCCGCGCCCAAGGGCGTGGCTCTGAGCCTGGAGAAGGCGGATGTGGATCAGACCATCATGCGTCTGGCCTGCGCCGCGGCCCAGAAGGACCTGCTGGACTTCTTCCAGCGCTGGGGCAAGACTCCCGACGAGACGACGATCGCCTATGCCCGTCAGTTCCCGGAGGAGACCCGCGCTATCTATTATGTGTGCGACGACTCCCGCCGCTACACCATCGAACACAGCGGCGGCAGCGCCCTGGCGGAGAACGGCGCCACGACGGCCATTGCCTCCGCGGCGGCACAGGTCGACACCTCCCAAGCCAACAAGGTGACGATCTCCATCACGCCGAACGATACCGTTCCCGCGGAGCAGGTGCTGGGCTACGAGATCGTGCGCCGCACCATCTCTGGCGGCGTCACCGAGAAGCGGACCGTGGGCTTCACCACCGAAAACAGCTTTGCGGACACCGTGTCCGCCATGAACAACCGGACCGTGTCCTATGAGGTCACGATGGTGGATAAGTACCTGAACCGCTCCGCCGTGACTGAGACCGGCATGGTGAAGATCAAGCACGAGGGTGACCTGGCAAAGGATAACTGGACCATCAGTACCAAGGGCTTGGAGGCCAACGCCATCAGGCACGAAGCCGATATGGAGAACCCCGAGGTGGTGGAGGAGGACCCCGCCGCGCTGGCCATCGACGGTAGAAACGACACCGTGTTCACCGCCAAGACCGGCGAGAGTGCCATGATCGAGATCGACTTCCACGATATCCAGGTGATCACCGGTCTGCGGTATATTGCCGGCGATAAGTCCCTGGGCAAGGTCACTGTGTCCGTCCACCAGGCCGACGAGTGGATCCATCTGCAGGATGAAGTGGTCCTGGACGAGGATAAGACCGTCTACTTCTCCAATGCGGATGGCAACTATGTGAGCACCTACGCGGCGGACGCCATCCGTTTGGAGCTGCTGGAACATATGGATGAGATATCCGTGGCGGAGCTGGACGTGCTGGGTCCCAGCGGCGACAATGTGGACTTTGCCTACGCGGAGGGTTCCGCGGCCATCGGCTACCTGAGCGATGCATATGAATACGACACGAAGCAGCATTATTCCATCCCGAAGGATTCCCTGGTGTTCACCGGCAGTTATAAGGGCAACGCCGCCTACAATGTGGTGATGCTCTATGACCAGAACGGTAAGCTGGTGACCGGCATCGACCCGGATACGGGCGATCAGGTGGTCAACCAGACGATCCTGTCCAGGGTGCCGGACAGCGGAAAGATACAGGATGTGGCCGACGGCATATGGATCTATTGGATCGAGCCGCAGGAGAGAGACATCAATAAGGGTTTCGCGATACCGGACAAGGTCCGGGTGGAGCTTTACCGGGTCAACGATGCCGTGAACAACGAGGGCGAGCGTCTCGTCAGCGACTCGCTGTTCGTGGATGTTCCCGAACACATCGGCCAGATCACCCTCAGCAAGGACGGCGCCTCTACAGGCGCCGTGGGCTGAGGCGGAGAAGAAAGGAGGAAAGCACGATGAAACGGTTCCTTCATATCATTCTGACAGTCCTGCTCCTGGCGGCCCTGGTGATGCCGGCTGCTCACGGGCTGGCTGAGGAGGCGCCGGAGGCGACGGCTGTCCCGGCGGATGCCATCACAGTCGATACCAGCGGCAATGTCACACTGTATTCCACCCATATGGCGGCGGAAATGGTCTCCTCCATCCAGTTTACCCTGAAGGGGGCCGTCGGCTTCACGCCCGCTGGCAGTATTTCAAGTGGATGGCTTTTTCATACAAACCTTATCGGGGATGAGCTCACGGTCTACATCGCCGGCACGGAGCCTCTGATCCAGAGCGGTGAGTTCCTTACTCTTGGCACGGTCACCTCGACAGGGACTGTGACTTTGGCGGACAACTCTCTGAAATTCGCCTATGGCACCCGTGCCGTCATCCAGAACGCGGTGGATGAAGAGGACAGCGTTTTGGAGAGCGAGGATGGCAAACCGACCCTGGAAGAGGCCAGATCGATACTGGAGAAAGAGATCAACTATGCGGAGGCGCTTGAGAAGGACGCCTACACGCCGGAGAGCTGGAACGCGCTGCAGGCGATGCTTGACCTTGTCAAATCCAGACTTGCTGACGAAAACGTCGGAGCGGAGGAGATGGTCCAGGCATGTGATGATCTGGCTGCAACCATAGACGCTTTGCAGGCCGTTCAGGGCCCCGAGTTTGAACGGGGCGGCAGCGGAGGAACCATCTATGACGGCTACGACGACGGCACCGGTTCCGGTGCTCCGGAGGCCACGCAGACCCTTGAACCCACCGCGACCCCTGGGCCCACTGCGACGACGGCGCCAACCGAAACGCCCTCGCCCACGGACGCGCCTGTGACGACGAGCGAACCTGTGACGACGAGCGAGCCCGTGATGACCAGTGAGCCTGTGGCGACCGGTGAGCCTGTGACGAGGGATGCGGCTGCTGCGCCCACGCAGGCGCCTGCGGTCCAGACGGGCAATACCGGTCCCAGCGCCCCCAACACGGGGGACGAGACGGTATTCGTGCCCTGGGCGCTGATGCTGGTCATGAGCGCCGCGGCGCTGGCGGTCATCATCGGCCGGGCCAAGCGCCGCCAGTAAAAAGAATAATACATCAATATACATCATCTTGCCCCCGGCTCCTGCCGGGGGCGCTTTTTGTTGTGGACGGTACACACTGGGCATATTCGCTAAAATTTACCATTTCTTTGGCGGAAAAATGTCTTTTCCCGTATGTTGGGAAGAATTGACTTTCCAACCGGCACTTTGTTATAATCAAAATAACAATGAAACACGCATGAATTGGCAACTGACGGTGAGCGGCGAACGCAAGGGAGCCAATTTCATTGTTTTTGCCGACCGTCTGGGCAGTTCTATTTGCGAACGAATAGAACTGCTCAAAATGCTTTAAGGGAGTATACCGATGAAGAAAGTAGCCATCATCATGGGCAGCGACAGCGACCTGCCTGTGGCGGAGAAGGCGGTCCAGCGTCTGGACGAATTCGGCGTGCCCTGCGAGGTGCACATCTTCTCCGCTCACCGCACGCCTGAGGAGGCCAGGGACTTTGCCCTGCACGCCCGAAGCCGGGACTTCGGCGTTCTCATTGCGGCCGCCGGCATGGCGGCGCATCTGGCCGGGGCCATAGCGGCCAACACCACCCTGCCGGTGATCGGCATTCCTCTGAAAAGTAAAAACCTAGACGGCGTTGACGCCCTTCTGTCCACGGTGCAGATGCCTTCCGGCATCCCGGTAGCCACCGTAGCGATTGATGGGGCAGTCAACGCCGCGCTGTTATCTGTTGAGATACTGGCGCTGGAGGATGAGTCCCTCGCGGCAAAGCTGGACGCGGCCCGCGCCGCTGAGAGAGCGAAGGTCCTGGAGAAGAACGCGGCCGTGGAGGCACGGTTCAATCACGAATAAACAACCTTTTATGGAGGTCTTTTACCATGCAGAAGAAAGAGCAGCTGTACGAAGGCAAGGCCAAAAAGGTCTTTGCCACCGACGACCCGGATATGGTCATCGTCTCCTATAAGGACGACGCCACCGCCTTCAACGGCCTGAAGAAGGGCCAGATCGCCGGCAAGGGCGCCGTCAACAACCGTGTTACCAACTACCTGATGCAGCTCCTGGAGAAGGAGGGCGTGCCTACCCACTTCGTGGAGGAACTGAACGACCGGGAGACCGTGGTGAAGAAGGTATCCATCGTGCCCCTGGAGGTCATCATCCGCAACATCTCCGCGGGAAGTTTTGCCAAGCGCTACGGCGTGGAGGAGGGCATCGTGTTCGCCGCGCCCACCTTTGAGACCTCCTATAAAAACGACGCGCTGGGCGACCCGCTGATCAACGACTACCACGCCCTGGCCCTGGGCCTGTGCACCCCGGAGGAGCTGGACACCATCAAGGCCATGGCCTTCAAGGTCAACGACGTTTTGAAGGCCTTCTTCAAGGCGGTGAACGTGGATCTGGTGGACTTCAAGCTGGAGTTCGGCAAGATCTCCGATGGCAAGCTGGTGCTGGCCGACGAGATCAGCCCCGACACCTGCCGGTTCTGGGACAGCACCACCCACGAGAAGCTGGACAAGGACCGTTTCCGCCGGGATCTGGGCGGGGTGGAGGACGCCTACGCTGAGATGATGAAGCGCATTTTGGGCTGAAAGGAGTTTTATGGGTAACCTTCACGAGGAATGCGGCGTGTTCGGCATCTTCGCGCCGAAACAGATGCCGCTGGTATCCACCGCTTATTATGGTCTGTACGCCTTGCAGCACCGTGGGCAGGAGAGCTGCGGCATCGTCATCAACGACGACGGCCTCTTCAGCTTTTATAAGGACCTGGGCCTGGTGAACGACGTGTTCACCAACCGGGTGCTGAATCATCTGCCGGAGGGGAACATGGCCGTGGGCCACGTCCGCTACGGCACCACCGGCTGCAGCGGCCGGGAAAACTGCCAGCCCATGGTGGTCAACCACGTGAAGGGCCGCATGGCCCTGGCCCACAACGGCAACCTGGTCAACTCCGCCGAACTCAGGAAAGCCCTGGAGCTGCAGGGCTCCATCTTCCACTCCACCAGCGACACGGAGGTCATCTCTTACGTCATCACCAAGGAGCGGCTCACCGCGCCATCCATCGAGCAGGCAGTGAATCAGGCCATGTTCCTTATTAAGGGCGCCTATTCCATGGTGGTCATGAGCCCCTCCAAGCTCTTGGCTGTGCGGGACGAGAACGGCTTCCGGCCTCTCTGCTACGGTCAGCGTGAGGACGGGGCCTATGTGGTGGCGTCGGAAAGCTGCGCTCTGGAGGCGGTGAACGCCCGGTTCATCCGGGATGTGGAGCCGGGGGAGATCGTCATGTTCTCCAAAGATGGCGTGCAGAGCATCCGGGACCACTGCGGCAAGGCGCCCAAGAAGCTCTGCATCTTTGAGCATATCTATTTCGCCCGTCCCGACTCCGTCATCGATGGCGTCAGCGTCCATGAGGCCCGCATCCGGGCCGGGGAGCGGCTGGCCGCCCGTCATCCGGTGGAAGCGGACGTGGTGGTGGGTGTGCCCGACTCCGGGCTGGATGCCGCCCTTGGCTATGCCCGGGCCTCCGGCATCCCCTACGGCGTAGGCTTTATCAAGAATAAATACATCGGCCGCACCTTCATCGCCCCGGGGCAGGATACCCGGGAGGATCTGGTGCGCATCAAATTAAACCCCGTGGGCAGCGTTGTCCGGGGAAAGCGGGTAGTGGTGGTGGACGATTCCATCGTCCGTGGCACCACCAGCGGCCGGTTCGTGCGGCTCCTGCGGGAGGCCGGCGCGGCGGAGGTACATATGCGCATCTCCGCGCCGCCGTTTTTGAACCCCTGCTATTACGGCACGGACATCGACTCCCGGGACAACCTGATCGCCTGCCGACACACGGTGGAGGAGATATGCGCCATCATCGGCGCGGACAGCCTGGGCTATCTGCCGACCGAAGATCTGCCATATCTTTTGGGAGACGCCTCCTGCGAGGGCTTCTGCGACGCCTGCTTCACCAACAACTATCCCACCATGGTACCCACCAACAGCTCCAAGAGCCGCTTTGAGTACAAGATCAGCGAGGGGAGGGGCCGTGATGAATAAGGAGAGCTTTTCCGCCAGCTACGCTGCCGCCGGCGTGGACATCACCGCGGGCTATAAGTCCGTGGAGCTCATGAAACGCCATATCGCCCGGACCCATATCCCCGGCGTGGTGGGGGACGTGGGCGGCTTCGGCGGCCTGTTCCGCCCGGAGCTGGCCGGCATGAAGGAGCCTATCCTGGTCTCCGGCACCGACGGCGTGGGCACGAAGATACGCCTTGCCCAACTCCTGGACAAGCACGATACCATCGGCATCGACTGCGTGGCCATGTGTGTCAACGATGTTGTCTGCGCCGGGGCAAAGCCCCTGTTCTTCCTGGACTATATCGCCTGCGGCAAAAATGTGCCCGAGCGCATCGCGGATATCGTTGCCGGCGTGGCCGAAGGGTGCGTTCAGGCGGGCTGCGCCCTCATCGGCGGGGAGACCGCCGAGCACCCCGGCGTCATGGCGGAGGACGACTATGACCTGGCAGGGTTCGTGGTAGGTATCGCCGACAGAGAGAAGATGCTGGATAATGCCGCCACAAAGGCGGGAGATGTGCTTATCGCACTGCCCTCCAGCGGCGTTCACTCCAACGGCTTTTCCCTGGTGCGGAAGGTGTTCCGTATTGGCGAGGCAGACATCTCCGCCCCCTGTGAGGCACTTGGCGGCGCCAGCGTGGGGCAGACGCTCCTGACCCCGACAAAGATATATGTAAAGGCCATCCTGGCCCTGATGGAGGCGGTGACCGTGAAGGGCGTGAGCCACATCACCGGCGGCGGCTTTTACGAGAACATCCCCCGGAGCATCCCGGAAGGCCTTTCTGCCCGCATCGAAAAAAGCGCTGTGCGCACACCGTCCATTTTTGACCTCATCCAAAAGACCGGGGATATCCCGGAACGGGACATGTTCAACACCTTCAACATGGGCGTGGGCATGACGGTGACGGTCTCCGCCGCGGACGCGGACCGAGCGCTGGAGGTGCTGCGGGAAAACGGCGAGGAGGCCTATATCCTGGGCGAGATCGTCAAAGGCGGAGAGAGGGTGCAGCTTCTATGAGAAAGACACGCATCGCCGTGTTCGTCTCCGGCGGCGGCACCAATCTGCAGGCGCTTCTGGACGCCCAGGCGGCGGGAAAGCTTCCTTCCGGCCAGATCGTGCTGGTGGTGTCCAGCCAGCCGGACGCCTACGCGCTGGAGAGAGCCAAGAAGGCCGGCGTGCCTACGGTGGTCTGCTCCCGGAAGGAACTGGGCAGCCAGGAGGCATTTGAATCGGCCATCCTGAAGGCGCTGGATGACGCAGGCGCGGAAATGATCGTGCTGGCGGGATTTATGAGCATCCTCTCCAAGGACTTTACCGACAGGTTCCCGGAGCGCATTTTGAACGTGCATCCGGCGCTGATCCCCTCTTTCTGCGGGAAGGGATATTATGGCTTGCGGGTCCATGAGGAGGCCTTGAAGCGGGGCGTGAAGGTCACCGGCGCCACGGTGCATTTTGTCAACGAGATACCGGACGGTGGGCGCATCATCGCCCAGAAACCGGTGATGGTGGAAGACGGCGACACGCCGCAGGTTTTGCAGCGGCGGGTCATGGAACAGGCGGAGTGGATCATCCTGCCCCAGGCGGCGGAGATGGTGGCCGCGGACATTGCAAGGAGGAAAGAGCATGACTGATCTGGCAGCGTATCTCAGTGAGAGGACCTATCCCGGCCGGGGCATCGCTCTGGGCCGGAGCGCCGACGGAAAGAAGGCGGTGATCGTCTACTTCATCATGGGCCGCAGCGTCAACAGCCGAAACCGGGTGTTTGTGGAGACCGACGACGGCATCCGCACCCAGGCTCACGACTCGGCCAAGATGGTTGATCCAAGCCTCATCATCTATCACCCCGTGCGGACGGCCGGGAAGGGCACCGTGGTCACCAACGGCGACCAGACCGACACCATCCGGGACGGACTGCTGGCCGGCCAGACCTTTGCCGCCGCCCTGCGCACCCGCACATTCGAGCCGGACGGGCCAAACTGGACGCCCCGCATCTCTGGCCTGGTGGAGCCGGACGGCAGCTATAAGCTCTCCATTCTGAAGAGCCTGGACGGCGACCCGGCCTGCTGCTGCCGGTATTTCTACGAGTACGATAAGCCCCAGGCGGGTCTTGGCCACATCATCCACACCTATGCCGCCGACGGCGACCCGCTGCCCTCTTATGAGGGGGAACCCGCCCCGGTATCCATCGACGCGCAGGACGCAAAGAGCCTGGCGGAGCAGGTCTGGGCAGCCCTCAACGAGGACAACAAGGTATCCCTCTATGTGTCCTGTATCCACCTGGCGACAGGGGAGCGGGACACGGTGATTGTCAACAAACACGAGGCTTAAGAAGGAGCGAACGATGAACTCTCTGGAACTGAAATACGGCTGCAACCCCAACCAGAAACCCTCCAGCATTTTTATGAAGGACGGCTCTGATCTGCCTATTGAGGTGCTGAACGGCAAGCCGGGCTACATCAACTTCATGGACGCCTTCAACTCCTGGCAGCTTGTGAAGGAACTGAAAGAGGCCACGGGCCTGCCTGCCGCCGCCAGCTTTAAGCACGTGTCCCCGGCGGGAGCAGCCGTGGGCAAGCCCCTTTCCGAGACGGACAGGAAGATATACTTTGTGGACCCGGACGCGGAACTGAGCCCCATCGCCTGCGCCTATATCCGGGCTCGGGGTGCGGACCGTCTGTGCTCCTACGGCGACTGGGCGGCTCTTTCTGAGCCCTGCGACGAGGCCACGGCCCGGTACCTCAAAGACGAGGTATCCGACGGCGTCATCGCGCCGGGCTATACCGACGAGGCCCTTGCCATTCTCAAGACCAAAAAGAAGGGCAACTACAACGTGGTGCAGATCGACCCCGGCTATGTGCCCGACCCTGTGGAGCGCAAGGATGTGTACGGCATCACTTTCCAGCAGGGAAGGAACGACTACAAGGTCACGGCGGATGCCTTTGCCAACATCGTGACGAAGAACAAGACGCTGCCCCCCGAGGTGGTCATCGACATGACCGTGGCGCTCATCACGCTGAAGTACACCCAGTCCAACTCCGTCTGCTACGTGAAGGACGGCCAGGCCATCGGCGTGGGAGCGGGCCAGCAGAGCCGTATCCACTGCACCCGCCTGGCCGGCAATAAGGCGGACAACTGGTATCTCCGGCAGCATGAGAAGGTGCTTTCCCTGCCCTTCAAGCCCGGCATCCGCCGGCCGGACCGGGACAACGCCATTGATGTGTACATCTCAGATGAGTACGAGGACGTACTGGCGGACGGCGCCTGGCAGAACGTGTTTACGGAGAGGCCTGAGCCGCTGACGGCAGCGGAGAAGAAGGCATGGCTCGCCACCCAGAGCGGCGTCACCGTGGGCAGCGACGCGTTCTTCCCCTTCGGGGACAACGTGGAGCGGGCCCGGAAGTCCGGCGTGGCCTATATCGCCGAGCCCGGTGGTTCCATCCGGGACGACAACGTGATTGAGACGGCGGACAAGTACGGCATCGTCATGGCCTTCACGGGCATGCGGCTGTTCCACCACTGATAGGGGACATGTTCGGCGCAGACAGAAAAAGACGCCGCAGGCTGGAGGCGGCCTTCGGGAAGAAGCCGGACGTGTACTTTGCCGACGGGGACATGGAACGCATCCGGGCCTGGTCGGACTACCGCCGGGAGCGGGAGGACGGCTACAGCGTGGACGACGTCACCTGGCACGACCTGGATATGGACCGGGTGTTCAGGCGTATCGACCCGGGCCTGTCCACACCGGGGGAGCAGGTGCTCTATGATACCCTGCGCCGCCCGGCTCTGACCGGGGAGGAATACGGCCGCCGGGCCAGGCTCATCGCGTTCATGGAGGCGGAGCCGGGAAAGCGGCTGGAGGTCCAGGTCATTTTGGACGCTCTGGGCCGGACCCGGCGGTCGGACCTTTGCACAGCGTTCGCGCCGGAGGCCAGGGGCCGGGGCAGGTTCATCCTCTATACGGCCCTGTCGGCGGCATTCGCGGTCAGCCTTGTGCTGGGAGCGCTGGGCGTCGTTCCGATCATGGCGGCGGCCTTGCTCATGTCCTTCAATATAACGCTCCGGGAGTTCGCGCTGCGGCGGGTGCGCCGGGAATTCGATACCGTTAACTACTCGGTGGCGGAGGTGTTCGCCCTTCGGAGGGTCCAAAAGCTGGGCATACCGGACCTGGACGAGGAACTGATGGGAGCCTATGAGGCATTGAAAAGGCTGCGGTTCGTACTGCGCACCGGCGGCGTGTCTGGCATGGATACCGGTGACGCGGGGGACCTGCTGGCCTCGGTGTTTTTGCTGGACGTCATCACCTATGAGTACCTGAAAAACAAGCTGTGGCTCCATCAAAAGGACCTGATGGCCGTCATTGAGGGCCTTGGGCGGCTGGATACGGCCATCGCAGCGGCCTCCTGGCGGGCGAGCATGGACGTGTACGCCGTGCCGGACATCGCCTTTGACGGCTCGGCGGAGCTGCATATCCGGGGCATGGTCTACCCGCTGCTGGACGGCGCCGTGCCCAATGACTTGGACTTAGGCGGCTCCATCCTGCTCACCGGCTCCAACGCCTCCGGCAAAAGCACCTATCTGCGTACGGCGCTTTTGAACGCCCTGCTGGCCCAGAGCCTGTGCACCGCGGCGGCGGAGAGCTACCGGGGCGGCGCGTTTACACTTTATTCGTCCATGGCCCTGGAGGACGACCTGCTGGCGGGGGAGAGCTATTACGTCACGGAGATCAAGTCCATCCGCCGTATCCTAAAAGCAGCGGAAAAGGAAAGACCTGTCCTGTGCGTGGTGGACGAGGTCCTGCGGGGCACCAACACCGCCGAGCGCATCGCGGCGTCCAGCGCCATTTTGGAGACGCTCTTTGACGCGGGGGTCCTGTGTCTGGCGGCCACCCACGATCTGGAGCTGTGCGCTCTGCTGGCTGAAAAGTACCGGATGTGCCATTTTGAGGAGACGGTGGGAGAGGGGTCGATGGATTTCGACTACCGGCTCCGGGAGGGGCCGGCCCGGTCCCGAAACGCCATCCGGCTTTTGGGGATGATGGGCTTTGACGCCGCGCTCGTGGACAGGGCAGAGCGGCGGGCGAAACGATATTTGGAAACAGGCGCATGGGAATAGGATTTGAATGCAGGAGAGGGAGATTATGAAGCTCATGGTCATCGGCAGCGGCGGCCGGGAACACGCCGTCATCCGCAAGCTGAAAGAAAATCCTGCCGTGGAGGCGATCTACGCCCTGCCCGGCAACGGCGGTATCGCCGCGGACGCGGTATGCGTGGACATAGGAGCGAAGGATATAGACGGCGCGGTGCGCTTTGCGAAGGAGCATGCCATCGACTTTGCCGTGGTCACCCCGGACGACCCCCTGGTGCTGGGGATGGTGGACGCGCTGGAGGCGGCTGGCGTGCCATGCTTCGGGCCGGACAGGAAGGCCGCCATGATCGAGGGCAGCAAGGTCTTTTCCAAGGACCTGATGAAGAAATACGGCATCCCTACCGCGTCTTACGAGGTGTTTACGGATGCCGCGGCGGCGCTGGAATATGTGAAGACCGTGCCTCTGCCCACGGTGGTGAAGGCGGACGGTCTTGCCCTGGGCAAGGGCGTGCTCATCGCCCAGACCAGGGAGGAGGCGGTGGACGCCGTCAAATCCATCATGGAGGATAGAAAGTTCGGCGCCAGCGGCGACCAGATCGTGGTGGAGGAGTTTCTCACCGGCCCGGAAGTGTCCGTACTGGCCTTTACAGACGGCAAAACGGTCAAGCCCATGGTGTCCTCCATGGACCACAAGCGGGCCCACGACGATGACAAGGGCCTCAATACCGGCGGCATGGGCACCGTGGCCCCTAACCCTTATTACACGAAGGACGTGGCCGACGTGTGCATGCAGACCATCTTCAAGCCCACCATCGCCGCCATGGCGGCGGAGGGCCGGCCCTTCAAGGGCTGTCTCTATTTCGGCCTGATGCTCACCCCCGACGGGCCCAAGGTCATCGAGTACAACTGCCGCTTCGGCGACCCGGAGACCCAGGTGGTCCTGCCGCTGATGGAGTCCGACCTGCTCACGGCCATGATGGCCTGCCGGAACGGGACGCTGGCCCAGACGGACGTGCGCTTCTCGGGCAAACACGCCTGCTGTGTCATCATGGCAAGCGACGGCTACCCGGAGAGCTATGAGAAGGGCTATGAGATCACCTGTGACGAGGGCATCAAAGCACAGGTCTATGTGGCCGGAGCGAAGCTGGAGGATGGAAAACTTCTGACCAATGGCGGCCGTGTGCTGGGCGTCACGGCCGTGGCGGATGACTTGCCGGCGGCCATCCGGGCGGCATACGCCGACGTGGAGAAGGTCCATTTCGGCAACGCCTATTACCGCCATGATATCGGCCAGCGCGCCCTCAAGGCGCTGGAAAAGTAAGGGGAGACGCCGATGGTATACCGCGTATTTGCAGAGAAAAAACCGGGCATATCCCCGGAGAGCGCCGGCCTTCTGAGCGGCCTGCGGGACTTCTTGGGCGTGCGGTCCCTGGAAGAAGTGCGCGTCCTGAACCGGTACGATGTGGACAACATTGATCGGGAGGTCTTTGACCAGGCCCGGTCCGTGGTATTTTCCGAGCCTCAGGTGGACGTGGTCTATGACGAGACGTTCCCCATGCCGGAGGGCCAGTGGACGGTCCTTGCGGTGGAGGCCCTGCCGGGGCAGTTCGACCAGCGGGCCGACTCCGCCGCCCAGTGCATCCAGCTCATGGCAGGCGTGGACAGGCCCCTGGTGTCCTACGCCAAGGTGTATCTGCTCCGGGGCAGGCTTTCTCCGGAGGACGTGGAGAAGATAAAGGGCTACGTCATCAACCCGGTGGAGAGCCGGGAGGCCTCCATGGAGAAGCCGGAGACCCTGGCGCGCACTTACGCCGTGCCCGACCACGTGCAGACGGTGGAGGGCTTTACCGCCATGGACGACGGGGCGCTGACGGCGCTGCTGGACTCTCTGGGCCTTGCCATGGATCTGGACGATTTGAAGTTCCTGCAGGCCTATTTCCGGGATGAGGAGCGCCGGGACCCCACTATCACCGAGGTGCGGGTAGTGGACACCTATTGGTCCGATCACTGCCGCCATACCACCTTCTCCACCCATATCGACAGTGTGAGCATCGACGATCCCGGGATACGGGCGGCTTATGAGCGCTACCGTAAGGCCAGGATAGAGGTCTACGGGGAAGAGAGAGCCGCCGCGCGGCCGGAGACCCTGATGGACATCGCCACCCTGGGGACAAAGGCGCTGAAAAAGCGGGGGATGCTCCCCGAATTGGACGAGAGCGAGGAGATCAACGCCTGCTCCATCCATGTGCCCGCCCAGGTGGACGGCGAGATGCAGGACTGGCTCCTCATGTTCAAGAACGAGACCCACAACCACCCCACGGAGATCGAGCCCTTCGGCGGCGCGGCCACCTGCATCGGCGGCTGCATCCGGGACCCCCTGTCCGGACGGGCCTATGTGCACCAGGCCATGCGGGTCACCGGCGGCGGCGACCCCCGGGCGGCTCTGGACAAGACCGTCCCCGGCAAGCTTCCCCAGCGCAAGCTGGCCCAGACGGCCGCGGCGGGCTATTCCTCCTACGGCAACCAGATCGGTCTCGCCACAGGCCATGTGGCGGAGATGTACCACGAGGGCTATATCGCCAAGCGGCTGGAGTGCGGCGTGGTGGTGGCGGCGGCCCCGGCGGAGAATGTCCGCCGGGAGGAGCCTGTGCCCGGGGACGTGGTCATCCTGCTGGGCGGCCGGACCGGCCGGGACGGCATTGGCGGTGCCACCGGCTCCTCCAAGAGCCACAACACCAAATCCCTGCAGACCATGGCCTCTGAGGTCCAGAAGGGCAACGCCCCCGAGGAGCGGAAGATACAGCGGCTGTTCCGGGACGGGAGTGTGACCCGCCTCATCAAGCGCTGCAACGACTTCGGCGCCGGCGGCGTCAGCGTGGCCATCGGCGAGCTGGCGGATGGGCTCAGGATCGACCTGGACGCGGTGCGGAAGAAATACGACGGTCTGGACGGCACGGAGCTTGCCATCTCGGAGAGCCAGGAGCGCATGGCCGTGGTGGTGGCGCCCGAGGACGAGCAGGCCTTTATCGCCGCCGCACAGGCGGAGAACCTGGAGGCCTACCGGGTGGCGGTGGTCACCGAGAGCCCCCGGATGGTCATGACCTGGAAGGGAAAGACCGTCGCGGATTTGAGCCGGGCGTTTTTGAATACAAACGGCGCGGTGAAGCACGCGGCGGTATCCGTGCCGGAAAAGGACCGGACGGCCATGGGCCAAGTCCGGTTCCACTCCCTGCGGGAGATGGCCGGGAGCCTCAAGTGTGCCTCCCGCCGGGGCCTTACCGAGCGGTTCGACGGCACCATCGGCGCGGGGAGCGTGCTCATGCCCTTCGGCGGCGCGACCCAGACCACCCCGGCCCAAGCCATGGCGGCCCTGCTGCCGGTGCTGCCGGGGCAGACCACGGAGCAGGCAAGCGTCATGTCCTGGGGCTGTGACCCGGACCGGATGACCGTTGACCCCTATGCCGGGGCCATGGACAGCGTGGTCACGTCCCTGACCAAAATCGTGGCGGCGGGGGCGGACTACAGGGCCGCTTACCTGACGCTCCAGGAATTTTTCGAGAAGCTGCGGGACGATCCGGACCGCTGGGGCAAGCCCTTCTCCGCGCTGCTGGGGGCCCTGGAGGCCCAGCTGGACTACGGCTGTGCCGCCATCGGCGGCAAGGACTCCATGTCCGGCTCCTTCATGGACAGGGACGTGCCCCCCACGCTGATCTCCTTTGCTATCGCGCCTATCCGGGCCGGGGACGTGCTCTCGCCTGAGTTCAAAGAGGCGGGGCACCCGGTGTATGTGTTCGGCGGCGACGTGCCGGAGAACACGAAGGCCGCCTGGGAGGCGTTCCACGCTCTGGCCCAACAGGGCAGGGTGAAGGCGGCCTGGGCCGTGGAGGAAAGCGTCGCCGAGGCGGTGATGAAGATGTCCTTCGGCAACCGGATCGGGTTCAAAGCCAACGAAGAAATGACGGGGGACATGTGGCACATCCCGTTTTACGGGGCCATTGTGGCTGAGCTGGAGTCGGATATCGACTGCCCCTATGCCCGCCGCGTGGGCGTCACCGCGTCCGAGCCGGTCATCGACCTGGGCTCCGACAGCGCCCCTATCGACGAGCTGCTGGCTCTGAATGAGAGCGTTCTGGAAGACGTGTATCCTACCCGCACGGTTGAGACCGGCGCCGTGGAGGCGTTCACCTATAGCGCCGATGAGCGAAAAGCCCCGGCGGTGAAGCACGCGAAGCCCCGGGCGTTGATCCCTGTGTTCCCCGGCACCAACTGCGAGTACGACACCGCCCGTGCGGTGACAGAGGCCGGCGGCGAGGCGGAGATACTGGTGGTGCGCAACCTGAGCGCCGCGGACACCGCGCAGAGCGTCGAACGGGCGGCCAAGGCCATTGAGAGAGCGCAGATGATCGTGCTGCCCGGCGGCTTTTCCGGCGGCGACGAGCCGGAGGGCAGCGCCAAGTTCATTGCCGCTTTCTTCCGGGGCGGTCCGGTCCGGGAGCAGGTCACAAAGCTTCTGGAGAACCGGGACGGCCTGATGCTGGGCATTTGTAACGGCTTCCAGGCTCTCATAAAGCTGGGCCTGGTGCCCTTCGGGAAGATCGTGGATACAGATGAAAATTGTCCCACTTTGAGTTATAATACTATCGGCCGGCACCAGTCCCGCCTTGTGCGGACCCGTGTGGCCTCAAACAAGTCCCCTTGGCTGGCGGGAACACGTCCCGGCGAGGTCTATACGGTGCCCATCTCCCACGGCGAGGGCCGCTTCCTGGCTTCGGAGGAACTGGTCCGTAAGCTCGCGGCCAACGGGCAGATCGCCACCCAGTATGTGGACCTCTCCGGCGTACCCTCCATGGATACAGATGATAACCCCAACGGCTCCGTATTCGCCATCGAGGGCATCACCAGTCCCGACGGCCGGGTCCTGGGAAAGATGGGCCACACTGAACGCGTGGGCAAGGGTCTCTATAAGAACGTTCCCGGACGGTACGATATGGGCCTGTTCCAGGCCGCGGTCCGGTATTTCAGATAAAACAAGACTAACTATTAAAAGTCAAGCCTGAATTAAGGAAAATGGATAAAGATGTGTGGAACCGCAAGAGGACACAGCAAAGCAGACGCCAGTGATGGCGCCGAGGCTGTGGGCGAGGAGCAGGCTAAGCGGCTGTGCGAGGCTGGTAAGGAAGCCCGGACTTCTCCATAGCGTATATGAGCCGCACAAGTTTTTTCTCTGCATGGGATAAAGCCACATTGTAATGTTTGCCTTCAGCGCGTTTCTTGGCAAGGTAGGCGGCAAAGGTCGGGTCCCAGTGGCAGACGTACTTCGTGGCATTGTAGATGGCATAGCGAAGATATCTGGACCCTCGCTTCTCCATATGAGCATAACAGTTGTTGAGCTGTCCGGACTGGTATGTAGAAGGAGAAAGGCCGGCGTAAGCCAGGACTTTGTCGGGAGAATCAAAGCGGGAGAAGTCTCCAACCTCAGCCAGGATCATGGCGGCCATACGGAAACCTATTCCAGGAATAGTGGTAATGGGCGAGTTTAACTCTTCCATAATGGACTGGATAGAGGCTTCAATATCTGCTATTTCGGCGTCCAGTTCCCGGATGAGACGAATGGTATGCCGCAGTTCCAGGGACTTGGCGGGCATAACAGAGCCAATAGAAGTTCTGGCGGCGTCCCGGATGGTCACCGCCATATCCCGCCCATAGCGCCCCTTGGAGGCGTCGGCCAGGAGGAACTTCAATCGGGTAAGATTGGCAGCGGCGAGCTGCTTTGCTCCTGGGAATTCCTCCAGAAGGGCGTAGACAGAGGCCAGATGGAGAGAAGGCACCAGTTTCTCCAGCTCCGGGAACAGGATGCAGACCAGACGGGAAACGGACTGCTTGAGCTTGGCTCGCTCCCTGACTTTGACAAATCTGTATCTTGTGAGTGACTTTAGTTCCTCGTTGTGGTATGCTGTGTCCGTGTAGGGCTTGAGGCCCACATCGGACAAGAGCATAGCCGCAATGGTACGTGCATCAACACGGTCGGTCTTGGTTTTCCGCAAGGAGAGGCTTTTCCGGTACAGGTTGGTGTGCAGGGGATTCAAGACATAGGTGGCCAGACCGTTGTCAAGAAGGAACCCCAGAAGGTTATAGCTGTAATGCCCGGTCGCCTCAAGCCCTACTTTTATGCTGTCCTGGGGCGAAGTGCAGCAGCGGATTTTTTCCATGAGGAACAGGAACCCGGCCATGTTGTTTGGGATGGTGAACACGTCCGCCAGGACCTCTCCCTCTGAGGAAAGGATGAAGCAGTCGTGTTTGTCCTTGGCAACGTCAATACCGACACAAACCATAAGAGAACCTCCAGATGATAGATTTGATGCTGTATCCACAGAACACCTTGCCTTGTAACCTTGTTCTACATCAACCGTCTGGCGGTATCTAACTGATCAACAAAACTGCAAGGGGCTGTGGTCGGAGCCTAGATTGAACCGTCTTGCGGTAGGAGGACAGAACCGATCCACAGCATCCCTTCCAGTGTAGCACATGACCTTGGAGAGGGTCACTAATAACTACTGCTTAATAATACAAGGAGGACAGATCATGGCACAGTATTGCAGTGAACCATCCCGCACCTTTAACGAATATCTCCTGATCCCCGGATATACTTCCGAGGAATGCATCCCGTCCAATATCAGCCTGAAAACGCCCCTGACCAAGTTCAAAAAAGGGGAGGAGCCGGCCATCACGCTGTCCATCCCCATGGTGTCGGCCATCATGCAGTCCGTGTCCAACGACACCCTGGCCATCGCTCTGGCTCGGGAGGGCGGCATGGCCTTCATCTATGGTTCCCAGTCTGTGGAGGACGAGGCGGCCATGGTGGCTCGGGTGAAGAGCTATAAATCCGGTTTTGTGGTGAGCGCCTCCAACGTAACTCCGGACGCCACCCTGGCGGATATCCTGGCCCTCAAAGCGAAGAATGGCTTTTCCACCGTGGCCGTCACCGAGGATGGCACCGCCAACGGGAAGCTCCTGGGCCTGGTGACCAGCCGTGACTACCGTGTCAGCCGCATGGCGCCCACGGAGGTGGTCAGGGACTTTATGACCCCCATGGACAAGCTGGTGACGGCCCCCGAGGGCACCAGCCTCAAGGAGGCAAACGACATCATCTGGGACCACAAGCTGAACGCCCTGCCCATCGTATCCGCCGACGGCAGGATGCAGTATTTCGTCTTCCGCAAGGACTACGACAGCCACAAGGAGAACCCCGACGAGATGCTGGACAGCAAGAAGCGCCTGATGGTGGGCGCGGGCATCAACTCCCGGGACTATGCCCAGCGTGTCCCGGCCCTGGTGGAGGCGGGGGTGGACGCCCTGTGCATCGACTCCTCCGAGGGCCACTCGGTCTGGCAGAAGCGCACTATAGAGTGGATACGCCAGCATTACGGCGACAGCGTGAAGGTGGGCGCGGGCAACGTGGTGGACGCGGCCGGGTTCCGCTTCCTGGCGGAGGCGGGCGCCGACTTCGTGAAGATCGGTATCGGCGGCGGCTCCATCTGCATCACCCGGGAGACCAAGGGCATCGGCCGGGGTCAGGCCACGGCAGTCATCGAGGTGGCCAAGGCCCGGGACGAGTATTTCAAGGAGACGGGCATATATGTGCCCATCTGCTCCGACGGCGGTATCGTCCATGACCACCACATCACCCTGGCCCTGGCCATGGGCGCTGACTTCGTCATGCTGGGCCGGTACTTTGCCCGCTTCGACGAGAGCCCCACGCCGAAGCTGAATATCAACGGTACCATCGTGAAGGAGTACTGGGGCGAGGGCTCCAACCGGGCCCGCAACTGGCAGCGATACGACCTGGGCGGCAGCGACGGCCTGGCCTTCGAGGAGGGCGTGGACAGCTACGTCACCTATGCCGGCGGCCTGCATGAGAACGTCCAGAAGACCCTTTATAAGGTGAAATCCACCATGTGCAACTGCGGCGTCACCACTATTCCGGCCCTGCAGCGGGACGCCAAGCTCACCCTGGTCAGCGAGACGAGCATCGTGGAGGGCGGCTATCACGACGTGACGCTGCGCACCACCAGTTCCATCAAATAAGGAGGGGACACCATGACCGATATCGAGATCGCCCAGAGCTGTAAAATGGAGCCCATCGGCGCCATCGCGGAGCGCGCCGGCGTGGATGAGAAATACCTGGAGCCCTACGGCAAATACAAGGCCAAGGTGGACTACGCCCTGCTGGACGAGAGCCCCCGGCCCGACGGCAAGCTCATCCTGGTGACGGCCATCACACCCACTCCCGCCGGAGAGGGCAAGACCACCACCAGCATCGGCCTGGCGGACGGCCTGCGCCGCATCGGCAAGAACGCTGTCCTGGCCCTGCGAGAGCCCTCTCTGGGCCCTGTGTTCGGCGTGAAGGGCGGCGCCGCCGGCGGCGGATATGCCCAGGTGGTGCCCATGGAGGACATCAATCTCCACTTCACCGGTGATTTCCATGCCATCGGCGCGGCCAACAACCTGCTGGCCGCCATGCTGGATAACCACATCTACCAGGGCAACGCCCTGAATATCGACCCCAAGACCGTCACCTGGAAACGCTGCGTGGACATGAATGACCGGCAGCTGCGCCACGTGGTGGACGGCCTGGGCGGGCGCGTCAACGGCGTGCCCCGTGAGGACGGCTACGACATCACCGTGGCCACGGAGATCATGGCGGTGTTCTGCCTGGCCAGTTCCATCCACGACCTTAAAGAGCGCCTGGGCCGCATCGTGGTGGCCTATACCTATGACGGCGCGCCGGTGACGGCCAAAGACCTGAAGGCGGTGGGTGCCATGGCGGCCCTTTTGAAGGACGCCCTCAAACCCAACCTTGTCCAGACTCTGGAGGGGACTCCGGCTTTCGTCCACGGCGGGCCCTTCGCCAACATCGCCCACGGGTGTAATTCCGTGCTGGCTACCCGCATGGCCATGAAGCTGGCCGACTACACCGTCACGGAGGCGGGTTTCGGCGCGGACCTGGGCGCGGAGAAATTCCTGGACATCAAGTGCCGGTATGCCGGCCTGACCCCGTCCGCTGTGGTAGTTGTCGCCACCATCCGGGCGCTGAAAATGCACGGCGGTCTTCCCAAGACCGAACTGGGCCACGAGGACCTGGCGGCCCTGGAGAAGGGTATGCCCAACTTGCTGCGGCATGTGTCCAACATCAAGAACGTCTACGGCCTGCCCTGCGTGGTGGCGGTGAACCGGTTCCCCACGGATACGGACGCGGAGGTGGCCCAGGTCATAGAAAGCTGTGCCAAGCTGGGCGTGAAGGCTGTATTGGGCGACTTCTGGGCCAAGGGCGGCGAGGGCGGTATGGGCCTGGCCGCGGAGGTGGTCCGGCTGTGCGACGAGGAAAAGCCGGACTTCCGTTTCAGTTACGAGCTGGACCAGCCGCTGGACAAGAAGATCGAGGCAGTAGCGACGAAGGTCTACGGCGGCGCGGGCGTGAACATCACTCCGGCGGCTCAGAAGCAGATCGCCAGGCTCACGGACCTGGGCTTCAGCGGCCTGCCCGTGTGCATCGCCAAGACCCAGTACAGCTTCTCCGACGACCCCGCGCTGCTTGGCGCGCCGGAGGGCTTCACCGTCACGGTGAAGGAGGTCAAGGTCTCCGCCGGCGCGGGTTTCGTCGTGGTCCTCACAGGGGACATCATGACCATGCCCGGTCTTCCTAAGGTCCCCGCCGCGGAGAAGATCGACGTGGACGACCGGGGCGTCATCTCCGGCCTGTTCTGAGAAACCGCATAGTGATACGCGCTCCCCGCTCCGGCGGAGGGCGCGTATCCTTGTATGTGGATATGAAAAATGTTATAATCTGTGAGGGAAATGTCCGGCTGTCCAGTCTTTGGGACAGTGGATATGGATAATGGCGGTAACGTGGGAGGGAGGATGTACCATGGACTATGAGCTGAACGAGGCCCAGCGGGCGGCAGTGACCACCACGGAGGGCTATGTGCGGGTCATCGCCGGGGCCGGTTCCGGCAAGACCCGGGCCTTGACCCACCGCTTCGCCTATCTTGTGAACGACCTGGGCATCCTGCCTGGGAACATCCTGTGCGTCACCTTCACCAACAAGGCCGCTAATGAGATGCGCCAGCGCATCCACAACCTCACCGGTGACAACGACACCGGCTATATCAACACCTTCCACGGCTTCTGCGTGTCCGTCCTCCAGGAGGACAGCTTCGCCGTGCAGTACCCCAAGAGCTTTCTCGTGCTGGACAACTCCGACATCGACGACATGCTCCGCATCATCTATGAGGAGCGGGGGCTCACCCTGCGGGACATGACCTTTGCCAACGCCCGGGACATGATCGAGATAGAGAAGCTCTTCAAGCGCCCGGAGTATTACCTGGATATGATCGCCATGGACCTGGATGGACTGCGAGAGAAATATGACAAGGCGACCTCGGCCAAAGACATCATCTTCTACGGGTATCTCTACCAGGAGAAGAAGTGTTTTGGCCTGGACTACAACGACCTCATTAAATTCACCCTCTACATCTTCCATACCCACGAGGACATCAAGCTGAAGTGGCAAAAGCGCCTGGAATACATCATGATAGACGAGTTCCAGGATATCGACTCCCTCCAGTATGAGCTGATGGAGGCCCTCTGCGGTTATCACAAGAACCTGTTCATCGTGGGCGACCCGGACCAGACCGTCTACACCTGGCGGGGCGCGGATGTGAAGTACCTGCTGGACTTCGATAGGCGTTTTCCCGGCACCAAGACCATCATGATGATGGAAAACTACCGCTCCACGCCGCAGATCCTGGCCGCGGCCAACTCCCTCATCGACAAAAACCATAACCGCATCAAAAAGGAACTGATACCGGTGCTGCCAACCGGGGAGAGCGTTCTGTGCCACCACGCCAGGACCGCGGAAGAAGAGGCGGAGTGGATCGTCCTGCAGCTCCATGAACTCCACGACCGGGGCGTGCCCTACCGGGATATGACCGTTCTCTACCGGGCTCACTATGTGACCAGCGCGGTAGAGGAGGTGCTCCTGAAGCGGAAGGTGCCCTACACCATCTACAGCGGCGTGCAGTTCTTCTCCAGGAAGGAGATCAAGGACGCGCTTTCCTATCTGCGCATGATCGCCTACAAAGACGACCTCTCCTTCCGGCGGGTGGTGAACACGCCCAAGAGGAACATGGGCCGCCGGCGGATGGAGTATCTGGAAAAGGCGGCGGAGAAGCGTGGCTGCTCCCTCTATGACGCGCTGGTGCGGGACCTGGACGAGGATATATTCAAGGGCACGAAGGCATCTGCGTTCGTGAGCCTCGTTGAGGCATACGCCGCCAGCTACGCCCAGCGGCCTGTGAGCGAGGTGCTGGCCGCGCTCCTGAACGAGAGCGGCTACGAGGAGGCACTGCGCACCGAGGGCAGCCAGGAACGGCTGGATAACCTGGCGGAACTGAAGCAGGCGGTATATGAGTTCGAGACCACCTGCGGGGAGGAGGCCACGCTGGAGCACTACCTGACCCATGTGGCCCTGTTCACAAACGCCGACGCGGGGGAGCCGGGGGACAAGGTGAAGCTCATGACAGTCCATGCCGCCAAGGGACTGGAATTCCCATACGTGTTCCTCTGCGGCATGAACGAGGGCATTTTTCCCTCCCGGCGGACCAGGACCCGACCGGCCATGGAGGAGGAGCGGCGGCTGGCCTTCGTGGCCATGACCCGGGCGGAGAAGCGGCTTTTCCTCACCGAGGCGGAGGGACGCAATACCGACGGCTCGCCCCGGTATCCCTCCCGGTTTCTGCTGGATATAGACCCCGCCCTGATCGAATATACTGATGAGCCCCGGGAGGAGCTCATCAGGGACGCAAGGGAGTACGTGGCCATGTCGGAGAAGTACCTTCCGGAGGAATCGCAGGCTGGCGCATTCGCGGTAGGGGACCGGGTGGCCCACGATATCCTGGGCCCTGGCACAGTGGTGGACGTGGATACGGACAAGGGCGCCCACATCGTGCGCTTTGACGGCATGGACACGCCCCGGGCCATATCCTTCCGGGCCAAGCTCACGCGGCTGTGAGGTCTTGTTATGGCAGACATCATCGAGATAAAAGATATATCCGCTCCGGAGCTGGACCTGTTTGCCCGGCTCACAGAGGCACAGCTGCGAAACAGGCTGGAGCCTGAAAAGGGCATATTCATCTGCGAGAGCGCCAAGGCCATCCGGGTGGCCCTGGCGGCGGGCTGCGCGCCCAAGGCGCTGTTGATGGAGCGGCGACATTTGGACGGCCAGGGAGCGGAGCTCATGGCTCTGTGTCCCGACGCGGCGGTGTATACCGGGGACCGGGAAGTGCTGGAAAAGCTCACGGGCTACACCGTGAACCGGGGCATCCTCTGCGCCATGGGAAGGCCTGCGCCGCTGATGATAGAGCAGGTCTGCGCTGGGGCGCGGCGGCTTGCTATATTGGAGGACATCACAGACTCCACCAACGTGGGAGCGGTGTTTCGCTCTGCCGCGGCGCTGGGGATGGACGGGGTGCTGCTCACCGAGAGCTGCTGTGACCCCCTGAACCGCCGGGCGGTGCGGGTGAGCATGGGAACGGTGCTGCAGGTGCCCTGGGCCACTATGACCGGCTGGCCCGGGGAGGCCATGGCCCAGCTGCATGAGCTGGGATTTAAGACAGCGGCTATGGCGTTGAGTGACGATTCCGTTCCCATCTACGACCCTGACCTCAAGGCAGAGCCCCGCCTCGCTATCGTGCTCGGCACAGAAGGGGATGGCCTGGCCGCCAGGACGGTGGCGGCCTGCGACTACACGGTGCGCATCCCCATGGCCCATGGGGTGGATTCCCTGAACGTGGCGGCCGCCGGAGCAGTGGCCTTCTGGGAACTGCGGGCCCGCTGAGAAACAAAAAGCGCCGCGCTCATGGCGCGGCGGAAAGGAGCATATATGGGCACGAAAAAGAAGATAGCCCAGGCGGCCGGCGTGGTGGGCGGCCTGGTGGCCGCGGCCGGGGTGCTGCTGGGCATAGGCGTGGCGGCGGACGCCAAGGAGCACGGCCGCACCGTTCGCCAGACCCTGTTCGGCGCGGCCAGTTTCGCCGAGTGGGACGGCAAGGCGGTGTTTTTAGGCGACAGCATCACCGACTACTGCGATCTGGAGGTATACTATCCCGGCCTGAACGCCGTGAACATGGGTATATCCGGGGATACCACCGGGGGCATGCTGGAGCGGATCGAGCGGTCCGTCTACAGCCAGGAGCCGGATGTGGTGGTGTTCCTGGGCGGTGTGAACGACATCCTCTCCGGCTATGACGACAGCGCCACCGCCGCCAACATCCGGGCCATATTGGAGGGCATCCGGACCCACCTGCCCAAGGCGGAAGTGCTCGTCCAGTCCATCTATCCTGTGTCGGAATATGCAGGCAGCGATTTCAACAGCCATATCCGGGCCGTCAACGATGAGATCAGAAGCATGGCAAAGGAGCTGGGCTGCCGGTACGTGGACGTGTACAGCGCCATGGTGACGGCAGAGGGGCGGCTGGACGGGCGGTACTCCTACGACGGGCTCCACCCCAACGAGGAGGGCTACGCCGTGGCCTGCCCCATCGTGGCGAAGGAATTGGAAAAGATCACTGGGAAGGGCATTCTGGGCTGAGAGGGGAGAGGCTCACTCCTCTATCACGTTCTGATCCCGGCCCATCATGTGCATATACTCGTCGTAGGTGCAGCTCTTGTCGATGCACCCGTCCTCAGTCAGTTCTATGATCCGGTTGGCCACGGTCTGGGTCAGCTGGTGGTCGTGGCTGTAGAAGAGGATGTTGTAGGGGAAGGCGGACATGCCGTTGTTGAGGGCGGCGATGCTCTCCAGGTCCAGGTGGTTGGTGGGCTGGTCGAACATGAGCACGTTGGCGCCCTCCAGCATGGTCTTGGAGATCATGCAGCGCATCTTCTCGCCGCCGGACAGGACGGACACTTTTTTGTATACCTCGTCGCCGGAGAAGAGCATCCGGCCCAGGAACGTGCGCAGATAGCTCTCCCGCTTGTCCGCGGAGAACTGGCGGATCCAGTCCATGAGCTCCAGGTCGCATCCGTCGAAGTAGCTGTGAAAGTCCCGGGGGAAGTAGGACTGGGTGGTGGACACGCCCCACTTGATCTCCCCCTCATCGGGCTCCAGTTCCCCGGCCAGGAGTTGAAAAAGACAGGTGATGGCGTTCTCGTTGGCGCCGATGACGGCGATCTTGTCCTCCTTGCCCATGATGAAGGACACGTTGTTGATGAGCTTCACGCCGTCCACGGTTTTGGAGAGATTCGTTACGAACAGCCGGTCCTTGCCCGGCTCCCGCTCCGCCTTGAACCCCACCCAGGGATAGCGGCGGGAGGAGGCGGGCATCTGCTCCACGGTGATCTTATCCAGGAGCTTGCGGCGGCTGGTGGCCTGGCGGGATTTGGACTTATTGGCGGAGAAGCGGGCGATGAAGCTCTGCAGCTCCGCTATCTTCTGCTCGGCCTTCTTGTTCTGATCCTTGATGAGCTTCTGCATGAGCTGGCTGGACTCGTACCAGAAGTCGTAGTTGCCCACATACATGCGTATCTTGCCATAGTCGATATCCACGATGTGGGTGCAGATATTGTTGAGGAAGTACCGGTCGTGGCTCACCACCAGAACGGTGCCCTCATAGTCCATGAGGAAGTCCTCCAGCCACACGGTGGAGGCCAGGTCCAGGTTGTTGGTGGGCTCGTCCAGGAGAATGATGTCCGGGTGGCCGAACAGGGCCTGCGCCAGCAGGACCTTCACCTTCTGCCGCCCCTCCAGCTCGGCCATCTGCTTTTGGTGCAGGGCAACGGGGATGCCCAGGCCCTGCAGAAGCCGGGAGGCGTCGGAATCCGCTTCCCAGCCTCCCAGCTCCGCGTATTCCTCCTCCAGCTCAGCCGCCCGGATACCGTCCTCATCGGAGAAGTCCGGCTTATCGTAAATGGCATCCTTTTCTTTGCCGCACTCGTAGAGCCGGGGATTGCCCATGATGACCGTCTCCAACACGATGTGGTCGTCAAACATGTTCTGGTCCTGGCGCAGGACGCTCATGCGGCACTTGGGGTCTATGTAGATGTGGCCCTTGGTGGGCTCCTCCTGGCCGGAGAGCAATTTCAGAAACGTGGACTTGCCCGCGCCGTTGGCGCCGATGATGCCGTAGCAGTTACCGGCGGTGAACTGCAGGTCCGCGCCGGAAAAGAGCACCTGGCTGCCGTATTGCAGAGCGAGGTTTTCAACAGTGATCATGGGGGCGTCCTCCTGGGGAGCGGTGTTTTTTCCATCATAGCATATTTTTCCGTCCAGGCCTAGTCCCGGCGGAAAAAATACTGCAGCAGACGCGATTTTATTTGACAGCGGGGCGTTTGTGTGATAAGATATGCGGGCATGCGGAGAGATGTCCGAGTGGTTTATGGAGCTGGTCTTGAAAACCAGTGACTCCGCAAGGGGCCGGGGGTTCGA
>CANPVS010000003.1 GCA_947581795.1 uncultured Oscillospiraceae bacterium
CCATAACAATACCCCCTGTCGTAGTTATTCTCCTACAACAGGGGGCTTTTTGTCTACTGTCTACTTTTTGTGGGGCAATGCAACGGCAGGGGGCTTGACCTATCTTATTCTTTCGGTCCTTTTCGTTTGGGGTAGAGGCTCACGGCGATGGCGACGCCGGCGATGAGGGAGATGAGGCCGACGGCGATGACGAAGCCGGAAATGATGGAACCGGGATCGGAGGCGGAGACGCCCCCGAACTGGCCCAGAACGTTGCCCGCCTCATCGGTCCAGACGACGCCGCCCAGGTCCCCAAAATAGGAGCCGGCCATGAACCGGTCCGCCGAGCGGTCAAAGGAGTCCATCACGGCCTGTATGACGAAGCCGAAGACGGTGAAAACCCCGCCGCCGATGGCCATGCGCAGCCCGAACAGCCACCCGTATTGGCGCAGCAGCCGCCCGATCACGCCGGGCACCGAATCCACCCAGGTGTGGGCCGCCGGGGGCGGAGCATCCTCGGCCGCCGCATCCGGCGCCGGTCCCGTCTCGGGTGCGGGGTCCTCCTCCGACAGCAGCCAGTCCGTGGTGACGCCGAAGGCTTTGGCCAGGGCCAGCAGCTTGCCGATATCCGGCGAGGCTTCCCCCAGCTCCCACTTGGACACCGCCTGGCGGGACACGCCCACTCGGGCGGCCAGCCCCTCCTGAGAAAGGCCCGCCCGCTTCCGGCAGTATACGATCTTTTCAGGCAGTGTCATGGCTGTCCTCCTCTCACCGTAGTATGCCCATATTATAAAAGAAAGGCCGGTTGCGGCGCCACCAGCAAAAGCTGGAACTTCCGCAACCGGCCGTTGCATGTTCACAAAAAAGCATAGCCCGCCACAAACAGGGCGCACAGGACCCAGCGGAAGATGTGGTGTTTGATGTGGAAGTTGCCGTTTCGGCGGCCGTTCCACATGGCCCCGGCGCTGATGGCGAGGCTGCCGGTGAGGGCGGCGGTCCACATGTTATCATAGCCGCCGAGGCTGCCGTATACGGCCACGCCCAACGCAAAGCATCCGGCCAGGATCAGAAGGCAGGGGGCGGTGAACCGGCTGTCCCGCATCTGCACCAAAGCCGCAAAGGCCGTCAGGGCCGCGAACAGGCCGCTGGCCACCCACAAGAGCGTGCGCAGCCCTTCCATCACACGATCTCCGAGTAGCTGCCCAGATACTTGAAGGTCTCGCACATCTCCTCCAGATCCGCCATGAGCTGGATGAACCGGGGGGAGTAGACGGAAGTCTCCAGGTCGAAGTAGAACATGAACTCAAAGTCCCGGTCGGGCAGGGGCCGGCTCTCCAGCTTGGTCAGGTTGATGCCCAGGGCGGTGATGCGGCTCATGAGCCGGTACAGGGAACCGGGCCGGTGGCTCACGGTGAGCATGACGCTGGTGCGGTCTGCGCCGGGGAAGATCTCCGGCTCCTTGCCGATGCAGATGAAGCGGGTGTAGTTGTTGCCCTTGTCCTGCACGTCGGCGGCCAGGGTGTCCAGCCCGTAGAGGGCGCCGCAGGCGTGGGAGGAGAGGGCCGCCACGTCCGTCCGTCCCGACTGGGCCACCATCTTCGCCGCCACGGCGGTGTTCTCGCACACGGTGACCTTCGCGTCGGGAAGCGTCTTCAAAAACTCCTGGCACTGGGCGATGGCCTGCTCGTGGGAGAATATCTCCTTCACGTCCTCCAGCTTCACCCCGGGGGGGACCATCAGGTTGTGGTCCACCTTCAGGCGCACGGAGCGGACGATGGAGAAATTGTACTGCATCATGAGATCGTATATACGGTTCACGGAACCGGCGGTGCTGTTCTCCAAAGGCAGCACCCCGTAGCGGCAGAAGCCGCTGGCGATGGCGGAAAAAACCGCCTCGAAGCTCTTCACGTAGGAGATATGGGCGTCGGGGAACAGCTTGTCCGCCGCGATCTGGGCGTAGGCCCCCTCCACGCCCTGGCAGGCCACGGTGGCCGACTCGGGGAAGAGCTGTGCGGTGTTCTCCAGACTCTTGGCGATGCGCCCGCACAGGGCGCTGGGCTTTTTCAGCAGGGACGCCTCGTAGCTCTGGGCCACGTCCTGCAAGGTGGCGTAGACCACCCCGGCGTAGCCGGAGAGGGCCTCCCCGGCGGTCTGCTGGAAGCGGACTTTGGCCTCCCGCTGGCCGGCCAGGTCCATGGGCACCAGGCCCTGCTCCTGCCGGGCCTTCGCCATCTGGGCGGTCAGGTCCATCCGCCGGGCGAACAGTTCGCTCATCTGTCCGTCCACAGCGTCAAGCTGCTCTTTTATATTCTCCAGGTCCATATCTACTTTACCTCTTTTCGCGGAATGGAAAAATGATACCTTTTTTCCCAGCGTATGTCAACACTATAATTATAAAGGAAAAGCGCCCGGCCTCACGCCGGGCGCTTGACGCTGTAGCTGTTGACTTACTCGCCAAAGGTGGTGATGACCTTCCGGGGGCAGACCTCGGCGCAGTGGCCGCAGTGCTGGCACTTGGACTGGTCGATCTTGGCCAGGAAGTTCTCGATGGTGATGGCGTCGGCGGGGCACTCCTTCTTGCACTTCATGCAGCCGATGCAGCCGAAGTCGCAGTACTTGGTGACCTGGGCGCCCTTGTCGTTGGAGTTGCAGCCCACGGCGTTGGTGGAGGCCGCGGGGACCTTGGTGATGAGCTTCTTGGGGCAGGTGGCGGCGCACTTCATGCAGCCGACGCACTTGGAGCGGTCCACCTGAGCGATGCCGTCCACGATATGCATGGCGTCGAAGGCGCAGGCCTTCACGCAGTCGCCGAAGCCCAGGCACCCGGCCGGGCACACATTGGCGCCGTTGCCGCCGCCCAGGCGGGTGGCGGACAGACAGGAGTCCAGACCCTCATACTCGAACTTCTTCTTGGTGTGGCCGCAGGTGCCGGAGCACTGGACGAAGGCCACGCTGGCCTCCACGTCGCCGGCGGCGACGCCCATGATCTCGCCGATCTTGGCGGCGGCGGCAGGGCCGCCGGGCACGCAGGCGTTCACCGGGGCCTCGCCCTTGGCCACCGCAGCGGCGTAGCCGTCGCAGCCGGGGAAGCCGCAGGCGCCGCAGTTGGCGCCGGCCAGGCACTCACGGACAGCTTCTTCCTTGGGGTCCTTCTCGACGTAGAACACCTTGCCGGCGATGACCAGCAGGATGCCGAACACAAGGCCCAGCGCGCCAAGGATAACGATAGCGGAAACAATAGTCATTTCTCTTCCGCCCTCCTTATACAGGGATCTTCATGCCGGAGAAGCCCATGAACGCCAGAGCGAACAGGGCCGCCGTCACGAGGCAGATGGCGAAGCCTTCAAAGGCCTTGGGGTAGTCGGCGAACTCCAGACGCTCGCGGACGCTGGCGAACAGGACGATGGCCACCGTGAAGCCCAGGCCGCCGGTGAAGCCGTCGATCACGCTCTCCAGGAAGTTGTAGCTGTTCTGGGTGTTCAGCAGCACCACGCCCAGCACCGCGCAGTTGGTGGTGATGAGGGGCAGGAAGATGCCCATGGCGGAGTACAGGGCCGGGATGGCCTTCTTGAGGAACATCTCCACGAACTGCACCAGCACGGCGATGACCAGGATGTAGGCCACGGTCTGCATGAAGCCGGCCACGCCGAAGGGGATCAGCAGGAACTCGTTGATCACCCAGCAGATGGCGGAGGCCATGGTCATGACGAAGATGACGGCCACGCTCATGCCGGTGGCGGTGCTCATCTTGTTGGACACGCCCAGGAACGGGCAGATGCCCAAGAACTGGGAGAAGATGAAGTTGTTCGTCAGGATCGCCGCCAGAGAGATGGTGACTATAGAAGCGAACATTATTCTTTAACCTCCTTTTCTTTCCGGGCCTTCTTCTCATTGCTCTTGCGCAGCGCGTACTGCATCACGGCCATGAGGCAGCCCAGAGTGAGGAAGCCGCCGAAGGGGAGGACCAGCGCGCCGGCGCCGAAGCCCTCGGGGATGATGCGGATGCCGGCGCCGGTGCCGTCCAGGGTGAAGAAGGAGGTGGCGCCGTTGAGGATGCCGCCGCCGATGGTGCCGGAGCCCAGCAGCTCGCGGACCAGGCACATCAGCACCAGCACGCAGGTGTAGCCCAGGCCCTGGAACACGCCGTCCCGGAAGGACAGGAACACGCCCTCCTTGGAGGAGAAGGCCTCGGCGCGGCCGATGATGATGCAGTTGACCACGATCAGCGGGATGAACACGCCCAGCGCGGAGGAAAGGGCGGGGATGAAGGCCTGCAGCAGCAGGTCCACGATGGTGACGAAGCCGGCGATGACCACCACGAAGATGGCCAGACGGACCTGACCGGGGATGATCTTGCGGATGGCGGAGACCACCACGTTGCAGCAGGTCAGGATAATCAGCACGGACAGGCCCATGCCGATGCCGTTGAACAGGGTGGTGGAGATGGCCATGGTCGCGCACAGGCCGATCTGCTGCACCAGTACGGGGTTATTGGTAATAAGGCCTTCTGTAAGCTGTTTCTTTGCGTTCATTGCCTCTTACCCCCTTAACCTAAAGATTCGCACAGAGCCAGCGCGGCGGTGACGCCGGTGGAGATGGCCCTGGAGGTGATGGTGGCGCCGGTGAGGGCGTTGATGGTACCGCCGTCCTTGGTGACGGCCACGGTGCCGCTCTGGCCCACGAACTGGCTGCGGAAGGCGTCGCCGGCCGCGCTCTGCTGGGAGGCGATGGCGCCCAGACCCGCGGTCTCGCTGGACTCGGTGACGGAGATGCCGCTGCAGGTGAGGTCGGGATTGACGCCTACCATCATGGTGACGGCGCCCTGGGAGCCGGTCTCGGTGACCTGGACCACCCAGCCGCCGCCCTCGGCGGCGTATGCCTCGTCGATGTCGGAGGGGGCGTCCGCGCCCAGCTCGATCTGCTCATAGGAAGGAGCCTCCAGCACCGCGTTCATGGCGTTGGTCTTTGTCTGCTCGGCGATGGCCTCGATGCGGTCGCGGGTCATGGAGTCCACCAGGCCCAGGACCAGGGCCACCACCGCGGCGACCAGCAGGAGGATCAGGGCGGGCTTTACGAAATCAAGTGCTTTTTTCATCCTTTTGCCTCCTCCTTCTTCTTGCCCTTGGTGACGCCGAAGCGGCGGGGAGCCGTATGCTGGTCAATGAGCCAAGTGCAGCAGTTCATGATGAGGATGGCGAAGCTCACGCCCTCGGGATAGCCGCCGAAGTAGCGGATGAGCACGGTCAGAAGGCCGCAGCCCACGCCGAAGATGAGCTGGCCGTTGGGGGTCACGGGGCTGGTGCAGTAATCGGTCGCCATGAAGATGGCGCCCAGCAGCAGGCCGCCGGACAGCAGGTTCTGGAGCATCCACATGATATGGTTGTTGCCCCGGGAGAAGATCAGGGTCAGCACAGCCACGGTGCCGATGTAGGCCACCGGGATGCGCAGGGAGATGACCTTCCGGTACACCAGCCACGCGCCGCCGATGAGCAGCGCCAGAGCGCTGACCTCGCCGAAGCTGCCGCCGATGTTGCCGATGAACATGTTCCACAGGCCGTCGGGAGCAAGGGCACCGGCGTGGAGGCTGGCCAGGGGGGTGGCGAAGGTGGCCGCGTCAGGGCCGTCGGACCAGGTGGTCATCAGCACCGCGTAGCTCACCAGCAGGAACGCGCGGCCCGCCAGGGCGGGGTTCCAGATGTTCTTGCCGATGCCGCCGAACAGCTGCTTCACCAGCACGATGGAGAAGAACGCGCCGATGATGACGGCCCACCAGGGGAAGGTGTAGGGCAGGCAGTAGGCCAGCAGCATGCCGGTCACCACCGCGGACAGGTCCATGTAGCTGTCGGTCTTCTTCAGAAGCTTGCGGTAGGCGAACTCAAAGACCACGCAGCTGATCACGGACACACAGGTGACGATCAGGGGCTTGACGCCGAAGAAGATCACGGCCGCCACCAGCGCCGGGAGCAGGGCGATGATCACGTCCAGCATGATCTGCTGGGTGCCCCGGGGGGTGCGGATATGCGGCGAGGAGGATACGATAAGCTTACGTTCTTCGTTCATCTCACTTGTCCTCCTTCTTTTCTTCCTTCGCCGGCGCGGCGGGCTTTTCCTCGGCCTTGGGGGCCTCGGGCTTGGCGGCCGCCTTGGGAGCCTCGGCGGGCTTGGGAGCTTCCGGCTTGGCCTCAGCCTTGGGGGCTTCCGCCTCCGCTTTGGCCTTCTCGGCCTCGGCCTTGGCCTTCAGCTCGGCCATATGGGCCTGGACCATGGCCTTGCCGGTCTTGAACGCGTGGGTCAGGTGCAGCCGGCCCGGGCAGATGTAGGAGCAGGAGCCGCACTCCACGCAGTCCATGATGTTCAGCTTCTGGAGCATCTCCACGTCGCCCTTCTGCTGGTACATGTACATGTAGATGGGCTGCAGGTTCATGGGGCAGCCGTCGATGCACTGGCCGCAGCGGATGCACACGGGATCGGCAACGGTCCGGTCCTCCTTGTCGGCGAAGGCCAGCAGGGACGCGGTGCCCTTGCCGCAGGGGACGGTCATGTCGTACTGGGCCATGCCCATCATCGGGCCGCCCATGATGATCTTCCAGGGCTCCTTGGCGAAGCCGCCGGTCTGCTCAAAGACCCACTGCATGCTGGTGCCCACACGGACCTTCACGTTCTTCGGGTCGGCGATGGCCGAGCCGGAGACGGTGACCACGCGCTCGATGGCGGGCCAGCCCTCGTAGCAGGCGCGGTACACGCTGTAGGCGGTGAAGGTGTTGAACACGGAGCAGCCCACGTTGGCGGGCAGGCCTCCGGGAGGTACCTCGCGGCCGGTGATGGTCTTGATGAGCGTCTTCTCAGCGCCCTGGGGGTACTGGCACTTGAGGGGCACGATCTCGATGCCCATCTCCTTGGCGCCCTTGAAGTTCAGCAGGTCGATGGCGAACTTCTTGTTCAGCTCGATGCCGAAGTAGGCCTTCTCCACCTTGCACGCCTTCATGATGAGCTGGATGCCCTTCAGAAGCTCTTCGGGGTGCTCCAGCATGGTGCGGTGGTCGCTGGTTATGTACGGTTCGCACTCGGCGCCGTTGATGATGACGGTGTCCACCTTGCCCCAGCCGCTGGTGATCTTGAAAGCGGTGGGGAACGTGGCGCCGCCCATACCGACGATGCCGGCCTCGCGGACGATGTCAGCGATCTTTTCGGGGGACTGCAGGTCCTCCTCGGTGGCCGGGACCATAGTCTCGGCGGGGGTGTCCTTGAAGTCGTTTTCAATGACGACGCTGGTCACCATATTGCCCAGGTTGTTCAGGTGGGGCGCGATGGCCGTGACCTTGCCGGAGACGGAGGCGTGGATGGGCGCGGAAACGGGGGCTTTCGCCTCGCCGATCTTCTGGCCCAGCTTCACCTCGTCGCCCACAGCCACCAGGGGCGTACAGGGAGCGCCGATGTGCTGGGACATGGGGATGACCACCTCAGGGGGCTGGGGGATGGTGGTTATCACCGCTTCGTTGGCGGGTGCCTTTTTGTCGTTGGGATGCACGCCGCCATGGGACTTGAAGAGCATGAGCATCACCTCTTGCTAAATTTATATACCTTGTTATAATAACACAAGTCGTTCCGGCTGTCTATAACTTAATTCTGCAAATTGGCAGAGATTCCGCAAAAAATCGTCAATCGCCGCCGCCGGTTTTTGCCCTGTCCGTCCGGGACGTATTATAGTATGTCCGGCGGGACAGGGATAGACAAAAATACTGCTGGTTTATCCAATATCTCCGCCGGAGAAACGGGCCCTTTTCCCGCGGATCGCAGTGAGCGCGGACGGGGCATATTCATACCCGCGGTGCATATAATAAAGTCGTACAACATTGACAAGTTGTACGACTTTTGCTATACTGGGGGTGAAAAAGGAGATGAACGACATGCTGACGATCAGTTCCAGCGACGTGCGCAAAGAATGGAGCAGCGTAATGGATAAAGTCATCCGGGAAAAGCCGGTGTTCATCAAGCGGACCAGGGACAACATGATGCTCTCCGCTACTGAGACCATATGGCAGCTCATCTCGGGCGTCAAGTTCACGGCGGATCTGTACCGGGAGGCGGACGGCAGCGTGACGCTGTCGGTCCGCGATATGGATATCGTCGTGAACGGAGCGGATGAGGCTGCGGCCAGGAAAGAGTTGGTCCGGAATATCATGGAATATGCGGAGGAATATTATCAGGAATTCGACCGATATTATTACGCCCCCAACCGCCGGGGACATCTTCCTTACGTCATCAAGGCCCTTGTAGCCCAATCGCCGGAGGAATTGGAGGGCGAGGTCGTATGCCAAGCTGGAAAGATCTAAGACGGTACTGCGAGCGGGACGGCTGGGAGCTCTATAGGGAGACGGACCACTGCTATTACCGAAAGGTCCTGGACGATGGGAGCATCCTGCGGACAAAGGTGTCAAAGGGGCCCGGAGAGATACGGGGCCACCTGTGGCAGGAGATACTGAAAAAGCAGCTGCAGACCACCATGGAGCATTTCAACGAAGTCATATGAAATACCCGCGGAGCATATCTCCGCGGGTGTTGTGTTTCAATCCTGGTGCAGGTCTTCCTTGATCTGGGTGGTGCTGACCTCCGGGGTGCGGGGGAGATAGACCACCTCCACCCCCTGGTCCTTCAAAAAGTCGAATTTGCCGGTCCAGTCGTCGCCGATGACGAAGGTGTCCACGTGGTATTCCTTCGCGTCGGTGACCTTCTGCTCCCAGTTCTCCTCGGGTATCACCAGGTCCACATAACGGATGGCCTCCAGAAGCTGCTTGCGCACCTCGTAGGGGAAGTAGCATTTTTTGTGCTTCTCGTTCCAGTTGAACTCGTCCGTGGACAGGGCCACGATAAGATAATCCCCCAGGGCCTTGGCCCGCTTGAGCAGGTTGATGTGGCCGTAGTGGAGCAGATCGAAGGTGCCGTAGGTGATGACGCGCTTCATGCTTTGCCCTGCGCCTCCTGCTGTTCCCGTATCTTCTTTTTCCAGCAGCGGTGGCACATGGCGGTATAGGTGTCGTTCCCGCCCAGGAGCACCTGCTGGCCCTCGGTGACCACGTTGCCGTTCTCGTCCAGCCGGGCGTTCACCACCGCCTTCCGGCCGCAGGTGCAGATGGTCTTGATCTCCGTGATGGAGTCGGCCACCTCCATGAGCCGCCGGGCGCCGGGGAACAGGTGGGTGAGAAAGTCGGTGCGCAGCCCGAAGCACATCACCGGCACGTCCGCCGTGTCCACGATGTCGCGGAGCTGGTCGATCTGGGCGGGGGTGAAAAACTGGGCCTCGTCGGCGATGATCACGTCGCACCAGCCCGCGGCCTGGTACAGGTCGCCGATGTTGTCCTCCGGGTAAACCACCTCGCCGGTGGCGGTGAGGCCTATCCGGGAGCGGACCGCGTCGATCCCGTCCCGGGTGTCCGTGGCGGGCTTGATGAGCCAGCAGCGCATGCCCTGCTCCTCGTAGTTGAACTTGGCGATGAGGGCCTGGGCGGACTTGCTGGAGCCCATGGCGCCGTATTTGAAGTAGAGTTTAGCCATTTATTCCGCCTCCTGTAAATGGGCCTGGATGCGCCGGATGAGCAGCTCCATGGCCACCTCGTTGTGGCCCCCCTCTGGGATGATGATGTCCGCCTTCCGCTTGGAGGGCTCCACATACAGCTCGTGCATGGGCTTGACCGTGGTCAGGTACTGGTTCACCACGCTCTCCAGGCTCCGGCCCCGGTCCCGCACGTCCCGGACGATGCGCCGCAGGATGCGCACATCCGCGTCCGCGTCCACGAAGACCTTGATGTCCAGGCTTTTGCACAGCTCTTCGCTCGCCAGGATGAGGATGCCCTCCACCAGCACCACGGGGGCCGGCTCGATGCGCTGGGTCTCCGGGGCCCGGTTGTGGACCGTGTAGTCGTAGATGGGTCCGTCCACCGCCTGCCCCGCCCGGAGCTTAGCCAGGTGCTCCACCAGCAGGTCCGTCTCGAAAGCGGCGGGCTCGTCGTAGTTGAGCCTGGCCCGCTCCTCCATGGTGAGGCCGTCGTGGGCATGGTAATAGTTATCGTGATAGAGGGTGCAGACCTGGGTGTCAAACTGCCGCTGGAGCCGCCGGGTGATGGTGGTCTTGCCGCTGCCGGTGCCGCCGGCGATGCCGATGGTGAGGATGCTGCCCATAGGCGCACGCCCCCTTCCTGTGATGTCTCATTAGATGTTATGATACCATAAATAAGGCCGGCGCGCAAGGCGGAAGTAAAAGGGGGATAAAAGGGGAAATTGCAACTTTTTGCAACCACTCGTTACCGAATATTTTTTGCTTTTCCGTTGCGCCCCAAAAGGGGACATGCTATAATGTCCCTGTGATAGAAGAGAGTAAAAACCTCATATAACACACATTATTTTTAAGGAGGCACCCCATGAAAAAGATCCTTGCGCTCATCCTTGCTCTTGCCATGGTCCTGTCCCTGTCCTGCGTCGCTTTCGCGGCCGAGGGCGAGGCTGTCGATCCTGACACCATCGAGGACAACATGACTTCCGCGGACAACACCTACGAAGTCGCTTTCGTCACCGACGTGGGCCAGCTGAAGGACAAGAGCTTCAACCAGGGCACCTATGACGGCGTGAAGCTGTACGCCGCCGCCAACGGCCTGTCCTACAAGTACTATCAGCCCGCCAACGGCGACCAGGCCACTGACGACGACCGTATCGACGCCATGCAGGCCGCTGTGGACGGCGGCGCGAAGGTGGTCGTGTGCGCCGGCTTCCTGCAGGAGGCTGCCCTGACCGCCGCGGCGATCGCCAACCCCGACGTGAAGTTCGTCTTCATCGACGGCTATCCTCTGTCCGACGCTGACGGCAACGTCCTGGCCAACGTGGCCGGCATCTCCTTCAAGGAAGAGCAGAGCGGCTACTTCGCCGGCTATGCCATCGTGAAGGAAGGCTACACCGAGCTGGGCTTCTCCGGCGGCGGCGGCGGCACCAACCCGGCTTGCTGCCGTTACGGCTACGGCTTCGTCCAGGGCGCTGCGGCTGCTGCTGAGGAGATGGGCGTCAACGTCAACATCAACTACTCCTGGCTGCACGGCGCCAGCTTCTCCGCTTCTCCCGACCTGCAGACCATGATCGAGGGCTGGTACAATAACGGCACCGAGGTCGTGTTCGCCTGCGGCGGCTCCATGTTCGCCTCCATCGTGGCCGCGGCCGGCGCCAACGACGGCGCTGTCATCGGCGTGGACGTGGACCAGTCCTTCGAGTCCGACTACGTGGTCACCTCCGCCCTGAAGGGCCTGAGCGCCGCCACCAGCTGGGCTGTCGGCAAGGTCTATGACGGCACTTGGGAAGAGATCGGCGGCACCGGCACCAGCCTGGGCGTGGACGACGACTCCGTGGGCCTGCCCACCGCTACCTGGAGCTTGGAGAACTTCTCCGTCGAGGAGTATGAGGAGCTGTTCGCCGCTGTGAAGAGCGGCGAGGTCGAGATCGACAACACCGTCCTGGAGGGCGGCGACATCGCTCAGGCCGCTACCGATTACGTCACCATCAACTACATCGAGTGATCCTGAGATAAACCATAGGAAGGGGAAGAGCGCCACTCTTCCCCTTCTTTGATAAGAGAGATAGTTATTTTTCCGGCAAATCCACAAAAAGGAGGAGGAAGCATGGAGCAGACCCCGGAATATGTCATTGAAATGCTTCACATCACCAAGGAATTTCCCGGTATCAAGGCCAATGACGACATCACCCTCCAGCTGAAAAAGGGCGAGATACACGCCCTTCTGGGCGAGAACGGCGCCGGCAAGAGCACGCTTATGAGCGTGCTGTTCGGCCTGTATCAGCCGGAGCAGGGGGAGATACGCAAAAACGGCCAGCCGGTGAAGATAGAGAGCCCCAATGACGCCACCGCCCTGCACATCGGCATGGTGCACCAGCACTTTAAGCTGATCGAGGTGTTCACGGTCCTGGACAACATCATCCTGGGCGCCGAGGACACAAAAATGGGCTTTTTGCAGAAGAAGGACGCCCGGGCCAAGGTGAAGGCCCTGTCCGAACAGTACGGCCTGCACGTGGACCTGGACGCCAAGGTGGAGGACATCACCGTGGGCATGCAGCAGCGCACGGAGATATTGAAGATGCTCTACCGGGACAATGAGATCCTCATCTTCGACGAGCCCACCGCGGTGCTGACCCCCCAGGAGATCGAAGAGCTCATGCAGATCATGAAGAACCTTGCCGCCGAGGGCAAGAGCATCCTCTTCATCTCCCACAAGCTCAACGAGATCATGGAGGTCTCCGACCGGGTGACGGTGCTCCGGAAGGGCAAATATGTGGGCACCATCGACACGGCCAGCACCACCAAGGAGGAGCTCTCCCGCATGATGGTGGGCCGCCCCGTCCAGCTGGTGGTGGACAAGGACCCCGCCCAGCCAAAGGAGGCCGTGCTCACTGTGGAGGGGCTCACCGTTCCCTCCAAGATCCACAAAAACGACGCGGTGAAAAACGTCTCCTTCACCGCCCACGCCGGAGAGATCGTGTGCATCGCCGGCATCGACGGCAACGGCCAGACGGAATTCGTCCACGCCCTCACGGGCCTGGAGAAGGCCAGCGCCGGGAGGATCGAGCTGTGCGGCCGCGATATCACCCATCTGCCTATCCGGGCCCGCAGCCAGACCGGCATGAGCCACATCCCCGAGGACCGGCACAAGCACGGCCTGGTCCTGGATTTCACCCTGGAGCAGAACATGGTGCTCCAGCGGTACTACGAGCCCCAGTTTCAGAACCACGGCTTCATCCGCTTCGGCGCCGTCCGCTCCTACGCGGAGAAGCTCATCGAGCAGTACGACGTGCGCTCCGGCCAGGGGCCTGTCACCGTCGCCCGGAGCATGTCCGGCGGCAACCAGCAGAAGGCCATCGTGGCCCGTGAGATCGACCGGGACCTGCCCCTGATCGTGGCGGTGCAGCCCACCCGCGGCCTGGATGTGGGCGCTATTGAGTCCGTGCACAAGCAGCTGGTGGCCCAGCGGGACGAGGGCAAGGCGGTGCTCCTGGTGAGCCTGGAGCTGGACGAGGTCATGAACCTGTCCGACCGCATCCTGGTCATGTACGAGGGCGAGATCGTGGGTGAGCTGGACCCGAAGAAGACCACCGTGGAGGAGCTGGGCCTGTACATGGCCGGCGCCAAGCGCCAGGGAAAGGAGCGTGAGACCGCATGAAGGAGAAGACCCCCCTGATGCAGCGGGATGGCACCCGTTCGGTGCTGGCCTCCCTGCTCTCCATCCTCATCGGCCTGGTGGCCGGCGCGGTGGTGGTGTTTTTGGTGGGCCTGTTCAACAAGAGTATGAGCCTCAAGACCGCCTGGGAGGGCATACAGCTCATCTTCCTGGGCATCATCAGCACGGGCCGCAACGCCGCCGGCGAGCTGACCTTCGGCTTCAACCCAGTGACCTTCGGCAACATGCTCTTCCGGGCCACCCCCCTGATCCTCACCGGCCTTTCCGTGGCCGTGGCCTATAAGACCGGCCTGTTCAACATCGGCGCTCCCGGCCAGTACCTGGCCGGCACCGCCGCGACGCTGTTCATCGCCCTGGAGATCCCCTCCTCGGTGGTGCCCGCCTGGGTCATCTGGATCCTGGCGTTCCTGGGCGGCATGGCCGCCGGCGCTCTCTGGGGCGCCGTCCCCGGCTTCGTGAAGGCTTTCCTGAACATCAACGAGGTGCTGGCCTGCATCATGACCAACTGGATCGCCGCCAACCTGGTGACCTGGGCCTTCGACGTGTCCAACCTCAAGAACACCGTGGAGAACACCAAGACGGCCTACATCTACAAGACCAGCTTCAACGGCGTACAGACCCCCAAGATGTTCCTGGACAAGATCTTCCCCGGCTCCCAGATCAACGGCGGTATCCTCATCGCCATCGCTCTGGCCATCCTCATGTACGTCATCTTCACCAAGACCACCTTCGGCTACGAGCTGAAGGCCTGCGGCGCCAACCGCCACGCGGCCAAGTACGCGGGCATCAAGGACAAGCGCAGCATCATCCTGTCCATGGCCATCGCCGGCGCCATGTCCGGCGCGGCGGCGTCGCTGTACTACCTGTCGGGCAACACGGAGTTCTTCTGGAGCACCTATCAGTCCCTGCCGGCCACAGGCTTCAACGGCATCCCCGTGGCGCTGCTGGCGGTGTGCAACCCCATCGCCGTCATCTTCACCGGCATGTTCATGTCCATGCTGGATATCTCCGGCCTGCAGCTGACCAACCTGACGGCCTATAACGAGTACATCACCGACGTGATCATATCCGTGATCGTGTATCTGTCCGCCTTCTCCCTGGTCATCAAGCTGTGGCTGGGCGGCAAGGCGAAGAAAAAGGCCGGCGCCAAGCCGGACGCCAACGCGGAGCCCGCCCCGAAAGCGGACGCCGGAAAGGAGGCCGGGAAGTAATGTCATTTCTGATCCGACAGACTCTCATCTATGCCGTGCCCCTGATGATCGTGGCCCTGGCCGGCGTGTTCGCCGAGCGCAGCGGCATCATCAACCTGGCCCTGGAAGGCATCATGATCTTTGGCGCGTTCATCGGCGTGCTGTTCGTGCGCCTGGTGCAGCAGTGGGGCTGGTTCAACGTGGCCAAGGAGATGAACAACTGGGTGGCCCTGCAGGGCTTCCTGCTGCTGACCATGGTGGTGGCAGCCATATTGGGCGCGGTATTCTCGCTGCTGCTGGCCTTCGCGGCCATCAACCTGAAGGCCGACCAGACCATCGGCGGCACGGCCCTGAACCTGATGGCCCCGGCCCTGGTGCTGTTCCTCATCCGGCTCATCGCCAACCAGAACACCCTGCAGATGGCCACCGGCGACGCCTCCAGCTGGTTCATGATCAAGAAGACCATGTTCGGCTTCGACAAAAAGGCCAAGCTGGGCTTCTTCGCCAGCACCTTCCTGGACAAGGTGTACCTGACCACCTATGTGTGCATCATCCTGTTCATCGTCCTGTCCATCATCCTCTACAAGACCCGGTTCGGCCTGCGGCTGCGCTCCTGCGGCGAAAATCCCCAGGCGGCCGACTCTTTGGGCATCAACGTGAGAAAGATGCGCTACGCCGGCGTGACCATCTCCGGCGCCTTGGCCGGTATGGGCGGCTTCGTGTACGCTCTGACCACCACCAACTGCTCGTCCAACGGCGACGTGGCAGGCTTCGGCTTCCTGGCCTTGGCAGTGATGATCTTCGGCAACTGGAAACCTCTGAACATCGCCGGGGCGGCGCTGCTGTTCGGCCTGTTCAAGTGCATCGCCGCGGCCTACGCCAGCATCGACATCAACGGCGACGGCGTGTTCCTGCTGGCCAATATCGGCCTGAACGCCAACTTCTACCGGCTGCTGCCCTACCTCATCACCCTGCTGGTCCTGGCCTTCACCTCCAAGAACTCCCGGGCCCCCAAGGCCGAGGGAATACCGTACGACAAAGGACAGCGGTAAAACAAAAGACATCCGAAGCAAAATACGAGCCCTATACCGGACCGGTATAGGGCTCATGCTTTATCAAAGGAGCTCTTTGATGTAGTCGATGAATCTTTCCGCCGGGGCACTTAGGCGTATGCCCTTTTTCCAGAGCAAAGAGACCCCGGAAGCACGGGTCTGGGCCAGTGGCCGCATTTCCACCTGCCGGCCTGCCAGGGTGTCATGCACCGAAGCCGGGCAGATGGCGACGCCCAGTCCCCGCTCTGCCAAGAGGACACCGTTCATCACAGGGGCGTACAGGCAGGCGATGTTGGCCCGCAAACCGGCATCTTGAAACCACTTGGCGACCTCCTCGCTGCGGCGGATGGGAACGATCAGTTCTTCCCGGGCCAGCGCCTCCAGCGTGACCGTCTCCTCAGCAGCCAGAGGGTGACCTGAGCGCACCAGCACCGCCCAGGGCTCGTCCATGATATGGATGGACTGGAACTTCTCCCCATTAAAGGGTTCCAGAATGACCGCCGCGTCCAGCAGCCCCCGGTCCAGCCGCTCCATCACATCGTCGGAGTTGCCGCTCCACAGGCTGAAGCGCACTTCTGGCCACCGGATTTTGAAACCCTCTATCCACTCCGGGAGCAGCGCGGCGCCCGCCGTCTCGGTGGAACCGATATACAGCGTGCCGGAAAGCCCCTGGCCCATCTGGCGCAGCTGCTCTGCCGTTTTGTTCACCAGGACCAGTATCTGTTTGGCCTGCTGGCGGAAAAAGCGGCCCTCCTCCGTGATGTGCAGGCGCTTTTTCTCCCGGACGAAGAGCCGCACGCCCAGTTCCGCCTCCAGCGCCTGCAGCTGCCGGGTCAGAGGCGGCTGGCTCATGTGCAGGACCTCGGCGGCCTGGGTGATATTTTCATATTCCGCGATCTTTAGAAAATTCTCGATTTGACGCAGCTCCATGACAGTATATACCTCAAAAGTATAATTTCGACGATATGATACCGTGAATGAGCGTGACCGTCAAGAGGGGCAGATTTATTTCATAAGTTAAACAGTCTTATAGGCCAAGTTCATGCTTTTGGAGTATGAACTTGGCCCATAAACGGTATTTCACAAACCCATGTGCGCCGTGCTATGCTCTGGCCGAAAGGAAGGTGCCGTTATGGATTTCTTCGGACGAATGCTCTCACTGCAGGCACAGATGTTTGTATTGATTTTGTTGGGGATGCTGCTGGCAAGGCTGAGCGTCATCACTGTCGCCGGGCGCAAGTGCCTTTCATCCCTGCTGATCGATCTCATCCTGCCTTGCAACATCGTTAATTCCTTTTTAGGCGGCGCAGCCGTCACGGCGGCGTTCGCCCGAAACTGCCTGTGGGCCGTCGCCATCAGCGCGGCCATCCAAATGACCGCCATCCTGGGCAGCCGGGTGCTGTTCCGACGCTTCGACCGGGAGAGGAGAAGTGTGCTGAGCTACGGCATGATCTGCTCCAGCTCCAGCTTTATCGGCCTGCCGGTGGCCGAGGTCCTCTACGGGAGCATGGGCGTCATGGTCACCTCCATCTTCCAGATACCTATCCGCTTTACCATGTGGACGGCGGGGCTGAGCCTATTCACAGATGTGGAACGAAAAGACGCGCTGAAAAAGCTGGCCACCCACCCCTGCATCGTGTCTATCTTCCTGGGGCTGGCGCTCATGGTGCTGCCGGTAAAGCTGCCGGGATTTGCGCTGGATACGGTGGGAGCGCTGAGCCGGTGCTGCATCCCGGTGTCCATGCTGATGATCGGCTCCGTTCTGGCGGACGCGCCGATAAAAGCGCTGTTCTCACGGCCGGTGCTGTATTTCTGCCTTCTGCGGCTCATTGTGTTCCCCTTGGCCGTGTACGCTGCGCTGTACTGGCTTCCCCTGGACAGGCTGTTGGTGAGCGTGAGCGTGCTGATGACCGCCATGCCCGCCGGAAGCGTCACCTCCATTCTGGCGGAGGAATATGACTGCGGCGACGTCTTTGCCTCGGAGCTGGTCTTTGCCTCCACGCTTTTTTCCGTAATGACCTTGCCGCTTCTATGCGCCATCCTCTGAACGTGTTACAGGATGGGATGTCCATAGCGCAGTTCCTTATTTGTTCTTTCTCTTCTTCACCATATGGCGAACGAGAAGCACGGCGGCGATCAGGATGATGAGCGCCAGGAGCAGCCACTCCCAGCTGTAGGCCAGGCCCACCAGCAGGTCCTCCGCCCACTGGGCGAAGGAGCCCAGGCCCGCCTTGAAGGAGGCGGCCACCCGCTGGCCCAGGCTCTGCTCCGGTTCCGGCACGTCGGACAGGCGGCTCACCGCCCGCAGATATATGGATATAGAGGCCAGGTCCACCTGGGTGTCGTAGTGCTTCAATGTTCCGGACAGATAGTCGATCTCCCGCTCGGCGTCGGCGATGGCGCTCTCCAGGGCGATCATATCCTCCATGTCCTCCGCCTGGGCCAGCAGTTCACGCAGCCGGTCCAGCTTGGCCTGCTGGGTCTTCAGGCGTCCTTCCGTGTCGTAATAGGCCTCGCTCACATCGTCGGCGTACTCGCTCACGCTGAGTACGTGGCACACGCCGCCCACCCGGTCCAGGAAGGCCCGGAAGTTCTCCGAGGGGACCCGGACCGTATAGCTGGCGGAGCGGCCCCCGTCGTTGTCCAGGCGGCTGGCCTCGTAGTAGCCCCCCAGCTCCCCGGTAAGCGCGGCCAGGGCCTGCACGGCCTCGTCGAAATCCGTGGTCTCCAGGTCCATATCCGCGGTACGGATGATCTTGGCCTCCGACCCGGCGGAGGCGGGGACCGGGGCGGTCTCCTCGCTGGCGGCGTAGCCGTATGCCCCGCCGGCGTCGTAGGCCGCCATGGGCACGGCCACGCTCTCGGCCGCCTCCTGATGGGCGGCCTTGGCCCCGCAGCCGGCGAACAGGGTCACCAGCAGCAGGCAGGCCAGATACAGGGCCAAAAATCGCTTTTTCATGGGCGCTTCCTCCGTGTTCGTTTGACCATAGGACGGTGCCGCCGGGAAAAAGTTCCCGGGAAATAAAAATGACCGCCGGAGACAAGCGCCTCCGGCGGTGTTCAGTTTTAGGGAAAGTTTACTTGAAGAACCCGCCGATCAGGTCGCTGACGATGTTGCCGGCGAACTGGCTGGCCGCGTTGCGGGCGGTCTTGCTGGAGTTGCCCATGAGGCCCCGGGTGATGCTCTTGGTGAGCTGGCGGCCCATGCTCTTCGCGGTATTGCGGCTGGCCTTGATGAGGCTCTGCTCCATCTTGGAGCGGCCGTACTTGTCCCGGCCCTCGGCCTTGTACTGGGCCTGCAGGGCCCGCTCCTCCTCCCGGGCGGCCTTCTCGGCGGCGCGGGCCTCGGCCAGGGCCTGTTTTTCCGCGGCGGCGGCCTCCTTGGCGGCCTGCTTTTCCGCCTCCTCCTGGGCCTTCTCGGCCTCCGCCTGGGCTTCCGCCTCGGCGGCGGCCTGCTCCTGCTCGGTCAATATCTCATAGGCGGAGCGGTCGTCCACGGCCTCCTTGTACTTGCCGTACAGGGCGTCATTGGCCACGATCATGGCCCGGGCGGCCATGTCCATGGCGTCCATGGAGCTCTGGGGCGGGCAGATGGTGGTCTGCTCCGCCATGGTGGGCACGCCGTCGGCGTCCAGCATGGAGGTGAGGGCCACGCCGGTGCCCAGGGAGCCGATCACGTCCTCGGTCTTGAACTTGGGGTTTTCACGGAAGCTCTGGGCGGCGGTGCGCACGGCCTTCTGCTCCGCGGGGGTGTAGGCCCGCAGGGCGTGCTGGACTCGGTTATTGAGCTGGGCCAGGACCTCGTCGGGGATGTCGGAGGGGCTCTGGGTGATGAAGAAGATGCCCACGCCCTTGCTGCGGACGAGCTTCACCACCTGGACGACTTTATCCACCATGGCCTTGGGGGCGTCGGAGAAGAGCATGTGGGCCTCGTCGAAGAAAAAGACCAGCTTGGGCTTGTCCGCATCGCCCACCTCGGGCAGGGCCTCGTAGAGCTCCGACAGCATCCACAGCATGAACGTGGCGTACAGGAGCGGCCGCTGGGCCAGCTCCACGCAGTGGAGGATGTTCACCGTGCCCCGGCCGTCGGCGGCGGTCTGCATCCAGTCGGCGATGTCCAGGCTGGGCTCGCCGAAGAAGTCCGCCGCGCCGTCGTTCTCCAGAGACAGGAGCGCCCGCTGGATGCCGCCCACGCTCTGGGTGGAGACGTTGCCGTAGGTGTTGACGAAATCGCCGTGGTGCTCGCCCAGATAGGCCAGCATGGCCCGCAGGTCCTTGAGGTCGATGATCTCCCAGCCGTTGTCGTCCGCCACCCGGAAGGCGATGTTCAAAACGCCCTCCTGGGCGTCGGAGAGGCCCAGGAGCCGGCTCAGCAGCAGGGGACCCACGTCCGTGACCGTGGCCCGGACGGGGATGCCGCCCTTGCCCAGCACGTCCCAGAACCGGCAGGGATAGCCGGTGTATTTGAAGGCAGCCGGGTCCACGCCCACGTTTTTCAGCCGTTCCTGCATCTTCTCGCTGTCGGTTCCGGCCAGGGCCGTGCCGGACACGTCGCCCTTGATGTCGGCCAGAAATACCGGCACGCCCATGTCCGAGAAGCCCTCGGCCAGGACCTTCAGGGTGACGGTCTTGCCGGTGCCGGTGGCGCCGGCGATGAGCCCGTGGCGGTTGGCCATCTCGGGCAGCAGAAAGACCTGCTGGTCTCCCTTGCCGACCAATATCTTGCCGTCCTGGAGCATATATGTATCCTCCTCGGTCATATTGTTTTCTTTCTCACTATGATATCATGTTTTATACAAAAAGAAAAGGGCGGTTTATCCCAGCACCCGCAGCCAGTTGCCCCAGAAAATGTCCTCCAGAAGCGCCCGGCCATAGCCGCGCTTTTCCAGGGCGTCCCAAAGCTGGGGCAGGTCCTGGACGCCCCGCCAGCCGCAGGAGAGACGGCAGCCGTCCCAGTCCCCGCCGAGGGCCACGGTCTTTTCTCCGCCCAGGGCCAGGAAGTGCTCGATGTGGCGGACCGCGTCGTCCAGGGAGGCGGCCCTGCCCACGAACTCGTCGCACAGGTTGAACCCCGCCGCGCCGCCGCTGTCCCGGATGGCCCGGAACATGTCGTCCGTCAGGTTCCGGGGGTGGCCGCACAGGGCCCGGGCGTTGGAGTGGGAGGCCGCCAGGGGCCCCAGGCCCATCTCCGCCAGATCCCAGAAGCCGGGGTCGGACAGGTGGGACACGTCCATGCGGATGCCCAGCCGGGCGGCCTCCGCCGCGAAGGTCCGGCCCCGGTCCGTGAGGCCGCTGTTCGTGTCCTCCACGTTGGTGCCGGACAGGGCGTTTTTGTGGTTCCAGGTGATGTTTATGAGCTTCACGCCCCATGCGGCCGCCGTCTCCAGCTTTTCCGGGTCGCAGTCCAGAAGCTCCGCTCCCTCGATGGAGAGGAGCGCGGCGACTTTGCCGGACTCGTTGGCCGCAGCGATGTCCGCCCCGGTGCGGCACTGGACCGCCATATCGGCGTTTTTGGAAAGCTCCGCCAGAAACACCTCATGCTGCTTTTGGCACTCGCCCCACAGCGCCCCCGCCGGGAATCTGGCGGCGTTGGCGAAGAGGGCGAACACCTGGGCCGCCTTTTGGAACCGGCCCAGCCGCTTCAGGTCCAGGTGCCCCCCGCTTTCCCGCAGGGACCAGCCCTGATGGGCGCACTCGCTGATGGTATCCGAATGGCCGTCAAAATAGGGGATGGAGCCAGTCATATCGCCGCCGCCTTTCCTGTTTCTGCTCTCCCCGGCAGTATAGGGCAGGGAGGCGGCCCCTGTCAATCCCGGGCGGAAAATCGGTTATCCTGCCCGAATCCAACTGGAAAAGATTTGTAATTTTTACCCGGAAAGAATTTGACAAAACACTTCCATTTGACGGCGGCCTTTGTTATAATATCTACATGGACCATTCTTTAGAAAATTACATATAGAATCGAAAACGCCCATATGGGTAGGGGGTAACTGAATGATCTCTCACGGGAAAGAAATCAAGGTGTTCACCGGAAATGCCAATCCCGAGCTGGCGAAGGGCATATGCGACAACCTGAACATCTCCCTAGGCGACGCCGTATGCACCCATTTCGCCGACGGCGAGTGCTCCGTGTCCGTGTATGAGCCGGTGCGCGGCGCGGACGTGTTTCTGGTACAGTCCACCTGTGGTCCCGTAAACGACAACCTGATGGAGCTTCTGGTCATGACCGACGCCATGCGCCGGGCCTCCGCCGGGCGCATTACCGCCGTGATGCCCTATTTCGGCTACGCCCGCCAGGACCGGAAGGCCAAGAGCCGCGACCCCATCTCCGCGAAGCTGGTAGCCAACCTCATCACCCAGGCCGGGGCCGACCGGGTCCTGACCATGGACCTGCACGCCCCCCAGATCCAGGGATTTTTTGACATCGCCGTGGACAACCTGGCCGGCGGCCCCCTGTTCGCCAACCACTATAAAAAGCGTTTCGACCTGTCCAAGGGCGACTTCATGGTGGTCTCCCCGGACGTGGGCAGCGTGGCCCGCGCCCGCACCTTCGCCATGAAGCTGGGCCTGGACCTGGCCATCGTGGACAAGCGCCGTGAAAAGGCCAACCAGTCCGAGGTCATGAACATCATCGGCAGCGTGGAGGGCAAGAACGTCCTCATCCTGGACGACATGGTGGACACCGCCGGCTCCCTGGTGGGGGCGGCCAAGGCCATCAAGAACATCGGCGGCGCCAACAAGGTCTATGCCTGCGCCAGCCACGGGGTCCTGTCCGGCCCCGCCCTGGAGCGCATCGAAAACAGCGACCTGGAGGAGCTGCTCCTCTTCGACACCATCCCCTATCCCAAGGACCAGCCCAAGGTGGAGAAGATCAAGTATCTCTCCGCGGCGCCCATCTTCGCCGCGTCCATCCACCGCATCTATGAGGACGAGTCTTTGGCGTCCCTGTTCGACTGATGTTCGGCAGGGGCGGCCCGGTCCAATGGCTGGCGGTGTTTTTGGGCAATCCCGGCCCCAAGTATAACGGCACCCGCCACAACGCGGGCTTTCTCGCCGCGGACGCCCTGGCGAAGGAAACGGGCGCCGCGGCCACCCGCCTCCGGTTCAGGGCCCTCACCGGGCGGCTGGAGCTGGAGGATGGAACGGGCGTGCTCATCATGAAGCCCCAGACCTACATGAACGAATCCGGCCAGGCCGTGGGCCAGGCCGCGCGGTTTTACAAAATACCTCCCCAGCGGGTGCTGGTGGTGTCCGACGACATCAACCTGCCCTGCGGGAAGCTGCGGATACGGGAGCGGGGATCCGCGGGAGGCCACAACGGCCTCAAGAGCGTCATCGCCCATCTGGGGACCGACGATTTCCCCCGGATACGTATCGGCGTGGGCGCGCCGCCCCAGGGGGGCGCGGAGCAGATAGACTGGGTCCTGGGCGTGCCCCGAAACGCCGACTGGGACGATTTTTCCGGCGCCTGCGGCCGGGCGGCAAAGGCCGTACAGGACTACATCCTCCTGGGCCCGGCCAGAGCCATGGACCGGTATAACCGCAGCAGCTGAAGTTGTGCGTCACGCGCCTTGGCGGAGCGCGTAAAAATAAGGTAAGGAGGTTCGCTTGTGAAGAAAGAATGCATCGCCATGCTCCTGGCAGGCGGTCAGGGCTCAAGACTGTACGCTTTGACCGCGAACGTGGCAAAACCCTACATCCCCTTTGGCGGCAAGTACCGTATCATCGACTTTCCCCTTTCCAACTGCGCAAACTCCGGCATCGACACCGTGGGCGTACTGACCCAGTACCGGCCCATGAAACTCAACGCCTACCTGGGCACCGGTCAGCCCTGGGACCTGAGCGCGGACGACGGCGGCGTATTCGTGCTGCCCCCCTACATGTCCGCCGGTGAGAAGGGCAACTGGTTCTCCGGCACGGCCAACGCCATCTACCAGAACATCGACTTCATCGACGTGTACGACCCGGAGTACGTGCTCATCCTGTCCGGCGACCACATCTACAAGATGGATTACGCCGACATGCTCCGGGAGCACAAGGAAAAGGACGCGGCGGCCACCATCGCCGTCATCCAGGTGAGCATGGACGAGGCCACGCGCTTCGGCATCATGAACACCGGCGACGACGGCTACATCACCGAGTTCGAGGAAAAGCCCGCCCATCCCAAGAGCGACCTGGCCTCCATGGGCATCTACATCTTCACCTGGAAAAAGCTGCGTCAGGCCCTGATCGACGACAACGACGACCCCAACAGCCAGCAGGACTTCGGCAAGAACATCATCCCCCGGCTCCTGAACCAGGGGGAGAAGCTCTGGGCCTACCACTTCCAGGGCTACTGGCGCGACGTGGGCACCATCACCAGCCTCTGGGACGCCAACATGGATATGCTGAGCCCCGACACCATCGACCTGTACGACCCGGACTGGCCCATCATGAGCCGCAGCCCCATCCGGCCGCCCCATGTGGCCGGCGCGGAGGCGGACATCCGCCACTCCATCGTGACGGAGGGCTGCATCGTGGACGGCAGCGTGTTCAACAGCGTCCTGTCCAACCAGGTGACGGTGGAAAAGGGCGCGAAGGTGGAATACAGCGTGCTCATGCCCGGCGCCCATGTGGAGGCCGGCGCGGAGGTGCGCTTCGCCGTTTTGGGCGAGAACGCCCGGGTGTGCAAGGGCGCACATGTGGGCGCCGAACCGGACGGAACGGATAGCTGGGGCGTAGCGACCTGCGGCCCGGATGTGACGATCGGCCCAGGCGCCGTGGTGGCGCCCGGCGCCATGCTCTATAGCGGGGTGGCGACATGAGAAACGATCTGCATGGCATCATCTACACCTTGAGCTCCGAGCCTGAGCTGCGGGAGCTGGTGGAGCACAGAAACAGCGCCTCGATCCCCTTCGGCGGGCGCTACCGCCTCATCGACTTTGCCCTGTCCATGATGGTCAACGCGGGCATCCGGGACGTGGGCGTGATTATGGAGCGGGATTACCAGAGCCTTCTGGACCACATGTCCAACGGCGCGGACTGGGGCCTTGCCAGGCGCAGCGGCGGCCTGCGGCTGCTGCCGCCCTTCGGCCTGAAGGGCTCCCGTTCCGGCCACTTCTCCGGCTGCATGGAGGCCCTGCGCTCCGTGCGCTCCTACATCCGGGATATCCCCCAGGAGGACATCGTCCTTTGCGCGGCCGACTGGGCCGGCAACATCGATCTGGGCGCGGCGGTGGAGCTGCACCGCCAGACAGGCGCGCGCATGACCGCCATCTGCTCCGAGGGCTACGGCCCCTTCGCCCATCACCGGCTCATCAAGGACCCGGACGGCTTTGCCCGCCGGCTCCTGTTCTCCGAGGGCGGCCCCGGCGAGGGCCTGTTCTCCCGGGAGATCTACATCATCAAAAAGGACCTGCTGCTGGAGCTGATGGAATACTGCTCCGACTCGGTCCACGACCACTTCCACCGGGACGCGGTGGCCCATTTCCTGGCCGAGGGCGGCGAGATCGCCGTCTATGAGCACAACATCTACGCCCGGCGCATCACCTCCGTCAAGGACTATTACGACGCCAGCATGGAGCTCATCGGGCCCCAGGTCATGGCGGAGCTGTTCCCGGAGGGCGGCCTGCCCATCCGCACCAAGGAGCGGGCCGAGGCCAGTACATACTACAGCGACCTGGCAAAGGTCAGCTCTTCCCTGGTGGCCGACGGCTGCTATGTGGAGGGGGAGCTGGAGCACTGCATCCTCTTCCGCGGCGTCCGGGTAGGCAAGGGCGCGAAGCTGAAAAACTGCATCGTCATGCAGGACACCGTCATCGGCGAGGGGGCGCAGCTCACCAGCGTCATCGCCGACAAGGACTGCGTGGTCACCGAGAACACCGTCCTGACCGGCAGCGACCGGCTGCCTCTCGTTATTCCAAAGGGTGAGACTGTCTGATCTCACCGCGCTAAGCAACACCACAGCGATCTTTGCCCCCGCCCTGCGGGAGTATCCCGCCGGACGGGGGCAGAGCTTGTCTATAACTTTGCTATCAATCTTCAGTAAGGAGTCTGAATATATGTCAGAGATCACACGCGACGAGCTGCACGCAGCCATAGAGGACAAACTCTGCGCCCACTTTGGCACCACCGGCGCCAACGCCACCGACGAGCAGGTCTTCCTGGCCTCCGCCCAGGTGATACGGGACATCATGAGCCGTCTCATCGCCGTGCAGCGGGAGCAGAAGGACGAGCGCCAAGTCCACTACCTGTCCATGGAGTTCCTGCTGGGCCGGAGCCTGATGAAAAACGCCTACAACCTGGGCATCGCCAACGAGCTCACCGGCGCATTGCAGGACATGGGCCGGGAGCCCGCCGACATCTTCGAGGAGGAGCCGGACGCCGGCCTTGGAAACGGCGGCCTGGGCCGTCTCGCGGCCTGCTATTCCGATTCCATGGCCACGCTGGACATCCCCGCCTCGGGCTACTCCCTGTGCTACGAGCTGGGCCTTTTCAAGCAGGTGATGAAGGAAGGCGTCCAGACCGAGGTGGCCGACAGCTGGCACCTGGGCGCCATCGGCTGGCTGGTCCCCCGGGAGGAGGATACCTGCGAGGTCCGCTTCGGCGGGAACGTGGAGGAGGAATGGGACCACACCGGCGTGTGCCGGACCAAGCTCACCGGCTACACCAGTGTTCTGGCTGTGCCCCGGGATATGCTCATCGCGGGCTATGAGGGCAAGCGCATCAACACCCTACGGCTATGGGAGGCCCGGAGCAACCAGGACCTGGATATGTACCTGTTCTCCGGCGGCAAATACGTCCAGGCCATGGAGCAGCGGACCATGGCGGAGGTCATCACGAAAGTGCTGTACCCCGCCGACGACCACATCCAGGGCAAGGAGCTGCGGCTGAAGCAGCAGTATTTCTTTGTCTCCGCCACCGCCCAAGACCTGGTGAAAAAGCACCGCCGGGACTGGGGCGATGTGAGGAGCTTCCCCAAACACCACGTGATACAGATCAACGACACCCACCCCACCCTCATCATCCCCGAGCTTATGCGCATCTTTATGGATGAGGACGGCCTGGGCTGGGACGAGGCCTTTGACGCGGTGAAGGCCACCGTGGCCTACACCAACCACACGGTTCTCTCCGAGGCCCTGGAGAAGTGGCCCCAGAACCTGGTGCAGCAGCTGCTGCCCCGGTGCTGGCAGATCATCCGGGAACTGAACATCCGCTGGAACAAGTGGCTCAACGAGCACTTCCCCAACGACCCGGACAAGGTGGAGCGGAACCTGATCCTCTCCGGCGGCCAGGTGCACATGGCGAACATGTGCCAGGCGGTTTGCTACATGATAAACGGCGTCTCGAAGCTCCATGGCCAGATCCTGACCAGCCGGCTTTTCAACGACGTGTACGCCATCCGCCCCGAGCGGTACACCTTCGTCACCAACGGCATCGACCACCGGCGCTGGCTGGACCAGATCAACCCCGGCCTGTCCGGCCTGGTGCGGGAGCTCATCGGCCCGGACTTCATCACCAAGCCCGAGGAGCTGAAAAAGCTGCGCCAGTTTGAGACCGACACGGTGGTGCTGGATAAGCTGAACGAGATCAAGCGCCGCAACAAATCCCGGCTGGCCGCCTGGCTGAAGCGGGACCAGGACGCCGTCCTGGACCCGGCGGCGGTGCTGGACGTGCAGGTGAAGCGGCTGCATGAGTACAAGCGCCAGCTGCTGGCCGCCATGCTCATCACCAGCCTGCAGCAGAGCCTGCACGACGACCCGAACCAGGACTTCCTGCCCCGGAGCTTCGTCTTCGGCGCCAAGGCCGCCGGCGGCTATGTGACCGCCAAGCGCATCATCGAGCTCATCAACTCCCTGTCCAAGGACATCGCCGCGGACCCGGCCTGCAAGGGCAAGCTGCAGGTTCTCTTCGCCGCCAACTACCGGGTGTCCATGGCCGAGCAGCTCATGCCCGCCGCCCAGATCTCCGAGCAGATCTCCACGGCCGGCAAGGAGGCCTCCGGCACCGGCAACATGAAACTCATGATGAACGGCGCCATCACCATCGGCACCCTGGACGGCGCCAACGTGGAGATGTACGAGCACCTGGGGGACGAGAACATGTTCCTGTTCGGTCTGAAGGCCGAGGAGGTGGAGGCCCTGCGGCCCAACTACCGGCCCCAGAGCTACTACGACTCCGACCCGGTGACCCGGGCGGTGCTGGATAAGTTCCGCAACGGGTTCAGCGACGGCAAGAACTACGCCGACCTGGTGAGCGACCTTCTCTACAACGGCGACCAGTATATGCTCCTGGCGGACTTCGCCGACTACCGCCGGGCCCACAGCGACCTCTATAAGGTCATGGCGGACCCCAGGGCCTCCGCCCGCATGAGCCTCGTGAACATCGCCGAGTCCGGCGTGTTCGCCGCCGACCGGGCCGTGGCCGAGTACGCGAAAAACATCTGGAAAGTGTAATAGAAATTCAGCGGCTTCCCGGCCGGGAAGCCGCTGAACATTATTGAAGCCTCCCTCTGACGAGGGAGGTGGCACGGCGTCCTGGGGTCCCCACGCGAGCCCAGCGAAGCGGGTCGCGTGGGGAAGAGGAGGAGCCGCGGGCCATTCGAGCTTTGCCGCTTGCGGCAAAGGGAGACTTGGCACCGCGTGCTCCGACGACAGAGGGGGCCTGATTTGGGAAAGGAGACACTATGAAAGTACAGGAGAGCGCTTTTATTGCGGAAAAGCGCCCGCTGCTTCTGAAGCTGCGGGACGCGCTCTGCGCAGAATTCGACTACGCCTCCGTCCTGGCGGAGGACATGGCGGGCAAGCACTACCGGGTCAGCCGCCACAGCGTCAACGTGGGGGAGGGCGACACCGCCCGGGGCTTCGTGGTGAAGGCCCTGGACAAGGGCCGCTACGCGGAGTATTCCTTTACGGAGCTGACGGAGGATTCCCTCCCCGCCGTGACGACGGCGGTGAAGGAGCTGCTGGCCGCCGACGTGCGCCCGGCGGGCCTGGGGGCCAATACCTATGTCCCCCCGGCGGAGGAGCCCACGGTATTTACCGGCGCCACGGAGTATGAGATCGACCCGGAGGCGATAGGGGACGAGGCCATCCTTGATAAGCTCACCGCCCTGCGGGACAAGGGCCTCGCCATGGACGAGGCCATCCTGGACGTCATCGCCCAGGTGACCTGGCAGCGGTATACCAAGCTGTTCCTGTCCCGGGAAAAGGACATGACCCAGAGCGTGATGTACCTCACCGGCGCGGTGGCGGCCGCCGCCGCGAAGGGCCAGGAGGTGAAGCAGTCCTATGTGCCCTGCTCCGGCCTGGGGGGCATGGAGCTGACGGCGTCCCTGGAGCAAAGCGTTGAGCCCTGCGTGAAGACCGTGCTGGACCTTCTGGACAGCGAGCCCATGATCCCGGGGGAGTACGAGTGTATCTGCGACCCGGAGACCACCGGTATGATCGTCCACGAGGCCTTCGGCCACGGGGTGGAGATGGATATGTTCGTGAAAGACCGGGCCCAGGCGCCCCAGTATGTGGGCAAATATGTTGCCTCGCCCCTGGTGACCATGCACGACGGGGCATCTTCCGCTTTGCAAACCGCCACCTATTTCTTCGACGACGAGGGCACCCTGGCCCACGACACGATCATCATCGACAAGGGCGTTCTGGTGACCGGCATCAGCGACCTGCAGTCCGCGTTGGCTCTGGGCACCGAGCCCACCGGCAACGGCCGGCGGGAGAGCTTCGCCCGCAAGGCCTATACCCGCATGACCAACACCTGGTTCGAGCCGGGGCATGACAAGCTGGAGGACATGATCGCCTCGGTGAAGTACGGCATGTACCTGGAGGACCCCTCCAGCGGCATGGAGGACCCCAAGAACTGGGGCATCCAGTGCATGGTGAACATCGCCCGGGAGATCAAGGACGGCAAGCTCACCGGCCGCATCTTCTCCCCGGTGGTGCTGACGGGCTACGTGCCGGACCTTCTGAAATCCATCACCGCCATGAGCGACGGCAGGTCACTGTCCGGCACCGGCTACTGCGGCAAGGGCCACAAGGAGTGGGTAGTAGTGTCCGACGGCGGGCCCTATATCAAGGCCACCATCCGGCTGGGATAAGGAGGCAGAACGATGGAAAAGATACTTTCCGCCCTGAAAGAATTGGGCGTGGAGCAGTACGTGATCACGGAAAAGCACACCGACTCTTTGGAGTGCTTCTACGTGAAGAAAAATCTGGACCTGACCCGCCGGGCGGACACCACCGTCACGACGGTGCAGGTGTTCCGCCCCTTCGAGAAGGACGGGGTGAAGATGCTGGGCGACTCGGAGGCCACCGTCCGCCCCGGCATGCCGGAGGAGGAGATCAAAAAGGTCCTGGAAAAGGCCTGGTTCGCCGCCCAGTTCGTGGCCAATCCCTGGTATCCCCTGCCCGCGGGGGTGAAGGAACCGCCCAAGACAGACGAGGGCGGCTTCGCAGGCAGGCCCCTTTCCGAGAGCATGAAGACCATGGCGGCGGCCCTGTTCGCCGCCGATACGGCGAAGGACGTGTTTTTGAACTCCGCGGAGATATTCATGCGCCGCACGGACACGCGCATCCTCACCTCCGCCGGCGCTGACGTAGACTGGGAGCGGACCGACGTATGGGGCGAGTACGTGTGCCAGTGCCCCGCGCCGGTGGACGTGGAGACCTACCACCAGTTCAATTACCGGGCGCCGGAGACGGCGGCCCTCACCGCCGACGCGGCCCACGCCCTGGAGATGACGAAGGCCCGGGCCCAGGCCGCGGCCGCGCCGAAGACCGGGACCTATACCCTCGTGCTGGACCGGGAGCAGATGCGGGAGCTTTTGAGCTACTATGTGGACAGGTCCTCTTCCAGCATGATCTACCAGAAATACTCCCCCTTCCAGCTGGGGGACAATGTCCAGGGCGGGGAGGCCGCCGGCGACATCCTGACCATCGGTTTGAAGGCCACCGAGCCCTACACCGGCTACGGCGCGCCCATGGCCGACCGGCCCCTGGTGGACAATGGTGTGCTGAAAACCATCCACGGCGGGCCCCGCTTCGCCCATTACCTGGGGGTGGAGCCCACGGGCAATTACCGGGCCATTGCCGTGCCCACGGGGGACACGCCCATGGAGGCGCTCACGAAGGAGCCCTGCCTGTACGCTGTGGCCTTCTCGGACTTCCAGATGGACCCCCTCTCCGGCCACTTTGGCGGGGAGCTGCGCCTTGGGTTCCTCTATGAGAACGGGAAAGTGACCCCGGTCACCGGCGGGTCCGTCAACGGCAGCATCCTGGACTGCCAGGGCCGCATGACCTTCTCCGCCGAGCGCTACCGCAGCGCCGACTACGACGGCCCCCTGGCCGTGCGGATCGAAGGCGTGGCCGTCGCGGGCGCGTAAACCGCGCGGCTGTTACATAAGATCGGCAGCCCCCTCGGATGAGGGGGCCGCCTTTGCTTTACGTCAGCGTCTCATAGAACCCATAATCCAGTATCCCCCGGATATGGTCCGCGCCGCCGGGCGTAAGCTCCCGGACCATCAGACAGTCGATGTGGGGCAGCTGCACCCTTTCGCTTGCGAAGATGCCGTGGTCCGCCGCCGTCACAAAGCCCCGGGCGCGATAGTTTCGGGGGTCGCCCTCCACCAGGACCGCCTTATAGCCAAGTTCTCTTGCCTGATTCAAGCCGTATTCGATGAGCTCCCTGGAGATATGCCGCCGCTGCAGCTCCGTTTTCACGGCCACGGGGGACAGGAGCAGCAGCTCGTCCGAATACTTGCCCTCCAGATGAAACCGGGAGAACATGGCATATCCCATGATCTCGTCCCGCTCGTCCACCATGATGAGCTCCAGTTCCGGGACGTAGTATTCCTTCGACCGGATCTCCTCCACCAGCCGCCGGACCAGCCGGCCCTCTTCCGCGTTTTCATGCCGGGTAAAGACCTCCTGGACCAGGTCCAGAGCGGCCGTCTTATAGGGTTCTGAGCAAAGCTTGATGATACGCGCCATTTCGCGCCTCCTCCAAATAATAAGTTTAATAAATTATGGGGAAGGGCATAGGCGTTTGCGTGTCACGCGCCGGCCTATGCCGCGCGATACACACTCCGACAGAACATGATCTTACGCAAACATTTATCCTCCTTATGTGAGATCGCGGATACATCCGCGCTTTTATCATAGCATCCGGCGGCGGCGTTTTCAACGGGGAGAGCTTTTTCTTTACACGGGCGGCCCTTTTGGTATACTATATCCGGCATGGGAGGTGACCTTCATGTCCAAACACATCCTCATCGTGGACGACGACCAGCACATCGGGGACATGCTCGCCGAGGTGCTGACCCGGGAGGGCTACCGGGTGAGCCGGGCCTATTCCGGCACGGAGGCGCTGCTGGCGCTGCCCCAGGTCAGGCCGGATCTGGTGCTCCTGGACCTGATGCTGCCGGGGCTGGCCGGGGAGGAGGTCCTGCCAAAGCTGAAGGGCGTCCCCGTGATCGTGGTGAGCGCCAAGGCGGACACCCAGGACAAGGTATCCCTGCTCCTGGGCGGGGCGGCGGACTACGTGACCAAGCCCTTCGACGTGAAGGAGCTGCTGGCCCGCGTCGCCGTGCGCCTGCGGGAGGGCCCATCCCTGGAGGCGGAAAAGCTCTCTTTCTCGGACTTGCGTCTGGACGCGGATACCCGGACAGCGGCGGTGGGCGGGGCGGAGGTCCGCCTGACCCGCACCGAGTGCGCCATATTGAAGCTGCTCATGCTGAACCCCAATCAGGTGGTCACCAAGAGCCAGATATTGGACCGCATCAGCCTGGACACCCCCGACTGCACGGAGGGCTCCCTCAAAATGCACGTGAGCAACCTTCGGAAAAAGCTGCGGGACCTGTCCGGCCACGACTACATCGAGGCGGTCTGGGGCATCGGCTTCAAGCTCCGGGCCCATGAAGAGCCGGAGGCGTAAACCTTTACGGGACTCTTTACCGGTTTCTTTACCCCCCGCATCTACTATGGCGCCATCAATGAACGATCGGGAGGTTTTCGACATATGGAATACGTCTTGCGGACGGCGGACCTTTCCAAGCGCTACCGGCAGGGCAGGGCCCTGAACGGCCTCACCATGGCCGTGCCCAAGGGGGCCATCTATGGCCTGGTGGGCCGCAACGGCGCGGGCAAGACCACCCTCATCCGCCTGATCTGCGGCCTGCAGGCCCCCTCCGGCGGGGAGTACCGCCTCTACGGCCGCCGCCACACGGACCGGGAGATCAGCCGCGCCCGCCGGCGCATGGGGGCGGTGGTGGAGACCCCGTCCATCTACCTGGACATGTCTGCCCGGGACAACCTGAAGCAGCAGTACCGGGTGCTGGGCCTGCCCTCCTTCGAGGGGATAGACGAACTGTTGGACCTGGTGGGCCTTTCTGACACGGGAAAGAAAAAGGCCCGGCATTTCTCTCTCGGCATGAAGCAGCGCCTTGGCATCGCGGTGGCTCTCGCCGGGGACCCGGACTTTCTGGTGCTGGACGAGCCGGTGAACGGCCTGGACCCCCAGGGCATCATCGAGATCCGGGAGCTTATCCTGCGCCTCAACCGGGAGCGGCAGATAACCGTCCTCATCTCCAGCCACATTTTGGACGAGCTGGCGCGCCTTGCCACCCACTACGGGTTCATCGACGGCGGCCGGATGGTGAAGGAGATATCCGCCGCGGAGCTGGAGGCCGCCTGCCGCAAGTGCGTACGCCTCACGGTGACGGACGCCGCGGCTCTCGCCCGGGTGCTGGACGCCATGGGCGCGGAGTACAAGGTGCTGGACGGCCGGACGGCGGACGTATACGAAAAGCTGAACGTGTCCCAGCTCACCCTGGCCCTGGCGGCCCAGGACTGCGAGCTTCTGGACATCCGGGAGCGGGACGAGAGTCTGGAGAGTTACTTCGTCTCCCTGGTGGGAGGTGGCCGCCATGCATGACCTTCTCCGGGCCGGATTTGCCCGGCTGTGGCGGGCGCCCATCCTCTGGCTGGGCGTGGCGTTCATGGCGCTCTGCGGCGGCATGGTCTGCTGCACCGTCCGGGACGGCACCCAGGAGGGGATCGTCTACTTCATGGGCGACCTGTGCCGCTACCACTGCATCGTCACGGTGTTCCTGCCGGCGGTGTTCTGCGCGCTGTTTCTGGGCACGGAGTACGAGCACGGCGTCATCCGCAACAAGCTGATCGCCGGCAAGACCCGCCCGGCGGTGTACCTTTCCAGCCTCGTGCTGAGCCTGGCCGCCTGTTTTCTGATGATCGCGGCCTATTTCCTGCCGGTGTGCATCATCGGCCCGTTTTTCACCGAGGGGCTGGGCGTCTCGCCCGGCACACTGGCCATGACCGTGGTCGGGGAGCTTCTCATGGCGGCGGCGCTGTGCGCTCTGTGCACCCTGGGGAGCATGCTCATCTCCCGCAAGGCCATCCTGGCGGTGACGCTGCTGCTGGCGGTGCTGGTGGGCCTGGCCGTCGGCGGCAATGTGGCGGGCCGACTGGGGGAGCCGGAGCATTTCCAGGGCCTCATGATGACCGAAGAGGGGGAACTGGTGGACGCCTCGGACATGGAGAACCCGGACTATCTCCAGGGCCGGGAGCGGGAGATATACCAGTTCGTGGCGGACTTTCTGCCCACAGGCCAGGCGCTTCTCTATAACTTCGACATGATCGTCCACCCCTGGGCTATGTGCCTTTACTCCCTGCTCATCCTGACCGCGTCCACGGCCGGGGGGCTGGCCGCCTTCCGCCGGAAGGACCTGCGATAGGGGGCGGGGATATGAAAAACCTGCTTGCCGCCGACCTTGTCCGCCTCCGACGGAGCCCCGGCCTGTGGGCGGCGGGACTGCTGGCCCTGGTTTTCTCCTTCACCATGCTGTTTTCCTGGTATCACACCAACCAGGTTTTTATCCGTTTGGACGACACGGGCCGCGTCCGCCATCTGGAGGGGTTCCTGTTCTCCTACGCCAACTATCTCAGCTATCTTATGGCCGGGCTTACCGCCCTGTACCTGGGGACGGAGTTCTCCAGCGGCGGAGTGCGAAACAAGATCGCCCGCGGTGTCCCCCGGACGGGGGTATACCTGTCCCAGATGGCCGCTGTGGCGCTGGGCGGGATCGCGGTCTGCGCCGTCACCCCAGCGGTCAGCCTGATCGTGGGCCTGCCCCTCTACGGCCCGCCCGGAGCGGGCGCGCCCGCTATTATACTCACATTGGCGGGGACGATGCTTACCTCCCTGGCGCTGTCCGCTCTGTTCACCGCCGTCTTTACGGCTATGGGCGGCGGGGCGGCGGCCGTCATCCCCTGCGCGATCCTGGCGCTGGCGGGGCAGCAGGCGGCCAGTCAGATCAAGCTCTATCTGCTCCGCTGTGAGCAGCTGCCCGGGGCGGACGCCCGCTGGTACGGCCTGTGCCGATTGCTGTACGATCTTCTGCCATCCGGCCAGCTGGCCCGGTACGCCGCCCTGGAGACGGAGGGGGCTCTCGCCATGGCGGGCTGGGCGCTGGCCCTGGCCCTCCTGTTCACTGCTGCCGGCCTGCTCCTGTTCCGGCGGCAGGAACTTCGATAGAGAGGTGCGCGTATGAAAAGTCTGTTATCCTCCAATTTCTCCCGGCTGGGGAAGAGTCGGGTGTTCTGGCTCTGCGCCGCGGTCATGGCTGCCATGGCCGTCCGGAGCGGAGCGGTGGAGTTCACCATGGCGGATCAGGCCGCCCAAGACCGATGGGCGGTAATATTGTTTGAGGAGATGCACGTTGCGCTGCCCGGCATCCTGGCCGTCTTTGCCGCCCTGTTCCTGGGCGGGGAGCATGAGGGCGGCGCGATCCGGAACAAGCTGATCATGGGCCGCGCCCGGTGGACGGTATACAGCGCCGCCCTGGTCACCGTGACGGCCGTGGCGGTGCTGCTGGCGCTGCTCTACGCCGGCGTGACGGCGGCCCTGTGCAGGCTGGCTCACGGCCCCATGCCGGACCCATCCCGGCTGCCGGTCTATCTGGCGGCGGTGCTGCTGGTGTGCGTGGCGTGGAGCACCCTGTTCACCGCCATAGGGCTGAACTGTGCCCGGCCCGCCGTCTCCGTGGTGATCTGCCTGGCCGTGGTGGGGGGTCACCTTTGCGGCCTGCTTCCGCTTTTCCGCGGATATCATCATCCATGACAACGGTCCGGAGGCGGCCCTGTCCCGGTTTTTCTATGATCTGCTGCCCATCGGCCAGGGGGACCAGCTGCGGATCATCGGCACCAACAACTTGAGCGATCCGCCGGAGGCGCTGATGCCTTATTCGGCGCTGTTCATCACGCTGGCCACCGCCGGGGGCCTTTTGGCTTTCCGCCGGAAGGACCTGCGATAGGGGGCGGCGGCATGGGAAATCTCATTCGCGCCCATATGGCGAGGCTGTGGAAAACGCCCGTGTTTTGGCTGGCGCTTATCGTCATGGTCCCCTACGGCCTGGGCCTTTCGGGCAGCGCTATAGGCGATTTTCAGTCCGGCGCCGCGTCCGCTGGCCTGTGGGGCCAGCCCCTGTGCGGCTTTTGCCTGCTGATCGGCATCATCCTGGCGGCGGTGTTCGGCCTCTTTTTCGACGGGGAATACGCCGACGGCACCATCCGCAATAAGCTCATCGCGGGCCACGGCCGGGCGAGCATCTATCTGGCGACCCTCGCGGCGGGCTTTCTCGCGGCGCTGGCGCTGTACGGGGTCGAGCTGCTGGTCTGGCTGCCCCGGCTGCCCTGGATGGTGAAGAACTTCCCCGCCCCGGAGCCGGGAAGGCTGGCACTGTGCCTGGGCGGGACGGTGCTGCTCCTGGCGGGATACTGTTCCCTGTGCGTGCTCTTTTGCATGCTCATCCAGCGCCGGTCGCTTCTCGCGGTGGTCCTCATCCTGCTGATGGTGGTCCTGTTCTTCGCCGGCATCCAGGTCCAGGACGCCTGGGAGACCGCCACCCACGGCGGCATGCAGCTGATGATCGACGAGGCCGGCCAGCAGCAGTGGGTCTTCCACGAGCCCGGCCAGGCGGGGACGCTCACGGCGTTTCTCTATGACGCCTTGCCCGTCTGCCAGGCGTACCGGTATATGGAGCTGGACGCGTCGCCCATGATGCTGGTCTGGTCGGCGGCCCTGACCATCCTGACCACGGCGCTGGGGCTTGTCCTCTTCAAGAGAAAAGACATCAAATAAAGGCGGTGCGCCTATGACGCTTCCTGTCGCCCTGTGCGTCATACTGGCCGTGACCGTCCTGGCGCTGGGCCTGCACATTTGGTCCATGCGCCGGGCGGCCCGGCAGATCGTCCGGGAGCTTTCCGAAAAGCTCTCGGAGGACACCAATACCCTCATCTCCCTGTCCACCTCGGACGGGGAGATGCGCCGTCTCGCGGCGGGCCTCAACCGGGAGCTGCGCACCCTGCGGGCGGCCCGGCTCCGGTACCGGCAGGGGGACCGGGAGCTGAAGGACGCCGTCACCAACGTGAGCCACGACCTGCGCACGCCCCTCACCGCCATATGCGGGTACCTGGAGCTCCTGGAGCGGGAGGACTTAAGCCCCAACGCCCGGCGGTATCTGGGATACATCTCCGAGCGGACCGAGGCCATGAAGAGCCTCACGGAGGAGCTGTTCCGCTACTCGGTGGTCCTGTCCACGGACGGGGAGCTCACCCCGGAGCCGGTGGACCTGAACGCTGCGGTGGAGGCCAGCGCCGCCGGGTTTTACGCCGCCCTCACCGCCCGGGGCATTTCCCCGGAAATATCCCTGCCGGAGACCCGGGTGGTGCGAATGCTGGACAAGGCGGCCCTGGGACGGGTGCTGTCCAACCTCTTCTCCAACGCCCTCAAATACAGCGACGGGGACCTTTCCGTGACGCTCACGGAGGAGGGAGACGTCGCCTTCTCCAACGCCGCGGCGGGCCTGGACCCGGTGCAGGTGGGAAGGCTCTTCGACCGGTTCTTCTCCCTGGAGGCGGCCCGGAACGCCACGGGCCTGGGACTTGCCATCGCCAGGACGCTGGCCGAGCGCATGGGCGGCAGCATCGGCGCGGCCTATGAGGGAGGCCGCCTCACGGTCACGGTCTGTTTCCCGCCTTGACAGGATATGCTACTATATGATAGAGACAAGGCGGGTGAGCGTAAGATGAAAGACAGGATAGACGCCCTGGGGAAAAAGCCCCGGCTGCGGCTGGCGATAATGGTCCTGGCCGTGGCGGCCATGACGGGTATGCAGTGGCTGCAGCTGGACCTGAGCAGCGGCATCCAGCTCATGACGCTGCTGGGCCGGAAGCTGGTGTACCAGCTGGTGAACCTGGCCATGGTGTTCGCCGTGGACATGCTGTTCGTGACGCTGACCCGCCGGTGGCGCTGGGGCTATTATCTGGGCAATATCCTCTTCTTCGTCTGGAGCGTGGCGGGCCACTACACCAGGCTTTTCAGCGGCGACGTGCTGACCCTGACGGCCCTTCTCAGCGCGGGCACCGCCATGGACGTGCTGGGCGGCTACCGGCTGGCCCTGGACATGACGGTGGCGGCCTCGGCGGTGGTGTTCGCCGTCAACATGGCCCTGGCCTGGCTGGCGGGGCGGCTCTATCGGGGCCCCATCCCCTGGCGGCGGGTCTGGATCCCGGCGCTGGCCATGGTCATACTGGGCGGCGGGGCCGTCGGGTCCCTGGGCCCCCTGGAAAAGCGGGACTCCACGGCGCCCTGGCGGACCCGCATCGAGATCGGCCAGTACGGATACCCGGTCTATTTCGTCCGGCAGGGCATCCAGTCCATCCACTGCATCCAAAAGCCCGCGGGCTATGACGCGGAAACCCTGGAGACCATCAAGGCGGAATATGCGGATAAGGGCACGGCGGGGAGCGCGGACCAGAAGCCGGACATCATCCTCATCCTGAACGAGAGTTTTTACGACCTGGACCACTATACGGACACGGACACGGACGTGCCCTATCTGGAGAAGTACCGCGGCGTGGAAAACGCCCTGCGGGGCTACGCCGCGGTGCCCAGCATCGGCGGCGGCACCAACCGGACGGAGTACGAGCTGCTCACCGGCAACTCCATGCTGCTGGTGAGCTGTCAGGCCCCCTTCAACGTGGTGGACCTGACCGATGCCAACAGCGCGGTGACCTATCTGGAGAGCCTGGGCTACACCACCTGGGCCATGCACCAGGCCAGCGGGGCCAACTACAACCGGGGCCGGGGCTACGCGGACATGGGCTTTGACGAGCGCAGGTTCGTGGACGACTTCACCTTCGTCAAGTACGGCGAGCGCATGGAGACGGACATGGCCAACTACGGGAATTTGGAGGAGTGGTATGCCTCCGCCGGGGATGGGCCCCGGTTCATGTACCTGCTCACCTACCAGAACCACGGGGGCTATGAGCAGAACGAGGCCAGCTTCGACACGGTCCACACGGGCCGGGATTTCGGGGACCTGACCGACGACGTGGACGAATACCTGACCAGCATCAGCATGTCGGACGGGGCCCTGGGCCGGCTGCTGACGGACCTGGACAGGGAGGAGCGGCCCGTGCTGGTGTGCATGGTGGGCGACCACGCCCCCAGCTTCCTCACCCAGCTGCCTGCCCGGGAGGGCATGACGGCCGAGGAGCGGGAGGTCATCGCCCGGAGCACCCCCTTCATCATCTGGGCCAACAAGGCATTCGGCCCCCTGCCGGAGGCGGACGGACTGCAGGTGAGCACGCCGGACCTGTTCCCCATGGTGCTGCGCCTGGCGGGGCTGCCCCTGTCGCCCTACTATCAGACCATCCTGGACCTGCAGGAGGCGGCGCCTGTGCGCCTCAGCACCGGCCAGTATCTGACGGCAGCGGGCGAGACGGGCTACTTTGCCCAGGACGACCCGGGCTATGAGTCCCTCGCGCCCTACTATTACCTGGAATACGAGAATCTGAAGAGCGCCTCGGACCGGCGGCAGGAATTGTTCGACCCGCCTGCGGGATAAAAATGGCGTGACCGGATGGGGAGGCGGATAGACCATGAAGCTGCTGTTCGTGCGCCACGGGGACCCGGATTACGAACACGACGGCCTGACGGACAAGGGCGTCCGGGAGGCGGACCTGCTGGCCCCGCGGCTGGCGGCGCTGGAGGGCGTCCGGGGCTGCTATGTCTCGCCCCTGGGCCGGGCCAAGGCCACCGCCGCGCCCACGCTGGCCCGGGCCGGATGGGCCTGGGAGGAAAAGCCCTGGCTGCGGGAGTTCGCCCCCCGCATCCGCCGGCCCGACGCGCCGGACCGGTGGAACATCGCTTGGGACTGGCTGCCCCAGGACTGGACGGCGGAGAAGCGGTTCTACGATAAGGACCGGTGGACGGAGCCCCCGGCCATGGCCGCCGCCGGCGTGGGTGAGGAGGCCCGCTGGGTAGCCCGGGGACTGGACGAGGTGCTGGCGGAGCACGGCTACCGCCGGGAGGGGAACGTCTACCGGGCGGAGCGGGCCAACAGCGATACGCTGGTGTTCTTCTGCCACTTCGGGGTGACCTGCGTGATGCTGGGGCACCTGCTGGGCGTCTCGGCCATGGTGCTCTGGAGCGGGACATGCGCCGCGCCCACCTCCGTGACGGAGCTGGTGACGGAGGAGCGCCGGGAGGGGACCGCTCTGTTTCGCATGACCCGGTTCGGGGACGTGTCCCATCTGACCGCCCACGGGGAGCTGCCCGCCTTTTCCGGCCGCTTCCGGGAGTGCTATTCCCACGACTGGGAGAGGAAGGACTAAAAAAGAGCAGACACGACAGCCGTCGTGTCTGCTTTGTTGTCTATGGGTCTTATTCCTCGGGCTTGGCCTCGTCAGAGCCGGTGTCGAACTCCAGCGTCTCGCCGCAGGCGGGGCACTGGATGGAGCCCTTGGCCAGCACGTCCTCGTCAAAGGTCACGGTCTCGCCGCAGACGGGGCACTCGCACTCATAAAAGGTGGTCTCGCCGTCCCAATCCTCGGCCTCTTCATCGTCCCAGTCCTCATCCTCGTCCTCGGGGTCGCCGAACAGGACGGTCTCCACGTCCTCCAGGTCGTCGCTGACGGCGTCCAGGCCCTCGTCCAGCTCCGCGATGTCGGAAGCCAGATCCTCCTGGTCCAGAGCCAGGTCCTCCAGGATGTCCAGGATGGTGGAGAGGATCTTCCCCTCCTTCTGCTGGGGATCGATGCCCAGGCCCTCGGTCAGGCCCTTCAGATACGCGACTTTTTCCGATGTGGTCATAGGTGAGCCTCCTTGAAGGTATTCAGCTTATGCCTTGGCCCGGCCCAGGTACTCCCCGGTGCGGGTGTCTATCTCGATGCGCTCGCCCGGCTCGATGAACAGGGGCACCTTGATCTCGGCGCCGGTCTCCAGGGTGGCGGGCTTGGTGGCGTTGGTGGCGGTGTTGCCGGCGAAGCCGGGGTCGGTGTCGGTGACCTCCAGGGTCACGAAGTTGGGGGCCTCCACGTTGAAGACCACGCCCTTATAGGAGCTGATGGTGCAGACCTCGTTCTCCTTGACGAAACGGAAACCGTCGGAGAGCTTGGACTTGTCGATGGGGATGAGCTCGTAGGTCTCGCCGTCCATGAAGTAGTAGATGTCGCCGTCGGCGTAGGAGTACTCCATGTTCTTGCGCTCCACGTAAGCGTTCTCGAACTTGGCCGTGGGGTTGAAGGAGGTCTCCACCACCGCGCCGGTGATGACGTTCTTCATCTTGGTGCGCACGAAGGGGGAGCCCTTGCCGGGCTTGACGTGCTGGAACTCGATGACCTGCATCACCTGGCCGTCCATCTCGAAGGTCACGCCGTTGCGAAATTCGCCTGCTGAAATCATATACTTATCCTCCGTATGAGTTGTATGTGTCTTAACGATTCATTCTACTATATTTTCGCCCGCTTGGCAACCCCTGTTTTTACAGCACTATGAGTTCTTTCGGGGCTTTCGTCAGATCCTCGGCCACTCCGTCGTGGAGCCAGAGCATGTCCTCGATGCGCACGCCGAACCGGCCCGGCAGGTAGATGCCCGGCTCGGCGGAGATGACGGCGCCCTCGGGCATGGGCTTGTCGTTGCGCATATGGGCGCCCGGGTCCTCGTGGATCTCCAGGCCCAGGCTGTGGCCGAAGCCGTGGCCGAAGTATTCCCCGTAGCCCGCCGCCTCGATGACTTTGGCGCCGGCCTCGTGGATGTCCCGGCCGGTGGCGCCGGGCCTTCCCGCCGCCTCAATGCCCGCCAGCTGGGCCCGGAGGACCGTGTCGTAGACCTTTTTCATCTCGTCGGTGGCGTGGCCCACCGCCACGGTGCGGGTCATGTCGGAGCAGTAGCCATCGTAAAGAGCGCCGAAGTCCATGGTGACGAAATCCCCGTCCTTGATGACCACGTCCCCGGGCACGCCGTGGGGCATGGAGGTCTTGGCGCCGGTGACCACGATGGGGTCGAAGGAGTTGCCCTCACCGCCGTATTTGTACATCTTATAGACCAGCTCCGCGGTCACGTCTTTCTCCGTGACGCCGGGGCGGATGAAGCCCAGCACGTCCTCCAGGGCCCTTTCCGCGATGCGCTGGGCCTTCACGATGGCGTCCACCTCGCTTTGGTCCTTCCCGGCCCGCAGTTCCTTCACCAGGTCCGAGGCGGTCAGAGGCACGCCGATGGCCTGCTCCAGCCACTGCCACCGGGCGTGGCTCAGATAGGCGGGGCTGGCCCCGGCGGAGGCCAGGTGGTTCTGGGCGAATATCTCCCCCAGGATGGCGTTCAGGCCCCGGCCCGCGCCGGTGCACAGCACCTCCATGTCCCGGATGGCCGCGGTGGCCGCCTCCACGTACCGGGAGTCGGTGATCACCCAGGCCTTGTCCGGGGTGATGACGGCGGCGCCGTCGTCAATGTGGAAGCCGCAGGCGTAGCGGATGCTGACCGCGTCTGTCATGACCAGGGCGGGGAGCCCGCCCAAATGGGCCTGGATATTCTTCACGTGAGACTGTGCCATATGATCGTTCTCCTTTAGGTTTTGTCAGGATGAAAAGCCGATGTAGGGTGCCAGGTCCTCATAGGTGACCGGGCCGATCCCCTCCACGGCCAGCAGGTCCTCCTCGTTCCGGAAGGGGCCGGCGGTCTCCCGCCGGTCGATGATGCGCTGGGCCAGGGCGGGGCCGATACCGGGCAGACCGTCCAGCTCGTCGGCGGTGGCGGTGTTGATATCCAGGGGCCCGGCTCCGGCGATGGACGCGGTGTCCAGGGGCTGTGATCGCGCCTCATGGGCCCTGCCGTCCAGGACATACCAGCCCAAAACGCCCGCCAGCAGCGCCGCCGTCACCGCCCAGAGCGCCCAGGGCCGACGGCTCTTGTTTTCAGGGGATGACTTTTGCATATATACGGCTACATTTAATAAAAAACAAGGTTGCTTTTCCAATGATTATTTCTTATAATAAGTGGGAACGGCATTCGTCCGCTGTAGATATATCATACCACACTTTACCGGAGAATGACATGAAAAAATATCGGCTTTTGTCCCTCCTGCTCGCTATATCGCTGTTCGTGCTGATGCTGCCCGTCCACGCCCTGGCCCTGGATGAGCCCACGACGAACGCGCAGTCCGTTGTGCTCATCGACGCGGACACCGGCGACATCCTGTACCAGAAGAACGGGGACATGGCCATGTTCCCCGGCGGCCTCACCATGCTCATGACGGCGCTTCTGGCGGCCGAGGCCATCGACGCCAACACCCTGACCCTGTCCGAGGAGGTCACCGCCTCGGAGAACTTCCGCTATAACCTGAACGCGGACAGCATCACCGCGGACCCAGCCATCGTGCCCGGCGAGCACCTGTCCGTGATCGAGCTTCTGTACTGCTCCCTTTTGAAGTCCGCGGCGGACGCCTGCAACATCCTGGCCGAGCGGGTGGGCGGGTCCATCGACGCCTTCGTGGAGTCCATGAACCGCCGGGCCCAGGAGCTGGGCTGCACCAACACCCACTTTGCCAACACCAACGGCCAGCCCGTGGCCGACGGCCAGGTCCACCAGACCACGGCCCACGACCTGGCCCTCATCTGCCGCCAGCTGGTGACGAAGCCAGCCGTGCTGGACGTGAGCCGGGCCGCCAGCTATACCATCGGCGCTACGGAGGTGGCCGGAAGCCGCACCGTGACCAACGCCAACTACCTGCTGGACCCCAGCAGCGAGTTCTACTATGAGAACGCCTACGGTCTGAAGACCGGCTATTCCGCCGCCCTGGGCAGCTGCCTGGTGGCCGCGGCGGACTACAACGAGGTGAACGTGGTGGCCGTGATACTGGGCGCCCAGAACGGCGACCAGTTCCGGGACGCCATCAACCTGTTCGACTGGGCCTTCAATAACTACAGCTACCGGGAGATCCTGAACCCCTACGACACCCTGGACACCGTGGAGGTGGAGATGGGCTCGCCCGCCACTCTGGGCGTCCGGGCGGAAAACACCATCTCCCTGCTCCTGCCCAACGACCAGGAGCTGGGCCAGGTGGAATACGCCATCCAGTACAACCATGAGCAGTCGGGCACGACCCTGGAGGCGCCCATCAGCGCCGGGACGTACCTGGGCACCGTGACGGTCTACGTGGATGGGACGGACCACGGCTCCTCCCGCCTGGTGGCGGCCACCACATCGGATATATCCCGGGTGGACTACCTGCGCACCCAGCTCAAGAGTATGGTCCAGGCCCCGGCTGTGCGCCAGATCGTGTCCATCCTGGTCATCATCTTCGGCATCTATCTGCTGCTGATGCTCATCTATTTCATCCAGCGGCTACACCATCTGCACACCCTGCGCCGCGCCCGCAAGGAGCGGGCGGTGTCCAGGGCCCGGCAGGAGGCCCAGTGGCTGGAGGTGCCCCGGGAGGGCGACGAGCCCGCCGGGTACTTCGGCGAGCCCCGTGACCGCTACGACGAGCCGGAAGAGGACTATGAGGACGAGGGCGGCGACGGCGCTTACAGCGGCCGCCATTCCGGCGGGGGCAGGCGGTACGAGTCCGACGAGGGGCTGGATTTTGATGAGGACCCCGCTCCGTCTGACGACGACCCGGACGACTACCGGGGCTGAGCCCTTTTGGTGACCTGACGCAGGACCAATACGCCCCCGCCGGAAAGCGGGGGCTTTTCCTTGGAGGAGACCATTTGAATATTCTGTTTGACTGCGAAGATATCCGGGACAAAGACCCCTTCGGTCCCGTGAAGACTGGGCAGGAATGCCGCATACGGCTGCGCGTCCCGGCGGGGTGCGGCGCTTACCGGGCGGTCCTCACCGCCGAGGGGCTGGAGGACACCCCCCTGGAAAAGGGAGAGGCCGAAGGGCCCTACGACGTATTCCGCGGGACGCTGCGGGTCCAGACGACGGGGCTGTATTTCTATAAATTCCACATCTGGGACAGGAACGGGGACTACGACCTGTTCCGGGCCGGGGACGGCACCAACATGGGCGCGGGGGACCTGTGGCAGCTCTCCGTGCTGCCCGCGGACTACGACCCGCCGGAGAGCTATCGGGGCACGGTGTACTACCAGATCTTCCCCGACCGCTTTTACAAGAGCGGAGACTGCGACCTCGCGGGAAAGCTCCGGCCCTATACGGTCCGGGAATTCGCCACCTTCATGCCCCGGGCCCGGAACGCCACCGACTTCGCCGGGGGCAACCTGCGGGGCATCATGGAAAAGCTGGACTACATCGCGGGCCTGGGCGTGAAGGTCATCTACCTCAATCCCATCGTGAAGGCCTGGTCCAACCACCGCTACGACGCGGCGGACTACATGCAGGTGGACCCTATGCTGGGTACCGTGGAGGACTTTACCGCCCTGTGCGAGGCCGCCCATGAAAAGGGCCTGCGGGTCATACTGGACGGGGTGTTCTCCCACACGGGCAGCCATAGCGTCTATTTTGATGCTACCGGCGAGTTCGGTGGGGGAGCGGTGTCGGCCGGACCCGCCTCAAAGTACTATAAGTGGTACGATTTTCAGGAATTTCCCCGGAAATATACGGCTTGGTGGGGCGTGGAGGTAATGCCCTGCGTCAACGAGCTGGACCCGGACTACATGGAGTACATCCTGGGCGAAGACGGGGTGGTGGCCACCTGGCTGCGCCGGGGAGCGGACGGGTTCCGCCTGGACGTGGCGGACGAGATCCCGGACGAATTCCTGGCCGCGCTGCGGGCGCGGGTGAAGGCGGTGGACCCCAATGACGTGGTCATCGGCGAGGTCTGGGAGGACGCCTCCAACAAGATCAGCTACTCTGTCCGGCGGCGGTATTTCACCGGCGCGGAGCTGGACGGGGTCATCAACTACCCCTTCCGCACGGCCATTTTGAATTTCGCCTCCGGCCGGGACGACGGGGCGTCTCTCGCGAAAACGGTGCGCCAGATCGCCGAGCACTATCCCGCCGCCGCCCTGGACTGCACCATGGCGGTGCTGGGCACCCATGACACCGAGCGGGTGGGCACGTTGCTGCCCGGGCGGACCGCCCGGCGGACCGCGGCGTTTCTGCAGTTCGCCCTGCCCGGGTCCCCGGTCATATACTACGGGGACGAGGCGGGCCTCACCGGCGGCAAGGACCCCATGAACCGGCTGCCCTATCCCTGGGGCCGGGAGGACAAAGAGCTCATGGCGCTGTACAGGAACCTGGCGGGGCTCAAAAACGCCCATCCCGCCCTCCGGACCGGGGACATCCGCTTTGAGAAGGCCGGGGACGGGGTGGTCCAGTTCACCCGCCGCTGTCCGGCCGAGACGGTCCGGTGCCGGGTGGACCGGGCGGACGGATCCTACTCCGTGGAGACGATATAAAAAGGAATAAAAAAGGAGCGCACTGCGAAAAGCAGTGCGCTCTGAGCTTGTGGTCCCTTACGAGCCCGTAACGTAGCCCAGCTTTCCGGCATAGGCGCTGTCGGCGGGGTCGAAGGTGGAGGAGGACAAGCTGACAAACTTCCAGGAGCCGTCCTGCCTGGCCAGCATGACCAGATCGTCGCCGGCCTTGGGGTTACCGGCGGCCCAATGGCTGTCGCCGGTGTAGAGGACCGTGCCGTCGGACCAGCGCCAGCAGTCGAAGGCGCTGTCGTACTCCACGCCCAGCCAGGCGTATTCCACGCCGCTGCCGCCGTTATCCAGCTGCCGCGCCACGGCCTCGAAGTCGTCGTCGGAGCGGATGACGGTGAGGCCGCCCTGGCTCTGGGCCTGGGCCTTGGCGTCGGCGTAGGTCAGGTCGCCGCCGGTGACGGTGTACCGGGGCGCGGGCTGCGCCGTCTGCTGAGGCTGCGCGGTGGCAGAGGGAGTGGGGTTCGTGGTGGAAAGATAGGTGTTGGACACGAAGCCGGTGGTGCCCTTGAAGGTCACCCGGCTCCAGTCGCCGGAGGTGCCGGTGCGCTTCAGCTCATAGCCGGTGTTGGCGGAGCCGATGATGGGGTAGCTGGTGCCCGGACCGGAGCGGACGTTCACGCCCATACCGGTGATGTACACCGTGTCGTCCGCGGGGGAGACGGTGTAGGTGGGCGCGGGGGTCGTGGTGGAGCCGCCGCCGGAGCCGGTGTTGCCGCCCCAGGACGTGCCGCCGCCGGAGCCGGAGCCGCCGCCCCAGGATGTGCCGCCGCCGGAACCGGTACCACTGGTACCTGTGCCAAAGCCCGTGCCGGTGTTACCGGAGCCAGTGCCGGAGCCAGTCCCGCCGACAGTGCCTGTACCGGAGCCTGTGCCCGTACTGCCGCCGGGCGTTGTACCCGTGCTGCCGCCGGGCGTTGTACCCGTGCTGCCGCCTGTGCCCGCGTTGCCGCCGGGGGTCACACCGGTATTGCCGCCGGTCTGCCCGCCGCTGCCGGCCTCGCCAGCCAGGGCGCCCGCGGTGACCGCGCCGCCGATGGTGCCGGGGGCGGGGGTAACGATGATGACGCCGTCGTCACCGGGGACAACGCCGTTCTCGCCGGGCGTAGCGCCGGGCTCGGCCGTGCCGTCCGGGGTCGTCTCGGGCTCATCGGTGGGCTTGGCCGTGCCGGTGGGCTCGGGGGTGATCACCAGGGGGGAGGGGGACGTCTCCATGGACGCCTGCTCGGCGCTGTCCGGGGTGAACAGGGGCGAGGGCTCGCTGTGGCCTGGGGTCCTGCTGCCGTAGACCATGTAGCCCACGCTGCCCAGCAGCACCGCCGCCGCGACGCCGCACAGGATGGGCACCGCCTTGGACTTTTTCTTCTTGGCCGGGGCCACGGTGGGGGCCTTCCGGTCGGGGGATTTCTCAAAGTCCTTGCGGACCTTATACTCCTTTTTCGCTGCGGTACCGGCTGCCGCCGCGGCGCTGGCGGTACCGGCTGCTGCCGCAGCCGCGGCCTTGCCGTCCGCGCCGTCCGCGCCGTCCGCGGGGGCCTCTTTCACGAAGTCCTGGCTGCCCTCGGTCTGGGCGGGAATAGCCTCTTCAGCGGAGGCCTTGCTGTCTTCAGGCTGGTTGTCCCCGGCATTGCCATCGGCCGTATTGCCGCCCTCGGCAGATGCGCCCTCAGCGGCCTTATCCGCCTCGCCGGCAGCCGCGGTCACGGCCGCAGCGGCGGCGGCCGCCGCCAGGACCGCGTCCGCCTCCCGGAGCATCTCCTCAGTCGTCTCCTCGGGCTCGGGGGGCGCTTCCGGCACGGCAGGCGTCTCCGCGGGGACCTCGGGAGCCGCCCCGGCGGGCTGTTCCTCCGGGACGGCCGCCGCTGCCGCGGCGTCTTTGTCCCTGTCGGGGCCCAAGGCCTCGTCCGTCCAGTGCAGGGCGAAGAGCATCTCCTTGGCGGTGATATACCGGTCCTCCGGCTTGTAGGCCAGGGCCTTCTCCAGGACTTTCTTCAGGTCCTCGCTGACGCCCTCGGGGGCGGGGATGGCCTCGCCCTTCATCCGCCTGCGCAGGGCGGAGGCCCGGTCCTGGTTGGACAGGTCGTCCTTGGCGGGCTGGAAGGGCAGGAAGCCCTTGCTGCACCCGGCGTATATCATAAGACCGACGGAAAACACATCCGCGGCGGCGGAGGCGGCCCCATCCCAGAAGAACTCCGGGGCCAGGTATTCCACCTGGTTGGCGGGCCGCTGGGCCGCGGGCGTGGACACGGGCATACCGAGGACAGCTTTGCCGTCCCCGTCCAAGGTCACGTTCCCCGGCCAGACGCCGCCGTGGAACCCCTCCGGGTCCCCCGGCAGCTGCTCGCACAGCTCCATAGCCGCCTTTACCGCCTGCTCCGGCGTGGTCTGGCAGAGATAGCCCGCCAGGGAGGCCGCCGGATTCATTTCCGTATCTGTCATCGACAGTCACCTTTGCTCCCAGAAAAGTTACAATTTGGTTACGATATGAAACAAACTTAACACAAATATTGCAAAATGTCAACATATAAATAAAAAAAGAATGTATTTGACTCTACCAAAAGCCTCCCTCTGACGAGGGAGGTGGCTCGGCGCCCCGGGGTCCCCGCGCGAGCCCAGCGCAAGCGGGTCGCGCGGGGAGAGGAGGAGCCGCGGGCCATTCGAGCTTTGCCGCTTGCGGCAAAGAGAGACCTGGCACCGCGTACTCCGACGACGAGACGGAGGGAGAGACAGACGTTTTCTCTCCCCCAGTCGGCTGCGCCGACAGCCCCCTCGTCAGAGGGGGCCGAGAAGGAATGCGTATAATAAAGGGCCTGCCGCAAAACGCAGCAAGCCCAATATATACATTTTCAACGTTTCTTTTACGCTCTATGCCATTTGACGCCTTGCGGGGTGTCCTCCAGGATGATCCCGGCGGCCTTCAGCTCGTCCCGGATGCGGTCCGCCTCGGCCCAGTTTTTGGCCTTGCGGGCCGCCTGGCGGGCGGCGATCTTCTCCTCGACCTCCCGGTCCAGGTCCTCCGCCTGACCGAAGGGGATGCCCAGCACGTCGCACAGCTCCAGGAAGATATCCCGGCAGGCCTTGGCCAGGGCCTTGGTTGGGTCGGCGGCGGGGCTCACGGCGGCGTTCACGTCCCGGACCAGCTCGAAGATGACGGACACGGCGTCGGCGGTATTGAAGTCGTCGTCCATGACCTCGATGAACCGCTGGCGGTACTTGTCCAGGCCCTTCACGAAGGCGGCGTCCTCCGGGGACAGGTCCCCGTCCCGGCCGTTTTCGGCGAAGAAGTCCAGGTTGCCCTTGGCGGTGCGGAGCCTGTCCAGGGCGGCCTGGGCCTGCTCCAGCACGTCGGTGGAGTAGTTCAGGGGGGAGCGGTAGTGGCTCATGAGCATGAACATGCGGATGCAGTCGTAGCCGTACACCCCGGCGGCCTCCCGGACGGTGAAGAAGTTGCCCAGGGATTTGCTCATCTTCCTGTTGTCCACGTTGATGAAGCCGTTGTGCAGCCAGTAGTGGACGAAGGGGACGCCGTTGGCGGCCTCGGACTGGGCGATCTCGTTCTCATGGTGGGGGAAGACCAGGTCCTTGCCGCCGGTGTGGATGTCGATGGTGTGGCCCAGATACCGGTTGGACATGGCGGAGCACTCGATGTGCCAGCCGGGCCGGCCCATGCCCCAGGGGGACTCCCAGGCGGGCTCGCCGGGCTTGGCGGCCTTCCACAGGGCGAAGTCCATGGGGTTCTCTTTCACGTCGTTGACCTCCACCCGGGCGCCGGACATCAAGTCGTCCAGGTTCTGGTGGCTCAGCTTGCCGTAGCCTCTGAACCTGGCGGTGCGGTAGTACACGTCCCCGTTCACCTCGTAGGCGTAGCCCTTGTCGATGAGGGTCTGAACCAGCTCGATGATCTGGGGGATGTTCTCGGTGGCCTTGGGGTGGACGGTGGCCTCCCGGACGCCCAGGGCCTTCACATCCTTCCAGTACTCGGCGATGTACTTCTCCGCGATGTCCGCGGAGGAGACGCCCTCCTCGTTGGCCTTTTTGATGATCTTGTCGTCCACGTCGGTGAAGTTCTGCACGAAGGTCACCTCGTAGCCCCGGTACTCCAGGTACCGGCGCAGCACGTCGAACATGATGATGGGCCGGGCGTTGCCCACGTGGATGTAGTTGTACACCGTGGGGCCGCAGCTGTACATGGTGACCTTGCCCTCGGTGATGGGGACAAAATCCTCTTTCTGCATGGTCAAGTCGTTATAAAAACGCATGGGTCAGTTCTCCTTCTCCTTTGCGGCAACTTTCTGTTCCAGTTCGATAACGCGGCCGCGCAAGGCGCAAAGCTCCTGGGCCACCGGGTCGGACACGCTGATCTGGTCCACCCGGGAGGCGAAGTCGGTCTTCTCCCCGGCGATGCGGGCGATGTGGGCGGGCACGCCCACGGCGGTGGAGTTGGGGGGCACCTCGCTGAGCACCACGGCGTTGGAGGCGATGCGGCTGTTGTCCCCTACCTTGAACGGGCCCAGCACCTTGGCGCCGGAGCCGATCAGGACGTTGTTGCCGATGGTGGGGTGGCGCTTGCCGTGGTCCTTGCCCGTGCCGCCCAGGGTGACGCACTGGTAGAGAAGCACGTCGTCCCCGATCTCGGCGGTCTCGCCGATGACCACGCCCATACCGTGGTCTATCACCAGCCGGCGGCCGATGGTTGCTCCGGGGTGGATCTCGATGCCGGTCTTTCTGCGGGTGCGCTGGGAGATGGCCCGGCCCAGGAATTTCAGGTTGTGGGTCCAGCACCAGTGGGCCCGGCGGTGGCGCATCACGGCCCGCACGCCGGGGTACAGCAAATATACCTCCAGGGCGCTGCGGGCCGCCGGGTCCCGGGCCTGGTAGGCTTTTATGGTCTCTCGAAGATAATCAAACATACAGGAAACGGTCCCTTGAAATATTGTCGTTTATTCTATGGTGTGCCCCACAAGGCATCCGTCTTCCAGCGCGTCGATGGTCACCCGGGCAAACGCGCCGGGCACGGCCTCGCCGGTAAAGAGCACCTGCTCGTCCACGTCCGGGGAGTCGGCATAGCGGCGGCCGGTCCAGCGGCCGTCCTCGCCCCGGCCCTCGCACAGCACCTGGAAGGTCCTGCCGATCTGGGCGGCGTCGTAATCGTCCATGATGTCCGCCTGGAGCGCCATGACCGTATCCCGGCGGGCCTGGGCCTCTTCTTCCGTACATCGGTCGGGCATTTCCGCCGCGGCGGTGCCCTCCTGGGGGGAGAAGACGAACGCCCCCGCCCGGGGCAGCTTCTGCTCTTTGAGGAAATCCAGAAGCTCCTGAAATTCCGCCTCGCCCTCGCCGGGCAGGCCAACGATGAGGCTGGTGCGGATCACTCCGTCCGGGATACGCGCACGAAGCTTTTGAAACAGCGCCTCGATGGAGGCCCTGGTCTCCGGCCGGCGCATCCGGCGCAGGATGGCGTCGTTCACGTGCTGGATGGGGATGTCCAGGTAGTGGAGGATCTTCGGCTCAGAGGCGATGAGGTCGATGAGCTCGTCGGTCATCTCATGGGGGTAGAGGTAGTGGAGCCGTATCCATTCTATGCCGTCTACCTTCACCAGTTCCCGCAGGAGGGTGCAGAGGGTGGTGCCGTCCCGGAAGTCCCGGCCATAGGCCGTCACGTCCTGGGCCACCAAAATAAGCTCCTTGATGCCCGCCTGGGCCAGGTTTTCCGCCTCGGCCAGGATGGCGTCCATGGGCCGGGAGCGGTATTTGCCCCGGATGGAGGGGATGACGCAGTAGGCGCAGCGGTTGTCGCACCCGTCCGCGATCTTCACGTAGGCCCAGCCCGGGCCCGTGGTCACGGCCCGGTCCAGCTCGGGCAGGGGCGCGTTCTTGTCCGCGAAGCGGGCGAAGTGGCGCTCGCCCGTCTCCAGGGCGGAGACGATGTCGGGGAAGCTGCCGGTGCCCAGCACCGCGTCGATCTCGGGTATCTCTTTCAGGATATCCCCGGAGTACCGCTGGGGCAGGCAGCCAGTCACCACCAGGCGCTTTAAGGAACCAGTCTTTTTCAGCTCCGCCAATTCCAAAATGGCGTTGATGGCCTCCTGCTGGGCGGCCTCGATGAAGGCGCAGGTATTGACCACCGCGGCGTCCGCCTGGGCGGGATCCGCGACGATCTCATGGCCCGCGGCGGTCACCAGGGCCAGCATCTGTTCACTGTCTATGAGGTTCTTGGCGCAGCCAAGAGAGGTAAAATGGATATTCATAAGACGCTTTCCTTTTAGGCCCCCTCTGACGAGGGGGCTGTCGAGCGGAGCGAGACTGGAGGAGAGATTCTCTCCCTCCGTCGCGGCTGACGCCGCGCCACCTCCCTCGTCAGAGGGAGGCGTCCAATTTGTATCGCCTTCGGCGATTCACTCGTCATCTGCCCCGTACCGACGAAGCGCGGCGCGTATCTCGTCCCAGGAAAAGCCCCGGCGGAAGAGCGCTGCCGCGGCCTTGTCCCGTTCTTTGCGGTCGTTTGGGTCCCGGCCCCGGAGGCGGGCCGCCAGGAGCCGGTCGATGGTGTCCGTGTCCTCCGGCAGTTCCTCCATGGCCCGGTCCCACAGCTCCTTGGGCACGCTCCGGCGGTTCAGTTCCGTGCGGACCCGGCCGGGGCCGTAGCCCATGGCGGCGTAGTGCCGGGCTATCATCCCGGCGTACTCGCCGTCATCCAGAAAGCCGTAGTCCAGGCACAGGGCGGTCACGGTGTCGATGTCCTCCTGGGCGCAGCCCTTCTCCTTCAGCTTGTCCCGCAGCTCCTTCTCGGAATGGGGGCGCTTTAAGTAGTCCAGGGCCCATTTTTTCGCCCGTTCCAGGGGCTCGGCGGGGGTCTTTCGCTTTTTGGGCGGTTCCAGCTCCCCCGCCGGGTCGTTCATCACCGATCGGACGGTATGCTTGTATTGTTCATCCATAGATCATACCTTGTTGACGGCCCCCTCTGACGAGGGGGCTGTCGAGCGTCAGCGAGACTGGGGGAGAGATTCTCTCCCTCCGTCGCGGCTGTCGCCGCGCCACCTCCCTCGTCAGAGGGAGGCTTAAAAGCGGTTACTCGTCGCTGCCGTCGTCAAAGTCCTCGGCGGAGACATCTACGGCTCTGCCCGCGGCCTTGGCGGCCTTCAGGGCCTGGGGGCTCATGAGCTTGTGGGCGTTGGCCCGGATCTGGGCCTCCAGCTCGTCGGCCTTGTCCGGGTTCTCCATGAGGAACTCCTTCACCCCGTCCCGGCCCTGGAAGCGCTCGCCGCAGCAGGTGAACCAGGCGCCGGCCTTCTCGATCAGGTCCAGCTGCACGCCAAGATCGATGATCTCGCCGATCTTGGAGATGCCCTCGCCGTAGATGATGTCGAACTGGGCTTCCTTAAAGGGGGGCGCGACTTTATTCTTCACGATCTTTACCCGGGTCCGGTTGCCAATCATCTCGTTCCCGGACTTGAGGGTCTCCACACGGCGCACGTCCAGGCGCACGCTGGAGTAATATTTCAGGGCCCGGCCGCCGGGGGTGGTCTCCGGGTTGCCGTACATGACGCCGATCTTCTCCCGGAGCTGGTTGATGAACACCACGATACAGTTGGTCTTGCTGACGATGCCCGCCAGCTTCCGCAGGGCCTGGCTCATGAGCCGGGCCAGCACGCCCACGGTGGAGTCGCCCATCTCGCCCTCCAGTTCGCTGCGGGGCAGCAGGGCCGCCACGGAGTCCACCACGATCACGTCCAAAGCGCCGGAGCGCACCAGGGCCTCGGTGATCTGCAGGGCCTGCTCGGCGGTGTCCGGCTGGGAGATGAGCAGGTTGTCGATGTCCACGCCCAGGGCCCGGGCATAGGCCGGCTCCAGCGCGTGCTCCACGTCGATATAGGCCACCTCGCCGCCGCCCTTCTGGGCGGAGGCCACCAGGTGCAGGGCCAAAGTGGTCTTACCGCTGGCCTCAGGCCCGTATATCTCTATGATGCGGCCCCGGGGCACGCCGCCGATGCCCAGAGCCAGGTCCAGCCCCAGGGAGCCGGTGGAGATGCTCTCCACGTTCACGGGAATGTCCTCGCCCAGACGCATGATGGCGCCCTTGCCGTAATTCTTCTCGATCTGTGCCAGCGCCGTCTCCAGCGCCTTTTTCTTGTCCTCCGCCTGGCCCACGGTGGGCAGGGGTGCCGTCTTTTTCGCCGCCATAAGTGCCGTCCTCTCTCTGATCGTATTTCGTGTGCGCTGTCTGCGCGGTCAGGTCCTGCGAATGCGGCCTGCCACCACCCGGTCGGTGCCGCCCGTGTCCTTGAAGAAGACGACGCCGGTAAAGCCGCTCTTCTCCATCAGTTCAGCCACGGCGGGGGCCTGCCCCTCGCCGACTTCCAGCATAAGAACGCCGTTGTCCCTTAAAACGGACTTCCACAGACGGATGACCGGGCGGATGATGTCCAGGCCGTCCTCTCCGCCGTCCAAAGCGTGGACGGGCTCATAGTCCTTCACGGAGGGGTCCAAGCTCTCCAGCTCCGCCGTGGGGATATAGGGGGCGTTGCAGGTGATGAGGTCGAAGTCCCCCAGAAGCATGGGAGGATTTTTCGTCACGTCCGCCTCCACACACAGCACCCGCACGTCCAGGTCGTTGCGGTGGATGTTCCGCCGGCACAGGCTGAGGGCCTTGGGGCTGTTGTCCACCATGACCACCCGGGCGCCGGGCATGTGCACGCCCATGGCCACGCCCACGCAGCCGGACCCGGCGCACAGGTCCAATATCCGGGGCCGGCCGTTGCGCCCGTCGAACAGGTCGATGGCCGCTTTCACCAGCACCTCCGTGTCCGTCCGGGGGATGAGGGCGTCCCGTGTGATCTCCAGGGGCACGCCGTAAAACTCCCACAGACCGGTGATGTAGGCCACCGGCTCCCCGGCGATGCGCCGGTCCACCATGGCCTGCACGGTCTTGTCCACCTCGTCGGAGGAGTACAGGTTCAGATCCTGCATCAGCTTCTCCATGGACTTGCCCGCCGCCTGGGACACCATGAGCCGGGCCTCCAGGCTGTGGGCCTCTATGCCCGCGTCCTTCAGCCGCCGCCGGGCCTTAATATAGATATCGTTATAGGTTTTAGCCATAGCCCCATCCCATCTCTATAGATTGCTCGTCCTGTTTGGCCCCCTCTAACGAGGGGGCTGTCGCCGCTGAAAGCGGCGACTGGGGGAGAGAAATAGTCCGTCTCTCCCTCCGTCGCGGCTTCGCCGCGCCACCTCCCTCGTCAGAGGGAGGCTTTAGGCGGTGTTTTTACCACGCATCTGCGCCCTTTTTCTCCGGGATGACCAATTTCAGCGACTCGATGGCCACCTCCATCATGCCCTCGTCCGGCTCCCGGGTGGTGAGGAGCTGGAGCTTCCGGCCGGGCCAGGACAGTATCTTCGCGATGACCATGTCGTCGTGCCGGCCGATCCAGCGGTTCAGCTCATAGCTGAGGCTCACCACGATGGGCAGAAGCAGCAGCTTCACCAGGATGCGCAGAAACACGTTGTCCACGTGCAGGAAGGCGTTGGCGACGATGAACACGAAGATGCTGAGGATGACCACCACCAGCAGAAAGCTGGTGCCGCAGCGGGGGTGGAAGCGGCTTTCCTTGCGGACGTTCTCCACCGTCAGGTCCCTGCCGTGCTCGTAGCAGTAGATGGTCTTGTGCTCCGCGCCGTGGTAGGACCACATGCGCTTCATCTCCTTCATCTGGCTCACCGCGCCCATATAGCCCAGGAAGATGACCAGCTTCATCACGCCCTCCAGAAGGGTGCGAAGGCCGTCGTGGCCGTGGCGCAGGGGCGGGATGAGGCCCACCAGCAGCGTGGGCAGGAAGATGAACAGGCCCACCGCTAAAGCGATGCCCAATACGACGGCGACGCCGATGATGAGCTTTTCCGCCTTGTCGGAACTGAACTTCTTCTCGATCCACAGGTCCAGCTTGGAGGGCTCCTCCTGCTCCTCCTCGGGCAGGAAGCTGGCGGAGTAGGTGATGGCCTTCATGCCCTTGGCCATGCTGTCTATGAAATTCACCACGCCCCGGATGAGGGGCCAGCCCAGGATGGGGTGTTTGTCCCGAAGCTGGTTGATGGGCTCCACCTTGGTGACCAGGCTGCCGTCCTGGTCCCGGATGACGATGGCCTGCTTTTCCGGGCCCCGCATGAGGATGCCCTCGATGAGCGCCTGGCCGCCGATGGACGTGCGGAAGGCGCAGCTATTGTTTTGCTGGTTCTTGCTTGACATTTTTCCGCCTTTCTTTAGGATCGGCGAGGCTTTGCCTCGCAACTGCTTGGACGGCCCCCTCTGACGAGGGGGCTGTCGCCGCTGAAAGCGGTGACTGGGGGAGAGAAGTAATCCGTCTCTCCCTCCGTCTCGGCCTTGCGGCCGAGCCACCTCCCTCGTCAGAGGGAGGCTATACGGTCAGATTGTTAGTTCTTCTTCGTTCATGACCGGGAGCATCACCGTCACGATGAGGCCGGTGCGGCCGTCGGCGGCGTTCTCCAGCTCCAGTTTGCCCTTGTGGCGGGTGACGATCTCGTCGCATACGGCCAGGCCGATGCCGCTGCCCCGCTCCTTGCCGCTGCCCTTGTAGAACTTCTTCTTCACGAAGGGCAGCTCCTCCGGGGGGATGCCGGGGCCGAAGTCCCGGAACCGGATGACCACCCAGGCGCCGGTGGCGCCGATGGTGACCTGGATGCGCCCTGCGGCCCGGCCGTACTTGGCGGCGTTGTCCATGATGTTCAAAAACACCTGTTTGAGCCGCTCCGCGTCGCCCAGGACAAAGGGGATCTCCCCCGTGGGCGGGGTGTACTCCACGGCGATGCCGTCCTGCTCCAGGAGCTTGCCGTAGGTGAAGATGGCGTCCTCCAGCTCCGCGGTCACGTCCAGAGTCTCCACGTTCAGGTTGAACCGGCCGTCCTGGATGCGGGTGAACTCCAGCAGGGACTCCACCATTTTGGTGAGCCGCCCGGATTCCTTGGAGATGATGGCGATGCCCCGCTGGGCGTCGGGGGAGATGGACTCGTCGTAGGCCAGGGTCTCCGCCCAGCCGGTGATGGCGGTGAGGGGGGTGCGCAGCTCGTGGGAGATGGAGGAGATAAACTCGGTCTGCACCCGCTCCGACTCGCCGATCTTGGCGCTCATCTCGTTGATGGCGTCGGTCAGATCGCCGATCTCGTCGTCGTATTTCTTCTGGACCTGTATGCCGTAGCTGCCCTCGGCGATGCGCCGGCTCATGGCGGTCAGCTCCACCAGCTGCTCGGTGACTGGCCGGATGAAATAGAGGTTGGAGACGATCACCGCCAGGATGACCAGCAGGCCGATGCCCGCCACGGCGGCGGAGATGAGGCCGATCTGCCGTGTCACCAGATGCAGGCTGGTCACGTACCGCATGGCGCCCACCACCGTGCCGTCGGAGCTGAGAAGAGGCGCGGTCACGGCCATGATCTTCTCGCCGGTGCCGTTGCGCCGGCCGGACCAGGAGCCGATGGTCTTTTTCTCCAGGGCGGTGCTCACATCCCGGGTGTCGGCCACGGTGCCGGCGGAGATACCGTAGCTGGACACCTCCACCACGCCGCTGGTGTTGACGAACTGCAGCTCCAGGACGTCCTTGTCCTCAAAGGTCTCCGTGTAGCGGTAGGCGCTCTGGTAGTACTGGCTGTAAGTCCGGGAGATATAGCCGGTAAAGAAGGTGGAGGCGGACTGTGCCTTGGAGGCAAGGCCGGTGCGCACGGCGCTGTAGTAGTAGCTGCGCACGCCCAGGGAGAACACCAGCGTGAACAGCACCACTACCGCGACGGTCAGCAGCACGCCGGACCTTAACCAGCGGCTGCGCAGCCCCCGCACATGCTGTTTTGCCAGAAGTTTCCCCATAAAACCTCCATCGCCGCTGGCGATACATCTTTGCGGCCCCATCTGACGAGGGGGCTGTCGCCGCCGTCAGGCGGTGACTGGGGGAGAGAAATAGTCTATCTCTCCCTCCGACCCGGCTTGCGCCGGGCCACCTCCCTCGTCAGAGGGAGGCCTCAATAAGGTAAAAATCTTAAAATCCCCACTTATAGCCGTAGCCCCACACGGTGGTGATATAGGTGGGGATGGTGCTGTTGTCCTCGATCTTGATACGCAGGCGGCGGATGTTCACGTCCACGATCTTCAGCTCGCCGAAGTAATCCCGGCCCCAGACGGCGTTCAGGATGTCCTCCCGGGACAGGGCCCGTCCGGGGTTATCCATGAACAGCTTCATGATGGAGTACTCGATCTGGGTGAGCTTGATGCGCTCGCCGTTTTTCTCCAATGTCCGGTTGCGGGTGTTGAGCCGGAAGGGGCCCTGGTGCAGTTCGCCGCCGTCGCTCTGGGGATCCTCCGCGCCGGTGCGGCGGAACAGGGCGTCGATGCGGGCGGTGAGCTCCGCGGGGGAGAAGGGCTTGGTCACATAGTCGTCCGCGCCGGTCATCAGCCCCGTGACCTTGTCCATCTCCTGGCTCTTGGCGGTGAGCATGATGATGCCGATCTTCGAGTCGGACGCCCGGATGCGGCGGCAGACCTCGAACCCGTCGATATCCGGCAGCATCACGTCCAGCAGGGCCACCTTGATGTCCGGGTTCTGCTTGAGCTGCTCCAGGGCCTGCTCGCCGGTCTCAGCCTCGATGGGCTCGTAGCCGGACCGCTTCAGGTTGATGACCACGAAGGAGCGGATGCTGGACTCGTCCTCCAAAACCAAAACTTTCTTCATATCTCGTGGCGCCTCCTCTGTTAAAGGTCTCCCGTCTGCCATTGGTCGTACAGAAGGTAGAAGTTATTGATGATATCCTCCTGGGACAATTCATCCGTGAGGAGCTGGGCGGCGTACACCGCGTCCTCGTCCTGCCGGAGGATGAACCGGCTGTCCACCTCCGCCCGGTCAAGGCGGTTGGCGCCGGTGAGCATATAGATAACCAGCACGCTGCGCTGGGGAGCGGAGCCGTCTCCCTCCTGGAGGAACACCACCGCGCTCTCCTCGCCGCCGGCCCCGTGGCGCTCGGCGGTGACGCCGTCGCTCAGGCTCTCCGGCAGCACCAGATACCAGCCGTCTCCGGCGTTGTGGTAGGAGGTGGCGGCGGGGGTCCTGGCTCCGGACGCGTCCATGGCGTACCAAGTGATGAACTCGCCGCTGCCGGCGGGCAGCTCCGTGGTCCCGTCCCCGTCCAGATCCGCGGCGAACATGCCGTCCGGCCGGAGCAGGGCGCTGCGGCCCAGGGAGGACATGGCGATGTTTTCGAGCTTCCCGTTTTTCACGGCGAACACGTCCGTCACCAGGCCCTGGTTGCCCATGTCGCTGTCCACAAACAGGGCCGCCGTGCCGTCGGCCAGGCGGCCGGACGCGGCCCGCCGGATGGCGGACGCCCCGGAGGACAGCTCCGCCGTGACGGACTTGGGCTCGCCCGTTCCATCCAGTTCGTACATGACGAGAGAACCGTCCAGCCCCGCGCCCAGGCGCAGGTCCAGAAGGTCGTCCACCCCGTCCCCGTCCAAGTCGAACACCACGAACTGGGAGCAGTCCGCGCTCAAAAGCCGCAGCCGCTGCTGCTCGTCGTCCGCGCCCCGCAGGGCGTACACAGACAGCTGCCGCAGGTCGCCGCCGATCTGCCAGGAGACGATGAGCTCCGCGGAGCCGTCTCCGTTCAGGTCGGCGTAGTCCACGCTGTATACGGCCGAGCCCTCGGCCATGATGGTCACGTACTGGAAAAAGTTGCCGTCCTCGCCCCGGCGGTAGACGCATATCTCCGGCGCGCCGTCCTCGCCGGCCAGGAAAGCCAGGGCCTCCGCCGTGCCGTCCCCGTCCAGGTCCCGGAGCTGTACGCTCTGGCGGTTGCTGCCGCCGGTGGGGGCGGCGTAGGTGCCGCCGCCGGCCAGCTGGCCCGCGATCAGATCCTGGAGCTGGACGTATTCCTCGCTCATCCGGGGCAGGGAGTACAGCTCATCCACGCTGGCGGGCAGGCACCCGGCCAAAGAGGCGATGAGGACCACGGCCGCCAGCACCGCCGCGGCCCGCCGTATCCGGTCGTTCATCCCATCACCCCGCTGCATGACATAGTGTACCTTAGACCTGTAACTTTTTTCCCTATCTTTAACATTGTATCACATTTATTACGAAATGCCTAGAGAAAAGTTACAAATGTCCAAAGAAGATTTTTATCTTCTGTCGAAAGGCCCCTTTAGGGGCAAAAGTTTTCGCCTTTCCCGGGACAGACCCTTGCGGAGCGGGAAAAATGAGATTATAATATCTTGAAATCACAAATGACGGCCGCGCCGCGGCCGAACACGGCAGGAGGAAGCCATCATGGATATAAAGATCGTCAAGACGACCACTCCCCGAAAGAAGCCCGAGGGTGACAACATCCCCTTCGGTTCCTTCTTCTCCGACCATATGTTTGTCATGAACTACTCCGACGGCCATTGGCATGACGCCCGGATCGTCCCCTACGGCCCCCTGACCCTGGAGCCCTCCGCCATGGTCCTGCACTATGCCCAGGAGGTATTCGAGGGCATGAAGGCCTATCGGACCGCCGCCGGCCATATCCAGCTGTTCCGTGCCACGGAGAACATCGCCCGCATGGCCCGGTCCTGCGAGAAGCTGTGTGTGCCCCCTGTCCCCGACGAGGACTACCTGCAGGCCATCAAGGCCCTGGTGGAAGTGGATAAGGACTGGGTCCCCTCCGCGCCGGACACCAGCCTGTACATCCGGCCCTTCGTCATCGCCACGGACCCGAAGCTGGGCGTGCACGCCTCCTCCACCTACATCTTCTGCATCATCACCTGCCCGGTGGGCAGTTACTACCCCGAGGGCATCAACCCGGTGCGCATCGCCATCGAGGGCCGGGAGGTCCGGGCCGTCCGTGGCGGCACCGGCTTTGCCAAGTGCGGCGGCAACTACGCCGCCAGCCTGCATGCCAGCGAGATCGCCGAAAAGCAGGGCTTCTCCCAGGTCCTTTGGCTGGACGGCGTGGAGCAGAAGTACATCGAGGAAGTGGGCTCCATGAACGTGATGTTCAAGATCGACGGCAGGATCGTGACTCCCTCCCTGGCCAGCGGCTCCGTGCTCCCCGGCGTCACCCGCAAGAGCTGCCTGCAGCTGCTCCGGGACTGGGGCTATGAGGTGGAGGAGCGGAACATCTCCATCGACGAGCTCATCGGCGCGGTCAAGTCCGGCAAGCTGGACGAGGCCTGGGGCTGCGGCACCGCCGCCGTGGTGAGCCCCATCGGCGAGATCTATTACGGCGGCGAGGACTACACCATCGCCGGCAACAAGATCGGCCCCGTGACCCAGAAGCTGTACGACACCATCACCGGCATCCAGTGGGGCAAGATCGACGACCCCTACGGCTGGGTGATACCTGTGTGCTGAGATCATATCTTATTCGCGCTTGCGGGCGCGAACTCTGCGAGGCTGAGGAGGTCTATAAAATGACTATCTTACTTACCGGCGCGGCCGGGTACATCGGCTCCCACACCGCCATCGCCCTGGCCGAGGCCGGCTATGACGTGGCCATCGTGGACGACTTCTCCAACTCCAGCCCCGAGGCGGTCCGCCGCTGCGAGGAGCTGACCGGGAAGAAGATGCCCCTCTATGAGGCGGATGTGTCCGACAAGGAGGCCCTTCGCAAGATATTCGCCGAGGTGAAGCCCGCGGCGGTGATGCACTTCGCCGGCTTCAAGGCGGTGGGCGAGAGCGTGGCCAAGCCCCTTATGTACTACCGCAACAACCTGGACACCACCCTGAGCCTTTTGGAAGTCATGGCGGAGTTCGGCGTGGGCCCCTTCATCTTCTCCTCCTCCGCCACGGTCTACGGCGCCAAGGCCAAGGTGCCCTACACCGAGGAGAGCGAGACCGGCGGCTGCACAAACCCCTACGGCTGGACCAAGTTTATGATCGAGCAGATCGCCTCCGGCGCCGCCAAGGCGGACAGCAACATGAGCGTGGTGCTGCTGCGGTACTTCAACCCTGTGGGCGCCCATCCCAGCGGCCGCATCGGCGAGAACCCCTCCGGCATTCCCAATAACCTGATGCCCTACATCACCCAGGTGGCCGTGGGCCGCCTGCCCCATCTGAATGTGTTCGGCAACGACTACGACACCCCGGACGGCACCGGCGTGCGGGATTACATCCACGTGGTGGACCTGGCCGAGGGCCATGTGGCCGCGCTGAAGTACGCCCTGGGGCACAAGGGTACGGAGGTGTTCAACCTGGGCACCGGCCACGGCGTCAGCGTGCTGGAGCTGGTCCACGCCTTCGAGCGGGCCTCCGGCGTGAAGATCCCCTACGAGATCACGCCCCGCCGGCCCGGCGACCTGGCCAGCGTGTACGCCGACTGCTCCAAGGCGGAGCGGGTCCTGGGCTGGAAGGCCGCCCGCACCGTGGACGAGATGTGCGCTGACTCCTGGCGCTGGCAGAAGAACAACCCCCAGGGTTACTGAGCCGCAATCCCCCGAAAAATGGGGGTTTCCGACGAACGATATGGTAATTTCTTACAAAAGCCCCCTCCAAAAGAGGGGGCTTCATTAGTCTTTTGATAGAATCGACGTGATTTTGCAAAAGAACCTTACGCCAGCTGGAAAAAAGTGTTATAATACTAACAGTAATATAAAGTGCGGGTAATAGCACCGTGGGCCGGCCGGTGGGCCGAGAGAACAAGGAGCGTGGCGTTGTGTATCAGAAAGGCGAACTCATAGCGTACGGCGGCACGGGCGTGTGCCGGGTAGTGGACGTGGTGGCGAGAAAGCCGAGCCGGACGGAGCCGGAGCGGATGTATTACGTGCTGGAGCCGCTGTATCAGACGGGCACCATCACCACGCCAGTGGACAACGGGAAGGTGGCCACCAGGCCGGTGATCACCAGGGACCAGGCCATGGCCCTCATCGACCAGATCCCCACCATCCAGCCGGAGGTATACTACAACCAGAACCTGCAGCAGCTGGAAAACCACTACAAGACCCGGATGGAGGACCATGACTGCATGAGCCTTCTGCGGCTCACTATGTCCACCTACCGGAAGAAAGTGGAGCGGGAGGAGAAGAAGCTGAAGTTCGGCGCTGTGGACCGGCGGTATATGGAGCGGGCGGAGGACCTGCTCTATGGAGAGCTGGCCGTGGCCCTGGGCATCACCCGGGACAGCGTCCAGGACTTCATCGCCCGGCGGCTGGAATCCCTGGGGGCCGCGCCTGAGGCGGTGTAAGACGAAACGGAATAATATATCCCGCCGGGCGTGCCCGGCGGGATATCTATATGCCCGTCAGCTTTTTGACGGGTCGCCGCAGGTCTGTATGTACAATTCTTCTGCCTCCAGCAATGCCGCCTGCATGAGCTCGCGGGCCTGTTCCACTTTTGCCTTGTCTTCCAGCATGTCCAGAGCCTGGTCCATGGCCGCACAGACGATGTGGTACATCTGCTCGTAGTCTGTCATCAAAACACCCCCTCGCACCTATTATAGATACTTATTTCAGTATATTCAAGCCCTGTTTTTCAGAAGATAATGGATCAGCAGTCTTCTGGAAGGGGGGTGGAGCGGTGATCTCCTATGAGCCATTATGGCAGACCATGCGCGAAAAGGGCGTGACAACGTATACGCTCATCGAGAAGTACCACATGAACCCCCGCACGATCAATCACCTGAAGCATGACCGCTCCATTACCATGTACACGCTGGAGAAGCTCTGCCGCATCCTTGACTGCCAGGCGGAAAGCGTCATCCGCTTTTTACCGGATGACCAGAAAACGGAAGAATAAATCATCCCGCCGGGCGTGCCCGGCGGGATATTCATATGCCCTTGGTCAGCATAGTGCCGGCCAGACGGCGGAAGGCCGCGGCCCGGGCGGCGCGGGACAGGTCACCGGACTGCCCCGGCTCCCATACCGCCCGGAGCAGGGCTTCCATGGCGGCCCGGAGCCGCCGGTCCGCCTCCCAGGGGCCGGGCGTCTCCTGCCCGGCAGGGACCAGCTCGGCCCCGGCCCCCGCCAGAAGGCCGGGGGCGTATACCGCTGCGGCGGAGAAGACCTGCCCGGCCAGAGCCGTGACGGTCTGGGGCGCGCCCTCGAACACCCCCGCCGGCCGGTGGGCCATGATGCGCCGGGCGGAGCCCGCTCCCATGCGGCCGTGGCCGGGGCAGAGGAACACCACGTCCGCCGGGATGTCCTCCAGAGCCGGGCCGGGGCGGTACTCTACCCCCGGGCTGCGGATGGCCCAGAGGAGCAGGGGAAGCCCCGGCTTTTCCGCCATGTCCCGCAATAGCCGCAGGGGCAGCCCGTCCCCGGCCCAGAGGCACCCGGTCTCGTCCCCGAAGGCCGCCACCTTGGCCCCGGTCCGGGCCGCCATCTCCCCGGTCCACGCCCCCTGGGCCCCGCAGCCGGAGATGAGCACGGTCTGACCCTCCAGCCGTTCCCCGGCGCATTGGCGCAGGGCCGCCTGGGCGAAGAAGACCAGCCCGTGTCCCGCCGCCTTGCTCCGGGGCATAGCGTATTGCTCCCGCCGGGGGAGAACGCCGCCGGTGAGGGCGCAGAGACGCTCGTACTGCCCGGCCAGCAGGGCTGTCTCCCGGGCCGGGGCTTGGCCTTCCCACTGGCCGGGCTGAAAACCGGGCTCCAGGCAGGGATAGAGCCCCTCTATGAAGGCCCGGCAGAACCGGAGGCACTCCCCGTCGCTCATCTGCTCGGGGGCCGCGTCCGCCCCCGCCAGGGCCGCGCCATGAGAGAGGCCCGCCAGCGCCCGGCACAGGGTCAGATCCAAAGCCAGGGCCTTGGCCCGGTCCAGGTCCAGCCCCGGCCGCAGGACCAGATCCGTCCGGGGCGGGCCCAGGACCGTGCTGAAGCGCAGGTATATGCCCCGGGTCACTTGGGTCCGGCCCCGGTCGTCGGTCCAGACCACGGGGAAAAGGCATGTCTGCTCCGGCTCGCCCAGCCGCTCGGGCAGCCCCCGGGCGGCGTACAGGGGCTGCTCCTCCAGGGCGGGGCCGACGCTCTCGTGCAGCGCCTCCAAGGCCTGGAGGAAGGATGTCTGGCCGGGGTCGCGCCCGGCTGCCGCGGCGTAGGCCCGGCGGAGATAGGGATGCTCGGTCATATGTCCCTCCCACATGATTTCTCGTTTTTCAGCATCCTATGCGCCGGGCGAGATGTCCTATGCCCCGGCGGGCGGCGGGTTTTACATTTTACCCGTTGACAAGCGCGGGGTTTTATGATATAGTTCAACGGCTGGGAAGATCAGCTGGTATAGCTCAGTTGGTAGAGCAGCTGATTTGTAATCAGCAGGTCGGGGGTTCGAGTCCGTCTACCAGCTCCACCGTCAGAGGCGGCTTGCTCCGTTCCGCTTCCGGCGAAGCCGAAAGCTGCACATCCGCGCCCCGCCTCTTCCTTTTTCAAATCGAACCCGCTGCGCTGGGCTTCGATTTGAGTAACGGGAGAACAAAGTGAATATGGGGGAATTCCCGAGTGGCCAAAGGGGACAGACTGTAAATCTGCTGGCAATGCCTTCGGTGGTTCGAATCCACCTTCCCCCACCAAAATACAGAGACACCGCACAAGTGGTGTCTCTGTATTTTTGGTATGGGTCTTTGTAAGTGGATTCGAAGGGAGCGGTGTTAGAAAACGTGCCAGTGGCACGTTTTCCCCGCGACCCGACCCGTCCGCAGACGGGCGAATCCACCTTCCCCCACCAAGCAGCGACACGCCGCACCCGCGGTGTGTCGCTGTTTTGATATGGGGTTTTGGAGCATATAGCAGACCGTTTTTTGGGACAGCACAGTATCTATGCTATGAAAGGATGAGCGCAAGGGAAAAACGAACAAAAAGGAAAGAGGAATGACAATGAAAGAGTATAAACTGCTTAGTGCTGACGGAAAATTCTACACCTCTACTGCTCCAGGGACCTATGGGGGAAACAGCAAAGCCAAGATTTATGGCCGCCTTGACTGCCCCGCTGCCCTGTCTGCGATAAAAGCCCACCCTGGAAGCTATGAGGCGGGCAGGGTGTTCTTCGCCGATGAGGGGACAGCCGTCGCCGCCGGGTATCGTCCGTGCGGGAGATGCCTTCGCGGGAAGTATATCGAGTGGAAAAACGATCCGCAACAATACCGTGAGAAGTTTGTCAACAAGTAAGGGGCCAACAGTATCACTTCACGCAGAAGCACACCGCCAACGAAGGTGTCTGTGTGTTTTGGTATGGCCATCACCGCTCAACCGCACGTTGACCGCTCTTGAAGGAGCGGTCATTGTTTTTCCCGGGAAATGGCGTATCATAAGGGCACAGGCCTGAAAACGAAAAGGAGCTAAGCAAATGGATATAGGCAAACAGATCAAAGCCCTGCGGGTCCGCCGGGGCGTGACCCAGGAGGCCATGGCCCAGCGGCTGGGGGTGAGCCCCCAGGCGGTCAGCAAGTGGGAGCGGGGCGCCGCGACCCCGGACATCGCCATGCTGCCGGAGCTGTCCGTCTATCTGGGGGTGACCGTCGACGAGCTGTTCTCCCTGTCCGACGACACCCGCATGGAGCGGATACAAAACATGCTCTGGGACACCCGCACCCTCAGCGCCGCCGACGCGGACGCCGCAAGGGCCTTCCTGCTGGACAAGGCCCGGCGGGAGCGGTCCAACGGCGCGCCCCTGGCCCTCCTGGCTGACATGGAGAACCACATCGCGGGCAGCCACCGGGAGCTGGCGGCGGAGTACGCGAAAGAGGCGCTGCGCCGGGACCACACCCTCAAGCAGGCCCACGGGGAGCTGACCCTGGCCATGGGCGGCGCGGCGGACTGGTGCGTGCAGAACCACTGCGCCCTCATCGAGTTTTACAAGGACCTGGCCGCCCGCCATCCCGACGACCGGCGGATATACTGGTGGCTTCTGGACCAGCTCATAGACGACGGGCGGCTGGCCGAAGCGGAAGAGTATCTCGCCGCGCTGGAAAAGCTGGACGACAGCTACCGCCCTCTGCTCTACCGCTGCCGGGCCGCCGCGAAGGCCGGGAAGAAGGACGAGGCGGCCGCCCTGTTCCGCCAGGTGGAGGCGCGCTGGCCCGACGACTGGGCCGCGGCCTTTGACATGGGGGACGTGATGGCCCGGGCGGGGGAATACGAGGCGGCCAAGGGATATTACCGGGCCTCCATGGAAAAGCAGGCCCCGCCCCGGTATACGGACGGCCTCACCTCCATCTCCCAGATATGCGAGATAGAAGGCGACCTGGCCGGGGCCATCGCCGCCGCGGAGGAGGAGATCGCGGTTCTGGCCTCCGACTGGAACACCACCGCCGGGGACAGCGTGGACCAGCACCGCCGCCGCATCGCCGCCCTCCGGGCGCGGATGGAAAAGCGCTGAGTCAAACAGTACACATCACGCAAAAGCACACCGCAGAGGCGGTGTGCTTTTGTGTTGGAAAGGTATCCGCCCTCACCAGTCGATGGTGCTGGCGGTGGCGATCTCGTCCATGGTGTTGGTACAGCCGATGGACCCGTCCGGCCGGCGCTTGCAGACGAGGGAGGGCTCCGTGAGCTCGGGGATGTCGTCCACCGCGCCGTCGGCGAAGTCCCGCATCTTGTCCTCCGCGGTGGCAAGCCGCGCCATGATGCCGCCCAGCCGGACCTCGATGACCTCGAAGCCGTTGGGCTTGTTGGTGCTCTCCCAGAGCTTCCGCCAGATATGGCGCAGAGCCTTGAAGGCCTCGATGGTCTCGGGCACGCCGTCGGCCAGCTTCCCGGCCATCGCCCGGTCCCCGGCGCGGACGGCCTTGGCGGCGTTTTCGTGCCAGACGCACTTCAGCGCCAGGGCCCGGGCCAGGGCGGTGTAAAACCGGAACAGCAGTCCGTAGGTGGGGTTTTCCTGTTCATATTGGGCGTAGAGGGGCACCAGGGAGGCGAAATGCTCCGCCAGATGATAGCCCTCTGTGTCCGCCTCGAACAGCTCCACCAGCGGGTCCTGCCACAGCATGAATTTACAGAGGTTCGCCGGGTCGGAGGGGAGGTTTTTGATCTCCGGCGTGTAGTTCAGGCGGCTCAGGTCCAAAAACGCCTGGGCGTCCGCGCCGCAGCAGCGGCGGAACCGGGCGGCCAGCGCGTCCGGGTCGTAGGCGCCCGTATAGGTCATCTCGCCGTAGAGCTGTATGCCAAGCAAAGCGGCCTGCAGGTTGCACTCCGCGCCGTTGTCTCCCCAGGCGGTGGCGAGGACGGTGTCCACATCCGCCTTCATGCAGGCGGTGAGGCCCGCCACGGTGTTTTCGATGGCCAGAGGATAGGCCGGGGCCGGGCCGGGCCAGGTCCAAAGGCCCCCGGCGAATACGGTGGGCACGCCGAACACGGCGTGCTTTTTCAGCGCCCAGGCGTACTGCTCCTCTTTGGCGTGGTAGTAGTCCCAGTAGACCAGGCTCACCCGCTTGTCCACCGCGGCGATGGCCTTTTCCGAGGGCATATTTTCGCTGTGGTAGCCGCCGCCGTCCAGGTGGAAGTACATGTCGCTCCACATCATGGGTTTGAGCCCATACTTGTCCGCGATGTCCAGCACCCGTGAAAGGTGCCGGCCGATGACGGCCCGGGGGTCCTCATAGCCGAACCGGGCCAGGTGCTCCCCCAGGCCCACGCCGTAGGCCTCGTCCATGCCGATATGGATGCGCCGGGAGCGGAAGGGGGCGCTGGCGGCCCGGAGCATCTGGTCGATGAGCTCATATGTCTCGTCCACGTCCGCCAGAAGCACCTCGGCGTTGTCCCGCAGGGCATGGAAGGCGGGCCAGTGCAGCACCCGCTTCAGGTGGCCCAGCACCTGGATGCAGGGGCAGAGCTCGATGCCGAAGAGGGCGCCGTAGTCGTCCAGGGCCTTCAGCTCGTCATAGGTGTACCGGCCCCGCTTGTAGCCGAAGAAGGGCTGTTCGGGCACCTCGTAGGTATCCTCGGTGTACAGCATGGCCAAATTCAGGCCCATCAGCGCCATCCGGCGCAGGAACATGCGCACCGCCCCGGGCTTCAGCACCGCGTTGCGGGAGCAGTCGAACATCACGCCGGAGGAGGCGAACCGGGGCCGCTCCTGAATAGAGCAGGGGGCCAGGGGCAGGGGGATGAGACTTAACGCTCTGTAAAACTGTATGGGCTCCGCCCAGGTAAGGCGCACCCGCGTCCCGTCGCTCTCCACGGCCAGGCAGCCGCCCTTCTCGCAGGCGATCTCCAACCCGTCCTCCGCCGGAGCGAAGCCCAGCTCTTCCCGAAGCTCCGCCAGCGCAAGCTCCCAGCCCTCCGGCATCCGGCCGGTCAGATGTACCTTCTGTAACATATAAATAAGCTCCTTTACACAGTTTTGTGGGGATCTTATGCCCCCATCATAACAGGTGGACTGGCCCCAGGGAAACAGAAAAACGGAATAAGTGGAAAAAATCGGCAGTTCTCACATGCCGGCTGGGCGGGTTTTATGCAATTTAACGTATAAAAGCGGGATTTTTAAGATGTTTTTTTGCGCAAATTTATAAAAATCAATCTTTTTGATATTATAAAATGACTTTTAGTAACTATATATCAAATGGCACAAAGTGTATAATCATTATAATATTTGTTTTTGTTTGTTTTGTCAACTTGAAGGGGAGCTTATCAAAATGAGTGATTTGGAAGTGAAAAAGGAGGAGGCCGTCCAGGCGGGGCCGGAACCGAAGAAGCGGCGCCGGTGGACCAAGGACGACACGGAGCTGACCCTGCTGGCCACGCCCACGTTCATATGGTACGTACTGTTCTGCTACCTGCCCATGTTCGGCGTGATCATCGCCTTCAAGAACTACAAGATCACCCCGGGCGCCAGCTTTCTGACCAGTCTTTTGAAGAGCGACTGGAGCGGGTTTGATAACTTTAAGTACTTCTTCGGCCTGCGGGACTTCCCCCAGATCCTGCGCAACACCATCCTCTACAACGTGGCCTTCATCATCCTGGACATCGTCCTGCCGGTGCTGTTCGCCATCATGATCAGCAACATCTACTCCAAGCGCAAGAGCAAGACCTACCAGACCCTGATGTTCATGCCCCACTTTATGAGCTGGGTGGTGGTCACCTACTTCGTGTACGCCTTCCTCATCACGGACAAGGGGCTGTTGAACGCCATGATCCGGGCCTTTGGCGGGAAGAACGTCAACTGGTACTTTGAGCCGAAGTACTGGCCCTACATACTGATCATCATGCACATATGGAAATCCATCGGCTACAGCATGGTGGTGTACCTGGCCAGCATCACCGGCATCGACTCCACCCTGTACGAGGCGGCGGTGCTGGACGGGGCCAACAAGTTCCAGCAGGGCCGGTATATCACCCTGCCCGGCCTGAAGCCCATCATCATCATGATGTTCATCCTGTCGGTGGGGCACATCTTCTCCTCCGACTTCGGCCTGTTCTACCAGGTGTCCCGGGGGGCCAACCAGCCCCTGACGCCGGTGGTGGCCACCTTTGACGTGAAGATCTACCAGATGCTGACCTCCAACTCCGTCAGCCTGGGGAAGACGGCGGCGGCCAGCCTGTTCCAGTCCGTGATCGGCTGCATCACCATCCTGATCGCCAACGGCATCGTGCGCAAGGTCGACAGGGCCAGCGCCCTGATCTGAGGAGGTGGGTCAAATGGCAAGAGAAAAGAAAATGCAGCTCAACGAGGGCGTGACCCGCCTCAACCGCATCAAGCCCGCCACCAACGCGATCTTCAACATCTTCTTCCTGGTCCTGGCGCTGGTGTGCTTTCTGCCCATCGTCTTTATCTTCATCATCTCCATCACGGACAACGACGTCATCCGCCGGCAGGGGTACCAGATCTTCGTCACCGCGGAGACCTTCTCCGCCGACGCGTACAAATACCTCTGGGGCCAGCGGCAGACCATCCTCCACGCCCTGTGGGTGTCGGTGTACGTCACCGCCATCGGCACGGTGCTGGGCGTGATGCTCACGTCCCTCATGGGCTACGTCCTGTCCCGGCGGGAGTATAAGCTGAACGGCTTCATGGCCATCGTGGTGTTCATCCCCATGATCTTCGGCGGCGGCATGGCGGCCTCCTACATGGTCAACTCCCAGATCCTGCACCTGCGGGACACCATGTGGATTTTGATCCTGCCCCTGGCGGTGTCCAGCTTCAACGTGACCATCGCCCGGACCTTCTTCCGCACCACCATCCCGGACGAGGTCATCGAGTCGGCCAAGATCGACGGCGCCTCCCAGTTCACCATCTTCTCCCGGATCGTGCTGCCCATCTCCAAGCCGGTGCTGGCCACCATCGGGCTTTTCCTGGCCTTCGGCTACTGGAACGACTGGTTCCAGGCCCAGCTGTATATCAACAAGGACAGCCTCCGCTCCCTGCAGGCCATGCTGAACGCCATGCAGAACAACCTGGAATACCTGACCAAGAACCCCACGGCCCTGCTGGCCACGGCCACCGACCTGAAGAGGAACATGCCCCAGGAGAGCGTGCGCATGGCCATCGCCTTCGTGGTGGCGGTGCCCATCGCCTGCATCTATCCCTTCTTCCAGAAATACTTCATCTCCGGCCTGACCGTGGGCGCGGTGAAGGGCTGAAGACCCGTTTTCGTATTGTTGCGGCCGGCAGGCCGTGTCAATAGAGCCTGAAAAAAATTTACAATAGGAGGAATCACAGCATGAAGAAGACTCTGTCCCTGCTCCTGGCGGTCGTGATGGTCGTTTCCATGTTCGCCTGCCTCGGCGGAAGCGCCCTGGCCGACGAGGAGATCCCCACCGTCGTCTGGTACATGGTGGGCGGCGGCCAGCCGGCCAACTATGACTCCTGGAAGGCGAAGGTAGACGCCTACCTGGAGGAGAAGATCGGCGTGCACCTGGACATCCAGTGCGTCTCCTGGGGCGACTGGGGCGACCGGCGCAGCGTGATCGTGCAGACCAACGAGCCCTATGACATCATATTCACCGACTCCGGCTCCTACATCAGCGACGTGAATATGGGCGCCTTCGCCGACCTGAGCGAGCTCATCAAGGAGGTCCCGGCCCTGACCGACGTCATCCCCGAGGATTACCTGAAGGCCTGCGAGATCGACGGCAAGCTGTACGCCATCCCCGCCTACAAGGACTCCTCCATGACCCAGTTCTTCGTCTGGACGAAGGAGTATGTGGAGGATCACCCCGAGTATGCCGACGCCCACACCATCGCTGACATCGGCCCCATCCTGGAGGCTGTCCACGAGGCGACCGGCGACGTGTTCCTGATGAACAAGGACGGCATCTCCGCCATCATCGGCGACAAGTACGACAACTTCGGCACCGGCCTGCCCACCATCGGCATCAGCTATACCAGCGGCGAGAACAAGATTGTCCCCGTCTTCGAGCAGGAGGACGTTCTGGCCGATCTGCGCCTGATGCATGAGTACTTCAACGCCGGCCTTATCAACTCCGACGCCGCCGTGGCCGACGAGGCCACCGGCATGTGCGCGCTGGGCGTGGCCCAGGGCTGGCCTTCCGCCGGCGACACTGTCTGGGGCCCCGGCCGCGGCTGCCCCGTGGTGGTGAGCCAGTTCGAGGACACCGTCCTCTCCAACGACACCGTGCAGGGCTCCATGGCCTGCATCTCCGCCTCCTCCGAGCATCAGCTGGAGGCCCTGAAGGTCCTGGAGCTGGTCAACACCGACAGCTGGCTGCGTGACGCGCTGGCCTACGGCGAAGAGGGCGTGAACTTTGAGTATGTCCAGGACAAGGACTCCGGCGAGACCGGCGTTTTCAAGCTGAACAACGACTGGACCCTGGCCGCCTACACCCAGGGCACCTTCTTCGACATGACCCTGGAGGCCACCAAGGATGAGGACGCCGATACGTACACGGTTCCCGAGAACTACTACGTGAACGAGGTCCAGGTCCAGAACGAGAACGCCACTCCCTCCCCGGCGCTGGGCTTCATCTTCAACGCCGAGCCCGTGGCCGACGAGCTGGCCGCCTGCCAGGCCATCTTTGCCGAGTACAAGGGCCTGATCCAGACCGGCACCGGCGATCCCGACGTGGAAGTGCCCAACATGATGGAAGCCATGCGGGCCGAGGGCTTTGACGACATCGTCGCCGAGGCGCAGAGTCAGTTTGACGCCTGGCTGGCCGCCACCCAGGCGTGAGCCTTCCGGTAACGGACAAAACCAAGTAAGACTCTGTGGGGCTATTGCGGCCAACGGCCGCAATAGCCCCTTGTCTATCCTCTGACTATCCTATATAATGCCCACGTGGACTTTGTCCCCATGCCGTTGGGAAACGGCCCGGGGACAGCGCCCATATCGACAGACTGTGAGGTGTCGCGTATGTATTTCATCGACCAACGCATCCGGGTCATATGTGACCAGCTGGAGCGGCTGCGGTTTCTGGACAGCACCCCCCTCACCAACTGGCAGTATAAGCGGGGGCTCTACTTCCGCCCGGAGGAGGCGGATAAAAACGGCCCCGCCTGGGAGAGCTTCGACAGCGAGACCATGCGCTGGTACGCCGACTACGCCGGCACGGACCAGTTTGAGGGCAAGTTCAAGGGCCACGGCGGCGACTTCCATGGCATCCCGGGGACGCACTACTGGTTCCGGGCCCAGGTGACCATCCCGGAGGCCTACGACGGGAAGAGCGTGTGGCTGCGGATAAAGACCCAGATCGAGGAGTGGGACGACGGGAAGAACCCCCAGTTCCTCATCTTCCTGGACGGCGTACCTGTCCAGGGCGCGGACATGAACCACCGGGAGGTGCTCCTGGACCGCCGCGCGAAAGGCGGCCGGACCCTGACCGTGGACGTGCAGGCGTACACCGGCACCCTCCACCGGGAGTTCTGTTTCCTGGCGGAGCTCTACACCCTGGACGAGGACATCAACAGGCTCTATTGGGACCTTTTGGTACCCCTGCAGGGCTTCGACCGGCTGGGGCAGGACAGTAAAATCCGGCTGGATGTGCAAACGGTGCTGAACGACACCATAAACCTCTTGGACATGCGCCAGCCCTATTCCGAGGCATTTTACACCTCTTTGGCGGCGGCTCAGGGGCATATCACCAGAGAGCTCTATGAAAAGATGGGCGGTCACGACGAGGTGATCGCCACCTGCATCGGCCACACCCACATCGACGTGGCCTGGTGGTGGACGGTGGCCCAGACCCGGGAGAAGGTGGTCCGCTCCTTCGCCACGGTGCTGAAGCTGATGGAGGAGTACCCCAGCTATAAATTCATGTCCAGCCAGCCGGTGCTCTATTACTTCTTGAAGCAGCGCTACCCCGACCTCTATGAGCGCATCAAGCAGCGGGTGGCCGAGGGCCGCTGGGAGGTGGAGGGGGCCACCTGGCTGGAGATGGACACCAACCTGACCTCCGGGGAGAGCCTGGTACGCCAATTCCTCTACGGCAAGCGGTTTTTCCGGGAGGAGTTCGGCTACGACTGCAAGATCCTCTGGCTGCCGGACGTGTTCGGCTATTCCGGCGCCCTGCCCCAGATCATGAAAAAGGCGGGCGTGGACTACTTCATGACCACGAAGCTGGCCTGGAACCAGCTGAACAAGATACCCAACGACACCTTCATCTGGCGGGGTATCGACGGCTCGGAGGTGCTGGCCCACCTGATCACCACCGTGGGCGTGGGCCAGGACCCCAAGACCAGCTTTTTCACCACCTACAACGGCTTTCTCCACCCGGACGCCATCATGGGCGGCTGGGAGCGATACCAGAACAAGGAGATCAACAACGACATCCTGGTCTCCTACGGCTACGGCGACGGCGGCGGCGGGCCCACCCGGGCCATGCTGGAGACGTCGGAACGGATGGAGAAAGGCCTGCCCGGTATGCCGAGGGTCCGCCAGGAGACCGCTCGGACCTACTTTGACGAGATGGCCGCCCGGGTGAATGGCAACAGGCGCCTGGAGCGATGGGAAGGGGAGTTCTACTTCGAGTACCACCGGGGCACCTACACCTCCATGGCCCGGAACAAGCGGGGCAACCGGAAGAGCGAGCTGGCCCTCATGGACCTGGAGCTTCTGGGGGTGCTCTCCGGGGACTACCCGGCGGAAGTCCTCGCCCGCCTGTGGCGGGATGTGGTGCTCCTGAACCAGTTCCACGACATCCTGCCGGGCAGCTCCATCGGCGAGGTGTACGAGGTCACCAAGGCGGAGTACGAGGGACTCCTGGCCGAGACGGGCGCGCTTATCCGGGAACGCCTGGATAAGCTGGCCGGGCCGGGCGAGGCCGTGACCGTGTTCAACACCCTGGGCTTTGAGCGGGACGACGCGGTGTGCCTGGGGAACGTGAAAGCCGCCGCCCTCCGGGACGGCGCGGGGAACGTCTATCCCGTCCAGCAGACGGCGGAGGGGGCGGTGGCTTATCTTCGCGGCCTGCCCTCCAAGGGCTGGGCGGCCTTCACGGCGGCGGAGCTCCCGGCGGCGGAGAGCCCCTTCCACCGGGCGGACGACTATCACCTGGAGACGCCCTTTTACAAGGTCACGCTGGACGAGCATGGCCACATCGCGTCCCTGTACGACAAAGAATTTGACCGGGAGCTGGCCCTGCCCGGCGGGAAGCTGAACCAGCTGCGGCTTTATGAGGACAAGCCCATCTACTACGACAACTGGGACATCGACATGTTCTACACGGAGAAGAGCTGGCCAGTGGACGAGCTGGTGTCCATGAACTGGACGGAGGAGGGCCCCGTCCGGGCCGCGGTGGAGCTGGAGTACAAATGCAGCCGGAGCGTCATCCGGCAGAAGGTGCGCTTCTACGCCGATACCCGCCGCATCGACTTCGAGACCTGGGCGGACTGGAAGGAGCATCAGCACCTGCTGAAGGCGGAGTTCCCCCTGGACATCCACACCGACGAGGCCACCTTCGAGGTCCAGTTCGGCTCCGTGAAGCGGAAGGTCCACACCAACACCACCTGGGACAAGGCCCGCTTCGAGAGCTGCGCCCAGAAGTGGATGGACTACTCCGAGGGCCATTACGGCGTGAGCCTTCTGAACGACTGCAAGTACGGACACTCCGTGCTGGACGGGGTGGTGTCCCTGACCCTCATCAAGTGCGGCGTGGAGCCCAACCCCAACGCGGACGTGGAGGAGCACCGCTTTACTTATGCCCTCTATCCCCACGGCGGCTCCTGGCAGGAGGCCGGCACGGTGCGGGAGGCCTATAAGCTGAACCAGCCCACTTACGCCATGGACCACGGCGCGCCGGGCGGAAGCTTCAGCTATGCCGCCGTGAGCCCGGCCAACGTCGTTCTGGAGACGGTGAAAAGGGCGGAGGACGGCGGCGGGGTCATCCTGCGGCTGTATGAGAGCGAGAATGCCCGGACCAAGACGGCGCTGACCCTGCCCGCGGGGTGCACGAAGGCTTATAGCGTGAACCTGCTGGAGGAGATTGAAGAGGAGCTGCCGGTGGAGAACGGCCAGGTGCGCTTCACCATGAAGCCCTTCGAGATCAAGTCCATATTGGTAAAGTAAAGGCATAAAATAAGGCATAGGAAAAGGGCGCGTTTCACAACGCGCCCTTCATTATTGAACGCCTCCCCTTGCACAGGGGAGGCTTTTATGGTTCTTCCTCATCCTTATCCTCCTTGTCCCGGCCCTCCAATTGGGCCAGGACGGGGGCCATGAGCAGGCTGTTCAAAAGACATATCACCCCGCAGCCGATGATGACCCAGAAGGACAGGGTCTTCAGGAACGTGACCACGGAGAAATAACAGAGCGCGAAGGGGATGGCGGCCAGGGCCGTCATGAGCAGGGTGCGGGGCAGCTTGGTCACGGCCAGGATGAGGGCGTTGACGGTGTGCTGCCGGAGGGTGTTGTCGTAGCGGACCAGCAGCGGGAACAGCCAGCAGGCCAGGGCGAGACACCCAACGGCCAGAACGGCCGCCAAGGCCCGGAGGGCCGAGGCCAGGCCGCCGGCGAGAAAGGCGTCGATGAGCAGCCGGTCGCAGACCAGGGAGACTACGAACACCAGCATGACCAGCCACGCCGCCGTGGCCTGTTTGAAGTTGGACCGGAAGGCCCGGAAGAAGCTCTTCACCACGCCGGAGGATGCGTCCAGGACGATGTCCTGGCACACCCTGGTCATGGCGGCCAGGGAGGCCCCCGCCGTCACCACCGGGACGCAGCAGACCAGAAACAGCACGTTCACAATGATCAGATCCGCCACCCGGCAGAGGAACTGGAAAAACGGGCTGTCAAAGTTCAGGAACGACTTCATGGGAGGCATCCTCCGCGGGGGCGTCCCCCGGCCGGACGGAAAAGGCCCGCATGTCGCCGGGGGAGACGCCGAAATGGCGCTTGAAATGGACGTAGAACCGGTTGGGCTGGCTGTAGCCCACCGTGTTGGCGATGACGGATATCTTCTCCGAGGTGCCGGTGATGAGCCGGGCGGCCCGCTCCATGCGGCAGGCGGTCACGTACTCGGAAAGCTTCATCCCCGTCTCCCGCAGGAAGACCTGGCCCAGGTACTTGCTGTTCATGTGCAGGGCCTCGGCGATGGCGGTAAGGGTGACGGGGGAGGCGTCCAGCCCGCCCCGGGCCATGAGGAGTATCTTGTTGGCAAGAGGCGACAGCTGGGCGGGGTCCACGCGCAGGATAAGGTCCACGTCCGGGGCCGCCTCGCCGCCGGTGCAGCCGGGCAGGGCCCGCTCCAGAAAGGCGCGCACCTCTCCCCCGTCCGGGGGCGCGAGGAGATAGTCCCGGGCCCCGGCCCGCATGGCCCGGAGGATGAGGGCGGGCTCTTCGCGGGGGGCCAGGACGCAGAAGGCGGTCCGCAGCCCCGCGGTCAGCAGCCGCCCGATGAGGTCGATGCCGGACCGGCCGCCCAGGTCCAGGGCCACCAGCGCCGCGTGGGGGCGCGTGTCCAGCGCCCGGTCCACGGCGGCGGCATAGCTGTCCGCCTCGGTCACGGTCTCAAAGCCATAGTCCCGCCAGGGCAGCAGCGCCCGCAGCCCGGCCCGGGCCTCGGCGCTGCTGTCCGCGATGAGCAGCCGGTACATCAGCGCACGTCCCAGACGGACTTGACCGTCCAGCAGGCCTCCAGTTCCCCGGCGCTGTGCTCTGTCCGGGCCAGGACCCGGTAGCTGCCGCCATTGGTCAGGGCGAAGCCGTTGTCGCTGAGCACGCAGTCAAAGTCGGTGAAATCCAGGGTGACGCCCCGGGCGAACACGTCCGAGGTAAGATCGATGGCCACGCCCTCGGCCGTGTCGGTGAACCGGGCGGTGATGTGGGGCTCGCGCCAGGCGAAGTGCTTGGGCGGGACCAGAAGCTCCGTCTGGCGCATGAGGAACGCGCCGGACGCGTCGAAAAAGTCCGCGTAGATATAGGTGTCGTAGGGGTCGTCGGCGTGGACGGGGCAGGAGAACACGTCCGGGGAGGACAGAGGCTCCGCCGCGGCGTCGAAGTCATGCTCCTCCAGCACGGTCATATCCCCCCGGCACAGCGCCAGATGCACGCGGCCCCGGAAGGGCTCGCGGGTCTCGTTGGCGATGTTCACGGTGAGCCTGTCCCCCTCCAGGAACAGGGCCATGGCCACCGGGGCGTAGAATTTCCGGGCGGCGTAGTGCAAAAGCTTATACCGGCCGTTGCTGTCCACGCTGGACCAGCTGGCCACCGGCCAGCAGTCGTTGAACTGCCAGTAGATGGAGCCCATGCACCGGCCCCGGCGGCGGCGGAAGTGCTCCACGCCGTACTTGATGGCGTCGGCCTGCAGAAGCTGGGAGGCGTAGACCAGACCCTCGAAGCTGGTGGGATAGAGGTAGGTGTCCGCCAGATACCGCAGTATCTTCCCGTTGCCGCCCTTGCACTTCTGGTGGTTCTCCATGACCCGGGAGAAGCAGTTCATGTCCTCCTCGCCGCAGAAACCGCGGACGGTCTTCATGGAGGGGAAGCTCTCAAAGCCGTACTCGGAGCAGAAGCGGAAGTCCAGCTCCCGGTAGGAGGTGAAGGGCAGCCCGCCGTGCCACACGGCCCAGTAATGGCTGTCGCCCCGGGCCGGGTCGCTGGTATTCCGGAACCCGCCGCCCGCCGAGGGGCTGGAGGGCCAGTAGAAGACCTGGGGGGCCACCTGCTCGCACATGTGGGGCAGCAGCCGCTCATAAAGGCGGATGTAGTCCTCCCGCACCAGCTGGCTCTCGCCCACGCCTTCCCACTCCAGCACGGCCACTTCCATCTCGTTGTTGCCGCACACCAGGCCCAGGGAGGCGCGGTGGCGCAGCCGGCGGAGGTTCTGCTCCGCCTCGGCCATGAAGTTGGCCTCGAACTCCGGCGTGAGGCGCACGTTGGCGCAGGCGATCATGAAGTCCAGCCAGACCAGGATGCCGTTTTCATCGCACAGGTCGAAGAAGTGGTCCGAGGGGTAGTACCCGCCGCCCCAGACCCGCAGGCAGTTGAAGTTGGCGTCCAGGCACCAGGTCATCATCTCGTCCAGGCGCTCATCGGTCATGCGGCCCAGCAGGTTCTCCTGGGGCACGTAGTTGGCGCCCATGGCGAATATCTTGACGCCGTTGAGGACGAAGCAGAACTCGCTGCCCTTCCCGTCCGGGTCGGGCTGGGTGCTGACGGTGAGGGTCCGCAGGCCCAGGCGCTTGTGGTTCCGGCCGACGGTCTTCCCGTCCCTGACGAGCTCCACGTCCAGGTCGTAGAGGTATTGCTCCCCGTAGCCCCGGGCCCACCAGAGCTTGGGGCTTTCCACGGTGATAACGCCCCGGCCGTTTTCCAGTTTGACCCGCTTGCCGTCCAGGGCCGCGTAGACCTCGCATCCCGCGGCGTGGGCGGTGGCGACGGCCAGCTCCACGTCCACGGCCCCGTCCCGGTGGCGCTGGAGGATGTCCACGTCCGTGATGCGGTCCGTGTCGTAGCCCTCCAGGACGACGGGACGCCAGATGCCCATGTCTGGCAGGGTGGGGCCCCAGTCCCAGCCGGACATGTACAGCGCCTTGCGCAGATGGGCCGCGCCGGGCAGGGTGTCCCCGTTGTTGGTGAAGAGGTAGTGGCGGGCGTTCTTCTCCCGGAAGTAGCGGGTGGGGGAGGAGAAATCCAGCCGCAGCTCGTTTCTGCCGGGGCGGAGCCGGTCCTTCACCTCATAGGTATAGGTCCGGTGCATGTTCTCCACCCGGTCCAGGAGCGCCCCGTTCAGGGTGATGGCGCACAGGGTGTCCAGCCCCTGGAAGGTGAGCTCCACGTAGTCCCGGGCCAGCAATTCGCCGTCCGCCTCAAATTCGGCGGTGAAGGCGCAGTCCCTGTCCGCCAGGGCGCCCAGGTCCCGCTCGTTGAGCCCGTAGAAGGGGTCGGGGATCTTTTTGTGGTCGTAGAGGACGCCGTAGAGGGTGCAGGGCGCCTGGCACGCCAGAGGCTCACAGCCCTCGTAGTGCATCACCCAATCCTTGATGAACATCCCGTTCTCCTCCTTCACTTGGCCGCGGGGTACTCGTTGCACAGCAGCCGGTAGGGCGGCTCGTCCTCCTCGATGGCCGGGAAGCGGCCCACGGGGGGATTGAACCGGTTGTCGGTGTTGTCGTCGTTGCACTGGCTCACCTCGCCCAGCAGCACCGGCCCGGTGCCCGGCTCCACGGTGAAGTCGTGGTACATGTACTGCTGGATGTGGATGCTCTCGCCGGGGGTGAGGCGCACCTGGGTCCCGGCGGGGACGGTGTAGGTCCGGCCGTCCGTGTGGACGGTCACGTCCGACTCATAGTCGATGCTCTCGTCGGGCAGGGAGTTATACACCCGGATGAGCACGTTGCCGCCGCCCCGGTTGATGATGTCCTCGGTCTTGTACCAGTGGAAGTGGTTGGGGGCGTACTGGCCCTCCTTCAGGTACAAAAGCTTCTCCGCGTACACCTTGGGGTACTTGTCCGCCATGGAGCGGTTCCCGTTGCGGATGGTGATGAGGGAAAAGCCCACCTTGTCGAAATCCCCCAGGCCGTAGTCGGTGATGTCCCAGCCCAGCATACAGTCCCGGACCTCGTCGTAGTCGTGGCCGATATGCTGCCACTGGTCGGGGGTGAAGTGGCAGAAGGGGGGCAGGTAGCACTTATACTTTTCGCACATGGCCTCCAGCTCTTTGAGGGCCCTGTTGATCTCCGAACGCTTCATGGCGCTTCTCCTTTCGGCGTATAAGATTCTTATGTGCTCAGTATAGCACACCGAAAACCATATTACCAGCCGGTGGGCGGGGCGTCACCGTCTCTTTTGGAACAATAAAAACCGGGGCGCGGATGCGTCCCGGTCTTGCAATATGTCCTTTTCCAGCTTCTTCTCGTTCCGTTTCTTTTCCTCGCTTATGGTGTGCGCCTACCTGCCCCGGTGTGAAAAATAGGAGCAGGTAGAGACGTTGCCCATCGTCTCGTATGCCTCCTTCACGTAAAGTGCCTTGTTGGTCTCCAATAGGAGCAGGTAGAGACGTTGCCCATCGCCTCGTATGCCTCCTCCAAATCGTCATGAAAGGGACAGTCCTTGCGATGTTTCAGGCAGTGTGAGCAATTATGCACCATAATATGTTCCCTGAACCGGTAGTACTCCTCCCGATTCTGGATCGTCCCGCCGGCGACGTCCTCCACGGTCTCGTCGGGCAGCTTCTTTTCGTCGGTCATAGCGTGGGCCTCCAGTCGGCATCTGGATGCCAAGGATTTTTGGGACCGAAGTAAGCGGGGCAGGGCGCCCCGCCCAATTGCACGAAGGCGATGTCGACGTTTCCATAGTAGGGACAGTTCTGTCTGTTGTTGCAGTGCAAACAGTTTCTGTTTATAAAATCATGATGATCCGTCGCTGCCTCATTAGCAATATCCTGCTTTGTGCGTCCGCCCGCGACGTCCTCCACGGTCTCGTCGGGCAGCTTCTTTTCGTCGTTCATTGGTGTCACCTCTTACTTGGGCAATCCGCCCCGTTTAGTTGCATAAAAGCGTCAGTGGAGTTTTTGTAGGGGCACGACTGATCATCGTCCTGTTTCCCGGTACGAAGGCGACAATACCTGCAATTGCGTCTCATAAACATGATTTCAGGCGTCTGTGGTGTCCGCTGCACGTTCCCGCCGGACACTCCCTTCACGGCTTCGTCGTTCATGATCATCACCTCCGCTGCCAGAGGTCGAAATACGGGCAGCAGAACCAGGAGTAGTTGCCGTCCAGCGCCTCGTATGCCGCCGCCATATCGTCATGAAAGGGACAGTTCTTGCCAGATTTCGTGCAGTTTACGCAATTATTATTCCGAAAGATCAGGCTAAATCTGTAGAAATCCTCCGTCCCGCCGGCGACGCCCTCCACGGTCTCGTCGGGCAGTCTTTTTTCGTTGTTCATGATGTTCCTCCTCCATAAAATATCATGGTTTCATACTAGCGGAAGGCCGGGCGGCCGTCAATATCTGTGTCCCGAATCGACAAAATCACGACTCGAATTGCATCCGCCGCCCCTTTACAAGCGGTTTTTGGGCGCAGAAGACCCCGGTCCGCGGCGCTCGTACACGCCGCCGGACCGGGGTCTTTTTATATGCTTTTACGCCTGATTCGTCTTCCGCCCCAGGGTGAGGGAGTCGGCGATCATGGCGATGAATTCCGAATTGGTGGGCTTGCCCTTGATGTTGGAAACGGTGTACCCGAAGAACTTCTGCAATGTCTCCAGGTCGCCACGGTCCCAGGCCACCTCGATGGCGTGGCGGATGGCCCGTTCCACCCGGCTGGGGGTGGTGGCGAACTTCTTCGCCACGGCGGGGTAGAGGACCTTCGTCACGGCGTTGATCACGTCCATGTCGTTCACCGTGAGGATGATGGCCTCCCGCAGGTACTGGTAGCCCTTGATGTGGGCGGGCACGCCGATCTCATGGATGATCTCGGTGACTACGGCCTCCAGGCTGGGCTCCTTGGGCAGGGGCGCCATGGCCACGCCCTGGCTGGCGGGCTGCCCGGTCCGCCGCCGGACGGCCGCCACCTGGCGGATGTGGGTGAGCAGGGCCGGCACGTCGCAGGGCTTGGGGATGAAGTAGTGAGCGCCCAGCTCCGAGCAGCTTCTCACCACCTTGTCATTGAAAAAGCCGGACAGGACGATGGCCGCCGGGGCATCCTCCCTGTCCTGCAGGGCCGCCAGAAGACCCATGCCGTCCAGATGGGTCAGCGTCAGGTCCGTGATGAGCACGTCCGGCTTCAGATCACCGATCATCGCCAGCGCCTCCTGCCCGTCCCCCGCGGCGCCCGCCGTCTGCAGGTCCTCCTCGGCATCGATCAACTCCGAGAGCATGCGCCGAAAGTCCTCGCTGGGGTCGGCAATGAGAACGCGCGTCTTGGTTTCCATTGTTTTTACCTCCCTTTTTGAGTTTAAGCTCGCTTTTCTCTCTCTCTGCGCGGCTGGTTGTACCAGCTTTTACAATTTACCATAACACAACTCCATTTGCAACAGAAAAGCTGTAAAACAGGACTATTTTTTGTTGACATAATTTGACACCATTCAACATTTTTCGACTTTGTGGTATGGAATGGGCCTGCCGGTAAACACGCGTTACCGGCAGGCCCGATCCTATTCGGCCCCCTCTGACGAGGGGGCTGTCGGCGGAGCCGACTGGGGGAGAGAAATAGTCTGTCTCTCCCTCCGTCCGCCTTCGGCGGCCACCTCCCTCGTCAGAGGGAGGTTAAGCGGTAGAGAATCCAAATAGGCCCCCTCAGACGAGGGGGCCGGATATGTCAGTCGCTATTCTGTTTCCGGCGGCGGACGCGGCTCAGGTGGCGCTCAAAATGGCCTTCGTCCAGAAACGCCGCCAGGGCGTACTGCTCCAGCACCGGCACGGAGCAGGAGTACATCCCCACCCGCTCCCGGTAGAGGGGAAGCAGCGCCGGCGGCAGGATCATATACCCCATGCGCATGGAGGGGGCCAGGCTCCGGGAGAAGGTGTTCAGGTAGATGACCGCGCCCCCCTTGTCCATGGAGTACAGGCTCTCCAAGGGCTTTCCCGGCATGAAGAACTCGCTGTCAAAGTCGTCCTCCACGATGTACCGCCCCGGCCGGGCCCCGGCCCACTGGAGGTACTCGTACCGCTTGGGGGCGGGGGCGGTGACGCCGGTGGGCCAGCTGTGGAAGGGGGTGACGTGCAGCACGTCCGCCTCCGCCTTGGCCAGGGCCGGGCTCTCGATGCCCGCGGGGCCCAGGGCAAGCTTTTCCACCCTTGCCCCCGCGCCCCGGTAGACCGCCTCGATCTGGCCGTAGGAGGGGTCCTCGATGGCGTAGACCCGGTCCGGCCCCAGCATGCGGACCACGTACTCGTAAAGCTGCTCCGAGCCGGAGCCCACCACGATCTGCTCCGGCTGGGCGTGCATGCCCCGGTAGCGCAGCAGATACCGGGCGATGGCGTTTCGCAGCACGGCGCAGCCCTCGTTGGGGGACCGGTCCGCCAGCCGCTGGCCCTGCTCGGATATGACCTTCCGCAGCGTTTTGGACCACAGGGAGTAGGGGAAGTCCTCCCGGCCGGGGCCGGGCGCCTCCTCCGGAAGCAGCCGCAGGGGCTCCGCGTGGTCGGGAGCCGCGGGGGCCGTGAGCCCCACGGCCAGCACGTAATAGCCGCTCCGCTCCCGGGCCGTGATATAGCCCTCGTCCGCCAGGACCCGGTAGGCCCCGTCCACCGTCACGGTGCTGACGCCCAGATGCTCCGCCAGGGCCCGCCGGGAGGGAAGTTTCTCCCCCGGCGTCAGAGCGCCGGCGGCGATGTCGTCCCGGATGGCCCGGTACAGGGCGTAATACTTGGGCCCCGGGCCGGTGAGGTCGTATGTGAGCATGGCGCGCCTCCACAGGTTTTTGCCCAGTTTACCACGTTTCCGGGGAAATATCCACCTTTCGCCCGGCGTGTTCAGTCGTCTGTACCCCGGGCCTGGTTGGCCCCGAAGATGTAGCCCAGGACCGTGACGGTCACCAGCTTGAAGACCTCGAAGGCGTTGGACACCAGCTCGCTGCGCAGGGTGAAGAACACGTCCAGCAGCACCAGCGCCATCATCCCGCCCATGGCGGTGAACAGCACCGCCATGCCCGACTCCAGCCGGAGCCGGCCCATGGTCCGGCGGCACCGGGCCGCCTCCGCCAGGGTCTGCCCATCCTGGTTGACGGCCGTTTTCGCCGCCTGCTCCTCCTCGTTCATAGCTCCGCCTCCCTCACCCCATCCTATGCGCCGCGCCATTGACGGGTCCGGGCGATGATGCTATACTTGTCCACACCCAAAAGGAAGGAGGCGCGGGATATGGCGCGTCAGCTGGAGCCCTGCCAGGCCATCGAGCGGAGCATCATCACCAAGTTCAGAAAGACCCTCTGGCGCCCCTTTGTGGAGGCGGTGAAACGCTATGAGCTCATCCAAGCCGGGGACCGCATCGCCGTGTGCATCTCCGGGGGCAAGGACTCCATGCTCATGGCAAAGCTCATGCAGGAGCTGCACCGCCACTCTGACGTGCCCTTTGAGCTCACCTTCCTGGTCATGGACCCGGGCTACAGCCCCGCCAACCGGGAAAAAATAGAGCAGAACGCCGCCCTTTTACAGGTGCCCGTGACCATCTTTGAGTCCGACATCTTCGCCGTGGCCAACAGCGTGGAGGAGAACCCCTGCTATCTCTGCGCCCGGATGCGCCGGGGCCACCTGTACAGCAAGGCCCAGGAGCTGGGCTGCAACAAGATCGCCCTGGGCCACCACTTCAGCGACGTGATCGAGACCACCCTCATCGGCATGTTCTGGGGCGCGCAGCTGCAGGGCATGATGCCCAAGCTGCACAGCACCAACTTTCCCGGCATGGAGCTCATCCGCCCTCTGTACTGCGTCCATGAGGACGACATCATCGCCTGGGCCCGGTACAACCACCTGGAATTTCTTCAGTGCGCCTGCCGGTTCACCGCCAGCTCCGCCTACAGCGAGGGCGGCAGCAAGCGCAAAGAGGTGAAGGAGCTGCTGCGCGCCCTCCGGGCGGAAAATCCCAATTTGGAGAAGAGCGTATTCACCGCCCTGCACGCGGTGTGCCTGGACACCTTCCCCGGCTGGAAGTCCGGCGGCGTGGAGCACTCCTTTTTGGAGAAGTACGACGAATAAAAAAGAAAGGGCGCGTTTTCAACGCGCCCTTCATTATTGAAAGCCTCCCTCTGACGAGGGAGGTGGCCGCCGAAGGCGGTCGGAAGGAGAGAAAATAAATGTCTCTCCCCCAGTCTCGCTTCGCTCGACAGCCCCTCGTCAGAGGGGGCCGGTTCTTATGCGCTTATTCTTTCAGCGACTGGACGAAGTCCCAGATGGCCTGGGCGGAGTTGAAGTTCTCCGGCTCCAGGTCCGCCATGGAAATCTCCACGTCGAACACGTCCATGAGCTCGTTGACCAGGGCGGTGATGTCGAAGGAGCCCAGGATGCCGTCGTCGATGAGGGCGGTCTCCTTCTCAAAGTCCACGTCGGGCCGCAGCTCGCGCAGTATCTCCATCAGTTCTTCCATAGTGACGTTTCCTCCTTGTGGGCGGCTCACTTGCCGCCGGTCAGTTTCTTCTCGAATTCCAAAAGCCCCTTCTCCCGCTCCTTGATGCGGCGGGCGGGGATGCCGATGTAGATGCCCCAGGGCTCGGTGGACTTGTTGATGAGGGTCATGGACCCGAAGGAGCAGCCCTCGCCCACGTCCACGCCGGGCATAAAGGAGCAGCAGGTGCCGGTGAGCACGTGCTTGTGCAGCACCACCGGCAGGTTCTTCTCGAACCGGAACTGCCGGGGCACGGTGGGGTTGTTGAGGCTGGCCCCGGAGAAGTCGTCGCTGGTGGCGTAAAAGGCGTTGCGGGAGGAGATGCCCACGAAGTCCTCGATGGTGATGGAGGATTCTCCCGCATAAAACTCGCAGTTGGAGCTGATATGTACGTGGGTGCCGATGTTGATCTCCCCGTTCAGGATGGTGAAATCGTCGATGAGCACGTGGTCGCCGATGGAGATCTGGTCCGGGGTGTAGATGCGGCAGGTGCGGCTGATGAGCACGTTCCGGCCCAGGGCCTTGAAGCCTATCTCCTTCAGCTCCCGGTTGGTGTAATAGGGGTTCAGCTTTGCCATATCACTTTTCCTCTTTCAGGCCGACGATGTCCTTGGCCAGCTTTTTCTTCCCCTCCAGGTCGCTCTGGCGGGAGATGATGATGCGCTGGGCCTGGGGCGAGCCCGCCCCGTGGAGGCTCTCGGTGCGGTAGCCCACCGCGGCGGCGCCCAATGTCAGGTTCTCAATGAGCCGCAGGATGCGAAGCCTGTCTTCCGTGGGCACGTCCGCCCGGCCCTTCAGATACTTGTCCACATAGGGGCCCAGCTCCGGGTCGCGCAGGTCCGCCTCGGAGGGGCAGGTCACCATGAGCCCGCCGGCCAGGTCCTCGGCCAGGCGCGCGATCTCATAGGGATACCGGGTCACGTTTTGCTTGCACACGTTGGCCAGCAGGGTATCCACCATGCAGTTGCCCGCCTCGGTCATGTGGCCGGCGGCGGAGCAGGCCACGCCGCAGCAGTAGAGGGTCTCGTTCAGGTGGGTCATCTCGATGAGCTTGTCCTTGATGTGGCTTGCCTTGGGCACGCCGTTGTAGTCCGCAGCGGTGGCCGCCGCGCCGATGAGCACGTCGCCCACGCCCACCTTGCAGCCGCCGTAGCTCTGGCGGTGGTAGCTGGCAAACCGCTCCACCAGCACGGTGGCGAACTCCGTCTCGCCGTTCAGGAAGATGCGGTCGTTGGGCACGAACACGTCGTCGAAAATGACCAGCGCCTCCATGCCGCCGAAGGTGGGGTTGCCCCGGTCCATGGTGCCCGGCTCGGTCTTGCGGGTGTCGCAGCTCTGCCGGCCCACGATCATGAACACGCCCTCCGCGTCGATGGGCACGGAAAAGGCCACGGCGTAGTCCTTATCCTCCGGCTTCATGGCCTGGGTGGGCATGACCAATATCTCGTGGGAGTTGGAGGCCCCCGTCTGGTGGGCCTTGGCCCCCCGGACCACGATGCCGTCCGGCCGGCGCTCCACCACGCGGAGGAACAGGTCCTTGTCCGCCTGGGCATGAGGCGCCACGCTCCGGTCGCCCTTGGGGTCCGTCATGGCCCCGTCCACCACCAGGTCCTTCTCCTGGACATAGCGGAGGAACTTCTCAAAGTTCTCGAAATAGTGGGTGCCGTGGGCCTTGTCCACCTCGTAGGCGGTGGCGTACACGGCGTTGAAAGCGTCCAGCCCCACGCACCGCTGGAAGCAGGCGCCGGTCTTCTGGCCCAGCAGCCGCTGCATGTTTACCTTTTTCACCAGGTCGTCGGGGCTCTGGTGAATGTGGCAGAAGCGGTTGATGCGCTCCCCCGTGAGATGGCTCGTCGCGGTCATCAGGTCCTGGTACTGAGGGTCCTGGGCCAGGTCATAGGTCATCTTCACGGAGTTGAGGCTGGGCCGGAGGATGGGGTCGTCCGCCGCATTGGTGATCTGCTTGCCGAACATATATATCCTTGTGTGCAGGGCGCGGATACTCTCCACGTACTGCTCGCCGGTCATAAGGGCCATAGCTCAACGTCCTTTCTATGCAATATATTTGTCTGCATTATAACATGCGGGATGCCCGATTACAACAACCGCCTCAGAAGAACACGCCCGTGGGCAGGGCGATCTCGTAGTACTCCGCGCCGGCCATGCCATATAACCGGCCGGGGAAGTAGAGCTGGCCGTCGGTGCTGAACCAGAGATTCTCCGTGTCGGCGTTGCCGATGGCGGTGGTCCGGGCGTACTGCTGGTCGTAGAAGTCCGGGTCCGTCTGGTCCTTCACGAAGCCGAACTGGTGGGTGAACTCCTCCCCCAATGTCTCCAGCTCCCGGGTCTTCACGGCCGCCTCGTCCTGGCCCAGCAGGGCCAATATCTCCGGGCCGGTGACGGCCTGGCCGGTGGCCATGTCCAGGTTGTAGCCGGTGTGGAAGAGGCTGTCGTTCATCTGCTCCACCATGAGGATGCTCAGGATGCGGTTTCCCGCGATGGCGCACTCATAGTGGACGTCGAACATGGGGTCCTCCGCCAGGTCCACGAAGGCCTCGTCAATGGCGGCGTTGATGGCCGCCGCCCCGGGGCAGTCCAACTTGATGTGGGCGATGACGCCGGGATAGGTCCAGCCGTCCTCGACGCAGTCGTCCACCGTCAGGGAGGCGTAGTTGGGAACGCCGCCGGACGCCGCCGCGCCGGGGGCGGGCAGGGGGGAGGGTACGGGCGTGGCCGTCACGGCGGCCGTCCCCGGCGGGGTCCAGATGGGCTGTTCCGTGGGGGCGGGCGTGTTGGTGGGCTCCGGGACCCGGGCCCCCATCATATTCCCCAGCACATCCTCCGTGCCGCACCCGGCCAGCAGGCCGAGGCACAGCGCCAGCGTCAATATCAAAGCGAACCGCTTCATAAGCTCCAGCTCCTTCATAACAGGGCCTTGTAGACCCGGAACGCCGCGGGCACGGCGTATGTATCCGCCCGCTGGGCGGGGGTGGTCCAGGCGAACCGCTCCGGCGCCGCGGCGCACTGTATCCGCCAGCCGGTCATGTGCCATTCCAGGTGGGTAAAGATGTGCACCGCCTCCCCGCAGGGTGCGGCGGAGACGGGCCCGCAGCCCCAGGCCTCCGCCTGGGCCATGGCTTCCTCCTCCGAGAGCACCCCCTCCACGTTGGGAAGCTCCCACATCCCCGCGAGAAGTCCCTTGTCCGGCCGGCGGACCAATGCCGCCCGACCATCGTATTCCAGGATGAACACCGTCCGGCGCTGGACCTTCCGGGGCCGTTTTTCCGGCATCACCGGGAAGTCAGTCTGTGCCCCGGCCTCGTTGGCCCGGCACATGTCCCGCAGGGGGCAGGCATCGCAGTCCGGGGTGCCGGGCAGGCATACCGTCTCCCCCAGCTCCATGAGGGCGGAGGTGAAGTCCCCGCACCGCCGGGCGGGGTACTGAGCCCGCAGGTCCTCCCGGAAGAAGGTCTTCACGGCGGCGTCGCCGATGCTGTCGGGGCAGCAGGTGAGCCGGGCGCATATGCGCAGCACGTTCCCGTCCACGGCGGGTTCGGGCAGCCCGAAGGCGATGGAGGCCACCGCCCCGGCGGTGTAGTCCCCGACGCCGGGCAGGGCCCGCAGGGCCCCGGCATCCGCGGGAAGCTCCCCGCCATACTTTTCCACGATGACCTTGGCGGCCTTGTGCAGGTTCCGGGCCCGGGAGTAGTATCCCAGCCCCTCCCACAGCTTCAGCACCGTCTCCTCCGGGGCCGCTGCCAGGTCCCGGACCGTGGGCAGGGCAGCCATGAAGCGGTCAAAGTAGCCCTTCACGGCCTCGATGCGGGTCTGCTGGAGCATGATCTCCGACACCCACACCCGGTAGGGAGAGGGGTCACGCCGCCATGGCAGGTCCCGGACATGGGCGTCGTACCAGGGCAGCAGCGCCCCGGCGAGACCTTCCGGCAGATGCTCCATAGGGCTCGTCCTCCTCCTATTATAGTATGTCCCGCCCGGCGGGCGCGGTCGTTTTCTGTTATCTCGATTATCTGTTTATTTTTTGGTATAATAGCGGCTTCGGCGCTATTATACCATGTCGCGCGGTTTCGGCGTAAGCCGGGAGCACGACCGGTATTTTGAGGTATAATAGCGATTTTATCATTATTATACCACGCAGCGAGGGCGTAAAACAAGACGCGCCCGCCGGGACGAGGACCGTGTGAACGATGGAAAAAGCGGCGCTCCGGAAAGGAGCGCCGCTTGAGACTGTCAAAGTCCCGCAGATCAGTCGTATATGTGTCACGTCCGCCTTGTTTGTTCGTTATCTTTCATTTTGCCCCGGGGCGGTAAATGACGTTCGTGACCGCAGCGGGGGCCTCTCCCTGGTCCCAGCCGTCTATGGTGTAGCGCATCAGCACCTTCACGTCCCCGCCGGTGAGGCAGCCGACCTCGACGGAGTATTCCTTCTCCCCGGTGTCGATGAACAGGGCCTCGTCCTCCGTGAGCGCAAGAAACTGCAGCAGGCCCGGCACGTCCACGCCGCAGTATTTCAGCGGCGATCTCTCCCCGGCCTCCAAATCCCGGAAGCCCGGCGCGGGCCGCAGGACCCGGGCCCGGCGCCGTCCGCCGATCCAGCCGAAATGGGACCCGTCGTACTCCACCTGCTCCCCCGTCTCCCGGATGCCCCAGATGGGGACGACCTGGTTGGGCTGGGCGAAGGTGACGGCCCCGTCCTTTGGAAACGCCCGCAGGTTCACAACGATGGCCGACGCCCAGCCGCACCGGAACGTGCTCAGCGGCGCGGAGGAGATATTCTTGCGGATATTGGGGAAGGCATACTCGAAAAAGCCGCCGCCCACGCGGTAGCTGCCCTCAGCCAGCCGCCAGCCCAGACGGGACAGCTGCTCCTCGGTGCCGTTCATGAGCTTGTCGTAGAGCTGCCGGGCCTCCGGTGTATCCTGCTCCGCGACGAGGGCGCAGAAGCTGTCCAGGAGCTTATCGTATTCCTCGTCCGGCATATGCTCTCCGCTGTCCACGGCGAAGAAGTCATGCAGCGCCTTCTCCGCCTGGGCCACGCCCGCGGCGGCGGCTTTTTCCAGCCACTGGCGGGACTGGACCTCGTCCTTGGGGCAGCCCGTGCCGCTGTAGAGCATCACGCCCACGTTGCTCATGGCGTTGGGAAGGCCCGCCTCGGCGGCCTTCAGGAACCAGTTGTAGGCCTCCTTCATGTTGGGTATGACCTTTTCCTGGCCCCAGGGCATGAGGGACGGGAGTTTCGCCGCCTGATACTGCTTATAGAAATACAGATTGCCGATGGCGAACATCCCCATGGCGCTTCCGGCATCCGCCGCCTTTTTGTAGGCGTTGAACGCCTCGTCCAGCTTGCCGGCGTTCTCAAAGGCCAGGCCCTTTTCCAGCTGGGCCTGCTCGTTCATGGGCGGTTTTTTAAAAAACATCGGTCTTTCCCTCCGGGCTGTAGGTCATGGAGACATACTTGCTCTCCCACATCGGGTCGCACATGTCATCATCGTCCACCTGGCAGTCATGCCACAGGTCCTCCGCCACCTCTTCGATCACGTCCCGCAGTTCCAGCTTATCCAGGAATTTTTGCGGGATGGCGTCATAGCCCAGGGCGGCCCCCAGGATATTGCCCGCGATGGAGCCGGTGGAGTCGCTGTCCCCGTCGTGGTTCACCGCGGCGATGACGCCCCTCTCAAAGTCATCGGCATATCGCAGCGCGCAGTACACCGCGATGGCCAGGGCCTCGTCTCCGTACCAGCCCTCGCCCAGCTGCCGGATAGCGGCCAGGTCGTCCGCGGCCGTCCCGGCCAGGTCCACCGCCTTTTTCATCAGGGCCAGCAGCTCGTCCACGTGCTTTGCCTTTGGGAAGACGGCAGGCAGGGCCGCCATGGCGTCCTGTACCGCCGCGGCCACCGTGTCGCCGTGGCCGGAGACGCGGGAGATGATGTGGGCAAGCATGGCCGCGGGCAGGTATCCCAGCTCGTGGCCGTGGGTCAGCACCGCCGCTTTTGCGCCGATGAGGTCTATATCCTCCTGGGTGCGGGGGCGGTCGTTGAAATAAAGGCCGATGGGCGCGGCCCGCATGACGCCGCCGCAGCCCTTGCTGTGGTTCAGGGGCCTTTCCATGGTCCCGTTCCCTCCGGCCGCCAGGGCGGACAGGCAGGTGTTGCCCGGCGCCCGGCGGCTGAAGAGCGCCGGGACGTTCGTGAGCCACGAATAACGCTCTCCCTCCGGCAGGGGATAGCTCTCCGTCTGGGTCCGATACCAGTCCTGATAGCAGGGCCCGATGTATCCCTCATAGGGGCCCATGATGCCCCGGGTCATCCCCCGGGTGGTGCCCAGAAGCAGCCCCGCGGCGGTGAACAGGGTCATCTGGGTGTCGTCGGATATCTCCGCGATGCCGCGGCGCAGCTCATATTCTGTTATCCCGTTCTTGCCGTACCGGTGGAAAATGGACGCGGCGGACATGAATTCCACCGGGTAGCCCAGGGCGTCCCCCGCCGCGCCGCCTATGAGGCAGCCCTTGAATCTGTTCAGTTCACGCATCGGTCTCGTCCCTCTCAAAGCATTTCAATTTGTTTATCTCCTTCCAGCAGGGCTCCTCCAGGTCCAGAACGTCCTCCGTCACGGTGACGGTGTCCGTCCCGTCGGTGTGATAGACGCAGGTGAACTTTCCGTCCAGGCACAGGAGAAACCAGCGGAAATACCTGTCCTCATAGAGATAATCCGAGCTGTCGAAGCAGGGGAACCGCTCCGCCACCATCAGCACGAACCGGCCGTATCTATCTGTGGCCCAGGAGTCTTCCTCCCAGCGGGCAACGAGCTGGCTGACGCGGGTATACTCCTTTCCCGCGGCGGTGAAGGCGTTTTTGGGCATGATCTCGGTGCGGCTTTCCGGAGTGCGGACACGGTAGGGCTTTCCCTCTGCGTCCGACCGGCGGCTCACCCACTCCAGGCGAACCGATTTGCAGCATATATAGCCGCCGCCGGAGTGCTCGATATTCTCGCCCGGTCCCGTCTCCCGGGGGACCATGGATCCCACGGACCAGCGGAGGGGCTTTGCAGGCGCAGGAGCCGGCTCCGGCGGGGCCGGTGGCGCCGTCTCCTCCTGGGGGCCGAAGCAGCCCAGCGCCTGCATCTGCTCCCAGATGTCCTCCTCCAGGTCCCGCACGTCCTCCGTCACGGTGACGGTGGGCGTTTTGTCGGTGTGGTATACGCGGGTGAGCCTGCCCTTATGGCACAGAAAATACCAGCGGAAATACCGGCGCTCGTTTTTGCGGTCCGCGCTGTCGAAGCAGGGGAACCGCTCCGTCAGCACCAGCACATCCCGGCCGTATACGTCCTTGGCCCAGGGGCTGCCCTCCTCCCGGCGGGCGGTGAGCATGGACAGGCTGAGATAGGGCCGGCCCGCGGCCATGAAGCACGCCGCCGGGAAGAACAGGGGGACGCCCAGCGGCTTGCGCACCCGCAGGGGTTCGCCCCCCGCGTCCGTCCGGCGGCTGGCCCATTCCAGACGGACAGTGCTGCTGGAGGAATAGCCCCCGCCGCCGGAGCGCTCGATCCGTTTGCCGGGACCGGCCGCCCGGGGGACCATGTCCCCCGTCCAGGGTGTATAGGGCCTCTTGGAAGGATCGGTCACATTCATCTTTCTTCCTCCTTATCGAAGCGGAACAGCCGCCCGCGGCGGGCTGTTATTGAAAAAACACCCTGGGGCCATTATAAATAACGCCAAGGTGTTTTTGGTACGCAGACAGCGGACTTCTCTAAAGAATGTCAAAAAACTGTCATTCCCAGACAGATATCCCCACCTGGGACCGGTCGGCCAGCATCTGACGCAAAGTCTCCTCCTGATCGGCGGTGCAGCCCACCCACAGCAGATAGGGCAGTTCCGGGAACACATCCTCCAGCGCCTGGACGTCCAGATACGACGCGTTCAGCTGCTCCAGGGCCGGCAGACCCCGCAGGGGCGCGGGGTCCAGGGACGGGGTGCCCCGCACATCCAGAAATTCCAGCGCCCTCATCGTCTCCACGCCGGTAAGACTGGCCACCGGCATGTCCGCAAACAGCTGCCGCAGCTTCGTCAGCCCCGAGAGGGCGGTCAGGTCTTCCACGGGCTCGCTGCACCACAGGTACAGCTGTTCCAGTCCCTCCATGCCGCCGATGACCGCCAGGTCCCCGGCTTTCGCCGGCCGGATGAACAGGCAGCGGAGCGTGTCCATAGAGCCCAGCAGACTGAGGTCCGTCAGTCCCGGGCAGTCCATGATCCGCAGATACTGCAGCCGGGGCATGGCGGCCGCCGCCTCCAGGTCCGTTATCTCAGTGGCGCCGGCACACAGGTTGCACAGCTCCCGGCAGCTCGTCAGCGGCGTCAGGTCCCGGACGGGATTGTCGCCGATATACAGGTCCAGCAGATGCTGGCAATCGTCCAGGGGCGAGAGGTCCGTGATCTCATTGCCGTGCAGGGCCAGGCGCACGACCCACTTCCCTTTCAGGGGAGACAGGTCCGTGATGCGCTGGTTGCAGAGGGCCAGCTCCTGCAGGGCGGGGAGATTGGGGATGTCCTCCAGGGTGTCCACCGTTCCTCCCTCGGGGGCGGGCTGGCCGTCGATGGTCAACTCCGCGCCGTGCACGTCCATCTGCCCCCAGGCGTCAAAATGCTGGTCTCCGCAGAGGAACAGATGTGTGATCTGTTCCAGGTCGGCCCCAGTCACCGTGCCCGGTTCCTTGCCCAGCTGGCGGCAGACCTCCGCCTCGATGGCGGGGCTGTGGAAGGTATAGGCCCCCTCCACGGGGGCTTTCGCTGAAAGGAAGGGCAGCGCGATGGCGGCCGCCAGGGCGCATATGGCCAGAAGCCCGCCCAGGGCCAGCGCCCATCCGCGGAGCCTGCTCCGGGGGCTTTGGGCCCGTTCCAGCGCCCGCTCCAGCGCCGCCGCGCTCTGGTAGCGGTCCTTGGGGTCGAAGCGGGTGCACCGGCGCACCACGGCCCGCAGGGGCGCGGGCGCCTCGATCTCTTCCAGCCGGCTCTCCCCGGTGGACAGCTCGTGGAGCAGCACGCCCAGGGCGTATATATCGGACCGGGGGTCCGTCTGCCGGTAGCCGAACTGCTCCGGCGGGGCGGAGAAGGCGGTGCCCCGCAGCTCCGTGTCCCGGTCTTCCTTCCCGTCGTAGAACCGGGAGATGTCAAAGTCGATGAGTACATATTCCCCTGCCGGGGTGCGGATGACGTTCTCCGCCTTGATGTCCCGGTGGATGAGGGGCGGGTCCTGGCTGTGGAGCGTCTCCAGCGTCCGGCACAGGGTCAGGCCGGCCCGGACCGTCTCCTCCGGGGAGAAGGGTCCCCTCTTCTGCACCAGGTCCAGCAGGGTCTCGCCCTCCACATATGCCCGCAGGAGATAGCCCACCCCATCGCTGCAAAAATAGCGGTGCATTTTGGGTATGCCGCCGCCCGCCAGGCGGGAGAGAAGATCGAATTTCTTCTCCGTGTCCCCCGCCGGCCGGACCATGCGCCGGAGCACCAGCTTTTCGCCGGTGCGCCGGTCCTGCAGAAGCAGCGTCTGCCGTTCCGCGCCCTCCTTCAAAAGGGCCAGCGGCTCGTAGTCCTCCGCCAGTTCCGGGGGCAGAAAGCGCTCCAGCGCGCCGTTTTCCATCGTCATAGTATCCCCGCCAGACCGCGGGACAGCAGCTGTTCGTCCGCGGCCGTGATGTCCATCTGATCCTGCAGGGCAAAGATGATGACCGCGTCCCGCAGCACCCGGGGGTAGAGGGCGCCCCGCTGGGCCGTGCGCAGAAGGGACTGGGTCTCGTCCACCGACAGCTCCAGCACCAGCGCCAGCCGCAGGATGATGTCCCGGCTGGGCCGGCGCTGGCCGCTGCAGAGCTGATAGGTGAAGGACCGGCTCAAAAGCGCCGCCTCGCTCAGCTGCGTGGCGTTCAGGTCCCGCTCCTCCATGTACCGGGCCAGGCACTGGGTGAACGAGGGCGCGTCCATGTCTCCGTCCAGGGTCTTCAGCGCGCCGGTCAGTGTCCGGGACCGCTCCAATATGTCAAAGAGCGCGTCCGTGTCCCGCCGGAGCGTCTTTCCGCCTGTCCTCTCGCCGGATGGCATGGGGACCACCTCCTTTTTTCTCGCTGCTATCATACAATTGAATTATACAGTCTCCGGTCCAAATGTCAAGGAACAAGGCGGCCGCCGGCGGTCTATCAACTCCGGTCCCGGTGGTCTTTCTCAATCGTCTCTTTCCAGTTTTCCGTCAGGGGCTTGGCGGACCGTACCGCCGAGACGGCGGCCCCCACGGCCGCGTAGTTGGTGGCGATGCCCCGGCTGTCGTTGCGGAAGGTGACGGCCCGGTCCGCGCCGATGCCGATGTGGCCCGCGGTGGCCACCGCGTCGATGTTGGCCCCCAGGAACAGGAATTCCCAGCCGTACTTGGTCTTCTCATGCTCGATCATGGCTTTGACCTTGTCGGCGGAGTAGCGGTGGCTGGCGTTCTCCATGCCGTCGGTGGTGATGACGAACAGGGTGTGCTCCGGCACGTCCTCGGGCCGGGCGTAGCGGTGGATGTCCTTGATGTGGTCGATGGCCCCGCCGATGGCGTCCAGCAGCGCCGTGCAGCCACGGACGAAGTACACCTTCTCAGTCATGGCGGGCACCTCCTTCACCGGCACCCGGTCGTGGACCAGTTCCGAGGTGTTGTCGAAGAGGTAGGTGGACACGTACGCCTGACCCGGCTCCCGCTTCTGCTTTTCCAGCATGGAGTTGAAGCCCCCGATGGTGTCGCCCTCCAGGCCGCTCATGGACCCGCTGCGGTCCAGGATGAATACCAGCTCCGTAATATTGTTCTTCATGATGAAAACCTCCTGTACTGTGTTTTGATGGTCACAGTATAGGAGGTTTTTCGGTGTGTTTGGTCGCCTGGGAGGCGACATTTTCAAGCGCCCAGCAGGCTCTGGTCGAAGGCGAACAGCGCCTCGTTGATCTCGAAGATGTTGTAGTCGCCCTTTCGGATGAAGTACTCCACGATCACGTCGAACTTGCTGGCGGGGGAGAGGGCGTAGCCCGCCTTGGCCAGCAGGTCCTTCGTCTCGTCCAGGGGCAGTTCCAGAGCGATGGCGAAGGCCAGGGCCGTGGCCTTGCTGGGCTTATAGTGCACGTCGCCCCGTATCTTGGAAAACAGCTTCCGGTCGATGTTGGCCTTTTTGTAGCACTGGGCGTCCGTCATGCCCTTCTCGTCGATCTTCCGCAGAAGCATCTGGGAGAAGCTCTCGTCGATCTGCCCCAGCAGCCGCTCCAGCGTCCGGAAGGGGCGGGGGGCGCTTTGCGGGGCGGCGCCGGGCGCGACAGCGGCGAACATGTCCGGCGGGGCGAATTCCCCCGTATGCGCCTTGAACTGAGCCGCGCGCATCCGCGAGGCGCAGGCGTCGTAATGGGTGTCCACATAGTGGTCGTCGATGTATTCGTGCACGTCGGCGAACAGCTTCTTGCTCAGAAGGGTGGGCGTGGGGCTGAACACCACCAGCTTTACCAGCATCTCCTCCGGGTCCGGGCTCTCCAGCAGAAAGCCGCTGATGGCGTCCACCGCCACCCGCAATGCCTGGTCCTTGGGGTAGCCGTACACCCCGGCGGAGATCAGCGGGAAGGCCACCGTGTGGAGTCCGCGCTCCCGGGCCAGGGCCAGGGATGAGCGGTAGCAGCTCCGCAGCGTCTGCTCCTCCCCGTGGCGTCCGTCCACATACTCGGGGCCCACCGTGTGTATCACGTACTTGCAGGGGAGGTTATAGCCCTTCGTGATCTTGGCCTGGCCCCGCTCACAGCCGCCCAAGGTCCGGCACTCGGCCAGAAGCTCCGGCCCGGCGGCCTTGTGGATGGCGCCGTCCACGCCGCCCCCGCCCAGAAGCGTGGGCTTCGCGGCGTTCACGATGGCGTCCACGGCCATCTTCGTGATGTCGTTTCTCTCTATGATCAGCGGCATGGTGTGTCCCTCCCAACGATGCTGTCGGAAACACCATACCGCCTTTGGATTTGGATGTCAAGCAAGAATATGTGAAGTGATCGGTTTGGGGGGAGAGGGGAAGAATAAACAAGGCAACCGGGAACCTATGGTTCCCAGATGCCTGGTTATAGTATTATCAGAAAAAGACCCTGTTTTCAAGGGTTTACGGGCAAGGATACAGCGCTGATCAGTCGCCTTATTGGCAGCAAAATACGGCCCCTGAGCGATCACGGGCCGCTGCTGCGACGGTATGGTTCAGCGTTCTTTTTCGTGTTTCCTTTCGTTTTTGGCAAGCTGCTTCTGCCAGGTCTTCACCGTCTGTTCTTTCAGAAACTCTTTCATCCGGTCCAGGTCCTGCTCGGTGTCCCAGGCCTCCAGGGCGGCGTAGTATTCCTTTCGGTCCTCCTCATGGATGATGACGGGAGGATGACCCAGCAGCAAAAGCAGATAGTTCATGGCCAGCCGCCCGGCCCGGCCGTTGCCGTCCGCGAAGGGGTGGATGTTCTCAAACTTCACATGGAAGTATGCCGCCGCCGTTAGCGCGTTTTTGGCTTCGACGGATTGCAACTCCGTGAGAAGCTCGTTCATTTCCTCTCCCACATCCTCCGGCGCGGCGCCGATTTCCTCCCGGCCTGTCACATAGTCGTGGCGCTTATACTCGCCGGGGCGCTCGCCCAACTGATAGCGCCGGGTGTCGTAGGTGTTCAGGGTCAACCGGCGCTGGAACTGCTTGATTAGTTCCTCGTCCAGCGGACGCTTTTCGCTGAACGCGGTCAGGAGCAGTTCGTTTGCGTCTTTGGCGTTTCGTATCTCAAACAGGGTCCGCAGGTCACCGGTGTAGGACGTGACGCCGTCGTGCTCAAATATCTCGCGGGTATCGTGGTAGGTGATGTTCTCGTTCTCGATCTTGCCGGAGTGGTAGGCAAAGAGGATGCTGTGGCCGTTCAGCGCCTCGGCCAGCTCTGCGTCGGTGGTGATCTTCCGGCTCTGCCACCAGCGTACTGCTTTTTCGTAGTCGGTCATACTGCCGCAGCCTCCTGTCTCTTCCTTTTTCGCAGGGCACATCCATTGTACCACACTTTGGCTCGTTTATGTCAGCTACTTTGCGGGTCGCCCGCAAAATTCTGCCTCTGTGGTCACTAGGGAGGAGCAAGGGAGCGGGCGGATGACGATTTTTGTGCCGCAGGCATAAAGAATCGTCGGAGCAAAGCGATATTTACTGGTTGTCAGCCCACGTTCTCCGCCAAAACGCCCTCTTCATAGAGTGCCTCCGGTGCAATATCTATATCCCCATCACACCATACAGCCGTGCCATAGTCGATATAGACACCTCTGAACACGTCCATATCCGTCAGCGGCGCAAAGGCGGGCATTTTCAGCAAGGGTTTAAAATCGAACACTTTCGCCTCGCCTGTGCTGAACCTGACCCACAGCTGGTGATCGTCCATCGGCCGGACGCCGGATACGGTGACAGTATGCGAGGGCATCCCAGCATATGCAATTCCATCTATAATATACATATCCGCGTCTCCTTACTGCAGCGGTGCGATCTTGCCAAATGGGATGCCGCGCACCGCGTTGTTCCAAGCGGCATAGAGTTCATCCTCGTGGATGGCCGCCCAAGCCTGTACGAGTTTGAGCTGCTTCACAGGCAGACTGCCGGCCAGAAGCTCCCCATCTATGCCGACAGACGCATCATACTCCGCATACATCACATGAAAATGGGGCTTGTTGTGCTGCCCGTCGTCCATGTAAATCATCTTGATGATGATGTTTTAAAACCGGCAAAGCTCTGGCATCACGACCACCCCTCCTATATTATATCCTGTTGACAGTTTTCCGTCAATGAGATTTGATTGACCACAGGACTCCCGCGAAAGCCCAGCGCAGTGGGTTTCGCGGGAAAAAGGAAAAATACAACTGGGGTCCCCATGAAAGCCCAGCGAAGCGGGTTTCATGGGGAAAAGGAAGAAGCGCCTTGGCCGATGAGGGGGCCTGGTTTACCAGGACCTCAAATCTCCAAGGCGCTTCTGACGTGGTACACCAGAGGATTCCATATCCGAACCCGACTCCTGTTCCGCCAGGGCCCTGCTTGCCTCTTCAAATGTTATCGTCTCTGTGCCGTCCTTGTAGTTGATCGTGTATTCCAGCTTGTCATCATAAACATACACCGAATTGATGAAAGTGTCGATCAGCCGCTGCCGGTGTTCTTTCTTCGTCATGTCCAGATTACGAAGCCGCTTCAGCCACATGGTCACGAACTCCGCCGTCAGCTTCGGCTTCGCCAGCTTCTCGTTGGCGATCCTGATCTCCAGGTCCTCTTTGGCGGCCTCCAGTTCCTCCAGGCGGCTCTTGGTGGACGGAGTAAGTATTCCCTGCTGAATAGCATTGAGCAGATTGTTGATGCCGGTCTCCGCCTCTTTCAGCTGCTGTTCATACATCGGAAGATCGGTGTTTTCCCGCTCCTGCAGGTCCATCACCATGGAGACGATGGCCTCAATGGTCTTGTCGTCCTGCAGTGCAGCTATCGCTCGGTTCACGACCAGGTTCTCGATGAATTGTTTCTTGACCGGCTTCTTGTGGCAGCTCCCGCGTTTCCTCTTGGCGGAGAAGCACTTGTAGTAGCGATAGACCTTCCCTGTGTGGCTGGCCCCACTCTCTCCGAACATATAGGCCCCGCAGTAACCGCAGTAGAGCTTGGTCGTGAGGAGATAATCTTCCTCCGCCTTGTGGCGGGCGGGTGCGCGCCGGTTCTTTTCCAGCTTTTCCTGCACCCGGTCAAACAGGTCCTGGGGGATGATTGCCGGTATGCCGTCGGGCACTACGATGTCCCTATATTTGTACTCTCCCCGGTATCTGCGATTCTTGAGGATGTGGTCGATGCTGTTATAGGTCATTTGCTGACCTTTTGCGTTCTTGATGCCTTGCCCGTTCAGCCAGTCCCGGATGTCGGTCATGGTCGCGCCCTCATCATAGCGCTTGAACACTTCCAGCACATAGGGTGCCGTCAGGGGATCTATCTGGAAATGATGCTCGCTGTCTATAACGTAGCCAATAGGGAGCGTCCCGCCATTGAACTTACATTTGAGCGCGTTCTCGGTGCGGCCACGGATGACCTTCTCAGACAGGTCGGCAGAGAAATATTCGGCGTAACCCTCCAGGACGGATTCGAGAATAATGCCTTCGGCCCCGTTGGAGATGACCTCGGTGGCAGATACGACTTTGACGCCGTTCTTCTTCAACAGAGCCTTGTACCTGGCGCTGTCATAGCGGTTCCGGGCGAAGCGATCCAGTTTCCAGACGATGATCATATCAAACAGCTTTTTGCTACTGTCCTTGACCATAGCCTGGAACTCAGGCCGATTGTCAGTCTTGGCAGAGAACGCCCGATCTATGTAGTGGCGCAGAATGGTGATGCCGTTTTTCTCCGCGAAGGCAGTACATTCTCGGATTTGCCCTTCTATGCTTTCTTCTCGCTGATTATCCGAGGAATACCGGGCATAGATCACAGCGGTCATTTCGTTTCCTCCTCCAGCATCTGCACCAGCGTCTTTTTCAGGCGTTTGTTCATAGGAGATTTCGGATCGAAGCACATCTCGATGAACTCAGTCATTTCCGGGTTCAGCTTTCCCAGGTCCGGCTCGTTGGAATATACCTTTCCTTTGGGATCATCCGTGCGGCCATAGAGATAGTCAAGAGACACATCGAAATAGTCCGCATAGCGGAGCAGTACCTTGGCGGAGGGCTCGCACTGGTTATTCTCATAGCGGTTGACGCCGGACTGCCGCAGCCCCAGGATAGGGGCCAGCTTGTTCTGAGACACGTTGATGGACAGCCGCAGCGCCCGCAGCCTGTCTGCCATAATCTGCATGATAAAACCTCCCTGAATGGTTTTCTATATCATAGCACATCGCTGCATAGAAATCAACATCTAGTTTGCATAATATTGTGTAAGTAAAAGCGGTGCTTGGCAACTGTCCAAACACCGCTATATTTTCCTATAATTTTTTCTTTTCCAGTGTCCGCAGATAATCTTTCCGGAAGGCCCGGACGCTGCCGAAGAACTCCAGTTCGGATTTTGTGAACGCTGAGCTCTCGGCCTTCTCTGCCAGCAGCTCCATCGTGCAGATCAGGTCGGCGGACTGGAACAGCTTGTAATCGACGGGGCGCACCTTGCGAAACTCCACATGAGTGTACAGCGTATTGAAGACCGACGTGATGATCTTCGTCAGCTCGATCTGCCCGTTATCATAGTAGACGATCACCCGGTCAAAGCTGTTCCAAAATGCCTCATGCTGGCGCAGCGTCTCAGCTATCTTTTTGGAAAGCTGCGCCGTCATTGAGATCACATCGGGGCAGTCACGTTTTCTGACCTTGATGCAGGCATATCGTATGTCCAGTCTGCGGGTGAAGTGGAAGAGCGCGTTGAAAAGCCGCTTGCGATCCTCCGTCAGGTCGTTCGCATAGATGGCCTCCCGCCGGATGAGCGGCCCGGTATGTACGGCGTGCTGCGGGTAGCCCAAGTTCTGCAAGCGTTCGTTGAAACGGGCGATGTCCCCGGTGATGTCTGACGCCTGATCGTGAAGCACCATGGAGACGATGTAGTATGGCGAATGGGCTTCATAGGGGCCAAAATCGCCCGACTCGTCGATGAATACGCTCAGCACTTTCTCTGGCATGGTGCGTCCTCTCAATCTCTATCTAAAGAAAGTGGCGGGGAATTTCCCCGCCATTCGGTGGACCAGGGTCTTTCGACCAGCCCAGTCAGTAGACTCTACTGACTTATTCTATGTGTATTATAGCGGATGATTCGCAGTTTGTCAAATAAGTTAACACTAAGTTGATATTAGCAAATGTATATATTACGTTGATAATCTTTTGACTATGTGCTATTCTTTGGTTGAGGATAGCTTTCATCATCTTAATTCAAGTTTTACGGACTCCGTTTATCAAAACGAGAAACGGAGTGATGGTATATGACAACTTATGAGATCATAAGCTTGGTTATTATGCTCGTAGATTTGGTAGTCGCCATCCTTGACTGGCGCAGTAAAGATTGATTTAGCAGCTACTTTGACCGCGTAATTCCCACATAACGAAGTCCGTTTTGTGGCAAGGCATGGCATGGTAAGGCAAAGTAGTTATCCTCATTAACTACCTCTTGGATGACAAGGGGTAGTTTTTTATAATATCAAAAGGAAGCCTCAAATCCGGCAAAGACCTATGCCAAAAAGAATCCGGGTGGACACTGTTTCGTGTTCACCCGGTCATTTTTTGTGTTTGCGTTTCCAGAGGAGGTATTCGGTATAGGCGCGGACATCGGCCAACTCATTATCATCCAGCTGATTTTGCTTCCGCTTCAAGTCCAGCGGATCAACACGGGTCAGGCCCAGGAGATAGTCAGAAGTCACTTTGTAGTGCTTGCATATTTGAACAAGCTGGTCATGATCCGGGGAATTGCGTTCACGCTCCCAGTTGCGAATCGTCGATTCACCAACACCCAGGTGTGCCGCAAGGTCTGCCTGGGTCTCGTCGTTGTCCTCTCGTACATTTTTCAATCGAGCACCGATCACCCGCCTCACCTCAAAACAAGTATATCCAATTCTTGACGGAAATCGCTAAAACCGTTTGAGATGTTGCACGGGCGGCCTAAAAGTGTTAATATTATTAACGGTCACGTGAAGGTAGTATCAAGAATCTTATCAGTCAGGCGGTGGTGCGGTATGGCGGAGCGGCAGGTGAAATCCAAACAGCGGGTGGCGGACCACGGGGAGGTATTCACGGCTGCACGGGAGGTCAACGCCATGCTGGACCTGGTGAAGCCGGAGACGGAGCGCATCGACTCCCGGTTCCTGGAGCCAGCCTGCGGCGAGGGGGCGTTCCTGACGGAGATACTGCGCCGGAAGCTGGCGGCGGTGAAGAGCCGGTATGGGAAAAGCCCCTACGACTACGAGCGGTATGCGGTGGTTGCCGTCACCAGCATTTACGGCGTGGACATATTGGCCGATAACGTGGAGGCGTGCCGTAAAGCGCTCTTTGCCATCTGGGACGAGGAATACACCGCCAACATGAAAAGCGAGGCCAGCGAAGCGTGCCGGGAGGCGGTGCGGTTCATCCTCCGCAAAAACATCCTCTGCGGCGACGCCCTGACCCTGCTGCAAGCGGACGGCAGCCCCATCATCTTCGCGGAGTGGAGCCTGGTGACCGGCAGCCAGATCAAGCGCCGGGACTTCGCGCTGGCCGAGCTCTTGAGCGGCCATGAGGAACAGATGAACATGGACATGCTCTCCTGGGAATACGACGAGGAGACGCAAGCCTATATCCCCGCACCGGTGCGGGAACACCCAATCCTGGACTACAGGAGGCTGGCCCAGTATGAGTAACGATCTGTATGTGTCCGCGTACAATCCCGACGTCCTCTCCTGCATAGCGAACCTCTCCAACGACGAGGTGTTCACTCCGCCGGAGGTGGCCAACGCCATACTGGACATGCTGCCCCAGGAACTGTTCCTGGACCCGAACACCACGTTCCTGGACCCGGCGGCAAAATCCGGCGTATTTCTCCGGGAGATCGCCAAGCGGCTGCTGGTGGGGCTGGAGGACGTGTTCCCCGATTTGCAGGAACGCATCGACCACATCTTCCAAAAGCAGCTGTTTGGCATCGCCATCACCGAGATCACCAGCCTTCTGGCCCGGCGCAGCGTCTACTGCTCCAAGACCGCCAACGGCAATTACTCCGTGTGCCGCTTTCCTGACGTGCAGGGCAATATTCGCTTCAAGGATGTGCGCCACCGATGGAAGGACGGAAAATGCGTCTTTTGCGGCGCAAGCGAGAAGGAATATGGAGATGAGCGGCGTGGAGATGGCTTGGAGCGGCACGCTTATGAGCTCATCCACACCACCAGGCCGGAGGATATTTTCAGCATGAAATTCGACGTGATCATCGGCAATCCGCCCTACCAGCTGAGTGACGGGGGCAATGGAGCGAGCGCCCGCCCGATTTACCATCTTTTTGTTGAACAGGCGAAAAAGCTAAATCCCCGATATTTGACGATGATCATTCCTGCTCGATGGTACTCAGGAGGAAAAGGACTGGATGAATTTCGCTCAAGAATGCTAAATGATAAGCGCATCCGCAGGCTTATTGACTATACGAATTCAGCAGATTGTTTCCCTGGGGTCGATGTAGCAGGTGGCATTTGCTATTTCCTTTGGGAGCGGGATCGTCCGGGAACGTGCACCTACACCAACAATTTCAACGGCACTGCGACCACGATCGAAAAGGCGTTAAATGAATATGCCACTTTCATTCGGTATCCTATTGCTGACGGAATAATTTCCAAGGTCAGGTCCCTCCACGAGAAAACGATGGACACAATGGTGACCACAAGAAAGCCCTTTGGCCTTGCGACCAATGTTCTTCCCATGCAGCACGGAGAGTTGACACTGCGGTATAATAAAGGTACCGGTCCTTACGAGAGAAAGGCTATTACGACAGGAACCCAATACATAGGCAAATGGAAAGTAATGCTTTCTTATTTGAGCGCCGAACACGCTGGTCAGCCAGATAAGAGCGGTATGTTTAAGGTCCTTTCCACTTTGGAACTCTTGCCGCCCGACTATATCTGCACAGAGACTTATTTGCTTGCTGGATGGTTTGATTCAAAGGACCAAGCAGTCAACCTCCGCGATTACCTTGCAACAAAGTTTGTTCGGTTTCTTGTTGGGCAGATTGCAGTATCGCAGCACATAACGAAAGGGTGCTTCGCTTTCGTTCCCGTACAGGACTTTTCCCGTGCCTGGGCCGACGAGGAGCTGTATGCCAAATACGGCCTGACAGATGAGGAGATTACCTTTATCGAATCCATGATAAAGCCGATGGAGTAAAGGAGGCAATATACTATGCCGAATCCCACGCTAAGCGATATAACATACTATGATCGTTATATTGAGCTTCAAAGTTTAATCATCAATGCGTATAAAGATTTCTATATTCTAAAAGAATTCGACCATTATAATAATCAAGTAAGCAAGGGCACATTAGCCCTTCCTAAATGCAGTTTTTCTGTTATAAAACACATCTGCCAGTTAGTTCTGCTCGATTTAGGCCTGACTCTTTGGAAGCTAACCGATGGAAATTCAGAGTCAAATACTCTTAAATCAATCAATACATATCTTCGAACAGAGCACCATAAACTGTGCAACTATTCTTATTCTGCGCCAACTAAGCATACATTAAAGGTTCTAGATGATATTCGCAACGAGTATCTTGCACATAATGATATAGAAAAAACCGGCATAGAAATATCCGTATCGTCTTTAAAGGCTGCCCTTGATGATGTCAAAGACCACCTGAATTCCTTGTGTTATTCCGATATAGACAGCAGAGTTCAAATCATCGAGAATCAAATCATATTTAAAGAATCATACGAGATGCAGTTGGGACTAGCGGTTCTGTTAAATAATGCGAATACCATTGATTCTGCAGAACGCGGCGAAAGTATTGGTGACGACCATGCCTAACGCTGATTTCTTTCCCCCGCGGCCGGCGGCCCATCCCATGATCTACGCCTACGAGGACACCAACCCCCAGTACCGGGGGATGCTGAAGGTGGGCTACACCTCCGTGGACGTGGACAGGCGGGTGGCCCAGCAGTATCCCACCAAGCGCCCGGACGGGAGCGTGCCCTACCGCATCGTGCTGCGCCAGTCGGCCATGTACCCGGACGGCGGCTCCTTCACGGACAAGGACGTGCACCGGGCCCTGCGGCAAAAGCACATCCCCGGCGTGGGCGGCGAGTGGTTCCGGTGCACGCCGGAGGAGGTCCTCTCCGCCATCGTGGCGGTGCGAAACCGCACGGCCAACGAGGAAAACCGTACCCAGACCTACCAAATGCGCCCGGAGCAGGCCGAGGCCGTCCGGCGCACTGCCGCCTATTACCGCTCCGCCTATGAGGAAGGCTCCACCCGCACGCCCAAATTCCTGTGGAACGCCAAGATGCGCTTCGGCAAGACCTTCGCCGCCTACCAACTGGCGAAGGAGATGGGCTTTCAGCGGGTGCTCATATTGACCTTCAAGCCCGCCGTGCAGACCGCCTGGCGGGAGGACCTTACGTGCCATGTGGACTTCGAGGGCTGGCAGTTCATCTCCCGTGACCCGGCGGATCTGCAAAACACCCTGGACGCCCAGTACCGGCAGGCGGACAAGGCCCGGCCCATCGTGTGCTTCGGCTCCTTCCAGGACTTCCTGGGCGTGAACCGCGCCACCGGCGGCATCAAGGCCAACAACGAGTGGGTCCATACCACCAACTGGGACCTGGTCATCTTCGACGAGTACCACTTCGGCGCGTGGAAGGAGAACGCCAAAAAGCTCTTTGAGCAGGACGAGGACACCTACGAGGAGGACCTGAGCCGGTACGACCGGGGCAACGCCTATGACGAGACCTGGCTGCCCATCACCACATCCTATTACCTCTACCTTTCCGGCACGCCCTTCCGGGCGCTAAATTCCGGCGAGTTCATCGAGGAGCAGATCTATAACTGGACCTATTCCGACGAGCAGCGGGCTAAGGAGAGCTGGGTGGGGGAGGACAACCCCTACGCCGCCCTGCCCCGGATGGTCATGCTGACCTACAAGATACCCGAGAGCATCCAGCAGATCGCCCGGCAGGGGGAGTTTGACGAGTTCGACCTGAACGTGTTTTTCTCCGCCGAGGGGCGCGGCAGCGAGGCACGGTTCGTCTATGAGGACTATGTGCAGAAATGGCTGGATCTGATCCGGGGCGCGTTTTTGGAGACCACGGTGGATGAGCTGAAGCAGGGGGCGCAGAAGCCGCCCATGCCCTTTTCCGATGTGCGGCTTTTGAACGTGCTGCAGCATACGCTGTGGTTTTTGCCCAACGTGGCGTCCTGCCAGGCCATGGCGAATCTGCTAGCCCAGCGTCAGAACGCCTTTTACCACGACTACGCCGTGCTGGTCTGCGCCGGGACGGAGGCTGGCATCGGTGTGAAGGCCCTGGAGCCGGTGCGCCAGGCCATGGCCGACCCCCTGGACACCAAGACCATCACCCTGTCCTGCGGCAAGCTGACCACCGGCGTCACCATCAAGCCCTGGACCGGCATCTTCATGCTCCGCAACCTGACCAGCCCGGAGACGTATTTTCAGGCGGCGTTTCGGGTGCAGAGCCCCTGGGAGGTCACGGACGACAGCGGCAAGCGGGAGATCATCAAGAAGGAATGCTATGTCTTTGACTTTGCCCTGGACCGGGCGCTGAAGCAGATTGCGGACTATAGCTGCCGGCTCAACGTGGGCGAGAGCAACCCGGAGAAGAAGGTGGGCGAGTTCATCAACTTCCTGCCGGTGCTGGCCTACGACGGCATCAACATGCGCCAGGTCAACGCGGCGGCGATCCTGGACATCGCCATGGCAGGCACTTCCGCCACGCTGCTGGCCAAGCGGTGGGAGTCGGCGCTGCTGGTGAACGTGGACAACGAGACCCTGGCCCGGCTGCTGGCAAGCAAAGAGGCCATGGACGCGCTCATGCGCATCGAGGGCTTCCGCAGCCTGAACACAGACATCCAGACCATCATCAACAAATCCGAGGCCGTGAAAAGGGCCAAGCGGGAGAGCGAGGAGCTGACGCCGAAGCAGAAGAAAGAGCTGACGGAGGCGGAGAAGGAATACAAATCCAAGCGGAAGATGATCCAGGAGAAGCTCATCAAGTTTGCCACCCGCGTTCCGGTGTTCATGTACCTTACCGACTACCGGGAGTACAGCCTCAAGGACGTGATCACCCAGCTGGAGCCAGAGCTGTTCAAGAAGGTCACGGGCCTGAATGTGAAGGACTTTGAGCTGCTGGTGTCCCTGAACGTGTTCAACGAGGCTCTGATGAACGACGCGGTGTATAAGTTCAAGCGGTACGAGGACGCCAGCCTCTCCTATACCGGCATCGACCGCCACGCCGGCGGGGATGTGGGACTATACAGCACGGTGCTGTCCCGGGAGGATTACGACCTCATGGCTGGCCAGCTCATCCGCTCCATGGAGGCCCCGGCCCAGGCGGAGGACGACGTGCCGGACAAGCCCTATTACGCGGAGGAAGCGCCGGACGGGGAGGACGAGCCTGAACCGGCCCCTGTGGCGAAGAAACCGCCGGTACCCCGGCCGCCCATCGCAGCGAAAACGCCTATCCCCACCTACCGCCCCGCGTACATACCGCCGACACCAGCGCCGGTCAAAAAGGCGGCTCCCGCTGTGGATGTATCCGGCATCGCCGCCGGGTCCGCCGTGTTCCACAAGGCCTTCGGCACTGGAACCGTGCAAAGCATCGGCGGGGGATACATCGTGGTGTCCTTCGACGGGTTAGAAAAGAAGTTCCAGTTCCCCGGCGCTTTCCAGCAAGGGTTTTTGCGGAAGGAATGACAAAAAGGCCTGTCTCTCCATTTGTGGAAAGACAGGCTTTTTTAGCTTCGTAAGGCTTATTTTATCTCCTGCTCCAAACCTTCAAAGAGCGGGGATGCAAAAAACTCAGAAATGCCGATGTCCAAGCCGTCGCACAGCTTCTTCACCGTGGCCACCGTCGCGCTGTTGTTGCGAAGGCTGACAATGTTGTTCACTGTGGACTGGGTGACGCCGCTGAGCGTGCACAGCCGGTTGACCGAGATATTCCGCTCCCGGCACAGTTCCAAAATTCGTTCTGCCACAGCTTCTCCCACATTCATTATGCCACCTCATTTCACTTACGAGGATAGCCAATTTCTGTTGACAAGGCTAACCCTTTTGGGTTAAAATAACCCAAAAGGGTTAATGCGTGGGAGGCGAGAAAATGACGAACTACAAGCGGGCCTATCACATCCTTTGCGCGGCGGCGTCGCATGCGCTGGATGTACTGCCGGACGTGCCGGAAAACGCCGCCGGTCGGACGGTCATTCAGGAGGCGCTTTTGGAGGCGGAGGATGTGTGTATCGAGAGTATGGACGAAGATGAAAGGGGTGCCGAAAAATGAAAAAGCTGATCTCCTGTGAGTTTAACATGGACACGGGGTGTGTAGAGCTGCGATACGCAGACGGCGGCATGATCGCTATCAACTGCACCGCCGTGGAACGCGAGACTGCAGACAATTTGTTTCAGCGGTCTGAGCTAGATTATCTCATCTACAACGACCCGCTCAGCTACGCTGAGCTTATCCTGAATGGCGACCCAGCCCGGTATCTGAAAGCGGTCACGCGGTACGAACCGCTGAACTAACGATCCAAAATTTCACACTTGCAGAGGCAGGATTTTTCCTGCCTCTGCTGCTTTTTGCGCGGAGCGTTTTAGGGATAAATGCTTGCACCCCCCTGTCTTTGACACCTCAATTTGGTCGGCCAAAAACTTTTCGTGTGAGCGGAATTTTTCTTAGGGAAATCTGCATTTCCGGGTTGTCCGCATGTTTGTTTTATGAGCTGCGAAAGCATCTTCAAAAAATTTTTTGAAAAGTTTTCGTTCAAAACGGCATTTCAGTTCCAATGGATAGTAGAGAAACATCTATCGTCAGCGTTTGCAAGTCTCGTCAAATCGTGTCAGTTTTTCTTGTTCCCCTGACGGATTTCGACAAATTCCGCAGACGAAGGGCAATAGAATGATTTTGCACGATGGATCGCCGCTGTGGAGCACCACTTGTCAGAGCAAGATTCTACCATGGGCCCAAAATTCGCTTTTCGCTCATTTTTGCCCCACGGAATCTTGTTGGGGAGTGCCTTCCCCAAACCCAGCCAAATCTGCCTGCCGGCTTGTTTGCTCATTCTGCAAATTCGCTTGTTCCCAAAGGAGAACATTTTGTCCATGCCGAAAACATACAACACGCCCCATCGGAACGTGACCGTGAAAACGCGGCTGACCAAAGAGGAATATGCCGCCTTTGAAGAAGTCGCAGATCTGTGCGGTGTCAGCAAAGCGGCATTTATCCGCAAGGCCATCACCGGCGCGCTGCTCAAGCCAACTATCGTGATCACATCGGTGAATGATGAACTACTCAAAAAGCTGGATGATCTCATTGCGCAGTACGGAAAAATCGGCGGCAATCTCAATCAGATTGCGCGGCACCTGAACGAATACGGGACACCCTATGCCGACCTGGAAAAAGAGGTCCGGGACGCAGCCGTTGACCTTGCTATGTTGAAGTATGAAATCTTGGAAAAGGTGGCGGCGGCAGTTGGCAACATTCAAACACATAAGCTCTAAAAACGCCCGGTACGGCGACGCGGAGAAGTATCTGCTTTTCGAGCACGACGAGTTCACCATGAAGCCCATCCTGGATAAAAATGGGCGGCTCATTCCCAGAGAGGATTACCGCATTGCTGCGCTCAACTGCGAAGGCCAGGATTTTGCTGTCGCCTGCATGAGAGCAAATCTGCAATACGGCAAAAACCAGAGCCGGGACGACGTGAAAAGCCATCACTACATCATCAGCTTTGACCCACGGGACCGTGCAGATAACGGCCTGACCGTAGACCGGGCGCAGGAGCTTGGAGAGCAGTTTTGCCGTGACCATTTCCCCGGCCACCAGGCGTTAGTCTGTACCCACCCGGACGGGCACAATCACACCGGCAACATCCATGTACATATCGTCATCAACAGCCTGCGTATTGAGGATGTCCCCATGCTGCCGTATATGGACCGCCCCGCTGACGTAAAAGCCGGGATGAAACACCGCTGCACCGACGCGGCGATGGATTACTTCAAGGCCGAGGTCATGGAGATGTGCCACCGGGAAGGTCTATACCAGACCGACTTGCTCAATGGCAGCGAGGATCGGATCAATGACCGGGAGTATTGGGCACAGAAAAAGGGACAGGCCAAACTAAATAAGTCTGGCAACCCTACCAAGTTTGAAACAGACAAGGAGAAACTGCGAAAAATCATCCGTAAGGCGTTGGAGACTGCCACTTCTTTTGAGGAATTTGCCGGGCTACTTCTGCGTGAGGGCGTGACAGTCAAGGAGAGCCGGGGGCGTCTGTCTTACCTCACGCCAGACAGGACGAAACCTATCACGGCCCGCAAGCTGGGCGACGCCTATGACCTCACGGCGGTGAACGCGGCGTTGGCAAAAAACGCGCTGAAGCAGCCTGTGCGCCACAGCGTTCTGGACAAGCTCCGGGAGGCTGGGACCGTCCAGAATCTTGTGGACATAGATGCCAAACGCGCCGAGGGAAAGGGCATCGGCTATGAAAAATGGGCGCAGGGATTTAATCTCCAGCAGATGGCCAACACCCTGAACACATACATCGAGTACGGCTTTGCCTCCATGGACGAGTTGAACGAGTTGTTGTCTGCTGCCCGGAGCGAGCTGCAAGAGGGCCGGGAAAAACTCAAATCCATAGAGACCGTCCTAGCGGGGAAAAAAGAGTTGTTGAAGCAGCTTCTGACATATTGGGAGACAAAGAATGTCCGGCAAGAATACAAGGCGCTGAAAAGCGACAAGGCCAGGGCCGAATACGCCCAGGCGCATGAACGGGAGTTCAAGCTGTCCAACGCCGCCGCCAATTATTTCAAGGATCACGGTATCACCAAATTGCCCAGCACCAAGGCCCTGCAAGCGGAGATCCAGCAGCTTACATCGGAGAAGAACGCCCGGTACAAAGACTACCGAGAGAAGCGGGACCGGGTAAAGGAGCTGGAAACGGTGAAGAATAATCTGGAGACCGTGCTGGGCCACAAGAAAGAGAAGCGCCATGAGCTTATTCCATCTTGAACTGCTCCCAACCGTGGAGCGGAAGCCGGCCGGGTCTCTCCCGCGCATGAACGGCAGACAGCGCCAGCGGGCGGTCTCGCTCATTCGCAAGCTGTGCAGCGCCTGCGACAATGGAAACTGTCTTTACCTGGATGACGGCGAGGAAGTCCCGTGCCCGCAGATGCTCTCTTATTCTGTCTGCTGCAAATTCTTTCGCTGGGTGCTGCTGAGGGACAAGGCCGGACAAGAATTAGAAACGGAACTGTTCGGCAAGGACGTCATGAAGCGGTGCGCGATCTGCGGCAAAGCGTTCCTCCCTGGCTCCAACCGGGCGAAATACTGCGACGACTGCAAGGCCATAGCCCAGCGGCGGCAGAAGGCGGAGTACGCCAAACGACGCAGGGAGAATAGTAGAAAAATAGACCAGAAAAGTCCCTGAATCTGCAAGGCTTTCCGGGTACAAAACCCGGTGGGGTGGTATCCTTACACCCCTGCCCACAGATCCAGGCTTTATACCATGACAGAAAGGAGTGAGTAGGCCATGACACCGTTCATTCGTCACTACTAGCATAGCGCCACATAGGAGGTAAGAATTGGGTCGTAAGAAGAAACTCGTAAACGACACCAACATCCCGCAACATGAGATCGAAAAGCTCGCCCGGTGCTTCCTGCCAGACATCCTCGCATTTTATGAGAGTGAGGAGGGGCAGCGGGAGTTCGCGGCGTGGAAAGCCCAGCGGGAAAAGGAAAGACTCCTCCAAGACACCAAAGCGTAAAACGCCAGCGGCGGCAGTCATTTGACTGCCGCCGCGATCAACTGGAGATTCAACTGCCTAAGCTGTGATCCAAATAGTGAGCGCACAAATAATTGCTAGCGGAAGATAAAAACCTAATTCAGTCTTAGACAGAGCACACTTCCAATAACGGTTATATTTCGTATGAAACTCTTCGGGTGTCGTATCCATGTTATAGTCAATGCTGTCATCTGGTAATATGCGAACTTTATCATAAAGCGCCCGGTATAGTCGTTCCTGCATAAGATAATATGAATCAAGCCCCCAAAACACGACAATTGGAATATATGCAATTAGAAAATATGTTTTATCTGCATCCTTTGCGGCCAGCGCAAAAACCCCTGCGACTAGAGTAACTGCCCACCCTTTAAGCGAGAATGAGTTTTGAGACATTCTTTGTATTGTCGATTGGATAAATTCTAAATGGGTATTCTTTGAATTCATCGTTTTCTAATCCTCTCTATCCTGTTTTCTCATACTGAATATACACGAGGTAATTCAACCTCTATACAAATCAAACCTACCGGTTTTCCTACTGAGAGGAAGCCCATGAATTCCCGCATAGTAATGCTCCCGCATATAACCGATAAAACTCTCAATTAGATTACTGTCTTTTGTGACCCCATGGTTACGGCGACGCCAGACTAGCGATTGGTATTCCGGTGGGAGCATGATTGCATCTCCACCAAAATAGTAAAACTCATCAGCAATTAACACACGGTCTGTTTGTGTGTCTCGCGTTAGGTTTATTAGATTCATTCCATCAATTTTGCTATGATGTGAAGGTTCTTGAACCCATTCACCATTCACATGGTGATAGATATTATCCCCGTATTTATGAGTTGTGCTCTTGTTAAAGACTGGGCGTTTGATTCTAAACCTCTCGTCATTCCAATACTCGTCAAAGGTCAGAGTTTCCCCTACCCGCATTAGATAAACAAGTCGTCCACCTGTGTAATTGGTTTTTGACCCAAAAGCTGCGATCCAATCCCCAACCTGTGCGACCCGTCTAATGATTGGCTTACATGTAGCAAGCGTGCAGTATCTATGATATGGATTTGGCGCAAAGCCGTAATCTCTTGGAATCACATAAGAGTATAGTTTCATAGAACAGCCTTACCTCAGCACTGATATCGGGGAAAGTCTGCGTCTTGGTTTTCTCTGGGAGTCCCATCAGCATTCTCCCAATCCAAGTCTTCCCCTTCCAAAGCTCTGCGGATTCTTTCTCCATTCCAACCGACTAAATTGTCACCATACTCAAGCAACGCAGGGGGAACGTCCTCGTCCTTGGCTCCTTGCAGATAGACGCCTATGATTTGCTTCCCCATTTTTGCGGCCGCTTCTATCTCCCAATTCACATAGTCACTTTTCGCGGTATCTTTTCCAATCAGCACAAACACTGTGCTTGCCCACCTGATTTGTGGGGTAATTAGCTCATATTTGATATAGTTTTCATTCTTTGCATCATTTTTCAATTTTGCCTCATAGATAGAACTGTCTCTGGTTTCTACCCCGTGCCTACCAATCAAATCACGAAATCTTTCAATCTTATCTGCATCAAGGTGATGATGCGACACAAAAATATTCTTTGTAATTTCACTCAAGCTAGCCATCTCCCTTCCGTTGTGCTGTTAGCACTAGATGCAACTGATTGCTAACATTATGCGCCTGTTCATTAAAATTGTCAAGATATAGCGTCAATGATCATAGCAAGCACCACATAGAGGATAAGAGTTGTGCCATAGAAGAAACTCGTAAACGACACCACATCCCGTAGTATGAGATCGAAAAGCTCGCCCGGTGCTTCCTGCCGGACATCCTCGCGTTTTACGAGAGCGAAGAGGGCCAGCGGGAGGGTAGTGTAGAATAAAGTGCGCAAAATTGAATAAGCGCAAAAAGAGACATAGTTTGCAGTCTCTGGTAGAATGAAGT
>CANPVS010000004.1 GCA_947581795.1 uncultured Oscillospiraceae bacterium
CGCCTGTATTCGGCCACACAACAGCCGTTGTATGCTTGAGACGATATTCTATATTACCTTCTCTTTTGCATTCAACGTAGCCACAACGACAAAGGAGGCGTCTTACGATGCGGGGATATTTCACAGCGTCCGGGTTTTACGGTCTGGTGGACGGCCGGTACATGCTCTTCGCCTGCGAGGCGGAATACTACGAATATCTGGAAAATGAGGGCGAAGACTCTTGACAACCGCACTTTCGTCATGTATATTGTGAAACAGCAAAATTCATATCGGCAAACTGGGCAGTTCGTGACCATCCTGCCCTACATCCAATGTGATGTTAAATCAAAACTACGGCGAGGAGACCTGTAATATAGGGGGAGCGCGGTAGCGCTCCCCTTGCTGTGTCTCCGGGAAGGAAAATTGAATGAATGAACTCATCCTGGCCGCCTCCGTGGTGTTCATCTTCGGGGCGGTGCTGCTGGCCTACCGGCTGGCGGGCGACGCGGGCCTGTACTGCATGACGGTGACGGTGACCATCCTGTCCAACATCGAGGTGCTCATCCTGGTCAACGCCTTTGGCATGGAGCAGACCCTGGGCAACGTGCTCTTCGCGGCCACGTTCCTCATCACGGACATCCTCAGCGAGAACTCCGGGAAAAAGGCGGCCAACCGGGCGGTATTTCTGGGCATCGGCGCTTCGGCGTTTTTCGCGCTTTTGACCTGCAGCTGGATGCTCTACAAGCCGGCGGAGAGCGACTGGGCCATGCCCTCCATCCGGGCCATCTTCTCCACCACCCCCCGGATGGTCCTGGCCAGCATGAGCGTATACGCCGTGAGCCAATTTCTGGACGTGTGGCTGTACCACAAGTGGTGGGACTTCACGGACCAGAGATTCGGCCAGCACCGGAAATTCCTGTGGCTGCGCAACAACGGCTCCACCCTGGTGAGCCAGCTGGTGAACACCATCCTCTTCAATCTGGCGGCCTTCGCGGGCATGGAGGGCTACACCCCCGCCCTGCTGACCCACATCATCCTGGCCGGCTACGTCATCTACGTGGCCACCAGCCTTCTGGACACTCCGGCGGTATACATCGCCCGAAAGATACACGACAAAAAAGCCACGCTCGGGGGAGCGTGACCGGCGGACAGGCCGGGCGGGAGATATTCTCCCGTCCGGCCATTTGTTTTTGTTGTTCATTTACTTCGTCCCCTTCGGCATGTGGGCCTTCCACAGCGCCAGGCCCAGGCCCGCGCCGCCCAGGATGTTGCCCGCCGTGACGGGCAGCAGGTTCTTCAGAAACACGGCCCCCCAGGTGAGCTCCGGCGCCGCGGCGCCGTAGCGTCCAGCGGCGAAGAGCCCCGCGGGCAGGAAGAACATGTTGGCCACGGAGTGCTCGAACCCGCACAGCACGAACACCATCACCGGGAAGTAGAGGCTCAGCACCTTGCCCCCGGCGTCCCTGGCGGCCATGGCCATCCACACCGCCGCGCAGACCAGGATGTTGCACAGCGCGCCCCGCAGCACCGCCTCGGCCACAGGCATGGACACCTTGCTCACAGCCGTGGCCACAAGGGACTCATACCAGGCCCCGAAGGTCCCGCCCCAGACGGTCATGGCCGCCACCAGCAGAGACCCGGCGAAGTTGCCTATGTACACGACGGCCCAGGCCAGGAGCATTTGACCGATGGTGATGCGCTTTTCCAGCAGGGAGATGACCATCAGGTTGTTGCCGGTGAAAAGCTCGCTGCCCGCGATCACCACCATGGCGAGCCCCGCCGGGAACACGCAGGCCCCCGCCAGCTTCCCCGCCGCGGCAGAGCCGATCACCGAGCCCGTCCCGGCGAAGGCGATGAACATCCCCGCGAGGACGGCCAGCAGGAACATCCTCCCCTTTGGCATGGCGGCTTTATTGCGCCCGACCTCCACATAGGCCGCGGCGATCTCCCCGGGCGTATTCATATCTCTCTCCTTCCCGCGCCGGAAAAGGCTTGCATCGGCGGCGCGTTCGCTGTAATATATTGGTAACGATGGACGTCAATTGATTATAGCATTTTTCGCCCTGTCCGTCCAGACGGGGCGCATACGATATGTGAGGCGCACTATGCTGAAACAGCCGAATCTGACCATAAATGAACAGGGCCACCTGTGTCTGGGCGGTGTGGACGTCCTCACGCTGGCGAAGAAATATGGCACGCCCCTCTACCTGCTGGACGAGGACATGGTCCGGGAGCGGATGGGGCTTTATGTCTCCGCCATGAAGGAGAATTTCCCCGCGGGCAGCAAGCCCTATTACGCCTCCAAGGCCCTGTGCTGCAGGGAGCTGTGCCGCTGGGCGAAGGAGGAGGGCATGGGCCTGGACGTGGTGTCCTCCGGCGAGCTGTACACCGCTCTCGCGGCGGGCTTCCCGGCGGCGGACATCTGCTTCCACGGCAACGCCAAGACGGAGGCGGACATCCGCTATGCCATCGAGAGCGGCGTGGGTCTCATCGCCGCGGACGGCGAGGAGGAGCTTCGCCGCATCGACCGCCTGGCCGGCGAGACCGGCGTGCGTCAGGACGTGCTGCTGCGTGTGACCCCGGGCATTGACCCCCACACCTTCGCCGCCGTGAACACCGGCGTCATCGACGTGAAGTTCGGCGTGCCCATCCCCACGGGTCAGGCCCTGGACGTGACGAAAACGGCCCTGGCCCTGCCCCACATCGCCCTCCGGGGCTTCCACTGCCACGTGGGCTCCCAGATCTTCGACGCGGACCCCTTCTGTCTGGAGGCGGACGTGATGACCGCGTTTCTGGACGCCGTCCGCCGGGAGACGGGCTACACCGCCCCTGTCCTGGATCTGGGCGGCGGCTTCGCCGTGGCCTACGAGGAGGACCAGCGGGCCCCCGACTGCGCCGCCATGATCAAGAAGGTCGCCGCCCGGCTGCGGGAGCAGTGCGCCCGTTACGAATACCCCCTGCCCACGGTCACTCTGGAACCGGGCCGGGGCGTCGTGGCCGCCGCGGGTATCACCCTCTACACCGTGCAGAACGTGAAATCCGTCCCCGGCGGGGCCTGTTACGTGGCCGTGGACGGGGGCATGGGCGATAACCCCCGCTACGCCCTTTACGGTGCCCGCCACAGCGCGGTGATCGCCGACCGGGCGGGTGAGCCCCAGACGGAGCGGGTGACCCTGGCGGGCCGCTGCTGCGAGAGCGGCGACCTTCTGGGCGAGGATGTGCCCCTGCAGGAGGCGAAAGCCGGCGACACTCTGGCCGTGCTGGTCACCGGGGCCTACAACTATTCCATGGCCTCCCACTATAACCGGGTCCCCCGGCCGCCCATGGCAGCCCTCCGGGGCGGCGTGGACCGGCTCATCGTCCGGGGGGAGACATTGGCGGACGTGGCCGCTTACGACCTATGAGCGGGCCCGTGAAAAAAGTTGCCATCCTTGGCTACGCCGACCGGGTGGGCAACTATATCGCCGCGTTGGAGGCCATGGGTCTGGAGCCCGTGGTGACCCTCTCTCCCGCCGGGGCCGCCCCCTGCGCGGGGCTGCTGCTCCCCGGCGGCGGGGACATCCACCCCAGCCGGTTCGGCCAGGAGGACAGGGGCTCCCGGGACATCGACCCGCCCCTGGACGAGGCCCAGCTCACCGCCCTGGACCTGTTTGTGAAGGCGGGAAAACCGGTGCTGGGCATCTGCCGGGGTCACCAGGTATTGAACGTGTACTTCGGCGGGGACCTTATACAGGACCTGCCCACGGCGGCGGCCCACATGGCCCATGACCACGACGACAGCGTCCACCCCGCCGCCATAGAGACCGGGAGCCTCCTGCACCGGCTGTACGGCCCGGAGGCGTCCGTCAACAGCGCCCACCACCAGGGCCTTGGCCGGATAGGAGCGGGCCTTCGCGTCACCGCCGCGGCCCCGGACGGGGTCGTCGAGGCGGTGGAGCACGAGAGCCTCCCCGTCCTGGGGGTCCAGTTCCATCCCGAGCGCATGGCCTTCGCCCACGCCCGCCCCGACACCGCGGACGGCGGGGCGATATTTGAATGGTTTCGTAAACAGTTATAAAAGACGGACCTGCCGCGTCTTTTGCGGCAGGTCCGTTTTTCTCAGCGCAGCTCCCAAAACGAGGCGGCCATGGTCTGGATGACGTCGCGGATGAAACATTTCTCTCCCGGAGAACAGTCCGCAAGTATCTTGGCAACGTCCTGCTCCAGATAGTTAGAAGCCACCGGCAGGCTGTCACAGACCAGTTGGTCCAGGGACACGCCAAGCACGTTGGCGATTTTCACCAGAGAGGGTAGGCTCACCTGTGTGGTCGCCCGCTCGATATGGCTGATATTCGAGGTAGCCATATCGATCCGTTCGGCCAATTGTTCCTGCGTCAGTCCTGCCTCCCGGCGAAACCGGCGGATCCGCTGGCCCAGCTGCACATAGTTCAACTCAATGGCCATCTTTCTTCTCCTGTGAAAAAATCTGGAAACCTATTGTTATTTTAGGCCAACATATGGTAAGATATAATAACTCAAAAGCCATATTATGTTATAAAATAACATTTGGAGTTAGGCCACCACCGATGAGAAAACTTATAATTGCCAGCGGGTTATATACACATACCGGAGCGGTCAGCACGCCCCGCCGTCCTTTGAGACTGGGGCAGATCATCTGCGACGGCGAATTGATCGGCTCGCTGCGGGAGCGGCAGGCAGTCACGCTGACCATCGACAACGATCAGCATATCATACAGTGCGTCGAGGAACAGCCGCGCGATCCCGGTCGGACCGTCAGTGACGTCGTTCGCATCCCGCCGGGCCAGGAGGACGTCCGCCTGCGCCTGCAATGGGGCGAGCAGACGCTGTATCTGACCGTCGACTGACACAAAAAGCCTCCCCTTGCACAGGGGAGGCAGTATTATATAACAAGGAGCTGCCGCAGGTGTGGCAGCTCCTTTTCACCGTTTGGGATCATTCGCCGAACAGGCTGCCGATCCAAACCCTGAAATCGTCGGTGTAGGTTTGGCCGCCGGCGACGATGTCCAGCAGGCCGTCGGACAGCTCTCCGGCCGCGGCCGTCTTCAGCGCGCCGGCCCGTTATCTCTTTTGTAATGGTAATAAAAATTGAGGGACAGCCTGTCCTGTTCGTCCAGGGCCAGCCCGAAACCCATGCACATAAACTCCGGATGCCCGACGCTCCACAGCATCAGGCGCCCGATCTGCTCCGCCATGAGCGGGGCCTCTTTTTCAAACAGCTCTATCAGCCCCTGGTACAGGAAAAATGAGAGCTGAACGTATATCTTGTACTTCTTCTCACCCGTCAGCCAATAGTCCGCGCCCGCGCCCCAGAGATATCCTCCGCAGTGCCCCAGCGCGGCGCGGGTCATCTGGGAGAGCCGGGCGAAGGCGGGGATGCCGCAGTCCCGCAGATAGTCCAGATAGTACTCGTCCGTAAAGTGGTATTTACAGCTCCCGATCCCGGTAGAATAATGGCACTTCAGCACTGTGACGGTATCCCCCGCGGACATACACCCCAGAAAGTTGAGCGCGCTCAGGTCCTCCGTCTGGCCGTCGGTCACCTTCATGGCGGCCAGATTTCTGATCTCATCGCCGCACAGAGGGAATATCCCGGTGTTCTCCTGCAGCCAGCGGAACACGTCCTCCATATTCTCCCTTGTCTCATGGGCGAGCCGTACGTCATAGCGAAGCCTCTCCGGGTCTCCCTTGTCCTCCACCATGGAAACGCTGCGGACCATGTCCTTTTGACGCAGGAACTCGATCATGGGATGGGTCCTCCCCCCACCAGCCTTGTCCGCGTAATAGATCTTGAACGCCGGTCCATGCCCGCCGTCCGCGGCAAGGTTGACGCCCAGCATGTCCACCCGTCCCTCGACAAAGTCCTCCCTGTGCCGCGCCACGAATTCGTCCAGCGTTTCCATCCGTTCCGCCGCTCCTGTCCCACCGGCCATGATATATCCTCCCTATCCTTATGGAATATGACGAGGGGCTGCCGAAGATGTGACAGCCCCTTTTCGCGGTTTGGCGTTACTTGCCGAACAGACTGCCCATAAACTCTCTCGTCTCCCTAATCCATTGCAAGTTGCCGCCGGCGACACCTTCCAGCAGGTCGTCGGGCAGCTCGCCGGTCGCGACCGCCTTCACCCGGTCGAATATCTCCTTGGCCTGCTCCAGGGTCAGCTCCTTGCCATACTCCTTGGCAATGGTCAGGACCTCTTCAGGGGACTTAACCCCCCCCCCAGCTTTTTCAGCATTTCCTCGTTCATCGGTGTTTCTCCTTCTGAAAATGTATTTGAAACGCACACGCGTCGTTTCCCAACTTTGTGTTCCGCCTCTTTATACGTCCCCTCCGCCCAAAAGGGCCGGCGCGGAGCAAAATTCTTTCTTTCCTTTTTCTTTTTTAAATTTTACCATGGCCAGACCGGCGCTTTCAACGCGCCGGCCCTGACGTTTTCGGTGTCAAACCTGACTTTTACGAAATCCCGCCTTGCACCAGGCGAACACATAAGAATAGAGCCCCCTCGCCAGAGGGGGCCTTCACAAAGGTAAGGACCTGCTTTTCAGCAGGTCCTTGTTTTTTATTCTCTTCTCAGCGCGTCGATGGGGTTCAGATTCGCCGCCTTCACGGCGGGGATCATGCCGAATATCACGCCGATGAACATGGAGAAGAGCACCGCCACGGCGATGGCCGGATAGCTCACGGCGGTGGGCGTGCCCATGGCCGAGGCGATGAACCGGCTCAGGCCCAGACCCGCGCCCACGCCCAGCATCCCGCCGATGCTGGTCAGGGCCGCCGCCTCCGTCAGAAACTGCCAGAGGATGCGCCGCTTCCGGGCGCCGATGGCTTTCTTGAGGCCGATCTCCCGGGTCCGCTCCGTGACCGTCACCAGCATGATGTTCATCACGCCGATGCCGCCCACCAGAAGGGAGATGCCCGCGATCCACAAAAGCTGGTTGTTGGTGGCGTTGGAGAACTCCTGCAGCTGGGCCGCCTGGCCCATCAGGTCGTCGCTCTTGTAGGAGAAATTCCCGGTGGAGGCGGTGATCTGGGCCTTGGTGAGGATGTCCTCCGCCTTCTGGCCGATGGTGGTCATGTCGTCGGTGCTGGCGGCCTTCAGTATCACCGCCTGGGGCTCGTCGAAGTTGTAGGCGATGGGCCAGGCCGTCCCGGGGATGAACACCTTCCCGCCGCTGGAGTTCTGGGCGTACATCACATAGTCCCGGTAGGACTCGATGGCGTAGCCGGATTGGGCCTTCTTGTCCACCACGCCCACCACCGTGAAGGGCTCCCCTTTGATCTCCAATATCTCGCCCACAGGGTCCTTGTTGACGAAGAGGCTGTCCACCGCCCCGGCGTCCAGGATGGCCACCTTCCGGAAGCTGGCGAAGTCCTCCTCCAGGAAGTTCCGGCCGTGGCTGAGCCGGTACCCGGCCACGGCAAAATAGCTGTCGTCCACGCCGTATATCTCGCCGGAAAAGCCCTTGTTCTGGTAGCACACGTCGCTCTCGTAGCTGTCCACCCGGCGGGTGTTGTAGCAGCTCACGTCCACCACGCTGTCCAGCTCCTCCAGCTCCTGGCGGGTCTCCTCCGACACGGGGAGGACGCCCTCCGGGGCGGGGTTCCACTGGGAGATGGTGTAGGGGTAGGTGTCCTGGTAGAGCTGCACGGTGACCGCGTTGGTGCCGGAGCCGATGAGGCTCTCCTTGATCTGGTCGTTGGTGCCCTTGATGGTGGACACGATGGTGATGATGGCGGCGATGCCGATGATGATGCCCAGCATGGTCAAAAACGACCGCATCTTGTGGCCCCATATACCCTGGAAGGCCAGGGAGATATTCTCAAACACGGTACCGCCTCCTCAGTTATCAGTAGCCGTCATAGAGGACACTTATGTCCTCCTGGACCACGGCCTTGGCTCCCGCCTTCACGGCGCGGCCATAGGGGAAGGCCACGTAGTCCGTCTCCATATCCAGACCGTCCACCACACGGGTGCTGTAGCCGTCCCCGCCCATGGTGGTGAGGAATCGCTGCTCCAGCCGGCCGTCGGCGCCCATGGCGTACACGTAAGCCCGGCCATTCTCCCGGCGGATGAACATGTCGTTCAGCTCAAAGTAGGACCCGTCCCCGCCGCTCTGCTGGAGCTTCTCCGCGGGGGAGTAGTACACGCTCACGCTGTAGCCCTCCCGCAGGTCCGCGTCCTCGCCGATCTCAATGGTGAAGGGGTAGGTGGTCACGTTGCTGTTGCCGCTGTCGTAGTAGTAATAGCTGCTGCTGTTGCCGCCCTCGCCCGCCGGGTACTGGGACACCTGGGTGATGGTGCCCTCCAGGGTGCTGCCGCTGCGGTAATCCTCCACGGTCACCGTGTCGCCCACGCCCATGTACTCCAGGTCGAACTCGCTCATATAGCAGTCCACATAGTATCCGCCGCCGCCGGAGATCATCACCACCGGCTGGTCGCTGGCCAGGGCCTCCTCGGGGGTGAGCACGCTCTTGACCACGCCCGCCGTGGTGCAAAGCACCTCGCCGTTGGACAGCTCGAACTGCTTTTCTTTCAGTTCCTGCTCCGCCACCCGCAGGGACAGGTTCAGGTCCAAAAGCCGCTGCTTGGCGTCGTCCCGCATCTTGGCGATCTCCTCCGCGGAGTAGTACTGGCCGGAGAAGCCGCCCACGAAGCCGCCGAAGTCCTCCTCCGGCTCGTTCGTCTCCGGGATATAGGGCACGTACGCCGGCTGGACCACCTCGAAGGCCCAGTCGCCGTTCACCAGCGCGAAGCGTATCTCAAATACCCGGGTCACCTCGCCCTGCATGGAATTGCTCTCCCGCATCTCGAAGACCAGGTAATACTCCGCGCCCGTGGGTCCGCGGGTGGGCTCGGGAGAGGCGGAGGCGTCCGGGTCGGGGCTCTCACTGGGCTCTGGGCTCTCGCTGGGTTCGGGGCTCTCGCTGGGCTCCGGCGTTTCCGTGGGCTCGGGAGTGGAGGACTCCTCATCCTCTGCAGGGGGGTCCGTCTCCTCGGGGGGGATGGTGTCCTGGGCCCAGGGCTCATCCTCCACCGGCGCCACAGGGGTCTCCAGGGGCTCGAAGGGCTCCTCCGTGGGGGCCGGGGCATCTGTTGGGGCGGGCGCCTCCGTCTCCGCGGGGGGCTCCGTAGCGGCCTCGCCGTCGGCAGGCTCTCCCTCTGCCGCCCGCAGCAGGCCCCGGGCCGGGGCCAGCAGAGCCCGGACCGAATAGAGCTGTCCGCTGCCCACAGGGGTGGGCCGGGCCTCCATGGCCGTCTCAGGGGCCATGGGCGCGCCTTCAGAGGGCTCGCTGCTGATAAGGGGTATCCCCTCCGACCAGTCCGGAGTGTTCATGGGCGCGAAGGTGGGCTCCGGCGACGGGGTGGGCAGGGCCATGGTGAGCAATGCCCGGATGGTCACGTCGTCGATGAGCCGTCCCTCCTCCCACAGGAACACGTAGGGGTCCATCACATTGCCGCTGCCCCCCTGGAAGTAGGGCACAGCCGTGGGCTGCAGCACCAGGGGCTCCGAGGTCACGGGGGGCACGTAGGAATAGCCCCCGCCGGGGGTGCCGATCTTGTAGGTGTCTATCTCGGCCAGTTCCTTCTTCACGTCCTGGATATCCAGCTTCTTCTTCTCTATCTCGATGCGGGCCCGCTCCAGCTCCACCTCGCTGAGGGTGGTGTCGAAGGCCAGGATGGGGTCGCCCACCTCTACGGTCTGGCCCTCCTCCACGAAGATGTCCGTCACGGTCTGGGTGGTGCTGAGGCGCACGGCCTGCATCTTGTCCGCGGTGACGATGCCGCCGGTCTGGACCCGCTCGGCCCAGTCGTTCACGTAGCCCAGCTGGTTCACGGGATAGACGTTGACCTCCGTGGAATTGGCGCGCTTTTGCAGAAGGTAGTATCCGCCGCCGCCCGCCGCGCCCAGCAATATCAGGCACACCAGGACGATGGCCACCGCCTTCCGTCCGCTCTTCTTCCCGCTCTTTTTCTTTTTCGGGGGTCCCTCCGGGGCCGCGTGTTTACCAGGCATCGCCTACTCCTCCTTCTCCCTCCGCCAGCAGCCGGCCGTCCAAAATGCGCCGCACGCGCTTTGCCCGCTGGCCCACCGCGGGCTCATGGGTGATGAGCACGATAGTGGTGCCGGCGGCGTTCAGTTGGTCGAACAGGTCCATGACCTGATGGCCGGAGGTGCTGTCCAGCGCGCCCGTGGGCTCGTCGGCCAGCAGTATTTTCGGTTCGTTGATCATAGCGCGGGCGATGGCCACCCGCTGTTGCTGGCCGCCGGAGAGCTGGTTGGGCATGAAGTCCACCCGGTCTCCCAGCCCCACCATCTCCAGAGCCGCCACGGCCCGGCGGGACCGCTCCCTCTTCTTCACCCCCGCGTACAGCAGGGGCAGGGCCACGTTGTCCCGGGCGGACAGCTTCGGCAGCAGGTAGAAGCTCTGGAACACGAAGCCCAGCGTGGAGTTGCGCACGTCCGCCAAGTGGTTCTCCGAGGCCCGGGAGATGTCCTCCCCGTTGAGGGAATAGCTCCCCGAGGTGGGCACGTCCAGGCACCCGATGATGTTCATAAGCGTGGTCTTTCCCGAGCCGGAGGGGCCCATAATGGCAAGGTAGTCTCCCTCCTCCACGGTCAGGTCCACGTTTTTCAGAATCTTCACGACCTCTTTGCCCTGGGGGTAGTCCTTGCATATGTCCTTCATCTCAAGAAGCATGGCGTACCCCCGTCAGAAGCCCGCTTCGCCGGCCGCCATCATATCGCCGTCCATCATGGGCTCCTCGGTCATGGCCTCCGGGTCGAACCGCTCCGTGGGCTGGCCCTCCTCCAGGCCTTCCTCGGGGAAGGCGATGTAGTCGTCCTCGGTGAGGCCTTCGGTGATCTCATAGGCCCCGGTCATCTCGTCCATGGTCCCCAGGGTCACGGTCCGCTTCTCCAGCTTTTCGCCGCTGCCCTCCGCCCAGACGTAGGCCGTGCCGTCCTCCTCATAGGCGATGTAGTACATGGGCACCATGGGCCCGGCGGGCGCCGCGTCCTCTTCCTCGCCGGTGTCCGGCTCGATGTACACATGCTGGCCCAGGATGAGCCCGTCGGTGTTGTCCAGCTCTATGTAGAAGGGGTACTTGCTGGACTGGGTCATCTCGTCGGAGCCGGAGGAGGAGACATACACCATGCCGTTGTTGTCGTTCTTCACCGGGTTCTCCCAGTCTATCCCGGACAGGCTCCCGGTCCACGTCCGCTCCGAGTCCACCCGGGAGCGGATGCGCATGGCCATGCCCTCGGTGAGGGCGTAGGCGTTCATCTCGTTGATGTTGCCCTGGACCCGCAGGCGGGTCACGTCGGTGACGGTGATGTAGCCGATGCTGCTGTTGCCGGAGGTGTCGCCCCCGCCGTAATAGTTATAGGGATCGGAGTAGCTGCTGCCCGACTCGTCCACGGTCATGACCCGGCCGGAGATGGGGGCGTAGACCACCGCGTCCTCCATGGATGCCTCCATGGAGGCGATCTCCCGCTCCTTGGTGGAGATGTTGTACTGGGCCTCCCGTATCTCGTTGCGGCGGGAGTCTATCTCCAGGGTGTAGCTGAGCTTGTCGCCCTCCTTGGCCTTGTCCCGCTCCTTTTCCAGTTCCGCGATGGTGCTGTTGGCCGCGGCGATGGTGTTCTCGTAGCCCTCCTTGTCCAGGTTGAGCTTCTCCAGGTCCAGTTCCATCTTCTCCATGTCATAGGCGAACAGGGGGTCGCCCTCCCGGACCATATCGCCCACCTTCACGTAGGTCTCCTGGACGGTCTTGTTGCTGTCCCGCTGCACGTCCGCCGTCTGGCCGGCCACCACCTTGCCCGCGTACCGGTCGGCCAGGCCCACGGCCCCCGTGCCGGCGATCTGGGCCACCTGCTGCACGCTCACGGCGTCGCCGCTGGCCTTGGAGCCGCCCAGCTCGCAGCCCGTCAGGGCCGATATAAGAAGGCAGCCAATCAAGGCCGCCGCTGTCGCTCGCTTCATAGGTCCCTCCTGAGATGTTCCGCCGCCTGCTTCCCATGCCTCGGTCCCCTACGGGGACCGGCACGCCTATCATATAACTTTTCCGGGGGATTGTAAACGGTAGATTTCTTAAGATTTGGTTAAACCCAGCCCCATTCCTTCATTGACAACTGACCCCCTCAGGGGATATACTCTTCCCCAAACGCGCAAGCGGCTCTCCGCCGCCGGAAAGAGGTATCCCGTGAAGCTCCGTGACCTGAAAAATCCCGCTCTCCTTTTCGTGACCGCCTTTGTATGGGGCGTGGCCTTCGTGGCCCAGAAGGACGGCATGAAGTATATCGGCCCATTCACCTACGACGCCGTCCGTTTCACCCTGGGCGGGCTGTTTCTGGCGGCGCTGCTGCCTCTGCTGGATAAGGTGCGCAGCCGGGACGGTACCTTTGAAAAGGGCAGCCGCCGGGACATCCTCCTGGGCGGGCTTTGCTGCGGGCTGGCCCTGTGGTTCTCCGCCAACGTCCAGCAGATCGGCGTCGCCCTCCAGGACGAGACCACCAACGTGGGCAAGGCCGGGTTCATCACCACCGCCTACTGTGCCCTGGTGCCCGTGGCGGGCCTTTTCTTCAAGCGCAAGTCCCCGCCCCTGGTGTGGCTGGGGGTGGCCGGCGCGGTGGCGGGGCTGTTCTGCCTGTGCATGATGGACGGCCTTGTCTCCGGTCAGGGCATCCATTTTGATAAGAGCGACCCATGGCTGCTGCTCTCCGCCCTGGGCTTCACCGCCCACATCCTCATCATCGACCACTGGTCCCCCAGGGCGGACGGGGTGCGCCTCAGCTGCATTCAATTCCTCGTTACGGGTATTCTCAGCGCGCCCTTCATGTTCCTGGTGGAAAAGCCCCAGGCGAGCGCCATTCTGGACTGCTGGCTCCCCATCTGCTACGCCGCGTTCATCAGCTCCGGCGTGGGCTACACCCTGCAGGTGGTGGCCCAGAAGGGTGTCCACCCGGCGGTGGCCTCCCTGATCTTGAGCCTGGAAAGCGTGTTCTCCGTGCTGGCGGGGGCCCTGCTCATGCCCGGTTCCACTCTCACCGGCTGGGAGATCGTGGGCTGCGCGCTGGTGTTCGCCTCCGTGGTGATGGTCCAGCTGGCCCCCCACAGCCGGGTGAAGGAACACTGACATTCAAAACAGGATAAGGCCCCGGAGCGGTTCGCTCCGGGGCCCTATTATATGCGGTTTCTGTCAGTCGGTATACACGAAGTCGGACGCGGTGATGTCCGAGATGCTGGTGCCGCTGTACTCGCCGTTGTAGTTCCAGGTGACCGTCATGGTACCGGAGGTGCCGCTGGACACGTCCATGGAGGTGGAGAACAGCGTGGAGGAGTGGAGCCCGCTGCCCACGTCGATGCCGTTGCCGGTGAGGGACGCGGAGTAGCCGCTGAAGCTGATGGACACAGGCAGGCGCGTCACGTGCAGCTCATAGGAGTTGACGGTGCCGGTGATGGTGAGGCGGGTGGTGCCGTTGCCTAGGTCCGTGGCCGTCCAGCCTACGTTCATGTTGAGGCCCACGCCCGTAGAGGAGCTGAAGCTGTTGGAGGCCGTCACCTGTCCCGCGGGAGGCGGCTCAGTGGGAGGCGCCGTAGGAGGCGCGGTGGGAGCCGGCGCCTGGGTCCGGGCGGGCGGCTCGGTGGCCGAGGGCGCGCGGGTGGGGCTGGTGTTGTTGCTGCTCCCGCCGCCGGCGCTGTCGGGTGGGCTTGTAAAGCCGGGCAGAGGCGTACCCACGTTCATGGGAGAGGGCAGCGGCGTGGCGTTGGCCGCGTCGTCGCCCGTCGCCTCGGGTGAGGGCTCCGGCGTGGCCGTGGCCCGCGGGGCAGAGGAAGGCGTCCCCGTGCAGCGGGTCATCATCACCGCCTCCAGGCCCACGATCAGAGCCAGCACGAGCAGAAGGATCGCAATCCGCTGGGTCTTCATATATCTTCATCCCTCCCTGATCTTCCGTAAGGCGTCAAGGCCAGATCAATCCATACTCAGCATTATTATACGACGGTTTTCCCGCAAACGCAACCGTCTTTCTTCATCAGCCTACCGCCCGGAAGTGGTCGGTCTCCAGCACCCGCCGGGCGAAGACGTACCGGTCGTACACCTCCGCCCGCACCCGGGCCGCGTACCGGGCCCGCTCCGAGGCCCCCAGGTCTGTTCCCGCCGCCGGGGTGAAGACGTCGGCGGCGGCGTCATAGGTCCCCATATCCGTCACCCAGTCGGAAAAGGCGCTGCCGGTAAGACTTACCAGGGGGCCCGCGTCTCCCTCCGCCGGGGCGAATATATCCCGGCCGAAAAAATAGCGGGAATCCATCTCCACCCCCAGCAGGTTCAGCAGCGTGGGCGCCAGGTCCAGCTCCGAGCAGGGCCCGTCCGCCCGCCGGCCGGCCAGGCCCTCCCCCCATAGGAAGATGTGCCCCCGCAGGGGGTCGGAGGCGCCCGTCACCAGACATATCGCCGTGTCCCGGTCCAGCCCCAGCCCGTCCAGGGCCCCCATCAGCGCCTCCAGGGCCGTCTCCCCGTCCCCGGCCGGCAGCACCCAGTAGGCGAGGTAAGGCCGCCCCGACCCCATCTCCTCCAGCCGGGCGGCCAGGCTCTGCCCCGGGGTCTCCACTTGCGCGAAGCCCAGGGCCTCATAGGCCGCCTCGTTCCCCGCCCGGTCCGGGAAGGCCCGGCAGTCGTATCCCGCCCCGGTCAGGGCCCACGCCAGGGCAAAGGGCAGGCTTGTTCCCTCCCGTCCCGTCCATGCCAGAGCGGTCTCCGCCTGGACAGTGGTGGGGGTCATGCCCGCCAGGAGGGCGAACTCCCGGCCGTCCCGGCCCTGATACCAGTCCGGGGCGTATACCCTTGTGAGCTGCGCCCCCTCCGACCAGAGGCGGTACAGCGCCGGCTGATCCGGCCCCGCCTGGACCGGCAGGGCCCAGTCCTCCGCCAGGATGAGGATCAGGTCCTTGCCCGCCAGAAGGCCGGTGCAGTCGTTTTTCGCCGTGGGGGGCCGGGACAGAAACCAGTTTTCGATCTCCGCGAGAGCGCCGCTGCCCGCGGTCTCTTCCCCGGACAGGGGCCTGTCCGCCACGTTATATCCGCTCCCGTTCCACACCGCGGCCGCCAGGCCCGCCGGCGCCGCCGGACCCTCCGCCCGCAGAGATATGATGACCGCCAGCACCGCCGCCAGCGCCGCCAATACCGCCCGTTTCACCCCGATGCGCCCCCTCTCCCGTTCATCCCCTATAGCATGGCCCAAAGGGCCTGTCGAAGGGGGGCGAGGACCGTCGCGAAAGCAAAAAATTCCCGGACCGGACCGGTCTGGGAATTGATTTTCCTTTCAGGGGATGATAATATTACAAATTACTGAGCAAATAGGACTACAGGCAGGTAACATCATGGCAGACCTACAAAACGAGATCCGCCGCCGGCGGACCTTCGCCATCATCTCCCACCCGGACGCGGGCAAGACCACCCTCACGGAAAAGCTCCTCCTCTACGGAGGCGCCATCCAGCTGGCCGGCGCGGTAAAGGGTAAGGCGTCGGCACGCCACGCGGTGTCCGACTGGATGGAGCTGGAGAAGCAGAGAGGCATCTCCATTACCTCCTCCGTCATGCAGTTCGAGTATGACGGCTGCTGCATCAACATCCTGGACACCCCGGGCCACCAGGACTTCTCCGAGGACACCTATCGCACCCTCATGGCGGCGGACAGCGCCGTCATGGTCATCGACGCGGCCAAGGGCATCGAGCCCCAGACCCGGAAGCTGTTCAAAGTCTGCGCCATGCGCCACATCCCCATCTTCACCTTCATCAACAAGCTGGACCGGGAGGCCCGCAGCCCCTACGACCTGATGGAGGAGCTGGAGCAGGAGTTCGGCATCGGCACCTACCCCATGAACTGGCCCATCGGCTGCGGCCGGGACTTCAAGGGGGTCTATGACCGCGCGTCCGGCAAGGTCCTGGCCTTCGGCGACCTGCACCGGGGCTCCAGCCGCATCCAGGCGGAGGAGGTTGGTCTGGACGACACCGCCGAGCTGGACGCCCTTCTGGGGACCACCCTGCGCGAGACTTTGGAGGCGGACGTGGAGCTGCTGGACGGGGCGGGCTATGAGTTCGACCTGGACCAGGTCCACAAGGGGCAGCTGAGTCCGGTGTTCTTCGGCTCCGCTCTCACCAACTTCGGCGTGGAGCCCTTCCTCAAAAGCTTTCTGGAACTGACGCCTCCGCCCCTGCCCCGGCAGGCCGCCGAGGGCCTTGTAGACCCCTTCGACGACCGGTTCTCCGCCTTCGTCTTTAAGATCCAGGCCAACATGAACAAGGCCCACCGGGACCGAATTGCCTTCATGCGCGTCGTGTCCGGCAAGTTCGAGCGGGATAAAGAATACCTGCACGTCCAGGGCGGCAAGGTCCTGCGCCTGGCCCAGCCCCAGCAGATGATGGCCGACAGCCGGCAGGTCATCGACGAGGCCTACGCCGGGGACATCATCGGCATTTTCGATCCCGGCATCTTCGCCATCGGCGACACGGTCTGCGACAAGGGCCAGAAGGTCACCTTCGAGGGCATTCCCACCTTCGCCCCGGAGATTTTCGCTGCCGTGGAGCGCATCGACACCATGAAGCGCAAGCAGTTTGAAAAGGGCATGATGGAGATCGCCCAGGAGGGCGCGATACAGATCTTCCACGCCCCCGGCTCCGGTCTGGAGGAGGTCATCGTGGGCGTGGTGGGCGTACTGCAGCTGGAGGTATTGGAGTACCGCCTCAAGACCGAGTACGGCGTGGAGGTGCGCCGCCGGGGCCTGCCCTACCAGTTCGTCCGCTGGGTGGACAACAAGGACATGGACCTGAGCCGCCTCAATCTGGGCACCGACAGCCGCTGGGTCCAGGACTTCAAGGGCAACGACCTGCTGGTCTTCGGCGGTCAGTGGTCCATCCGCTGGGCGGAGGAGAAAAATCCCGGACTGATACTGCGGGAGTTCAAACAGAATTAAAGGATGCGCCCCGGGGATGATCCCGGGGCGCTCTCTATGGAAAGGCCCCCTTGTGCAAAGGGGGCTGTCAGCGAAGCTGACTGAGGGATTGTTTTACAGCTTGATCTATGTATTCGCATACACCGGCAAAGTTCTGACTGATTTCATTGTTTGGTATCCTTACGACCTTCAATTCATAACTAGCTAAAAAACTTGTTCTATCCGCATCTTTTGCCATAGCCTCTGGCTCAAAATGCTGTGAGCCGTCCAATTCGATGACCAGTTTCGCTTGCGCGCAATAAAAGTCAACAATGTATCTTCCCAAAACCTTCTGCTTTGAAAAAGGAACAGGATACTCCCGAAGGAACTCATACCAGAGACGCCGCTCCTCTTTTGTCATGTTTTTACGCAGCTCTCTGGCTCTTGACGTGAGTTCCTTGTTGTGCTTTCGCTCCATAACAACCCCTCCGCCTCACTTCGTTCGGCACCTCCCCTTGCACAGGGGAGGCTTTTTGCGCCCCGGGATGACCCCGGGGCGCTAAATCATTTTTTTGCACCTATATAAGAGCAACCGGCCTCATTCGTTCTGATAGAATACTTTCAGCCATTAAATGGAGGGACAGGAATGGACGACAGCCTTAAAAACTTCATGCGAAATATCACGGACCTTCGCGAACAAAACGGTCTGTCCAAAAGGCAGATGGCCAAACTTCTTGGCGTAAGCGTCAGGACCGTTACTCGATTAGAGCAAGGAGATTTTCCATCAAATCTGAGCGTAAGGATAGTTTTTCAAATTCAGAAGCACTTCGGAGTAGCGGCGAAAGACCAGTGGAAATGATACTTTAGTCATTTTCTATCTCCCCGTAATACCAGCCGGAGACGCCGTCCTTTTTGCACATGACGCCCCCGGGGCGTGACACGCACCATGGATATCTCGTCCCCCGCGTTCAGTGGATATGCAGCAGCCTCTGCCAATCACCGCGGGTCATATCAACCGTATCCTTTCCGCTTGCACGTTCCGGACAAACAGCGGCGTCCGCCGAAGGGTGCTGGATTGTTCCAGGGTCTGGGTGGTCACAAGGTCCACTTCCTTGCCAACGCTGGCGCGGAGGTCCTCGTACAGCCCGCCCATCTCAAACATTCCGCGTACCTTGGAACCTGCGCGGTCAACAAGAATATCCACGTCGCTCTGCTCCGTTGCCTCGCTGCGGGCGTAGGAACCGAACAGATAGACCTCCCGCAGGCCGTATTTCTCGGCCACGGGCGCTATCCGCCGCTTCAGTTCTTCCACAGAGTAGACCATGTTGACACCTCGCTAAGTTAAGTATACCGTAAGTCCGGCGAATTTACAAGCTCCCTTATCGGAACGTATATATACCCTTTTCCCGTGCGGGGATCCGTAAAGTCATGTACGGCGCCGGCCACGGAAAAGCCGTTTTCCTTCACATAGTCTATCGCCTGGGAAAACGTGAACTCTTCGCAGGCAAAGCGGAGATACTCAAAAGAGGGCACCACCCATTTCGTCCACCCATCCGGGGGCTCCGCATCATTTTCACACTCCGCGCCGGCGAGGTACAGTCCGTGGGAGAAGTTCTCCCAGGGCCGGAAGCTCCGGGAAAAGTCCGTCATCGCGCCCCAGAACCCGGCAAAGGTCCCGTCGCTGTCTCGCTTGCAAAGGGACTCTATCTCCGAAAAGCGGGCGTTGGCCTCGCTCCACAGTTTTTGGATGAATCCGTCGCCGTCGTCCGTGCTGCCCTCTATCCCTATCACTGTGAAGCTGGGCTTCATAACACGCAAAACTGGCATATCTATCCCTCTATCTCCCCGTCGTACCAGCCGGAGACACCGTCCTTTTTGCACATGATCCCCCGGGGCGTGACGCGCACCACGCTGATCTCGTCCCCCGCGCGGAGCGGCAGGCGGTAGTCGGTGATGTCGTTGACGGTGGCCCGGTTTCCCTCCCGGGTCAGGATGTGGTCCGCGGGCACGTTCTCCATGACATACTCTGTGCGGATATGCCGGACCCGGCAGAAGCCGTCGGCTTCGTCCAAAATCTCCACGGCGTTGTCCCCGTAGCGGATGTAGTAATGCCGCCGGCTCTCGCTCTGGGCCGTTTTTACCCGGGCGATGGGGAAACCGTCGTAGCTTAACCACGTCATGTCCGGCAGGAAGAAGGCGTTCAGCTGCCCGTCGTCCTTCAGAACGCACCCGCCGTCAATGCTGATGAGCTTTAAGTCCTCGTCCACGATGGGCCGGGCGTCCACCACGTCCTCATGGTACAGCACCAGGGGCCAGTGGCCCACCACGGTCCACTTTTCATGGGGCTTCGCCGTGGCCCGGTAAGCGTCCAGCTTCATGCAGGCGAAGGCGCCCTTTTCCGGCACCAGCCCGCCGTGGACGAAGGTATAGTCCTCCGTCTCGATGATGTGAGGAAGGCGGCGGAGAAAGTCCAGCTCCGGCTCATAGTTCTCCCGGACGGCGGCCTTGGCGGCGGCCAGGTCCATGTCCCAGCCGATGGCTATCCTCTGCTCGTGGAGCATCTGGGCGATGAGCCCGTCGCCCCAGCCCCGGTTGCGGCCCACCAAGTATTGCAGATAAAAAGCGTTCTGGCCCGGGTCCTCCGGGTAGTCGCAGAAGTTCTGCCAGAAGTCGCAGTTGCCGCACACGGCGTACAGTTCCCGCTCCTTGGCAAGCTCCATCACGTACCGCAGGGTACCCAGGGAGTCAGGCCCCTTTTCCAGGATGTCCCCCACCAGCATGAGCACGTCCCGGTCCGTGAGAGCGCACTTCGCCAGCAGGCCTTTCAAATAGTCCAGGTTCCCGTGGATGTCCGAGATACACACGATGCGCCTGTCTTTTCCGATGTGGACATGCTCCACCCGGGGCGGGGCGTCCAGATACAGCGGCGCGGCCCTCATGGCAGCCGCCACACCTTTGGGGCGATGTCCATCTCCATCAGGTACAGGGGCCCTCCTACGCCCTGGGCCACCCCGGCCTTGCGAAAGCCCATGGCCTCGTAAAAGCGCAGCGCCGTGTCGTTTGTCTGGGACACATGCAGCCGCAGCTTATCCCGTCCCCGGTGGCGGAAATAGCTCACCGCGTGGCCCAGCAATTGGGCGCCGAAGCGGCGGCCCCGCATGGGCTCCTCCACCCAGATGAGACTGATCCAGCCCGCGCCGTCGTCCGCGCCCCGGTCCGGGTCCAGTTCGATGATGCCCGCCAGGGCCCCGCCGTAGAGCAGCTTCGCGAGGCACCAGGGATCCTGTTGGACCCGCCGCTCCGCCTCGTGCAGATACAGCGCCGGGGCAAAGCCTTTCAGGTCCCCGTGGCTGGCCATCCAGGTCTCCCCGTAGGCGCGGGTGTAGAGCGCCCCCTCCCGGGGCAGCTCCATGGGCACGGGCAGGCCGTCCGCTTTTTCCCCCCTGTGGTCCCCCGCGAGGCCCTGGTGGGCGAAGGTGCTGAGGGCCCCCAGATGGGACCCGTCGCCGTAGGTGACGAGCTTCAGTTTTCCGTCCTCCGCCTCGATGGTGGTGACGGCGGTGTTGTCCCCGAAGGGCATCTCCCCGAAGGGGGTGCCGGACAGGTCCGAGGCCACCGCCCGGATGGCGAAGGCGTGGCTCACCACCGCCACGGTCTTGCCGGGATAGGCGGCCGCCAGGCCCAGCAGGGCCCCCTCCACCCGCTCCAGCAGGGCGCGGTAGTCCTCCGAGCCGGGCACATGCCACTTTTCCGGGTCGTGGGTGAAGCGCCAGTGCTGCTCGCCGAAGTCCCGGTCGATCTCCGCCCAGGTCCTGTCCTCCCAGCAGCCCACGTCCACCTCCCGCAGGGCGGTATCCGTGTGCAGGGTCAGGTCCGGGTGATACTTCAATATGGCGCTGGCGGTGGACTGGGTGCGGATGAGGTCGCTGGCCCACAGGGCGTCGATGGGCACGTCCCTGAACCGCTCCGCGAGAGCGGCCACCTGCCGGCGGCCCAGCATGGTGATGTTGGAGTTATACTGTCCCTGGGGCCGGCGGTAGAGGTTGCCCTCCGCCTCCGCGTGGCGTATGAGATAGAACCTGGTCATCCGCTTCTCTTCTCCCGGTGATAATATTATGTAAATAAAATTATGTTAACTTACGAAGTCCTCCCGCATGGGCGCGAACACGTCCAGCAGGACACCCTCCTCCAGGCACACGCACCCGTGCTCCACCCCGTCCTCTTTGAGGAGGGTGTCGCCGGTGCGCACGACGCGCTTTTCGCCGCCGATGGTGAACTCAAAGGCCCCGCTGACCACGTAGGTGATCTGGGTGTGGGGGTGGCTGTGCAGGGAGCCCACGGCGCCCTTTTCAAACCGGTTCTCCACGCACATGACGCTGTCGGTGAAGGCCAGGACCCGGCGGGTCACGCCCTCGCCCCCGGGGCCGGGGACGCACTTGGCGTATTCCACCCAGCGCTGTTTCTTTTCCGGATAGCTCAGCATAGTATTATACTCCTTTCTGCAAGAGGAGGCAAATACCCGCGAAGGTATTTGCCTCCATTTGGATGTGTTTCCTTTCCCGCCGGGGCTCAGCTGCCCAGCAGGTTGGGGATGAGCAGGCTGATCTGGGGCACGAAGGTGATAAGAAGCAGGGCGATCAGCATACACAGGTAGAAGGGCAAAGTGGCCTTGACCACCTTTTCCATGGGCGTCTTGCCCACGGCGGAGCCGATGAACAGCACCGCGCCCACAGGCGGCGTCAGCAGGCCGATGCCGCAGTTGAGGATGACCATGATGCCGAACTGGATGGGGTCGATGCCGATACTGGTGGCGATAGGCAGGAGGATGGGCGTGGCGATCAGGATGATGGGGGCCATGTCCATGATGCAGCCCAGCACCAGCAGGATCACGTTCAGCAGCAGGGCTATCACGATGGGGTTGTCGGACACGCCGGTGATGAGCCGGGCGGCCGTGTCGGGCACGTGCAGCAGGGTCAGGCAGAAGCCGAAGGCGGAGGACGTGGCGATGAGGATCAGCACGATGGCCAGGGTGTCGATGCACTGCTCCAGGCTCTGCCACACGCCCTTCCAGTTCAGGCCCTTGTAGATGAACACGCTCACGATCAGCGAGTAGATGACCGCGATAGCGGCGGACTCGGTGGCGGTGAACACGCCGCCGACCACGCCCACCACCACGATGATGATGGCGGCCAGGGCCCAGAAGGAGGTGGCCAGCTGCTTGAGGAAGCGCTTGATGCTGAACCGGTCCCCCTTGGGGTAGTTACGCTTGACGGAGATGATGTAGGAGCCGATCATCAGGCTCACGGCCAGCAGCGCGCCGGGCAGGTAGCCTGCCAAAAACAGGCTGCCCACGGAGATGCCGCCGGCGGTGGTGGCGTAGATGACCATGTTGTGGCTGGGGGGCACCAGCAGGCCCTCGCAGGAGGAGGTGATGGTGACCGCCGTGGAGAAATCCGCGTCATAGCCCTCGTTGACCATCATGGGGATGAGCAGGGAGCCCAGGGAGGCGGTGTCGGCGGAGGCGGAGCCGGAGATGCCGCCGAAGAAATAGGAGGCCACGATGTTCACCATGGCGAGGCCGCCGCGCATCCAGCCCACCAGGGAGTTTGCCAATGCTATGAGCTTTTCCGATATGCCGCCGGTGCCCATGAGTACGCCCATGGTGATGAAGAAGGGCACGGCCATGAGGCTGTAGCTCCACACGCCCCGGACCATCTGCTGGGGCAGGGTGACCAGCTGCTGGCCCTGACTCAAAAGGCAGAACACGGCGGACAGGCCCACCGCGTAGGCGATAGGGAAGCGGAGGAAGATCATGACCAGGAAGCTTCCCAGAAGAATGACAGTACCTAAGGTCTCAGGACTCATGCTTTCTCCCCCTCCTTTTTCTCCGGCACGAAGAATGCCTTGATGTGGTTATAGACGGCTTCCAGCTCGAAGATGATCATGCCCACGCCCGCCACAGGGATGGGGAAGTACATCCAGAACCGGCTGAGCCAGGGCATGGACTCGTACTTGCCGAACTTGGCCAGGGGGGACTGGCACACCTGCCAGCCGTAGTACAGGAAGATGATGCCCAGGGCCATCACGGCGATGTCCGCCAGCACGTCCAGGACCATGATCAGCTTGTCGGGCAGATAGCGGTCCAGGGCCGTCATGCGGATGTGGGCCCCCTTGCGGATGGCAAGGGTGGCGGAGAGCACGGCCATATAGACCATGCAGGTGAGCACGACCTGCTCCGTCCAGGCCGGGTCAGGGATGAATGGCACATACCGGCCCAGCACGGCGAAAGACGTGACCAGGATGTCGATGGTCAGCAGCAGCTTGCAGATGACCATGATCACCTTGTAGGCCACGTCATAGACCGGACGGATCTTGTCGAGCGTAACGAAGAATTTCGGCATATGTAACGCCCGCTCCTTTCCTCTTTATGAAACGAACGGCGGGAGCACAGGAGGACCCTGCGCTCCCGCCGCGGAGTTATGTTTTAGCTTTCAGAGGCAATGACTCAGGGAGCCATGTCCAGGATCTGCTGATAGAGCTCGTCGTTTCCGTTCATGTTGGCGGTGATGACGTCGGCGCAGGCGTCGGCCCAAACGCTCTTGTCCTCGACCTCGACAACATTGATGCCCTCGTCCTTCAGCTCCTGCAGGACCTCGTCCTCAGCAGCCTGGGAGTTCTCAGCGTTCTTATTGGAAGCGTAGTCGGCAGCCTCCATGATCCAGCCCTGCTGCTCCTCGGTCAACTTGTTCCAGGCGGTGTCGGTGATGACCAGCTGCACGGCGCCCAGAGTGTGGCCGTCGAGGATCAGGTTGGGGGCCACTTCCTGGAAGGCGTTGGACTTGTAGTTGGCGATAGGCTGCTCAGCGCCGTCGCAGACGCCGGTCTGCAGGGCGGAGTACAGCTCATTGAAGTTCACCACGGTGGGGCTGGCGCCCAGGCCCTTGACCAGACCGGTCATAACGGGGTCCTCGGACACGCGCAGCTTCATGCCGGCCAGGTCCTCGATCTTCTCAACGGGGTCCTTGGTGAAGAAGTGCCGGAAGCCCTCCTCGCCGTAGCAGATGCCCCGCAGGGGCAGGCCGATCTCCTGGGGCTCCATCAGGAACTCGTCAGCCAGATCGCTGTTGGCGAAGGCCCAGAAGTGGTCGCGGGAGACGAAGGTGTAGGGCAGGCTCAGCAGGGTGGCCTTGGTGCAGCCGTAAGCGTTCAGCGCGAAAGCGGAGATACGGCAGATGTCAACGGACGTGCTGCCGCCCAGGATGCCGTCCAGGATCTGGGCCTCGTTGCCCAGAACGCCGTTGGGCTGCAGATCGATGGCAATCTGGCCGCCGGAGATCTCTTCCACCTTGTCCTTGAAGTCCTGGGCCAGGGTGCCCACGATGGAATCCAGGGGGTTCAGCTCGGCGTAGACCAGGGTCACCTCGGGCTCGGCCGCGAAGGCGGTGGCACTCAGGCTGGCGATCATCAGCACAGCCAGGAGCATGCAGAGAAGTTTCTTCATTTCAGGTCCTCCTAAAATTTTTTTGACATATGTATCCGCCCGGAGACATGCTCCGAACACAAAAAATATAGCACAAATTCACAATATGGTCCATTCGCAGATTGAAGAAAATTTGGCAGTTTTTTTGTTTAAAGCGACAAAAATGGCTGGGGAGACTTGCAAAAAACTGTTGGGTGTGCAAATATGACCATGGATGATTATATGGGGGGGATAGGCCCATGGACAAGCGCGAATACCATATTGAGGGCCGGATCACCCCGGCCGTGTTCCGGGAATTCTCCGTCTACGACATTCTGGTCCGCCGCCGGCGGTGGAAGGGCCCGGCGCTGTTCGCCCTCATCATGTGCGCCTTCGCGGCGCTGTGCTACCTGATGCGCACCATCCGCCAGGGGGCGGTCCTTTTGGGCACGGTGCTGCTGGTGATAGGCCTCGTCCTGCCCATATGGTACATTCTGGCCTTCTTCCTCTCCATCCGGGCCCAGTCCAAGCAGCTGAAGCTGTCCACGGCCCCCCTGGCCTACACCATCGGCCTGAGCGACGAAAAGGTGACGGTCACCATCCGGGAGGAGCGGCTGGACTACGGCTGGGACAGCCTCTATCTGGCCGTGCGGCTGAAACGGTGCGCGGCCCTCTATGTGGGCGAGAACCAGGCCTATCTTCTCCCCTCCCCGGCGGAGGGCAGCGGACCCTTATGGGCCTTCATATGCAGTCACGTCCCCGAGGCCAAGCGCGAGGACCGGCGGGGCGATAATACATGAAAAGGAGTTAAGCATCATGGCAAAAGCATTTATGGACAAGGACTTCCTTCTGGAGACCGAGACGGCAAAGCATCTGTTCCACGATTACGCCGAGCCCCTGCCCCTGGTGGACTACCACTGCCACATCCCGCCCCAGGAGATCTACGAGGACCGGAAGTTCGAGGACCTGACCCAGGTGTGGCTGGGCGGCGAGAACCCGGACGGCACCTTCTTCGGCGACCATTACAAGTGGCGCCTGATGCGCTCCAACGGCGTGAACGAGGACTATGTCTCCGGCCACAAGCCCAACAAGGAGCGGCTGGAGAAGTTCGCCGAGACCCTGGTCATGGCTATCGGCAACCCCATGTACCACTGGTGCAATCTGGAGCTGCACAAGTTCTTCGGCTATGAGAAATACCTCTGCCCCGAGACCGTGGACGAGGTCTGGGACATGACGAAGGATAAGCTCCAGCACGACCCCAAGATGACCGTCCGGGGTCTGATCGAGCAGTCCAACGTGGCCTTCATCGGCACCACCGACGACCCCATCGACACCCTGGAGTGGCATGAGAAGATCGCCGCGGACCCCACCATCCAGTTCAAGGTCTGCCCCTCCTTCCGCCCCGACAAGGCCATCAACATCAACAAGCCCGGCTTCGCCGAGTATATCGGCAAGCTGGCCGCCAGCGTGGGCAAGCGGTCCCTGGGCTCCGTGGAGGAGGTCTGCCAGGCCCTGACCGAGCGGCTGGAGTTCTTCAAGAAGATGGGCTGCCGGGCCAGTGACCACGGCCTGGACTACATCCCCTTCCGGCCCGTGAGCGCCACGGCGGCGGACATGGCCTTCAAGAAGGTCATGGACGGCGGCGAGGTCACGGTGGAGCAGGCGGAGGGCTACCAAACCGCCATCCTCATGCACCTGGGCCGGGAATATCACCGCCTGGGCATCGCCATGCAGCTGCACTACTCCTGCCTGCGGAACATGAACGAGCGGATGTACGCCAGGATGGGCCCCGACACCGGCTTTGACATGATCGCCCAGAACACCTGCGGCGGCGACATCGCCCGGTTCCTGTCCGCCCTGGACATGGAGGGCCAGTGCCCCAAGACCATCCTCTACTCCCTGAACCCCGCCGACAATGAGCAGCTGGGCACCATGCTGGGCTGCTTCCAGTCCGACGAGATCCCCGGCAAGATCCAGCACGGCTCCGCCTGGTGGTTCAACGACACCAAGAGCGGCATGGAGGCACAGATGAAGTCCCTGGCAAACCTCGGCCTGCTGGGCAACTTCGTGGGCATGCTCACCGACTCCCGCTCCTTCCTCAGCTATGCCCGCCACGACTACTTCCGCCGCATCCTGTGCAACCTCATCGGCAATTGGGTGGAGAACGGCGAGTATCCCGCGGACGAGGCGGCCCTGAAGATGATTGTGGAAGGCATCTGCTACAAGAACGCCGCGCGTTATTTCGACCTCTGATCTCGCTCATCTCCCAGCTAAAGGAAGCACTCAACTTGGAAGAAAAACAGCAAAACCGTCTTCTGCGCTGCGTCCTGTTCGCCTTTTTTGCCAGCGGCGCGGCCAGTCAGCCCCTGGGCTCCTTTATCCCCTTTCTCCGGGAGACCTATGGGTTCAGCTATGACCTTTCCGGCATCCTTTTGAGCTGCCAGAGCGTGGGCAACATGCTGGCCACCATCGTGGCGGGCGTGCTGCCCGCCCTCCTGGGCCGGCGCAGGAGCATCCTGTCTCTCGCCGTGTGGATGGCGGTGGCCTACCTCATTTTCGTGAGCGGCCTGGGCGCCCCCGTCTTCATGATCGCCGCCTTCTTCATGACCGGCGTCGCCCGGGGCGGCAACTCCAACTTCTCCAACACCATGATATCCACCCTGCCCGGGGAGAAGGCGGCCAGGGGCTACAACCTGCTCCACGGCTGCTTCGCCGTGGGGGCCCTTTTGAGCCCCCTGGTGCTGGTGGCCTGCTCCCGGCGCTGGCCCGCCATGGGCTGGCGGCTGGTGGCGGGGATGCTCATGGCGCTGTGTCTCGCGCAGCTGGCCGTCTACGCCAAAATGCCCCTGCCCCCGGAGGACCGGACCAAGGGCGTGCGCAGCGTGGACAGGAGCTTTTTGAAGATCAAACAGTTCTGGCTGGGCAGCGCCATGCTCTTCTTCTACATCTCCGCGGAGTACGCCATCGTGGGGTGGCTGGTGACCTACTTCCAGGACGCGGGCATCCTGAGCGCCGACATGTCCCAGATGATGAACAGCCTCCTGTGGCTGGTGATCTTCTTCGGCCGGATGATCGGCGCGGCCATCACGGGGAAGGTCCCCCGCTCCGCCATGCTCCTGGCGGACGGTCTGGGCCTGTTCGCCTGCTTCCTGGTATTGATCATGAGCCGCACCACCGGGGCGGTGGTGGCAGCCCTCATGGGCACGGGCCTTTTCATGGCCACCATCTACCCCAGCGCCTTTGCCTTCGGCTCCGACTGTGTCCGGGGCAACGACTTCGGCTGCTCCGTGCTCATCCTCACCGGCTCCATCGGGGGCGTCATCACCCCCGCCCTGGTGGGCTTCGCCGCCGAGCGGGCCGGCATCCGGGCCGGCATGGTCCTGGTGGCGGTGTTCACCGGTCTTCTTCTCGTATCCATCCTCCTGAGCGTCGGGAGTTCCAAATTCGATTCTAAAAAAGGAAGGGAATAAATTATGGAAAAGCTATGCTACAAGACTCTTGCGGATCAGGGCTATGACGGCTATCTTCTGAAGGACGCCCCCGAGCGGGTGCTCCAGTTCGGCGAGGGCAACTTCCTTCGGGCCTTCGTGGACTACTTCATCGACGAGATGAACGAGAAGGCCGGCTTCAACAGCAAGGTGGTCCTGACCCAGCCCATCGCGCCGGGCCTGGCCCCCATGATCAACGCCCAGGAGGGGCTCTACACCCTGTTCCTCCGGGGCCGGGAGAACGGCCAGCAGGTCAACCGCAAGCGGGTCATCTCCTGCGTCAGCCGGTGCCTGAACCCCTACGAGGACTTCCAGGCCCTTCTGGACTGCGCCAAGAACCCCGACCTGCGCTTTTTGGTGTCCAACACCACCGAGGCCGGCATCGTCTTCGACCCGGCCTGCAAGTTCGAGGATAAGCCCGCCTCCAGCTTCCCCGGCAAGCTCACCCAGTTCCTCTTCGAGCGCCATAAGCAGGGCCTGCCCGGGTTCATCATCCTCTCCTGCGAGCTCATCGACCACAACGGCGACGAGCTGAAAAAGTGCGTGGGCCAGTACATCGACATGTGGGGCCTGGGCGAGGAGTTCAAGACCTGGGCCATGGGCGAGAACATCTTCTGCTCCACCCTGGTGGACCGGATCGTCACCGGCTATCCCAAAAAGGAGGCAGAGGCCATCTGCCAGGAGTTGGGCTATCAGGACAACATCATCGACACCGGCGAGGTGTTCGGCTTCTGGGTCATCGAGGGCCCCCAGTCCATCAAGGACGAGTTCCCCTTTGAGAAGGCCGGCCTTCCCATCATCGTGGTGGACGACCACACCCCCTACAAGCAGCGGAAGGTCCGCATCCTGAACGGCGCCCACACCACCATGGTCCTGGGGGCGTATCTGGCCGGGCAGAACATCGTCCGTAACTGCATGGAGGACGAGGTCATCCACGGGTTCATGAACAAGACCATCTACGACGAGATCATCCCCACCCTGGACCTGCCCAAGGAGGACCTTCTGGACTTCGCCGCGGCGGTGAGCCAGCGGTTCAATAACCCCTACATCGACCACGCCCTGCTGGACATTTCCCTGAACTCCACCGCCAAGTGGAAGGCCCGGGTCATGCCCAGCCTCACGGAGTACGTCAAGCGCGTGGGCAAGCTGCCCCCCTGCATCACCTTCTCCTTCGCCGCCTACATCGCCTTCTACCACAACGCCAAGGAAAAGGGCGAGCACTGCCTCACCGGCATCCGCGGCGCGGATACCTACGCAGTGAAGGACGACCAGTGGGTCCTGGACTTCTACTACGACCACAGGGACGACGACGCCAAGACCATCGTCCACGCCGTTGTGAACAACGACAAGATGTGGGACGGCGTTCTCGCCGCCATCCCCGGCTTCGAGGAGGCCGTCACGAAGGCCCTGGAGCGCATCGAGGCCGTAGGCCCCTATGAGGCCATGAAGGAGGTCCAGGGATGAAGCTCATCCGCATCCATCCCGCGGACAACGTGGCGGTGGCCCTGGAGGATATAGCGAAAGGCGAAACTCTTGAGGTCCAAGGTATATCCGTCACCGCCGCGGAGGACGTGAAGCGGGGCCACAAGCTGGCCCTGGCCCCCATCGCCGAGGGCGGCCAGATCGTGAAATACGGCTGCGTCATCGGCCTGGCCAAGGCCCCCATCGCGCCGGGGCAGTGGGTCCACACCCACAACGTGCGCACGGGCCTTTCCGAGGATGGGGCGTACGCCTACGACCACAAGGTGCTGCCCATGCCCCCCAAGGCCCAGTACACCTTTAAGGGCTACCGCCGGCCCGACGGCCGGGCAGCGGTGCGCAACGAGATATGGATCATCCCCACCGTGGGCTGCGTCAATATGGTAGCAAAGCAGCTGGTGGAGCAGAATCAGCACCTGGTGACTGGCTCCATCGACGGGCTTTATACCTTCCCCCACCCCTTCGGCTGCAGCCAGATGGGGGACGACCACGCCCAGACGAGGAAGCTCCTGGCCGCCTTGGTCCGCCACCCCAACGCGGGGGGCGTGCTGGTGCTGGGCCTGGGGTGCGAGAACCTGACCATGGACCAGTTCAAACAGGAGCTGGGCTCCTGGGACGATGAGCGGGTGAAGTTCCTGGTCTGCCAGGACGAGCCGGACGAGATCGCCGCGGGCTCCGCCCTCCTGAAGGAGCTGGCTGACTATGTTGGAACGTTCCAGCGGGAGGACATCCCCGCCTCGGAGCTGGTGATCGGCATGAAGTGCGGCGGCTCGGACGGCCTGTCCGGCATCACCGCGAACCCCGCCGTGGGCCGGTTTTCGGACCTTCTCATCGCCGCCGGCGGTTCCACCGTGCTCACCGAGGTGCCGGAGATGTTCGGCGCGGAGAGCATCCTCTTCAACCGCTGCCAGAACGAGGAAGTGTTCAACAAGGCCGTGAAGATGGTGGAGGACTTCAAGCACTACTTCGTGAGCCACGGCCAAGTGGTCTATGAAAACCCCAGCCCCGGCAACAAGGCCGGCGGCATCACCACATTGGAGGACAAGTCCTGCGGCTGTGTGCAGAAGGGCGGCAACGCCCAGGTGGTGGACGTGCTGGGATACGGCGAGGCCGTCACCAAGAAGGGCCTCAATATGCTCTCCGGCCCGGGCAACGATCTCGTCAGCGCCACGGCCCTCACCGCCGCCGGGGCTCACATCATCCTCTTCACCACCGGCCGGGGCACCCCCTTCGGCGCCCCCGCCCCCACGGTGAAGATATCCACCAACACCGCCCTTTACGAGAAGAAGAGCAACTGGATCGACTTCAACGCCGGTACCGCCGCCCAGGGCGAGGACCTGGACGACACGGGCAAGCGGCTTCTGGACTTCGTGCTGGCCGTGGCCAGCGGCGAGAAGACCAAGACCGAGCAGCACGGCGCGCGGGAGATCTCCATCTTCAAGGACGGCGTCGTCCTGTAACAAGGAGGAACGATCAATGCCTCAAAAGGATAAAAACTGCGGCTACTGCATGCGGGGCGAGCTGCTGGACGCCTTCGGCATCTACATCTGCGACCTGAGCGTCAGCACCCTCATCCTCTTTAAGGAGCAGAGCCACCCCGGCCGCTGCATCGTGGCCTACAGGGACCACGTGAGCGAGCTCATTGACATCTCCGACGAGGAGCGCACCGCCTTCTTCGCCGACGTGGCAAGGGCCTCCCGGGCCATCCACGCCGCTTTCCATCCCGACAAGGTGAACTACGGCGCTTACGGCGACGGAGGCTGCCACCTCCACTTCCACCTGGTCCCCAAGTACAGGGACCAGTTCGAGTGGGGCGGCGTGTTCCAGATGAACCCCGGCCAGACCCATCTCACCGAGGAGCAGTACGCCGAGATGATCGAGAAGATCAAGGCCAATCTCTGAGCAGATATACCTAACTTCCACGGGACGCGCTCTCGGGCGCGTCCCGTTCCCATGCAGGAGGAACCACCATGAACTGGCTGAAAAAGCCCCCGGAAGCCCGCCGCGGCGCGGTGATCGCCGGCGCCTATGGCATGTCCAACGCCGGGGACGACGCAAGCCTCGCCGCCGTGGCCGCCGCGCTGCGGCGGCTGGAGCGGGATATGCCCCTCACGGTCATCGCCAAAGGCGGGAAAAAGGCCGCCCGGCCGGTGCGGGCCGCGGGGGTGGGCCGGCTGAACGTTATAGGCTGGCTCCGGGCCATGGGAAAGGCGAAGCTGTTCCTCTTCGGCGGCGGGAGCCTTCTCCAGGACGTAACCAGCCGCCGGAGTTTGTGGTACTACCTGCTGCTTTTGCGGGCCGCCAAGGCCATGGGCTGCGCCACTATGCTCTATGGGGCCGGGGCGGGCCCCATCCGGGAGGACAAGGCCCGGGACCGGGCCGCCCGGTATCTGAACGACTACGCAGACCTCATCACCGCCCGGGACCAGGATACCCTGGACACGCTGGCGGCCTGGGGCGTCACCAGGCCCCGGATGCTCCTGGGGGCGGACCCGGTCCTGAGCCTGGACCCGGTCCCCGCCGAGCGGGAGCGAAAGGCGGGCTTTGTCCTCCGGTCCTGGCCGGGGCTGTGGTCCCATGTGCCGGACTTCGCCCAGGCCGCCCGGTACGTCTGGGAGCGGTACAAGCTCTCCCCGGTGTTCATATGCCTGTCCCCCGACGACCGGAAGGCGGCCAAGTCCGTGGCCGCCGCCCTGGGGGATGGCGTTCCCTGCCAGGTGTCCCCCGACCCCCGGCGGGTGGGCCGGATGGGGCTGGTGCTGTCCATGCGCCTGCATGGGCTGGTGTTCGCCCTGCGGGACGGGGTCCCCGCCGCCGGGGTCAGCTACGACCCCAAGGTGGATGCCTTCTGCGACGAGGCGGGCCTGCCCATGGTGGCCCTGGTGGACGCGACGGCGGACAATTTAAAGGAGCTCATCGACTTCGCCATGCACCTGGACGGGGAGCACCTCTCCGCCTCCCTGAATACCCTCCGCGCCCGGGAGCAGGTGAACCTCTCCGCCGCCGCGGAATTGCTGGCGGAAGAATAATAAATAATATATTAGGGCGGGAGCATATTACCGATGCTCCCGCCCTGTTCATGCCCCCGCCAAACGGGAATTTGGCCGTGCAGAATAGAGTGCTCACTCCAAGTTCAGCTTATAATAATGGGCGTCAAACCAGGTCTCTTCTCCCCATTTCTTATAGCGCGTTTTCCTGTCCTCTGAAAACCCGAATTTGCGAAGAAGCGCGACCGACGCAAGATTGTTATCCGCCACTTCTCCCGTGACGGACCTGCCGCCCTCCGCCTTGACCCATCGAATGATCGCATCAACCACTTCGGTTCCGAGACCTTCTTTCCAATGGTCTTTCGAGATGCAATACCCGATATCGTAATTCCCGTTTTCAGGGAATATGCAGCAGGTACCCACAGGCGTACCATCCTCTTTCCATTCAGCGATCAGATAATATCCCTCCGGATTGTCCTCCATCCCATCCACATATTTGAGATACGCTTCATCCATGTTCTCACGGACAGGGTCGCTCATATACTTTCCGTTTTCTCTGTCTCCCCATAGAGACAGCGTAAAGTCTTTATCGGACTTCCGCCAGGAACGGATCGTCAATCTTGGCGTTTCTATGTTCTTGGTAAAAAGCATTGTGTGGTTTTCTCCTCAAATCCCGATCTGCTGAGCCGGCATCTCCCGATAAACAGGAATTTATTGTTTCTTTATCTTCTTTCGGATAATCAGCTTTATGATAATAGCTACAGTCAAAACGACAACCGTTACTATACCATAAAATATAATGCTTGTGTACCATGGTGCGGACTGCATGGCATATAAATCGGGGTGTGCCTTAAAATCCCAGAGTACATATATTCCGTGTCCGATTAACACTCCAATGAATGAACCTATGATGGTATTCAAAATCAGATTGAGTTTTTTCAGCATAATAGTACCTCCAGCTAAATCCCGATTTGTTGCGCTGATGCCATGATTGTACCATATCGCCCTTTAAAGCACAAGGATACGCCCCCGCCGACGGTTCCATTTTAGCGGAGGATATGCTACAATGAAAGCAATATGACACACAAGAGAGGTACCACATATGTTTCGTATCGGATGCCATATCTCCGCCTCCGGCGGGTATCTGGCCATGGGCCACCGCATCGACGCTCTTGGCGGCAACACCTTCGCCTTTTTCACCCGCAACCCCCGGGGCGGCGCGGCCAAGGAGATAGACCCCGCCGATGTGGAGGCGTTTCTCGCCTTCTGCCGGGAAAAGGACATCGACCGCCTGGTGGCCCACGCGCCCTACACCCTGAACCCCTGCGCGGAGAAGGAGAACGTGCGCCAGTTCGCCCTTACCGCCTTCGCCGACGATCTCAAGCGCATGGAGCACACCCCCGGCCAGTACTACAACTTCCACCCCGGCAGCCATGTGGGTCAGGGCGTGGACGTGGGCATCGAGAAAATAGCGGAAGTCCTGAACACCGTTCTCTTCCCCGACATGACCACCACGGTCCTTTTGGAGACCATGGCCGGGAAAGGCAGCGAGGTGGGCGGAAAGTTCGAGGAGCTGCGGGCCATCATCGACCGGGTGGAGCTTAAGGACAAGGTGGGCGTGTGCTTCGACACCTGCCACACTTGGGACGGGGGCTACGACGTGGTGAACGACCTGGACGGAGTGCTCACGGAGTTTGACAAGATCGTGGGCCTGGACCGGATCAAGGCGGTACACCTCAACAACAGCCTCAACGACAACGACTCCCACAAGGACCGCCACGCCAAGCTCATGGAGGGCCGCATGCCCCTGGAGGCTATCCGGCGCTTCGTCACCCATCCGGTGCTGGAAAAGCTCCCCTTCATCCTGGAGACGCCCAACGACGACGCGGGCTATGCCGCCGAGATCGCCCTGGTGCGGGAACTGCACGGCTGAGCACATATTTTCCCCCAACTCTGGAAAGACTAACGCCGGTGATAGGATTTGAAGGAAAACTTCCTGGACGGTCCCGGCGTGCCCCTGGGCTTCGGCATGGCCCTGGCCCAAAACCCGAACGCCATGGACGTGTTCTCCTCCCTGACGGAGGACCAGCGGCGGCAGGTCCTGAACAAGGCCCATCGCATCGGCTCCCGGGCCGAAATGAAGGCCTACGTGAACTCCCTGGTAGGCCTGGACCCGAATCAGCTGGGCTGACGGCAGCGGCCGGACGTGGATATCCGCGTCCGGCCACTTCTTATGCCCGCAAACCATTGAAAACAGGGACTTTCTACGAATCGTAGAGTCCTCTCCCGAACGAACGGGAGAGCCCGCCCCCGGTCCGTGGATTGCTCCACCGCCCCCGCGCGTGTATGATACGTTATGTTAAACGCGGGAGGGATCGCACATGTATCGGATATTTACGGACCTGGCCGCCAATCTGCCCCAGGAGACCGTGGACCAATATGATATCGGCATCGTCGTCATATCCTGCTCGGTGAACGGCCAGGTGCTGGACGTGTCCAAGGGCTTTGACGGCCCGGCCTTTTACGCGGCCATGCGGGCCGGGGCCCAGACCCGGACCAGTATGCCCGCACCGGCGGTGTTCCTGGACGCCTTCCGCCCGGTGCTGGAGAAGGGCGAGGACATCATTTACATCGGCATGTCCAGCGGCATCAGCGGCACGGTGGGCCTGGCCAGGACCGTGGCGGCGGACCTTCTGGAGGAGTTCCCCGGCCGGAAGATCACCGTGGTGGACACAAGGGCTGCCTCCCTGGGCGAGGGGCTGGAGGTCATCGAGGCCGCCAAACTCCGGGCCCAGGGCGCGGACTATGACGCGGCGGTGGCCGCGGCCCGGGACGGCCGGGACCACGTCTACCAGGTCTTTACCGTGGAGGACCTCCAATATCTCCGCCGGGGCGGACGGCTCCACGGGGCCGTGGCAACGGTGGGCAACATGCTCAGCGTCAAGCCCATCCTCTGGGGCAACGCCGACGGCCAGATCGTGATGAAGAATATGGTGGTGGGCCGACGCCGCAGCCTGGACGCCCTGGCTGCCAAATATAAGGAATTCTGCATCGACAAGGCCGCGCCCGTGGGTCTGGCCCACTGCGACAGCCCCGCCGACACCGCTTTGGTTGTGGAAAAGCTCCGGGCTGCCGGCTGCACCGGGGAGATTCTGACGGTCTGCTATGAGCCCGTCACCGGCTCCCACGTGGGCCCCGGCACCGTGGCCCTCTTCTTCCGGGGTCCGGAGCGGTAACAAGTCAATATACACCGCGCCCCCGTCCGGCATGGACGGGGGCGTGCTTTGCTGTCTTCACTTCTCGCCCCGGAGCTGGACCAGCCGGTCCCGGAGGACGGCAGCGTACTCGAACTCCAGCATCTGGGCGGCCTTGCGCATCTGCTTTTCCAGCTTTTCGATCTCCGCCTGCCGCTCCCGGGCGGTCATCTTCACGCCGGACTCGTTGAGGACCTCGTTCTTGTCCTCGTCGCCGTAGACCTCCATCATGTCCTTCACGTCCTTCACGATGGTCCGGGGCACGATGCCGTGGGCCTGGTTGAAGGCCTGCTGCTTGGCCCGGCGGCGCTCCGTCTCCCGGATGGCCGCGTCCATGGAGGGCGTCACCGTGTCGGCGTACATGATGACCAGGCCCTCCGCGTTTCGGGCGGCACGGCCCGTGGTCTGGATGAGGCTGGTCTCGGAGCGGAGGAAGCCCTCCTTGTCCGCGTCCAGGATGGCCACCAGGGACACCTCCGGCAGGTCCAGGCCCTCCCGGAGGAGGTTGATGCCCACCAGCACGTCGAACTTGCCCAAGCGCATGTCCCGGATGATCTCCATCCGCTCGATGGCGCTGATATTGTGGTGCAGGTACCGGCTGCGGATACCCGCGTCGGCCAGGTAGGCGGTCAGGTCCTCCGCCATCTTCACGGTGAGGGTGGTGACCAGGGTGCGCTGGTTCTTCTCCACCCGGGCGTTGATCTCCCCTATGAGGTCGTCGATCTGCCCCTCCACGGGCCGGACCTCTATGGCCGGGTCCAGGAGGCCTGTGGGCCGTATCACCTGCTCGGCGATCTGCCCGGCCCGGGAGCGCTCGTACTCCCCCGGGGTGGCGGAGACATAGATGGCCTGGTGTATCCGCTGGTTGAACTCGTCGAACATCAGCGGCCGGTTGTCGAAGGCACAGGGCAGGCGGAAGCCGTACTCCACCAGCGTCTCCTTCCGGCTCCGGTCTCCCCGGTACATGGCCCGCACCTGGGGCAGGGTCACGTGGCTCTCGTCCACAAAGAGGACGAAGTCCTTGGGGAAGTAGTCCAGCAGCGTCATGGGGGCGCTGCCCGGCGCCCGGCCGGAGATGATCCGGGAGTAGTTCTCGATGCCGGAGCAGTAGCCCAGCTCCTGCATCATCTCGATGTCATACTCCGTGCGCTGCTTCAGCCGCTGGGCCTCCAGGAGCTTGCCGTTTTCCTCGAACCAGGCCAGCCGCTCCGCCAGCTCCTTTCGGATCTGGACGATGGCGGCCTCCATTTTCTCCTTGGTGGTGACATAGTGGTTCGCGGGCCAGATGGGGATGTTGGTGAGCCGCCGGACGGGCGCGCCGGTGACGGCGTTGATCTCCGAGATACGGTCTATCTCGTCGCCGAAAAACTCCACCCGCAGGGCCGTGTCTTTCCAGTAGGCGGGCCAGATCTCCACCGTGTCCCCCCGGACCCGGAACTTGTTGCGCTCAAAGGCGATGTCGTTGCGCTCATAGCGGATGTTCACCAGCTTCCGGGAGAGCTCCTCTATTTTGATCTCCATCCCCACCCGCAATGACACCATCATGGCGGCGAAGTCGTCCGGCTCGCCCAGGCCGTAGATGCAGGAGACGGAGCTCACCACGATCACGTCCCGGCGCTCTAAAAGGGACGCGGTGGCACTGAGGCGCAGCCGGTCTATCTCGTCGTTGATGGAGGCGTCTTTTTCGATAAACGTGTCCGTGTGGGGGATGTATGCCTCCGGCTGGTAGTAGTCGTAGTAGGAGACGAAATACTCCACGGCGTTGTCCGGGAAAAACTCCCGGAACTCCGCGCAGAGCTGGGCCGCCAGGGTCTTGTTGTGGGCCAGGATGAGGGCGGGCCGCTGGACCCGCTCTATTACCTTCGCCATGGTATAGGTCTTGCCGGAGCCGGTGACGCCCAAAAGCACCTGCTCGTCGATGCCGTTTTCCAGTCCCTCCGCCAAGGCGGCGATGGCCTCAGGCTGGTCGCCGGCGGGCTCATAGGGGGATACGACTTTAAAGGGCTTTGATTCCATGGCGGCCTCCTTGGGTTTGTGATTGCTGAAAGAATATTATAACATAATTTTATCCAAACACAAGGATTTCGGCCGCGCCTTGACGGAAAGGGGGCGCTCCGTGTACAATACCGGCAGAAAGAAGGTATCGCCCATGAACACCGCCACCGTCACCTTAAAAGAGGGGGAGGGCCGGGCATTGAAGGCCGGCGGCCCCTGGATATACGATAACGAGGTATCCTCCATCGAGGGTCCAGTTGTTGACGGGGACATGGTCACCGTCCGGGACTGCAAGGGCCGTTTCCTCTGCCAGGGGTTCATCAACCGGAAGTCGAAGCTGCTGGTCCGGGTCATGAGCCGGAATGAGAGCGCCGCCATAGACCGGGACTTCCTCAAAATGCGGGTACAAAACGCCTGGGACTATCGCAAGCGCACCGTGGATACCTCCTCCTGCCGGGTCATCTTCGGGGAGGCGGACTTCCTGCCCGGGCTGGTGGTGGACAAGTTCTCCGACGTGCTGGTGGTCCAGTCATTGGCCCTGGGCATCGATAAGCTGAAAGGGACCATATTGGACCTCCTGCTGGAGACCCTGGCCGCCGACGGCGTGGCCATCCGGGGAATTTACGAGCGCAGCGACGCCCTGGTCCGGGAGCGGGAGGGCCTGCCCCGCGTGAAGGGCTTCATCGGCCAGCCCTTCGACACCAAGGTCCAAATCGTGGAAAACGGCGTAAAGTACCTGGTGGACGTGGCCGAGGGACAGAAGACTGGCTTTTTCCTGGACCAGAAGTATAACCGGAAGGCCATCTGGCCCCTGTGCAGGGGGGCGAAGGTCCTGGACTGCTTCACCCACACCGGTTCCTTCGCCCTGAACGCGGGCCTGGCCGGGGCGGAGAGCGTACTGGGGGTGGACGCCTCGGAGCTGGGCGTGGCCCAGGCCCGGGAAAACGCGGCCCTGAACGGCCTGTCCGACCGGGTGCGGTTTGAATGCGCGGATGTGTTTGAATTTCTGCCCGCCCTCATCAAAAAGAAGGAGCAATACGATCTGGTCATCCTGGACCCGCCCGCCTTCGCCAAGAGCCGTGGCTCGGTGAAAAACGCGGTGAAGGGCTACCGGGAGATCAACCTGCGGGCCCTGCAGCTCATCAAGGACGGCGGGTACCTGGCCACATGCTCCTGCTCCCACTTCGTGGACGCGGCCCTGTTCGCCCAGACCGTGGGCCAGGCGGCCAACAACGTGCGCAAACGCCTGCGGCAGGTGGAGTTCCGCACCCAGGCCCCGGACCACCCCATCCTCTGGGGCGCGGCGGACTCGGACTATTTGAAGTTTTTCATCTTCCAGGTGTGCAAAGAGAAATAGTTAAAAACGCCTCCCTCTGACGAGGGAGGTGGCGCGGCGCAAGCCGCGACAGAGGGAGAGACAGTTATCTGCCAATATATCATTGGGATTCTCTCCCCCAGTCTCGCTTCGCTCGACAACCCCCTCGTCAGAGAGGGCCTTTATTCTTTTTCTCTCATCCCACCCGATGTCCCGGTTTGTCCTCCGTGCGGCGCCTGCGCAGGATGGACAGGGGCGGAGCCTGACAGGGCAGGGTCATATGAAGCTCCATCTTGGGATGACTGGCCGCCGCCACGCTCGCGCCCTCGCCGTCGAATATCTCCCCTGCTGTGAAGGTCAGGGGCGCCTGGCCGGGCATGAGAAGCTCCAGCTCCTCCCCGGGGCAGAACCGGTTGCGCTGGGTGAGCACAGCCGCGCCCTTTTCGTCGCAGGCCTCCACCACCGCCATCACGTCGTATCGGGAGAAGTAGCAGGCGTCGCCGGCATACTGCCCCGGCTGGCCGAAATAGAACCCGGTGGAATAGGGCCGGTGGCTCACCGCCATCACCTCGTCCCGCCATACCGGGTCCAGGGGCTTCCCCGCGAGGGCCGCGTCCACGGCATGGCGGTAGGCGCCGGTCACCGCAGCGGCGTAGTAGGCGGACTTTGTCCGGCCCTCTATTTTCAGGCTGGACACCCCCGCCGCCAGCAGTTCCGGCACGTGGTCGATCATGCACATGTCCCGGGCGTTATAAAGGTACGTCCCCCCGTCCTCCGTGATCTCCATGTACTCCCCGGGGCGCTTTTCTTCCACCACATGGTACTTCCAGCGGCAGGGCTGGGCGCAGGCGCCCTGGTTGGCGTCCCGGCCGGTCAGGTAGTTGGAGAGCACACACCGGCCGGAGAAGGACACGCACATGGCCCCGTGGCAGAAGGCCTCCAGTTCCAGCTCTTTCGGCGTTCTCGTCCGCAGTTCGGCGATCTGCGCCAGGCTCATCTCCCGGGCCAGCACCACCCGGGCCGCGCCCAGATCGTGGAACATCCGGGCGGTCTCGGCGTTCAGGACCCCCGCCTGGGTGCTGATATGGACGGCGGCGTGGGGCGCGTACCGTTTCGCCAGGGCCAGCACTCCCAGATCGGAGACGATCAAGCCGTCGGTGTCAGCACTTTCCAGGCTTTCCAGGTACTCCGGCAGGGCGTCCATCTGCTCATCCGTGGGGATGGTGTTCACGGTCACATAGACCTTCACGTCCCGGTCATGGCAGTACCTCACGGCCCAGGCCATATCCTCCGGTCCGAAGGTCCCCGCCCCGGCCCGCATGCCGTAGCCGGGCCCGGCCAGATACACCGCGTCCGCCCCGTAGGCCGCCGCCATACGGAGCTTTTCCCTGTCCCCCGCGGGGGACAGCACCTCCGGCCGCTTTTTCCCGTCCATACCTCTCACCGTCCTTTCCTCCATTGTAACACAAAACGCCCGGCCCTTGAAGGGCCGGACGCTGTTTTCTTTTTCCCTCACGCCACGCGCCGGGCGCTGTAGAAACGGGTGTTGTAGTAGCTCTCGTTCAGGCCGGAGATCATGACCTTCCCGCCGCCGGAGGAGGCGTGGATGAACTTGCCGTCGCCGATGTAGATGCCGGAGTGACCGATGGCTGTCTTGCCGGCGTTGTAGAAGATGATGATGTCGCCGGGCTGCAGGTTTGACCTAGATACATAGGCGCCCACGGAGTTCTGGGCCGAGGCGGTGCGGGTGATGGAATAGCCGCACTGCTTGTACACGTAGTACACGAACCCGGAGCAGTCGAAGCCGGAGGGGCTCGTCCCGCCGTACACATAGCGCACGCCCATGTACTTCTTGGCCTCCGCCACGATCTTCTCCCCCGCGGAGGAGTTGGCGGCGGGCGCGGACGCCACATTGGTGGACAGGTAATCCTGATAGATATAGCCGCTGGTGCCGCTCCAGCTGACCTTATACCACTGGCCGGACTTGCCGGTGATGGTCACGGCAGTGCCCCGGGACAGCACGCCCTTGCTGGTATAGGCGGTGGAGGGGCCCTCCCGCAGGTTCACGCCCGCGGTGGTTACAGCGGGGGTCTCGGTCATGGACTGGACCTCGGCCGTGACGCCGGACTGGGACAGGTACTGCTTGTACACATACCCGCTGACGCCGTTATAGCTCACGGCGTACCAGTCCCCGGATTGGCCGGTGATGGTCATCTTGGTGCCGCTGTTGTATGTACCCAGGACGGTATAGCCCGTGCCGGGGCCGGAGCGCATATTTACATAGTCGCCGGTGATGACGCCGGTGCCGGACACGCTGCCCGTGGAGGACGCGGGGGCGGACTGGCCGCCGGCCGAGCCGGACCCCAGGGACACATAGGCGCTGTAGACATAGGCCGTGCGGCCGTTATAGTTTATCTGATAGAACGCGCCGTTCACGCCGGTGACGGAGAAGGTGTCGCCCTTGTTGGCCTGGCCGATGGCCTCATAGGCCGTGGTGGGGCCGGAGCGCACGTTCACGTAGGTGCCCGTCACCGTGCCGGTGCCGAAGTCGCCGGTGCCGCTGACGCCGTAGGTAACATAGTCCTTGCTCATATAGCCGGACTGGCCCTTGTAGCTCACCTGATACCAGCCGTCGGCGGAGCCGGTGATGGCCACCACCGTGCCCCGGGGCAGGCAGGTGACCACGGAGCTGGCCGTGGAGGGCTGGCTGCGCATATTCAGCGCCGAGGCCGTCACGGTGCCCGCGCCCTCGCTGTCCGCGTGGGCCACGGCGGCCGTGACCGTGGCGAGGCAGATAAGGATGCCGAACACCACCGCCAGGCGCAGGAGCGCGTTTTTATTCCGTCTTCTCATAGCTCACCGGGTGGCGAGGGCACGGTCCAGCCACACGCTGGCCACGTCCATGGCCGCGTAAAGGCTGTCCTTCTCGCTCTTTTTCACCACGCGGTCCCGGCTCTTCAGGTCCGGGTCGGTCAGCTGCAGCTGCACAGACACGCGGGTGGCCACGTCCAGGTCCTTGATCTTCTTGGTGTCCAGGATCTGGAGCATGATGATATATTTGTCCGCCATGCTGCCGAAATAGATGAGATTGTCCTTCCGGCGCAGGGGATGGCCCTTGTACTGCAGGGCCGCCGTCTTTTCAGCCATGGTTATGCCTCCCTCGACGTTTGTTACTGAATTGTAACATATTGTTTCTTCCTTGTCAACATAAAATTGCGTTTTTGGAAAAAATGACCCGCTCTCCCCCATCCGGAAAAGTTGGACGGGGAAAAAGCGGGTCCTGCGTTTTGTCTCTATGCCGCCGGCTGTTCGGTGGCCGGAGGCGCCTCGCCGCCGGTGTCAGGCTGCTGCTGTTCCGGCGCGTTGGTAGGTACCGCCGGCGCTTCGGTGGGCGGCGGAGGCGGCGCGTCGGTGGGTTCCGCCGGCACATCGGTGGGCGGCGTGGTCTCCTGGACCGGCGGGTCGGTAGCCACCGGCACGTCCGTGGGCGGCGTGGTCTCCTGCGCCGGCGGGGCCGTGTAATCCGGCGGCGTAGTGATGGTAGTGCCGCCGGGATCGCTGGTGGGCGGCGCCTCGCCGGTGGGAGGCGGCTCCTGGGAGTTGTTCGGCGTGGGCGGCGCCTCCTGGGTGGGGCTCACGCTGGGGCTGGGACTGTTCTTGCCATTGCCGAAGGCGTTGATCGCCTGGCCGATGGTGGGCGTGGGGAAGGCCCAGTAGCTCAGCCCCTCATGGATGCGGCTCATGACCTTCTGCCATATCTGGGCGGCGGGGTTGCCGTAGAAGTCCATGACGGCGTTATACTCGTAGCCCGTCCAGCAGGCGGCCACATAGTAGCGGGTGAAGCCCGTGAAATAACGGTCATACCTGTTGCTGGTGGTGCCCGTCTTGCCGGCCACGGCCTGGCCGTAGATCCGGGCCTCGGTACCGGTACCGCCCTCCACTGCGGCCTGCAGGACGTTGGCGATGTTCCAGGCGGTGTTCTCCTTCACGGCCACGTGCCGCTCCGGCGCGTTCTCCAGGACGATGTTGCCGTCGCTGTCCCACACATAGGCGTACAGCCGTCCCTCCACCATAATGCCATCGTTGGCAAAAGCGGTGTAAGCCTGGGCCATCTCCAGGGGCGTGATGCCATAGGAGAGCTGCCCCAGAGCCAGGGGGGCGTAGGCGTAGTCGGTCAAGGTCCTCTGCGTGTCCGGGTCATAGTAATCCCGGACCAGGTTCTTGAAGCGGAACCGGTTGGTCAGGTAGTCCCAGGAGGCCGCAAGGCCCATCTTGTTCAGGGTCTGTGCCGCCACGGTGTTCAAAGACGAGATGATGCCCTGACGGATGGTGGTCCAGCCCCGATAGGTGCCGCTGTCGTTGCGGGGGTACCAGTTGGGGCTGTTGGACAGCACGATGTTGGGCGAGTCGTTGATGGGGGTGGTCTGGGTGATGAGGCCCAGGTCGAAGGCCGGCCCGTACACGGCCACAGGCTTGAAGGAGGATCCCGGCGGCCGGCGCAGTCTGGTGGCGAAGTTGTTGGTAAAGCTGCCCGTCTTGACGCCGGTGTCGCCCGCCAGGCCCAGAACGGAGCCGTCCTGGGGGTCCATGACCACGATGGCGGAGCTCAGCTTTTGGCCGCTGGTGTTACGCCAGGGCTGGGGCAAATTTCCGGTGTTCTGGTAGATGTCGTCGATGATGCCCTGGACGCGCTTGTCCATGCAGCAGTAGATGTCGTAACCGCGGTTATAGATGAGGAATTCCGCCGCGTTCTCGGTGATGCCCTTTGCCGCGGCCAGGTCCTCGGTGAGCTGCCAGATCAGCGAGTCGATATAGTACGTGTTGGGAACGGTCTCCCGCTCCTCGCCCACGGCCCGCTTGAACACCAGCTGCTCGTTCTTGGCGGCCACATACTCGTCGTTGGAGATATAGCCCTGCCGGTACATCTCCCAGAGGATGGTCTCCTGGCGCTGCTTGTTGCGGGCCTCGCTCTTGGGACCGATATAGGGGTCGTACAGGGAGGGGTTGTTGGTGATGCCGATGAGGCTGGCGCACTCGGCCAGGTCCAGCTGCCAGACCTCCTTGCCGAAATACTCCCGGGCCGCGGCGCCTACGCCGTAACAGCCCTCGCTCAGGTAGATCTCGTTGAGATACCAGGCGATGATCTCTTCCTTTGTATATCGCTTTTCAAATTCCAGGGCCCGGAACATCTCCAGCAGTTTTCGCTGGACGGTGACCTCGTCCTTGCCCGTCAGGTTCTTGATGAGCTGCTGGGTGATGGTGGAGCCGCCGAAGGTGTCGTTCATACTGAGGAACATGTTGCCAAAGGCGCCCAGAGTACGCCACCAGTCCACGCCCTTGTGCTTATAGAACCGCTGGTCCTCGATGGCCACGGCGGCGTGCTCCAGGTCCTCGGGGATCTGGTCGTACTCCACCCAGAGGCGGTTCTCCGTGTAGTAGAGGGTGGCCAGCTCCTCCCACTGGTTGCTGCCGGCGCTGGTCTCCACCAGGATGCGGCTGGACATGTTGGAGGCCATCTCCTCCGGGGTCAGGTCCAGGCTGTCGGACAGGCAGGTCTTCACGTATACGGCGAAGATGCACGCGAACAAAAGCCCCGTGGTGATGAATACCAGAAACACGGTGAGGATGACCTTCATGGCGGTGCGCAGCACGAGGCCGGTCCCGGCGGCGGCGGTATCCACCACCGCCCCCGCGGCCCGGCGGACGCGGCGCATCTTCCGGCTGGTGTGCCAGGACCAGAAGGCCTGTATTTTTTCTTTGATCTTGCGGAATATATTCACAGCTGTTCCTCCGAACGCTCCCGGCTGTCAGTGATATGAGAGAGGGTCTGACATCTTTTGACACATTGATGTACAGACATGGTTAGTATAACACATTTTTCCCTGATTGTATATCCTATTTGCAAAGAAAAGATGAACGCCTCCTTAAATCGGCGCATGTCCATACCCACGCCGGGGCATACTGTGGGCGGGAGGGATGGACGTGGGACTGAAGAAGAGGCTCCTGCTGGGGGCGGCGCTTGTGCTGGCCGCCGCCTTGAGCGTACTGGCGGTGCTCCACGAGCTGGGACTGCTGCCCGGGGCGTGAAAGACGGTTTATCCCTATTTTCCCTCTTGCAATCTCCCGTCCCAGGCCTTATGATAGAGGCAGGAAACAACAGGAGGAACAACATGGAGAGCGATTTTGGCGCCGATTACGTCACCATCGAGGACGACGACGGCAACGAGTTCGAGCTGGAACACCTGAGCACCCTCCAATTCGAGGGCGACGAGTACATGGTCTTCCTCCCCGCCGACATGGACGAGGACGACCCGGATTACGGCTTCATCATCCTCCGGGTGGAGGAGGTGGACGGCGAGGAGCAGTTCGCGTCCGTGGACGACGACGAAAAACTCCAGCGCATCTACGACTACTACATGGAACAAGTGTTCGCCGAGGAGGAGGACGCCTCCCTCCCCGACGAGGAGTGACCTGAAAAGAAACCTGCCCTGTTCGTGGTCTCAAGGGCCCGATTGGACCCACATCTCTCATAAGGGACGCCATATACGGCGGCGGAGCGCAGGCCTCCCGGCCAAAAGCCGGACGTTGGAAGCACAGAAACCGCCATGAGGCGACCCACCTGCCAAGCTGTGCAGGTTACAAATCGGCCCCCACGGCAGGGCGGGCCCCGTCGGAGCAAAGGCGACTTTGCTCCGACGTTCGTATATATCCCACCCTATGGCGCGCCGGACCGGCGCGCCTTTTTCATCCCTTTAAATGCGCGCATTTCCCACAAAACGGGCCGGTCCGATTTGACTAAAATGCCAAATGCGGCCGCGAGCCGTTGCTTTTTGCAATTTCTATAATTATAATATTCGTGATCAACGCGTTCTTGGTGATTTTTCACCCCAGAACGGACGCACATCCCGCTGAGAGAGCGCTTTCAGCATCCTACATACGACAATTCTTTGAAGGGAGAGAAGCAACCATGAATGAAGTCCTCAACAAGCTCCATGAGCTCGGCATCGTTCCCGTGGTCGTCATCGACGACGCGAAGGACGCCGTCCCCCTGGCCAAGGCCCTGATCGAGGGCGGTCTGCCCTGCGCGGAGGTCACCTTCCGCACCGCCGCCGCCGCGGACGCCATCAAGGCCATCGCCGACAACTTCCCCGAGATGCTGGTGGGCGCCGGCACCGTGCTCACCACGGAGCAGGTGGACCGGGCCGTGGCGGCGGGCGCCAAGTTCATCGTCAGCCCCGGCACCAACCCCAAGGTCGTGAAATACTGCGTGGAGAAGAACATCCCCATCACCCCCGGCACCTGCAACCCCAGCGACGTGGAGCAGGCCCTGGAGTGCGGCGTGAACATCGTCAAGTTCTTCCCCGCTGAGCCCGCCGGCGGCCTGAAGTACATCAAGGCCATCGCCGCCCCCTATGTGGACGTGAAGTTCATGCCCACCGGCGGCATCAACGCCGCCAACGTCCGGGATTACCTGGCCTACAACAAGATCTGGGCCTGCGGCGGCAGCTGGATGGTGAAGGGCGACCTCATCAAAGCCGGCGATTTCGATAAGATCAAAGAGCTGACGGCCGAGGCCGTGCAGATCGTGAAGGAGGTACGTGGGTAATGGCAAGAGTAGTCACTTTCGGCGAGCTGATGATCCGGCTCCAGCCCTACAACTATGAGCGCTTCGTCCAGGCGGACCACCTGGAGTTCTCCTTCGGCGGCGGCGAGGCCAACGTGGCCGTGTCCCTGGCCAACTACGGCATGGACGCGGTGTACGTGACCAAGCTCCCCGCCCACGCCATCGGCCAGGCCGCCGTGAACAGCCTGCGCCGGTACGGCGTGGACACCTCCATGATCACCCGGGGCGGCGACCGCGTGGGCATCTACTTCAACGAGAAGGGCGCCTCCCAGCGGGGCAGCGTGTGCATCTATGACCGCGCCCACTCCGCCATCCAGGAGGCCACTACCGCCGACTTCGACTGGGATAAGATCTTCGAGGGCGCCGACTGGTTCCACTTCACCGGCATCACCCCGGCCCTGGGCCCCAACGTGGTGGACATCTGCCGGGAGGCCTGCAAGGCCGCCAAGGCCAAGGGTGTGAAGATCTCCTGCGACCTGAACTACCGGGGCAAGCTGTGGACCCGGGAGCAGGCCCGGGCGGCCATGACCGACCTGTGCCAGTACGTGGACGTGTGCATCTCCAACGAAGAGGACGCCAAGGACGTGTTCGGTATCGAGGCAGAGAAGACCGACATCTACGCCGGCGAGATCAACCGGGAGGGCTACAAGTCCGTGGCCAAGCAGCTGGCGGACAAGTTCCACTTCGAGAAGGTGGCCATCACCCTGCGTGAGAGCCACTCCGCCTTCGACAACGGCTGGAGCGCCATGCTCTACGACGTGGCCAGCGGCGAGTACGCCTTCAGCAAGAAGTACGAGCTGCACATCATCGACCGCGTGGGCGGCGGCGACAGCTTCGGCGGCGGCCTCATCTACGCCCTGCTGTCGGGCAAGAGCACCCAGGCGGCGGTGGAGTTTGCCGTGGCGGCCTCCGCGCTGAAGCACTCCATCGAGGGCGACTACAACATGATGACCATCGCCGAGGTGGAGAAGCTGGCCGGCGGCGACGGCTCCGGCCGTATCCAGCGGTAAGAGATTTCCCTTATTTGGAATGGCCCCCTCGTCAGAGGGGGTCATCTGCATCTCTGGGGCCTCCATGAAAGCCCAGCGCAGCGGGTTTCATGGGGAAAAGGAGAAGCCGCAGGCCACTCGAGCTTTGCCGCTTGCGGCGAAGGGAGACCTGGCCTGCGTGCTTCGACGCTTTGACAGTCAGCAGATGGCGTGATATACTGTGGAAAAATGTGATCGGCCCCACGGGAAGGGAGAAGCGCGATATGAAGAAAACTCTGGCGATACTGCTGGCGCTGGCGCTGTGCGCCGGTCTGTCCGGCTGCGGCCATTTCGTGTCCATCATGCCCGGCACGGAACCGGTGGCCGCGGACGCCACCCCCACGCCGGAGGACGCCGGCGCTGGGGACGAGGCCGGATTCCGGGAGACGCCCCTTCTGGACTTCATGGGCTGGATCGGCTTCGCCGGCAGCTACTATGACGACACCCCCGTGGCCCTCAGCATCCAGGTGGGCGACAGCTTCGCCTCCCCCATCTTCGACCGCGCCAGCATCATCACCGCCTGCGACACCCTGCGGGCCATGACCGTCACCGGCCGGGCCGCCGACCCTGACCCCACCGCCGCGAGGACCGTGTTCACCCTCACCATGGAAAACGGCGACCAGCGGACCGTCACCTTCCTGGGCAGCGACGTGTCCCTCACCGGGGGCACCTATACCGTCACCGGCGGCGACGCCCTCTGGCGGCTCTCTTTCCCCGGCTATGGCGGCAGCTTCGATATCTTCGACCTCCACTACAGCGACGCCATCCGCTCCTTTGCCGACCAGTTTTACGAGAACACCCCCGTGTCCGTGGGCCGGCGGCAGAACGGCGGCGCCACCCTGACCAGCAAGGACCCGGCGGTGGTCCAGCAGGTTTTCTCCATCCTGGACAACGCCACCATCCAGCGGGTAGAGATGAACCCCGATCAGAACATCGACCTCACCCAGACCACGGATTACGTCTTCACCATGCCCGACGCCTCCACCAGAACCATCTCCTTCGCGGGGCCATGTCTCGCCGTGACGGCGTCGGAGGCCTACGGCCCGGTGTACTACTGGCTCCAGGGCACGGAGAACCTGCCCTACGTGACGGTCCTGCCTGAAACCACCATCCCCACCTTCGACGGCGGTCAGCTGACCGCCCTGCGGGAGGACATCGCCCAGGCCCAGCAGGCCGCGGCCGGCACGCTGGACGGCGTCACCGTGCTGGGCGTGTACGTGGACTACAACATCAGCGGCCATGATCCCGGATACCTCACCCTGAGCGGCAGCGTGGCCAACAGCTTCATCCAGCAGGTGACCTCTATCAACGCCTCCAGCGAGACCGTCCCGGCCGCCGGAGACAGCATCACCGTGTTCGTCACCCTCTCCGACGAGCAGTCGGTGCCCATCATGGTTTTCGCCGGCGACTCCATCCAGCAGGTGGTGGGCGTCAACTACGCCTGCGACGCCAACGCCATGGCCAATCTGCGCAGCACCATCCTCCAGCTGGCCCAGGACTCCAGCAACGTGGGCCTCGTGGAGGGCAGCGGCACCAACTGACAAGTATAAAAACCGCCCGCACCGGTCTCCCGGAACGGACTTGACAATTCCCGATAGGATGATTATACTATAAGCACAAAAGCGCTGCCGGTTCCGGTCAGCCCTTAAAGGTCTTTGAAGTGATCGCCGAACTTGTCAGGGTTACCGGCGGTCACTTCTTTTTGGCCTGAATGAACAGGCTGCAAATACCGATGATGACCAAACAAAGCTCAAGAACTTCGGATGTACTCATGGGCAGCCCCCCTTTCCAGAGATCAGGGGGCAAGAAGCTGCCCCCTGCAGTAGAGGGCTGACCTTCGCCGACAGCGCGGGCCACATAGTGGCTTGCCTGCATAGTATCACAGGAATCTCCATAAATCAACATAAATGCCCACACCGGTCTCCCGGAGCGGGCTGCAAAATCGGCCAACATTCTTCGTCTGAGGGAGGCAAAAAACTGGCGGACACCGAAGTGTCCGCCATCTCTTATTTAAAAATAAAAAACCTCTCTATCTCTTCTCTTGCCGCGCCGCTGCGGCCGGAGATCATCTGGCTCTGGCCGCCGCCCCGGGCCTGGAGGGCCGGGCCGTTTTCCTTGATGAAGGCCCGCATGTCCTGAGACTTGCTTGACATGACGAAGCGGTAAGCCCCATCCTCTCCGGAGAACACCGCGCACACGCCGCCGCATTTTTCCATCCCGGCGTTGGCCAGGATACGCAGGACCTCCTCGTCCCCGTCGGCGAAGAGGACCATGTTCCCCGCCGTTGGGGCCAGGGCCGCGGCCCGGGCCTCAGCGGCCGATTTGCGCAGGCCCGCCAGCTCCCGCTTCAGTTCATCCCGCTGGGCCGCGAGCCGTTCCACGCCCCCGGCGATACCCGCCTGGGGCACGTTCAGCGCCGCCGAGATGGCCGCATCCGCGGCGTACCGGGCGCCGTAGTCCGCCAGGGCGTCGGATCCGGCCTTCATCCAGATGCGCACGCCGCCCCGGTGGCGCATGAAGTCCAAAAGCTTTATCATGCCGACTTGGCCCGTGGAGCTCACATGGGGCGCACAGCAGGCGCACATGTCCACCCCATCGATGAACACGATGCGCACGTTTTCGGTCAGGTCCAGCTTGCTGCGGTAGTCCAGCTCCTTCAGTTCTCCCATCGAGGGGAACCGGGCCCGGACCGTCTGGTCCCGCCAGACCACCTGGTTGGCCCGCCGCTCCAGGTCGTTCAGCTGCTCCCGGGTGAGCTCCCCGTTAAAATCGATGGTACATCCGTCCTGGCCCAGGTGGAAGCCCACGTTGTCGTAACCGTAGAGGCTGTGGGCCAGGCCCGAGACGATGTGCTCCCCGGAGTGGGTCTGCATCTTCCGGAACCGCTCCGGCCAGTCTATGCGGCCCCGGACCGTCCCGCCCACGGGCAGGGGCCCGTCGGTCAGGTGGGTGATCAGGCCGCCCTTCTCGTGCACGTCCAGCACCCGCACGCCGCCCAGCTCGCCGGTGTCCGCCGTCTGGCCCCCCTCCTCGGGGAAAAAGGCGGTGGCCCGCAGGATAACGGCCCAGCCGTTTTTTGTCTCCTCACAGGACAGGACCTCCGCCTGGAAATCCTGGATATAGGCGTCCTCATAGTAGAGCTTTCTCGTCTGCATCGGTTGACCTCCCAGGGAAAAAAGTGTATACTTCGGCCATGGATATCTATAAGATAGGGTTCCTATATCTGGAAGCGGTGAATCTGCTGACGCTGGTGGTGTTCGGTCTGGACAAGCACCGGGCGAAGGTCCACCGGGAGCGTATCCCGGAGGCGGCCCTGCTGGGGCTCGCCGCCCTGGGGGGCAGCATCGGGGCTCTGGCCGGGATGTACCTCTTCCGCCACAAGACCCAAAAGCGGAAGTTCACCGTGGGCGTCCCCCTCATCCTTCTGGGGGAGGTGGGTTTCTTCCTGCTGCTGTTCTTCGCGGTGTCCCACTGAGGATATCCTACATTGTAGAGTTTTTTCGGAGGTGCGTCAAGCATGAATCGATACCTTGATATAAAACCTGAGGTGGCCCAGGCTCTGGCCGCGGGCAAGCCTGTGGTGGCCCTGGAGAGCACCATCATCTCCCACGGCATGCCCTGGCCCCAGAACGCCGAGACAGCCTTCGCCGTGGAGGACGTGATCCGCGCTCACGGGGCCGTGCCCGCCACCGTCGCCGTCATCGGCGGCCGTCTGAAGGCGGGGCTTGAAAAGTCCGAGATCGAATATCTGGCCAAGAAGGGCCAGGCCGTCACCAAGGCCAGCCGCCGGGATCTTCCCGTTCTGTGCGCCCGGGGCGAGGATGGGGCCACCACCGTGGCCGCCACTATGATCGTGGCGGCGCTGGCCGGCATCAGGGTCTTCGCCACCGGCGGCATCGGCGGCGTCCACCGGGGCGCCGAGACCACCATGGACATCTCCGCCGATCTGGAGGAGCTGGCCCGGACGCCGGTGCTGGTGGTCTGCGCCGGAGCCAAGTCCATCCTGGACCTGGGGCTGACCCTGGAGTACCTGGAGACCAAGGGCGTGGCTGTGTGCGGCTATCGGACCGACGAACTGCCCGCCTTCTACACCCGCACCAGCGGCTTCGGCGTGGATTTCCGGGCCGACAGCCCCAAAGAGCTGGCCGCCGCCTTCGCCGCCCAGCAGGCCCTGGGCTATCCCGGCGGCATGCTGTGCACCAACCCCATCCCGGAGAAGTGGTCCATGGACCCGGCGGTCATCAACGCCGCCATCGACCAGGCCATCGCCGAGAGCGTCCAGCAGGGCGTGAAGGGAAAGAAGGTCACCCCCTTCCTCCTGGCCCGGGTCAAGGACATCACCGGGGGCGACAGCCTGGAGTCCAACATCCAGCTGGTGCTCAATAATGCCGCCCTGGCCGCCGACACCGCCGCGGAGCTGTGCCGGATGTAACTTACCAAAAAATACCTGCAAAAAGGTGTTGACAAACGCTTTTCCCCGCGTTATAATGCAGCCAAATTCAATACAGTAAACCGTTGATGAAGAGTAAGTAACCTTTCCTGAGCGTGTCACAGAGAGCCGCGGGTGCTGGAAGCGCGGTACAGGCCGGAATGTGCGAATGGACTTCGGAGGGCGATCGGAAGGCGGCTGTAAGCTGCCCTATGTGAGACGGAGAGAGGCGCTCCGTGAACAACGCCGCCGCGTGACAGCGCGGAGCAAAGCGGGCGCGTGAGCGCCAAGCCGGGTGGCACCGCAGGACGTATACCACATCCTGTCCCAGCAGAAATGCAGGGACAGGATGTTTTTCGTCAAAAAACAAGTTTTTGACTTCATGTTTTAAACTGCTCGGCGGAAGTGAATCCCGCCGGCAGAAATTCAAAATTCAAATGAATTTTGAATTTACGCGCGGCCCACCGCGCGGCTCGCCCTGACCGGGCTTCGCAAACTAATCCATGAGGAGGTACAGCAAATGTTCATATTGTCCAGACGATGGCGGGCGTAAGGACACACCCACGAAACATGAACATATCCAACACCAAAAATCTAAAATGAGAAAGTATGAAAAGGAGATAACGAAAATGAAGAAGCTCATCTGCACTGTAATGGCCCTTGTTATGGTCCTGGCTCTGGCGGCCCCCGCCATGGCCGAAGGCGAGACCTATAAAGTCGGCATCTGCAACTACGTGGATGACGCGTCCCTGAACCAGATCGTGGAGAACATCCAGTCCCAGCTGGAGGCCATCGGCGAGGAGAAGGGCGTGACCTTCGAGGTCAGCTACGACAACCCCAACGGCGACGCCGCCGTCATGGACCAGATCATCCAGAACTTCATCGCCGACGGCGTGGACCTGATGGTGGGCGTGGCCACCCCCGTGGCTATGGCCATGCAGGCCGCCACCGAGGACAACCAGATCCCCGTGATCTTCTCCGCCGTGTCCGACCCCGAGGCCGCCGGCCTTGTGGAGAGCAATGAAGCCCCCGGCGCCAACATCACCGGCACCTCCGACTTCCTGGACACCAACGCCGTTATGAACCTGATCTTCGCCGCCGACCCCGAGGCGGACCTGATCGGCCTTCTGTATGACCTGGGGCAGGATTCCTCCGCCACCCCCATCGCCGCCGCCAAGGAGTTCCTGGACGAGAAGGGCATCGAGTACAAGGAGTACAACGGCACCACCATCCCCGAGGTCCAGCTGGCTGTGGAATCCATGATCGCCGACGGTGTGGACGCGGTGTTCACCCCCTCCGACAACACCATCATGACCGCCGAGCTCAGCATCTATGAGGAGCTGGCCGAGGCCGGCATCCCCCACTACACCGGCGCCGACTCCTTCGCCCTGAACGGCGCGTTCCTGGGCTACGGCGTGGACTACGCCAACCTGGGCGTGGAGACCGCCAACATGATCGCCCAGGTCCTGATCGACGGCGAGGACCCCGCTGAACTGCCCGTCATGACCTTCGACAATGGCACCGCCACCATCAACACCGACGTGTGCGAGCAGATCACCGGCAAGACCTTCGACGAACTGGCCGAGCTCTTCGCCGACCTGTGCACCGCCGTGAAGCCCATTGAGACCGCTGAAGAGTTTGAGTAAAATTAAAGGGAGAGCCGAGCCAAAGCCTCCCTCTGACGAGGGAGGTAGCACGGCGAGGTAGGGTCCCCGCGCGAGCCCAGCGAAGCGGGTCGCGTGGGGAGAGGAGGAGCCGCGAGTCATTCGAGCTTTGCCGCTTGCTGCAAAGGGAGACCTGGCTTGCGTGCTCCGACGATGACGGAGGGAGAGAATTCAAAATCTCTCCCCCAGTCACCGCCAAAGGCGGCGACAGCCCCCTCGTCAGAGGGGGCCTTCCATAATGTAACTATCCTTTCCCCTGGAGGAAAAACCATGTCATTAACCGCGATCTTGTCCCTGGTGCAGACGGCCCTGGAGCTGGGCGTCATCTGCTCGCTGACCGTGCTGGCCCTGTTTTTGAGCTACTCCATGCTGAACGTGTGCGACCTCTCCACCGACGGCTGCTTCACCCTGGGCGCCGCCGTGGGGGCCGTGGTGGCCATTGCCGGCCACCCGTGGCTGTCCATCCCCGCCGCCATGGGCGCGGGGGTGCTCTCCGGCTTCATCACCGCCGTGCTGCAGACCCGCATGGGCATTGACAGCCTGCTGGCCGGCATCATTGTGAACACCGGCCTGTACTCCATCAACATCGCCGTCATGGGCAAGTCGTCGCTGCTCAACATGAACAAGACCGTGACGGTCTTCACCAAACTCAAGGACGCCCTCGCGGACACGCCCCTGGCCAAGTACTATGAGCTCATCATCGCCCTGGCCGCGGCGGCGCTGGTTATCCTTTTCCTGGCCCTGTTCCTCCGGACCCGCCTGGGTCTGGCCATCCGGGCCACCGGCAACAACCCCGACATGGTCCGCTCCTCCTCCATCAATCCCGTCTTCACCACCACGGTGGGTCTGTGCGTGGCCAACGCCTTCACGGGCCTTTCCGGGTGTCTGCTGGCCCAGAGCCAGAAATCCGTGAACATCGACATAGGCTCCGGCATGGTGACCATCGCCCTGGCCAGCCTCCTGATCGGCCAGACCTTCATGGGCAAGGGCTCCATCGCCAAGCGGGCGGTGGGCATGGTCCTGGGCTCCATCATCTTCCGGCTGGTGTACACCATTGCCCTGCGGCTCAATATGCCCGCGTTCATGCTGAAGCTGGTGAGCTCCGTGATCGTGGTGCTGGCCATCGCGGGGCCCTATCTGAAGACCCAGCTGCCCATGCTCCGCAAGCGGCTGGCCGCCGGAAAGGGGGCCAAGTAAATGCTCACCCTTTCCAACATCTCCAAGACCTTCAACCCCGGCACCGTCAACGAGAAGACAGCCATCTCCGGCCTCAGCCTCCATTTGGACCCCGGCGACTTCGTCACCATCATCGGCGCCAACGGCGCGGGCAAGTCCACCCTCTTCAACGCCATCGCCGGCAGCTTCTACCCCGACACCGGCTCCATCACCCTGGACGGCAGGGATATCACCTTCATGCCCGAGTTCAAGCGGGCCAAGGACATCGGCCGCTTGTTCCAGGACCCCATGCGGGGCAGCGCCCCCGGCATGACCATCGAGGAGAACCTGGCCCTGGCCGCGGGGGGCGGCGGCTGGCTGAGCCACGTGTCCAAAGCCGAGATCAATAAGTTCCGGGATCGGCTGGCCCTGCTGGACATGGGTCTTGAAAACCGGATGCGCCAGCCCGTGGGTCTCCTCTCCGGCGGCCAGCGCCAGGCCCTGACCCTGCTCATGGCCACCATGGTGCCCCCCAAGCTGCTTCTGCTGGACGAACACACCGCCGCCCTGGACCCGGGCACGGCGGAGAAGGTCCTGGCCCTCACCGAGAGCATCGTCCGGGAGGGGCGCCTCACCTGCATGATGATCACCCACAACATGTCCTCCGCGCTGGCGCTGGGCAACCGGACGCTGATGATGGATTCCGGGCGGATCATCCTGGACCTGAAGGGCGGCGAGCGCAACGGTCTCACCGTGGACGATCTGCTTCGCATGTTCAAGGAGAACGTGGGCAAAGCCCTTGATAATGACCGCATGCTCCTATCATAGTCGTTTGAAAGGGAGACCCTTTCAAACGAGAAGACTGCGGCCCGCTGCAGCGCAAAGCGCCCCCATCCGATGGATGGGGGCGTTCACGTTTGCGGGCCGTAAAGAATGATTTCCGAGGCGCATGTCCTCGGAAATCATATCCCACTTCATTCGGCTCTGCGGAGCCGAACTCTGCGAGGCAGATATAGCATCGTAGCTTACTTGCCCAGGCCGTACTTGCGGTTGAACTTATCCACGCGGCCGCTGGTGTCCACCAGCTTCTGCTTGCCGGTGAAGAACGGGTGGCACTTGGAGCAGATCTCAACGGTGATGTTCTCCCGGGTGGAGCCGGTCTCGATCACGTTGCCGCAGGCGCAGCGGATGGTAGTGTGGTAGTACTTGGGATGGATGCCTTCCTTCATGATAGTCACCTCAGTTCAGGCTGTCTTGAGTGCGGATACATGCCCGCCGTTACAAGACGCAAATGGTATATTAACATACCTTTTCAAAAAGCGCAACGTTTTTTTGTGTCAAACCGCCCTTTTTTCACTTGCTGTTCCCGGGAAGGGGGCAGTCCGCCGCCTCCCGCCGGCGCAGATACCACAGAGCCGCCTGCTTCACGGGCAGTTTGTATATCCGCTCCATGGCGGCGGCGTAGGCCTGGAGCTGGCCGGTGTACCGCTCGGGGTGGACCTCCCCGTCGGTCTTGAAGTCTATCACCGTGAGGGCGCCCGCCTCCTGGATGCAGCAGTCCACCACGCCCTGCAGGAGGATCTCCTCCTCCGCCGGGGCCTGGGGATACCACAGGGACGCCGGGCAGAGCAGGGAGAACTTGAATTCCCGTATCACCCGGTCCGCCTTTAAAAGCCTCTGCCCCAGCTCCGAGCGGAAGAAGGCCAGGATGTCCCCCGGGTCCACGGCCCGGGCCTGGCGCGCGTCCAGAAAGCCCATGGCCTCCAGCCGGGCGATCTCGGCGGATATCTCCTCCTCCGAACCGGTCTTTTTAAAGTCGATGTGCTGCATGACCAGGTGGGCCGCCACGCCCCGCTCCGGGCCGGTCAGGTCCCGCGACTGGCGGCCGAAGTCCGGCTTCCGAAGCCGGGCCGTCATGGCCGGGGCCTTCACCAGCTCCGCCGCCTCCGGGTCCGCTGTGTCCGGGGCCAGTTCCCGGGCCGCTGTGGCCGTCATCTTGGAGGGCAGGGCCACCGCCGCCTCATAGGGATATGTCCAGGCCAGCCGCTCCGCGAGCGTGTCCGTCAGGGCCGGATCCGCCGGGGACAGGGGCTTTTCCCCCTCCGCTGCCGGGACCGCCGCCGTCTCCTCCGGAGAGAGCAGCTTGATCTGGATGGTCTCGCCGCCGTCCGCCGCCGCGGCCTCCATAAGCCAGGGCAGGGCGCTGCCCGCCCGCATCAGCTCCCGGGGGGTTATGACCGCCCCACCGGTGCCGCAGGCGGCCAGCTTTTCCGCCGCCTTGCCGGTCATGCCCGTCATGATGAGCCGCTCCTTCGCCCGGGTCATGGACACATAGAGGACACGCTCCTGCTCAGACAGCTCCTCCCGCTTTTCCGCGAGGTCGATGGCCCGCCAGCACAGGGTGGGCCAGCTCACGCCCCGGACCGCGTCCGTCACCTTCATGCCCAGGCCCAGCTTTTCATGGCACAGCACCTGTCTGGCCCCCTGGCGGTTCCAGCCGTGGCCCAGGCCCGCCAGGAACACCACGGGGAACTCCAGGCCCTTGGACTTGTGTATGCTGGTGATCTGCACCGCGTCGTTCAAAGCGGGGGCCGGGGGCTCCTGGCCCCGGCGCTCCAGGTCCCGCAGCCACGCCACGAACCGGAAAAGCCCGTGGCTGCCGCTCTCTTCAAACTGGCGGGCATACTCATAAAGCTGCATGAGCTCCGCCGTCCGCCGTCCGCCGTCCGCCATGGCGCCGCATATGGTCATAAGCTCTGTCTTATCGTAGAGCCTTCGCAGAAGGCTGTCCGCCGGCTCCTCCCGGGCGAAGCTGCGCAGGTCCTGCACGGTATCCACGAACCGGCGGCAGCGCTCATCCTCCCGGGCGCGGAGGCACAGCGCGTCCCACAGGTCGCCCTTTCCCGCCGTCCGGACGGCGGACAGCTCGTCGGGAGTAAAGCCGAAGGGCAGGCCCCGCAGCGCCGCGATGAGGGGTACGTCCTGGCGGGGATTGTCCGCCACGGCCAGCATGCTGATGGCAAAGCTGATCTCCGGCTGGGAGAAGAAGGCTCCTCCCTCCCTGGCGCTCACGGGCACGCCCGCCTCCTCCAGCGCCCGGCGGTAGACCCCGCCGGTGGTGCCCGGCGTACGAAGGAGCAGGGCGATGTCCCCGTACCGCACGGGACGCTGTCCGCCCAGGCCGTCGGAGACAAGAGGCCGCTCCCGTTCCACCATCTCCCGGATGCGCCGGGCCACATAGGCCGCCTCCATGGCGTTCTTGTCCGGGGCGTCCTCGTCCGCGTCCCGGCTGTCCAAAAGGCACAACTCCGGCTTTGCCTCCCCCTCGGGGGGATAGTCCGCCCCGGGGATCAGCCGGGCGGCGTCATCGTAAGCCACATCCCCCAGCTCCGGGGACATGATGCGGGAGAACACCGCGTTACAGGCGTCCAGAACGCATTTCCGGCTGCGGAAATTCTCCTGCAGGAGCACCAGCTCCCCCGGACCGCCGGCGCGAAAATCCGCGTATTTTTCGTTGAATATGCCCGGCTCGGCCATGCGGAAGCGGTACACGGACTGCTTCACATCGCCCACCATAAAGAGGTTTTTCCCCTCGCCGGACACCCGCCGGAAGATGGTCTCCTGCACCCGGTTCACGTCCTGGTACTCGTCCACCATCACCTCGGCGAACCGGGCGGACACCGTCCACGCCAAGGCCGTGGGGCCGTTCTCCCCGTCGCACAGAAGCGCCACGCACATGTGCTCCAGGTCCGCGAAGTCCAGGCTCTCCGCCCGTTTTTTCCGCTGGGCGTACTCGCTGTCCAGGTCCCGCACAAGCCCCACCAGGGCCGTCAGGGGCGCTTTGGACGCCGCCGCTCCGGCCAGAAGCGCCCGGCTGTCCCCGGCCAGAGCCGTGCGCAGACGGCCGGACGCCGCCTTGGCCTCCTTCCACACCGCCTTCACCGCGTCTGTGTCTCCCGTATAGTTCCGGAGGGAGCCCAGCCGGGGGTCCGGCTCCGCCGCCGCGGTCCGGGCCTTTTCCCAGCTCTCGCCGCAGGCCCGGGCGATGTCCCGGAAGTGCAGGGCCATATCCGCGAAGGAGGGGCCGTAGCTCTTTCGGACCGGCTCGGCCTCCGCGCTTTGCATATACCACTCCACCGCCTGGTCCAGTTTCGACCCCTGATAGGCGGCCTCCGCCGCCGCGTCGTCCAGGATGGCCCGGCCCCAGGGAGTCTGGGCCGCGTCCGTGAGGTCCGCGGCGTCCAGCCTGGACAGGGTCCCCTCCGCCCAGGCCCAGGGGAAGGGGTAGCTTCGCATCTTCTGGTACAGCGCCAGCACCGTCTGGCCAAGGGCGGCGTCGTCCCGGCCCGCGCCCACACTGTCCACCAGCGTGCGCAGGCCCGCGTCCGTCTCTATGCGCTCATAGGCCCGGTCCAGCACGTCCTCCAAAGCCCGTTCCAGGAGGCTTTGCGCCCGCTCCGTGTCCAGCACCGCGAACCCGGAGGACACCCCCAGCACATGGGCGTTCTCCCGCACCAGGGCGGTGCAGAAGCTGTCGATGGTGCCGATCTGGGCCCGGTACAGGAGGGCGCTCTGCCGCCGCAGGCGGACGTTGGCCGGGTCCGCCCCGATGCGCTCGTTCAGCTCCGAGAGGATGCGCCCCCGCAGTTCCGCCGCCGCGGCCCTGGTGAACGTGATGACCAGAAACCGGTCGATGTCCTCTCCCTCCAGGACCCGGGCCATGAGCCGCTCGGTGAGCACTCTCGTCTTGCCGCTGCCCGCCGCGGCGCTCACCAGCGCCGCGTGGCCCCGCAAATTTACCGCCCTGGCCTGGGAGGGCGTCAGTTTTATATCGCTCATGCCTTGATCCTCTCCCATGCCTCGTCGGTGGTCAGCTTCGTGCGCATGCGCCAGCCATTGCCCGTCCCGTCAAAGAGACAGACCTCCTTGAAGTCGCAGAAGGTGCAGGCGGTCTCCCGGCTGGACTTGTACCAGGGGTCGCAGGTCACGCTGCCGGCTTTGAGCTCCCCGGCCAGGTCCGCCAACGTCTTGTCTATGAACCGGCTCAGGGCGCCGAACTGCTCCAGGGAGGCCAGCGTCCCCCCGGCCGCGGCGGCGTGCTCTCCACTGCCCGTGATCTTCACGGGCAAAAACCGCTTGTCCTTCCCCGGCTCCATGGCCTCCAGCACCTCGCCGTCCGCCAGGACCAGACCGCTGCGGCGGGCGGCGGCGCGCCGGAGCCTGGCCAGCTCCTCGTCCGTCACATCCCCGGGGGCGTTCACCACGTCGAACCGGGCCATGGAGTAGAGCACCCCCGCGGGCTTGATCTTCTTCGCGCCGAAGTAGTCCCCGCCCCGCTCCGTCAGCGCGAAGAGATAGAGGAGCATCTGCATGTTGAGCCCCTGGCACACGTCGGCCAGGTCGAACTTCTTCACGCCGGTCTTGTAGTCCGTGATACGCAGATACAGGGTATCCCCCTGCACCCAGCCGTCCACCCGGTCCGCCCGGCCGGTGACCGCCGGGCCGTCCCCCTCTGCCGGGGCCAGCACGCCCTCCCCGGCCAGGTCCAGCTCCAGGTCCAGGGGCTGGAATTTGGATACCCGCAGCTCCTCCCACATGTCCTTCACCACCCGGCGCACCGTGGTGCGCAGCCGACGGAACAGGTAGGCGAAGCGGGCGGTCTTGTCGGCGAAGCCCCGCAGTTCTTCCTCGATATACTTGTCCACATACTTGTCCGCGAGAGCGGCGATCTGTCCCTCGTCCACCGCGGCGAAGCCCCCCGCGGCCATGGCGTCCCGGGCCACGTTCTCCAGCACATAGTGCATGAACGTGCCATAGTCCCGGGGGGCGAAAGCCGCCGGGACCCGGGGCCTGGCCCGCAGGCCGTACTGGAGAAAGTAGGAGAACCGGCACCCGGCAAATTTCTCCGCCCGGCTGGGGGACATTTTGGGCTCCGGGCCGTACAGCGCCCGGACCGACCCGGCCCCCAGAGAGCCCAGCGCCGCCTGGGCCGCGCTGGCCAGGCGCTCCAGCTCCGGCCCGTGGCCCGCGGCGGCGAAATAGTCCCGTGCCGCGAGGCACAGGTCCTCCGCCTCCCCCCGCTGGCCCCGGAGGGCCAGGGCAAAGGCCGGACGGACCGCGAAGGTCCGGGCCCGGAGGATATCCCCCTGCACGGGGGTCACGCCCAGCAGGTCTTTCGCCCGGCCGATGAGCAGGCTGGGCCGGGCCTCGCCGCCCTCGCCGTCCACCGCGGACCAGCTCATATACAGGCTCTCCGAGGGCAGGGAAAGGCAGCTGTAAATGCGCCCCAGCTCCCGGCTCAGGTCCTCCTCCGCCCCGCCCAGCTCCAGGCCCAGGGCGGTGAGCTCCTCCCGTTCGTCGGCGGTGAACACGCCCCCCGCCTCCTCCGGGGCCGGGATGCGCCCGTCCGCCGCGCCCAGAAGCAGCAGATGCCGGGTGTGCCGCCGGCGCATGGCGTCGATCTCTCCGGCGCTGACCCGGTCCAGGGACACGGGTATCACGTTCACGTCGTACTTGGACAGCATGAGGGTGAAAAGCCCCTGGAACCGCTGGGCGTCCATGGCCGTATCCCCCAGCACAGCGGCGAACTGCTCCAGCGCCGAGCACAGGATGTCCCACAGCCGGGCGTGCTCCGCCGCCGCCTCGGGCCGTCCTTCGGCGGTGAGCTCCGCCGTCCGCTGCTCTATCTTTTCGGCCAGGGAGGTGTCCTCCAGAAACGCCGCCAGGGCCACGGCTTGCTCCCTGGCGGTGACGGCTTGTCCCGTCCGCCGCTCCAGGGCCTTCAGGGGGCCGATGACCGCCCGGCGCAGGCCGTTCAGCTTCTCCAGAGCCTTTTGGGCCCGCTCGTCCATCTCCTGGTTATACCCCTCCGGGTGCATGGTCCAGGGCCTGTCCCACAGACCGCCCCGGATGCCCCACAGAAGGGCGTAGTTTTCCAGTTCGTCCGTCTCCTCCAGGGAGACGGGACCCAAGCCGGTCTTCAGCCAGCCGAACACCGCCTCGTATTCATAGCCCCGGCACACTGCCTCCAGGGCGGAGGAGATGGCCAGGGGCAGGCTCTTTTGCAGGGTGTCCCCCCGGCCGGACAGGAACAGAGGCACCCCGTACCGGGCGCAGGCGCTCTCCAGGGCCGTGCGGTAGTCGCCAAAGCCCCGGACCGCCACGGCCATGTCCCGCCACCGGCAGCCTGCACGGGCCAGCTCCGCCATCCGGGCCGCCGCCAATTCGCATTCCTCGGAGATGTCCCCCGCCCGGACGCAGGTCACCGCATCCGTCCCGCCCTCCCAGGCGGGCGCGCCGAAGTCATAGAGGTGGTCGCAGTAATACCGGATGGGCGGCGTCTGGCCTGACCGCTCCACCCACTGCTCCACATATTCCGCGCCGTACTCCGCCGCGAGGTTTTTCAGCCACCGGGCGGTGGCCAGGGGCAGAGAAAAGGCCCCCTCGTCCCGCTCGCCGCAGGTGAGGCACACGGTCAGGTCCGCGCCGGAGCGGACGATCTGGCGCAGGACCTCCTTTTCCAGGCGGGTGAAGTCGGAAAAGCCGTCGGCGTAGTACCGGCCGTAGATATGGCTGTCCCCCAGCAGGGCCGCCAGGGCCTGGAGCCGGTCGGCGCTGTCCGCGCCGGAGCGGCTCTGCACGGCGGTATATCCCTCCGCCAGCAGGCTCAGATCCCGCAGCTTGTCGGAGAGGGCCCCCGCGGTCTTTTCCGCCGCGGCCGCCAGATCGGCCGCCGAGACCCCGGCGTTTCGCAGCTCCTCCATGGCCCGGGTGAGACTGTCCAGGGTCCGGGGCTCCCGGCGGCCCCGGTGGTAGACCCGAAGCTGCCCCTCCAGGCCCTCCGCCGCCACAGCCATGCAGAGGAGCCGGCCGCCCCCGTCCATGGCGGGCTTTCCGCCGCCCACCTCCGAAAACACCTTTCGCGCCAGCCCCGTGAAGGACAGCACCTCCCCGTACCGGCTCAGCGTGTCCCCCGCCGCGGCGCAGAGCTCCCGCTCCGCCTCGTGGCTGTACTGCTCCGGCACCAGAAGGACCGTCTTCCCGTCGCCCTGGCGCACATATTCTGCTATCTCGCCGAACACCAGCGCCGTCTTGCCCGCGCCGGCCCGGCCCAATATCGTCTGTACCATACCTCGATTATAGCATAGTTCGCGCTTATCGCACAGATATTTTAACGCCTCCCGGCAAGGGAGGCGCTTCATGTATTCAGAACGAGATGAGGTCCAGCGCCTCCAGCAGCATTTTGAGCCCCAGCAGGCATAAGATCGCTCCGCCGGCGGTCCGGGCCGCCCGCCGCCGGTTCTGGCCCACCCGGCTTCCGAAGGACGCCCCCGCTGTGGAGAGACAGCCCATCACAACCGCCACCATAGCCCCCGCCCGCGGGGCGGGCACCTCCATCATGGCGAAGGCCACACCCACGGTCATGGCGTCTATGCTGGTGGCCAGGGACAGGGCCGCGATGGATCCGGCCGTCTGGCCGCCCTGGGGCGCCTCCTCCGGCTGCCGGGCCTGGCGCAGCATCCGCACGCCCATGGCCGCCAGCAGCAGCCCCGCCACCCAGGGATACATGGCCGCGAGGGAGTCGGGCAGTCCCGCCCCCACCGCGTAGCCCAGCAGGAGCATCCCCACGTGAAAGCCGCTCATGATGGCCACGATGGGCCCGATGCGCCGCGGCCCGGCGGCCATGCCCATGCACACCGACGCGGCGAACCCGTCCATGCTCAGACCGAATACCAGCAGCAGCTGTTCCAATATATGCAAAATTCCTATCCTCCCAATCCCGGACGTTCCCGCCCGTATATTGCAGGATATGCCCGACCGGCCCGGGCGGTGAAGGCATTGACCGGCTTGAAAACGAGTGTTATAATACAGTGTCAAATTGTAATTTGGGGGTTTAGGAGCTTCTATGTGGGTATCGGACAAGTGGCGGGACTATGAGCTCATCGACGCCTCCGGCGGGGAAAAGCTGGAGCGCTGGGGCAGCCATATCCTTCTGCGCCCGGACCCCCAGGCCATATGGGCCACGGAGCGCTCCGATCCCCGCTGGCGGCGGCCCGACGCCCGCTACCGCCGGTCCGCCTCCGGCGGCGGCGCCTGGGAGAAGAACGACCTGCCCGCCTCCTGGAAGATACGCTACGGCGCGCTCACCTTCCAGGTCAAGCCCATGAGCTTCAAGCACACCGGCCTCTTCCCCGAGCAGGCCGCCAACTGGGACTGGACCATGGAGAAGATACGCGCCGCCAAGCGCCCCATCCGGGTGCTGAACCTGTTCGCCTACACCGGCGCGGCCACGGTGGCGTGCCTCGCCGCCGGGGCGGAGGTGTGCCACGTGGACGCGGCCAGGGGCATGGTGGCCTGGGCCAGGGAGAACGCCCTGTGCTCCGGCCTCAGCGACAGACCGGTGCGCTGGATCGTGGACGACTGCGCCAAGTTCTGCCAGCGGGAGATCCGCCGGGGCAGGCACTACGACGCCATCATCATGGACCCGCCCTCCTATGGCCGGGGCCCCGGGGGCGAGATATGGAAGCTGGAGGACGACCTGTGGCCTTTCGTCAGCTCCGTGGTGCCCCTTTTGTCCGACGACCCCCTTTTCGTGCTCATCAACTCCTACACCACAGGTCTGGCCCCGTCGGTGCTCACTTACATCACCGAGAGCCTGTTCACCAAGAAGTTCGGCGGCCATAGCGACGCCCAGGAGCTGGGCCTGCGGGCCTCCGCCTCCGGGCTGGTGCTGCCCTGCGGCGCATCTTGCAGGTGGGAACGGTGAGGGCCTAAAAGCCTCCCTCTGACGAGGGAGGTGGCCGCCAATGGGGTCCCCGCGCGAGCCCAGCAAAGCGGGTCGCGTGGGGAAGAGGAGGAGCCGCGGGCCACTCGAGCTTTGCCGCTTGCGGCAAAGCGAGACCTGGCCCAGCGCGCTCCGACGAAGACGGAGGGAGAGACAACCTTTTTCTCTCCCCCAGTCAGCGCAAGCGCTGACAGCCCCCTCGTCAGAGGGGGCCGCAAAAATGTGCAAGGACAATACGATTCTATGGACCCGATCATCCGCGTAAAAAACCTCACATACGTCTACCCCGACGCCGACCGGCCCGCCCTGGACGGAGTGGACCTGGACGTCATGCCGGGCTCCTTCGTGGCAGTGCTGGGCTCCAACGGCAGCGGCAAGTCCACCCTGGCCAAGCACCTGAACGCCATCCTCCTGCCCAGGGAGGGCAAGGTCCTGGTGGACGGCATGGACACCATCGACGAGGGGAATCTGCTCCCCATCCGCCGGAAGGTGGGCATGGTGTTCCAGAATCCGGACAACCAGATCGTGGCCAACGTGGTGGAGGACGACGTGGCCTTCGCCCCGGAGAATCTGGGCGTGGACCCCAAGGAGATACGCCGCCGGGTGGACGAGGCATTGAAACAGGTGGACATGTATGACTTCCGCCTGCACGCACCCCACCTTCTCTCCGGCGGGCAGAAGCAGCGGGTGGCTATCGCCGGCGTGCTGGCCATGGGGCCGGAGGTGCTGGTGCTGGACGAGCCCACCGCCATGCTGGACCCCCGGGGCCGCCGGGAGGTGGTCTCCGCCGCGGAGCGGCTGTGCCGGGAAAAGGGCATCACCGTCCTGCTCATCACCCACCACATGGACGAGGCCGTCCGGGCCGACCGGGTCCTGGTCATGGACCGGGGCCGCATCGTCATGGACGGCGCCCCGGCGGAGATATTCGCCCGGGCGGACGAGCTGCGGGCGCTGCAGCTCACGGTCCCCGACACCACGGCCCTCATCGAAAAGCTGAACGCCGCCGGCATGGCCGTTCCCGCCGGCGCTCTCACCCCGGAGGCCTGCGCCGCCGCCATAAAGGAGGCGCTGGGATGAGCCTTATCGAGATCCGGGGCCTGACCCACGTCTACAGCCGGGGCACGCCCTTTGAAAAGACCGCCATCGACAACATCAATTTGACCATCGAGGCGGGGGGCGCCGTGGCCCTCATCGGCCACACGGGCAGCGGCAAGAGCACCCTTATCAGCCATTTGAACGCCCTTCTGAAGCCCGACAGCGGCACGGTGCTGCTGGACGGGGAGGACATCTTCGCCTCCAAGGCCGCCATGCGCGCCGCCCGGTTCCGGGTGGGCGTGGTGTTCCAGTACCCGGAGTACCAGCTATTTGAGGAGACCGTGGCGGCGGACATCGCCTACGGGCCCAAAAACCTGAAGCTCCCCCAGGAGGAGATCGGCCGCCGGGTCCGGGAGGCCGCCGCCTTCGTGGGCTTCCCGGAGGACCGGTTTGACCGGTCCCCCCTGGAGCTTTCCGGGGGCCAGAAGCGCCGTGTGGCCATCGCTGGCGTGCTGGCCATGGAACCGGAGCTGCTGGTGCTGGACGAGCCCACCGCGGGGCTGGATCCCGCCGGGCGGGAGGACCTCTTAGAAAAGCTCTTCGCCTGGAAGAACGCCAGCGGCGGGACCATCCTTCTCGTCACCCACGACATGTCCATCGCCAACCGGTGCGACCGGCTCATCGTGATGGAGGAGGGGCGCATCGCCCTGGACGGCACGCCGGAGGCGGTGTTCGCCCACAGCGATAAGCTCCTCAGCATCGGCCTTGACCTGCCCGCCGCGGCCCGCATCGCGGGGCTTCTGCGGGAGCAGGGCGTGGCCGTGCCCCAGGGCGTATACGCCATCGAACAGCTGGCGGCCGCCATTCTGGCCCTCCGGGGAAAGGGGGGCGCGCCATGCTGAAGGACATCACTCTGGGCCAGTACTTCCCCGGCGACACCGTGGTCCACCGGCTGGACCCCCGGACGAAGCTCATCCTCACCGTGGTCTACATCGCGGCGCTGTTCCTCGTGAACACCTGGGGCGGGTACGCCCTGGTCATCGCGGCCCTGGCCGCCGTGACCGCCGTGGCCCACATCAAGCCCCGGGCCATGCTGAGGGGGCTGAAGCCCCTGGTGTTCATCATCGTGTTCACCGGCCTGCTGAACCTGTTTTTCACCCGCGGGGACGACGTCCTCTTCCAGTGGCGTTTCATCCATATCACCTACACGGGCCTCAATCGGGCCGTGTCCATGGTGCTGCGGGTGATGCTGCTGGTGTCGGGCACGTTCCTTCTGACCTACACCACCTCCCCCCTGGCTATCACCGACGGGCTGGAGCGGCTTTTATCGCCCCTTAACAAGCTCCACGTGCCGGTGTATGAGCTGAGCCTTATGATGTGCATCGCCCTGCGGTTCATCCCCACACTCATCGAGGAGACGGACCGGATCATGTCCGCCCAGAAGGCCCGGGGCGCCGACCTGGAGACGGGCACGCTCCCCGAGCGGGCCAAGGCCCTGCTGCCCCTCCTGATACCCCTGTTCATCTCCGCCTTCCGGCGGGCGGACGAGCTGGCGCTGGCCATGGAGTGCCGCTGCTACAACGGCGGCCAGGGCCGCACCCGCATGAAGGAGCTGCGCATGGCCGGGCGGGACGCCGTGGCTTTCATCCTGGGCGGACTGCTGGTGGCGGGCATCCTGGTCCTCAGGAGGCTGGGTATATGAGAAATATCGCCTTACGCCTTGCCTACGACGGCTCGGCCTATCACGGCTGGCAGACCCAGGCCTCCGAGGCCACCGTCCAGCAGACCCTGGAGCGGGCGGTGGAGAAAACCGTCCAGCATCCTGTCCATGTCACCGGCTGCGGCCGCACGGACGCGGGGGTCCACGCTCTTTCCTACTGCGCCAACTTCCGCACCGACTGCGCCATCCCCGTGGACCGCATCCCCCTGGCCCTGAACAGCCGCCTGCCGGCGGACATCGCCGTCCAGGCCGCCGTGGAGGCCCCCATCGAGTTCAACGCCATCGGCTCCTGTATCCAAAAGGAGTATATCTATAAGATACACAACAGCCGCATCCGAGACCCGTTCCTGGACTGCCGGGCCTGTTTCTGGCCCGCGCCCCTGGACGCAGAGATCATGGATAAGGCGGCCGCCGCCTTCGTGGGCACCCACGACTTCGCCGCCGTGCGCAGCGTGGGCACAGAGACCAGGACCACCGTCCGCACCGTCCACTGGTGCCGGGCGGAGCGGACCGGCGATATCATCACCGTGGCCGTGTGCGCCAACGGATTCTTATACAACATGGTCCGGGCCATCGTGGGCACGCTGGTCTACGCCTCCGACGGGAAGCTGGCCCCGGAGGACATCCCCGCCCTGCTGGACCGGGGCGACCGGCGGCTCACCGGCCCCACCATGCCCCCCCAGGGCCTCTATATGCACCGGCTCTGGTACGAGGGGGACGTGGGGAAGATGATGGAGGGCCCCGCCCCCCACGATCACCCTTAATTTCCGGCGACATCCATAGACAAAATAACCTTAATTGTGCTATAATATCAAGTTGCAGTAAAGCGCGACACAAGGGGAGACCGTATGGCCAGCAAGCACCTGAAAAAAGTGGATACCGCTGCCAAGGGCTCCCACCAGGAGGCTCCCGCGGGCTCCCATGAGCCCCCTCCCCCCAAGGAGAAAAAGGAGCCCCGGCGGCACTGGGGCTGGAAGGCGTCGGAGGAGAAAAAGGCCGCCGCCCAGAGGGCCGAACAGGAGCTGATGGACCAGGTGGCCGCCGTGCTGGAGGGCGAGTCCAGAGGACCAAGGCTGGTAAAGACCGAGCCGGTCCGCGAGACCACCGAGGCCGAGCAGGCCGCCCAGGCCGGCAAGAAGCCCCGCTTCACCCTCCGCCGGAAGGACCAGGAGCAGGCGGACGAGGCCCAGGAGGCCGAAGCCGCTCCTCAGGAGGCAAAAAAGCGGGTCTTCTTCCGCCGGGAAAAGGTGAAGGAAGAGCCCGCCCGGGAGGAGGGCGGCGCCCTGAGCCAGCGGGATGCGGCGGGGGCGATCATCGCCCTGGTGGCGGCGCTGGTGCTCCTGGCGGCCACGGCTGTGGTATACGTCTACCGGGACAGCTTCTCCCCCGACGGGATGATCCTGTCCGTGGACAAGGCCTCCACCCCCAATGACGAGTATGTCTTCGACGCCGGCTCCGGCCAGGCGTTCGCCGCCGCGGGCAAGGGTCTCGCGGTGGCCAACTCCGGCGGTCTGGAGCTGCTGGACGGCAGCGGCGCGCCGGTGACCAGCATGGTCATGCAGATGGAGAACCCCACCGCCGCCGGCTGCAATGACTTCGCCGTATTCTACGACCTGGGCGGCACCCACATGGCCGTGGCCTGGTTCGACGGCACGGTGGAGGAGCTTACCCCGGCGGGCAACATCATCTCCGCCACCGTCTCCGAGACCGGCTTCATCGCCGTCACCACCGAGTACACGGGCCGCCGGGCCCTGGTCACCGTATACGACCCCGACCTGGAAGAGGTATACCGATGGTACTCCTCCTCCGCCTGGGTCCTGAGCGCCCACGTGTCCCCCGACGGGCGGAAGCTGGCGGTACTGTCCTACACGGTCAGCGGCAGCGAGGTCCGGTTCTTCGAGCTGAGCCAGGAGGGCCAGAAAGGCACCTTCTTCGTGGCCGACACGGTGCTGCTGGACGTGCACTGGTTCTCCTCCGACAGGCTCTGCGCCCTGTCCGGGGAGCAGGTGTTCTTCTTCAACGCCCAGGGCGAGTGGCAGAACACCTACGCCTTCGCCGGCCAGTATCTGGTGGGCTACACCTTCGACGGCGCCAACTGCGCGGCCTTCGCCCTGAGCCCCTACCGGGCGGGCACCACCGCCACGCTGGTGAGCCTGGACCCCACGGGCGTGGAACTGGGCACCGCGGAGGTGGACAGCGGCATCGTGTGCCTCACGGCGTCTGACCTGGAGATCATGGTCCTGTGCTCCGACGGGGCCACGCTCTACAACAGTTCCCTTGCCGAGAAGGGACAGCTCACCGGCCTGCCCGGCTTCAAATACGCCCTGCTCCGGTCCCGGGGCGAGGCCCTTCTCATCGCCTCCAACTACGCGGAGGTATACACCTTCTGACAAGCAGCCATCCCAACACCATCACATGATCACGAGAGGTAGCGTCTTATGTCCAAGGTCGAATCCATCGTCGATTCCGTCACCCAGTCCGTGTCCACCCTGTCCATTTCGGTCAACGCGGTCATCAACGTCCTGCTCATCGTCATACTGGTCGTATGCGCCTGGCAGGGTTATAAAAAGGGCATCATCATGGGAATTATCGAGGTGCTGGTGATAATACTATCTCTATATGGCGCCCAGCTCCTCAGCGACACCTACTCCTATGAGATCATCCCGGTGCTGAAACCCTTTGTGAGCGGCTATATGGAGACCCAGGTGGAGAACAACACCTACGAGGCCTTCGGCTACGCCAAGAATGAGGATACCGGCGCCTACGACGTGCCCTACTCCATGACAGACATGCTCAACTCCGACTCCACCAAGAAGGACGAGATCGTCTACACCACCTATAAGGGCCTGGGCCTGTACGACGACATGGCCCGGAACCTGACGGACAAGACCATGGCCTACGCCGGGGAGAACAACGCCTCCCTGTCCTCCGCCGTGGTCACCATCACCTGCCAGTCCATCACCTGGTACGGCGGGTTCCTCATCGCGTTCGTCATCCTCTTCGCCATCCTCATGGTGATCGTGAATATCCCCAACCTGAGCTTCAAGATCCCCTACGTGGGCATCGTGAACGATATCGGCGGTATCGTGATCGGCCTGTTCGTGGGCGCGCTGATCTGCTCGGTGATCGTGTGGGTATTCAACTTCGCGGGTCTGCTCCTGCCGGAGGAGGAGCTCCGGGCCACCGGCCTGGCCAACTTCTTCCTGACGAAGGACCTGCTGGGCAACTACATATCCCTCTGAGCTACACAAGGAGACTTCCATGCAACCTGTCATCTGCGCGCGCTGCCATAAGAATATGGCGGTGATATTCATTACAAAAATCGAGAACAATCAGACCAAGAACGAGGGTCTGTGCCTCAGCTGCGCCCGGGAGCTCCATATCAAGCCGGTGGACGACATCATCTCCCGCATGGGCCTCACCGACGAGGACCTGGAGAACCTGTCCGGGGAGATGACCAACGCCCTGGGCGGCCCCGACGGCATCGAGGGCCTTATGGGCATCGACACCACCGACGCGGACAGCGACAGCGACGACCAGGGCAAGACCGCCACCTTCCCCTTCCTGAACCGCCTGTTCGGCAACCCCCAGGGGCCCGACGGCAGCGAGGGCGGCGCCGGCGGCGGCCCCTCCCCCGGTCCTGGGCCCGGCTCCCCCGCCCCCGAGCGCCGGGGCGGCAAGAAGAAGTTCCTGGAGAACTACTGCATCAGCCTGACCCAGCGGGCCCGGGAGGGCAAGCTGGACCGGATGATCGGCCGGGCCGAGGAGCTGGAGCGGGTCATCCAGATCCTGAACCGCCGGCAGAAGAACAACCCCTGCCTCATCGGCGAGCCCGGCGTGGGCAAGACCGCCATCGCCGAGGGCCTGGCCCAGCGCATCGCCGCCGACCAGGTGCCCTATAAGCTGCGGGACAAGGAGGTCTATCTGCTGGACCTCACGAGCCTCGTGGCCGGGACCCAGTTCCGCGGCCAGTTTGAAAGCCGCATGAAGGGCCTCATCGACGAGATACGCCGCCAGGGCAACATCATCCTGGTGATAGACGAGGTGCACAACATCGTGGGCGCGGGCGACGCCGAGGGCAGCATGAACGCCGCCAATATTTTAAAACCCGCTCTCAGCCGCGGGGAGATCCAGGTCATCGGCGCCACCACCTTCAACGAATACCGCAAGTACATCGAAAAGGACGCCGCCCTGGAGCGGCGGTTCCAGCCCGTCACCGTGGCGGAGCCCTCGGTGGCCGACAGCGTGGAGATACTGAAGGGCGTACGCAAGTACTACGAGGACTTCCACGGCGTGGACATCTCCGACGAGATGTGCCGCCTGGCGGTGACGCTGTCCGAGCGGTACATCACGGACCGGTATCTGCCGGACAAGGCCATCGACCTGCTGGACGAGGCCTGCTCCGACGTGGACCTGAAAAACGCCGACACCGCCCGCCGCCTGGAGCTGGAGAAGGAGAACGCGGACCTGGAGAAGGAGCGGGAGATGCTCCTCACCGCCGAGACGGACAACTTCGAGCGCCTGGCCGCCATCCGCTCCCGCCAGATGCAGATATCCGACGAGCTCACGGCCCTGAAGGCCAAGGGCCGCCCCGCCCTCACGGCGGCGAACCTGGCCCGGATCATCGAGCTGTGGACCAAGATACCCGCATCCAACATCACCGACGACGAGTTCGACCGGCTCTCCGGCCTCAATGAGCGCCTGAAAAAGCACATCATCGGCCAGGACGAGGCCGTGGACGCGGTCTGCGCCGCCATCAAGCGCAGCCGGGTAGGGCTGCAGGCGAAAAGGAAGCCCTGCTCCTTCATCTTCGTGGGCAGCACCGGCATTGGCAAGACCGAGCTTGTAAAGCAGCTGGCCCTGGACCTGTTCTCCGCCCCGGAGAGCCTGATCCGGCTGGACATGAGCGAGTTCATGGAGAAGTTCTCCGTGTCCCGCATCATCGGCTCGCCCCCCGGCTACGTGGGCTATGACGAGGCCGGCCAGCTCACCGAGAAGATACGCCGCAGGCCCTATTCCGTGGTGCTGTTCGACGAGATCGAAAAGGCCCACCCCGACGTGATGAACATCCTCCTGCAGATATTGGACGACGGACGCATCACCGACGCCCAGGGCCGAACGGTGAACTTTGAGAACACCGTGCTCATCATGACCACCAACGCCGGCTCTGATCGGCAGGTGGGCGGCCTGGGCTTCGGCCAGTCCCTGGGGGACATGGGCAGAGAAAAGGCCATGAAGGCCCTCAAGGACTTCCTGCGGCCGGAGTTCATCAACCGCGTGGACGAGATCGTCTACTTCCAGCCGCTGAGTGAGGAGACCTTCCGGGGCATCGCCGCCCTCATCCTGGGCGAGCTCCGGGACGTGATGGCCGAGCGGAAGATCGCTTTCACCTGGGACGACGCCGTGGTGGACTACCTGGTGGAAAAGAGCTACTCCGTGACCTACGGCGCCCGGAACCTGCGCCGGCAGATCCAAAAGGACATCGAGGATGCCATTGCCGCCGAGATCATCGATAAGCGCAAGGGCCAGGTGAGCGCCATCTCCGTCTCCGCGGAGAACGGCCAGATCGTGATCGTGGCTGTGTAAAGCCTCCCTCTGACGAGGGAGGTGGCTCGGCCGCAAGGCCGAGACGGAGGGAGAGAGAAAAATAAATCTCTCCCCCAGTCTCACTTCGTTCGACAGCCCCCTCGTCAGAGGGGGCCTTCCAATATGTGCCGTCTGCGGCGGCCTACCACATCAGAAAGAGCGTACATACATGAAGCAGAGAGATTTTTCCGCCCACCCCCTAAAGCTGTTCGCCAGCTACTATAAGCCCCACATCCGGCTGTTTTTGCTGGACATGGGCTGCGCGCTGACGGCGTGCCTGGCCGACCTCATCTTCCCCTACGCCACCCGCTACACCCTGAACACCCTCCTGCCGGACCGGTTGTTCGGCCTGTTTTTCGCCGTCATGGCCATCCTGGCCGGGGCCTACATCGTGAAAGCCGTGTGCAAGTACATCATCACCTACCTGGGCCACCTCATGGGTGTGCGGCTGGAGGCGGACATGCGCACGGACATCCTCACCCACATCCAGACCCTGTCCTTTTCCTTCTTCGACCATAACCGCACCGGCGTGCTCATGAGCCGCATTACCAACGATTTGTTCTCCATCACGGAGCTTTCGCACCACGGGCCGGAGAACCTGATGACCAGTCTGGTGACCATCCTGGGCGCCTTTGCCATCCTGTGCACCATCTGCTGGCCCCTGGCCCTCATCATCCTGGCGGTGGTGCCCCTCTTTATCCTGTTCACCATCCACTGGAACGGCCGCATGGACGAGGCCAACGCGGAGGTGAAGAAGAACCTGGCGGAGATCAACGCCTCCATCGAGTCGGGCATCTCCGGCATCCGCACCGCCAAGGCCTTCGCCAACGAGGACGCGGAGGCGGACAAGTTCCGCTCTGCCAACGACGCCTTCAAGGAGTCCAAGAAGAAGTGGTACAAGACCATGGGCATCTACCACTCCGGCATCGAGTCCACCATGAGCCTCATGCAGGTGCTCACCATCGCCGCCGGCGGGTTCTTCATCATGAAGGGGAAGATGGATTATGTCGACCTCATCACCTTCTCCCTGTACGTGTCCACCTTCACCCGGCCCGTGACTCAGCTGGCGGATTTTATCGAGACCTTCACCGACGGCATGACTGGCTTTAAGCGGTTTCTGGAGATCATGCGCACCCAGCCGGATATTCAGGATAAGCCTGGCGCAGAGGACTTGGAGAATGTGACCGGGGACGTGGAATATAAGGACGTGTCCTTCTCCTATGCCGAGGGCGACCCGGTGCTGGAGCACGTGAGCTTCACCCTTCCTCACGGGAAGTGCCTCGCCGTGGTGGGCCCCTCCGGCGGCGGAAAGACAACATTATGTCAACTTCTCCCCCGGTTCTACGATGTGACGTCCGGCTCCGTGACCATCGACGGCCACGACGTGCGGGACGTGACCCAGCACAGCCTGCGCCGGGCCATCGGCATCATCCAGCAGGACGTGTTCGTCTTCGCCGACACCATCCGGGAGAACATCCGCTACGGCCGTCCCGACGCCACGGACGCGGAGATCGTGGCCGCCGCCATGCGGGCGGAGATCCACGAGGAGATCATGGCCATGCCCGACGGGTACGACACCTTCGTGGGGGAGCGGGGCGTGATGCTCTCCGGCGGGCAGAAGCAGCGGCTCTCCATCGCCCGGGTGTTTTTGAAAAATCCTCCGGTGCTCATCCTGGACGAGGCCACCAGCGCCCTGGACAGCGTGACGGAGCAGCACATCCAGGCCTCCCTGGACGAGCTGGCCCAGGGCCGCACCAGCATCATCATCGCCCACCGGCTGAGCACCGTGAAGAACGCGGACATGGTGGCGGTGGTGGAGAACGAGCACATCGTGGAGCTGGGCACCCGGGAGGAGCTCATCGCGAAGGACGGGGCCTTCGCCCGGCTGTGGAAAGCCCAGAACCTGACCATGGAATAAAGGAGGCCCTCTATGGGACGCATCGACCTGGCCCGGGCCGCGGCGCTTCTGGCGGCCGCGGACAATGTTCTCATCATCACCCATGTCCGCCCGGACGGGGACGCCGCCGGCAGCGGCTGCGCCCTGTGCCGGGGCCTGCGGGCGCTGGGCAAGGAGGCCTATCTCGCCGCCAACCCGCCCAGTATGGCCCGGTATGAAAAGTACATGACCCCTTATTTTGCCCCGGACGGGTTCGCGCCCGCTTTCACGGCGGCGGTGGACACCCCGGGTCCGGCCCAGTTCCCGGCGGGCTGGGAGCATCTGGCGGAACGGACCGACCTGGCCGTCGACCACCACGGCACCAACTCCGGCTACGCGGCAGCTACTTACCTGGAACCGGACAGCGCCGCCACCGGGGAGCTGATATACCTGGCGCTCAAGGCTCTGAACGCCCCTATAGACGCCGGGACCGCCGAGGCGCTGTACGTAGCTCTTTCCACCGATACCAACTGTTTCCGCACACCGGGCACCACCGGCCGCACCCTTTCCATCGCCGGGTCCCTGCGGAATGCGGGCTTTGACGCGGCGGACCTGACCCGGCGGCTTTTCGAGACAAAGTCCCCGGCCCGGCTGCGGCTGGAGAGCGCCCTGTTCGGTTCCATGATGCTGGCGGGCGGCGTATGCGCCATGACCCTGCCCCTGGACACCGTCCGGGCCTGCGGGGCCACGGAGGACGACATGGACAAGCTGAGCCTCCTCACCATGCTGCCCGAGGGCGTCTGGGCGGGCCTGCTCATCCGGGAGCTTCCCGACGGGACGTGGAAGGCGTCCCTGCGCACGGATGGGTCCGTCCACGCGGGGGACATCCTCCATGCCCTGAGCCCCACCGGCGGGGGCCACGCCGACGCCGCCGGGGCGGTGATGTCCGGGCCCCCGGAGGCCATCCAAACAGCCGTTCTGGCCGGGCTGAAACGGGTGAAAAACGGCTGATCCTGCAGGAAAAATTTCAAATAATTTAACTAATAGGGCCCTGTTTGTTCAGACATCATAAAAATTTCCAAAAACTTGAAAAATATCCTTGACGAACCCGCCGAAATGTGATTAGATAATACCAGAAGGTCGGAGCACTGTCTTCTGGCCGTTGAATTTGCCGCCGGCCACGCCCCTGTAAATGGGCCACCCTTTTAACTCCCCTTTCTCCTCTTGATGCTTTCTCATACAGGAAACTCCTTTCCAACTTCCGAAGCGCACAGGGGTGTGGCTTTTATAAAGCAACTGGGAACCGCGTTTGCGGTTCCCAGTTGCTTTTCCTTTTTGAATAAGCCTCGCAGAGTTTGCGCCCGCAGGCGCAAATAAAGTGGGATGATTTTTCCGGGGGCGTGTACCTCGGAAAAATCTCTTATCGGCCCGCAAACGTGAACGCCTCCGCCTTTTCGGCGGAGGCGCTTTGCGCTGCAGCGGGCCGCAGCCTTCTCGTTTGAAAGGGTCTCCCTTTCAAGCGACTAAAACGGTCTCAAAACCGCCAGCGCCGCGGTGACCGCGCCGGGGTTTGCGATAGTGATGCCCGCGGCGGTGACGCCCATGGCCGTGCAGTCGGAAAAGCTCATCCCGGCGGCCAGGCCCACGGTGAGGGCCGCGGTCATGCTGTCCCCCGCGCCGGTGGCGTCCACCACTTCGGTATGGACGCTCCGTTTGGCGAATATCTCCCCGCCGGCCTCGCCGCAGATCACGCCCTCGGAGGCCATGGAGATGACCACGCGCTTCACCCCGGCGGCCAGAAGCGCCCGGATGCACGCCTCCGGGCCAGTGGCCCCGATCAGGGCCTCCGCCTCGGCCAGGTTGGCCTTCAGGGTGTGGATGTGGCCCAGGATGGGCCGCAGGCGCACGCACTTCGTGGTGGACACGCAGTCCGCCACCAGCGGCGCGGCCAGATTTTCGCCGATATATTTCAACGTCCCCTGGGGCAGGTTGGCGTCCGCCACCACCGCCCCGCAGTCGGAAAGGTCCCCGAGAAAGCCGCTGACGAACGCCCGGTCCATCCGGGCGCACAGGGCCATGTCGTTGACGCAGGCGGCCACGTCCCCGTGCTCGTCGCAGATATAGAGATAGCGGTTGTTGGGCTCGTCCGCCCAGCGGCAGCCGGAGATATCCACCACGTACCGATCGCTCTCCGCCTGGATGACGCTCTCGTGCTCGTCCCGGCCCAGGAGGGAGTAAAAGGCGGTGTCCGCCCCCAGCAGGGAGCAGTTGCGGGCGATGTTCCAGCCCACGCCCCCCAGGGTGGTCCGCACCTTGCCCAGGATGGAGTCTCCCCCGGCCAGGGGGGCCTCCGCCCGGCCGCTTATGTCCACGTTCAGCGCGCCGATAACGGCGACTTTTCTTTTTTCCTCATTCATGCTATTATTGTAGCGCATATTTTCCATTTTGCAAGGAGAATCCCACCATGAACATCGAAAAAGTACGGGTTTTTTTGGAAGAAAAAGGGTTTTTGGACCGGCTGCACGAGTTCCCCCAATCCACCGCCACAGTGGACCTGGCTGCGGAGGCATTGGGGGTGGACCCGGACCAGATCGCCAAGACCATCTCCTTCTACCACGGGGACGGGGCGGTGCTGGTGGTGGCCGCGGGCAAACGGCGCATCGATAACCGCAAGTTCAAGGACCAATTCGGCTGCAAGGCCAAAATGCTCTCGGCCGAGGACACGGAGCGCCTGACCGGCAACGCCCCCGGCGGCGTGTGCCCCTTCCTGGTCCCGCCCCAAGCGGAGGTGTGGATGGACGTGAGCCTCAAGGACCACGAGACGGTCTATCCCGCCGCGGGCAGCGCCCACTCCGGCGTGGCCCTCTCCTGGCAGGAGCTGGAGAGCCTCTGTTCCCCCGCGGGCTGGTGCGACGTGTGCAAGGAACGGGAGGCGCAGCCATGAAGATATACTGGGAGCTTTTCGTCACCTTCTTCCGCATGGGCGCCATCACCTTCGGCGGCGGCTATGCCATGCTCCCCATCCTCCAGCGGGAGGTGGTGGAGGGCCGGGGCTGGTGCACCAACGAGGAGCTGACGGACTATTACGCCATCGGCCAGTGCACCCCCGGCATCATCGCCGTGAACACCGCCACCTTCATCGGCTTCAAGCAGAAGGGCGTCCCCGGGGCCATCGCCGCCACTTACTCCCTGGTGCTGCCCAGCTTCATCATCATCGGCCTCATCGCCGCGCTTCTGCAGAACTTCGCGGATTACGCCGTCGTCCAGAACGCCTTCGCCGGCATCCGGGTGGCGGTGACCGTGCTCATCCTGAACGCGGTCATCAAGCTTCTGAAGTCCTCCGCGGTGGATAAGCTCACCGCCTGCATCTTCGTCGCGGCGGCGCTTTTGAGCCTTTTCCTGGACGTGTCCCCGGTACTGTTCGTGCTGGCCGCCGGTATCATCGGCGTGGCCCTTCAAATGCGGAAGGGGGCGGCGAAGAAATGATATTCCTGCAGCTTTTCTGGGAGTTTTTCAAGACCGGCCTGTTCGCCGTGGGCGGCGGCCTGGCCACTCTGCCCTTCCTCTATGAGATGGGCGCGCGCACCGGCTGGTTCACCGCCCAGCAGGTGGCGGACATGCTGGCCGTGAGCGAGTCCACCCCCGGCCCCATCGGCATCAACATGGCCGTGTACACCGGCTACACCAGCGCCGGAGTCCTGGGGAGCGTGGCCGCCCTGGTGGGCATCGTCACCCCCAGCATCATCGTCATCATCCTCATCGCCGCCGCCCTGCGGGCCTTCCGGGACAACAAGTATGTCAAGGGCGCCTTTTACGGCATCCGCCCCGTGTCCACGGGCCTCATCGCCGCGGCGGGCGTCACCGTGGCCGCCGGGGCGCTGCTGAATCTGGATGCCTGGGAGGGCGCGGGGAAATTCTGGACCGTGCTGGACTGGAAGGCCATCGCCCTGGCCGCGGTCATATTCGCCGTGAGCAAGGTGTTCAAGAAGCTCCACCCCGCCTTCCTCATCCTCATCGGCGCCGTCGCCGGCGCGGTGTTTAAGTTTGCCGGAGCATAAACCGAATAACGGCCCCCTCTGACGAGGGGGCTGTCAGCGCCTTTGGCGCTGACTGGGGGAGAGATATTATCATTCTCTCCCTCCGTCTCCGGCTTGCGCCGGAGCCACCTCCCTCGTCAGAGGGAGGCTTTTATTATCTCTCTATCCTCCCCCCGCGCGCTCCTGCAAGAGCCCGAATTATGTTGCGTTTTGGGGACTTTGTGCTATAATGCTTTAATAGGAAGAAATAGGTCTATTATAAAATATAGTTCCTACTCCCGGAGGGCCTATGAAAAAGCTGCTCGTCACCGGCGGCGCCGGTTTCATCGGCGCCAACTTCGTCTACCACATGCTGGACACCCGCCCGGATGTCCGGCTGGTCTGCGTGGACAGCCTGACCTACGCGGGGAACATGTCCACCCTGGCCAGGGCCATGGCGGACAGCCGGTTCACCTTCTACAGGCAGGACATCCGGGACCGGGCGGGCATCGACGCCATTTTCGACAGGGAAAAGCCCGACGCGGTGGTGAACTTCGCCGCGGAGAGCCATGTGGACCGGTCCATCGAGGACCCGGCGCTGTTTTTGCAGACCAACGTGCTGGGCGTACAGGTGATGATGGACGCCTGCCGCAGCCACGGAAACATCCGCTTCCACCAGGTCTCCACCGACGAGGTGTACGGGGACCTGCCCCTGGACCGGCCGGATATGCTTTTCACAGAGAGCACGCCGCTTCACGCCTCCAGCCCCTACAGCGCCTCCAAGGCGGGGGCGGACCTGCTGGCCCTGGCCTATCACCGCACCTACGCCCTGCCCGTCACCGTGAGCCGCTGCTCCAACAACTACGGACCCTATCAGTTCCCGGAAAAGCTCATCCCCCTGATGATCGCCAACTGTCTCGCGGACAAGCCCCTTCCCGTTTATGGAAAGGGACTGAACGTCCGGGACTGGCTGTACGTGGAGGACCACTGCAAGGCCATCGAGCTCATTTTGGAAAAAGGCCGGATCGGCGAGGTCTACAACGTGGGCGGCCACAACGAGATGCGCAACATCGACATCGTGAAGCTCATCTGCGGGGAACTTCACAAGCCCGAGAGCCTCATCACCTACGTCACGGACCGGAAAGGCCACGATCTGCGCTACGCCATCGACCCCACGAAGATCCGCGACGAGCTGGGCTGGGTCCCGGAGACCGCCTTTGCCGACGGCATCAAAAGCACCGTCCGCTGGTACCTGGACAACCGCCCCTGGTGGGAGGAGATCGTCTCCGGCGAGTACAGAGATTACTACGAGCGGATGTACGCCAACCGGTAAGCATCGTTTTTTCGGAGGAATCCACCATGATTCTTTTCAATGTCCCCCCCTACTGCGGCCGGGAGGACCAGTATGTCCTGGAGGCCATCCATTCCCACAAGATCTGCGGCGACGGGGCCTTCACGAAAAAGTGCCACGAATGGCTGGAGCGGCGCACCGGCGCGGCCCGGGCCTTCCTCACCACCAGCGGCACCCACGCCCTGGACATGGCGGCGCTGCTGTGCCAGTTCCAGCCCGGGGACGAGGTCATCCTGCCCTCCTATACCTTCTCCTCCACGGCCAACGCCTTCGTTCTGGCCGGGGCGACGCCTGTATTCGTGGACATCCGGCCGGACACCATGAACATAGATGAAAAGCTCATCAAGCCCGCCATCACGGACCGGACCCGGGCCATATGCGTCATGCACTACGCGGGGGTCTCCTGCGAGATGGACGCCATCATGGACGTCGCCCGCCGCCACGGCTTGCTGGTGGTGGAGGACGCGGCCCAGGGCGTGCTGGCCTCCTACAAGGGCAGGCCCCTGGGGGCCATCGGCGACTACGGCTGCTACAGCTTCCACGAGACGAAAAACTACTCCATGGGCGAGGGCGGCGCCATCCTCCTGCGCCAGGACGATCCCCGGGCGGAGATCATCCGGGAGAAGGGCACCAACCGGGCCCGGCTGCTCCGGGGCCAGGTGGACAAATACACCTGGGAGGACCTGGGTTCCAGCTATCTGCCCAGCGAGCTGAACGCGGCTTACCTATATGGCCAGCTGGAGATGGCGGACGAGATAAACGCCGCCCGGCTCCACTGCTGGGACCTGTACCGGGAGGGTCTGGCCCCCCTGCAGCGGGAAGGCCTCATCGACTGGCAGTCCGTTCCCGAGGGATGCGTCCACAACGGCCACATGTTCTACGTGAAGGCAAAGGACATCGCCGAGCGCACCGCCCTCATCGCCTTTTTGCGGGAGCGGGGCGTCCAGTCGGTGTTCCACTACGTGCCCCTCCACTCCGCCACGGCGGGCCGCCGCTTCGGCCGGTTCCACGGGGAGGATAAATACACCACATCCGAGAGCGAGCGGCTGCTGCGCCTGCCCATGCACTACGGCCTCACCGACGGCGAGGTGGAGCAGGTCGTTCAGGCCGTCACGGCCTTTTATAAGGCATGACCGAGGGCAGACGGTCCTGGGCCGCCGTGGCGGCGGGCTTGGGGATAGGTCTTCTGGCCTTTCTGGCCATGGAGAGCGCCGTCGCCCGGCGGGTGGGGCTGGACCTGTTCCTGCCGGTGGCGGACGGTGTCTTCCTGCCCGGCCGGCTGGCCCGGCTGGGGGCGTTTCTGGTGGTATTCCTCGCCCTGGGGCTCACGGACCGGGGCCGGCATGTTCTCGCCGCCTGGGACAGGGCCTGCCAAAAAGACCGCTGGCGCTGGGCCACCGCCGCCGCCGTTACGGCGCTGTTTTTCGCCTGGGCCCTGCGGGTGATCGTACTCAGCTATATGACCAACGACGACGCCCTCTTCCTGCGGGCCATCGGGAACATCCCGGCCCAGGGCATGGACGCGGTGCGCAACACCCTGGCCCACTCGGCCCAGGAGAGCACCTCCTCCATCTCCATCCTGCTGTGCGCCTTTCTGGGCCTTTTCTACCACCTGTGGCCGGACGGATACTGGTATCTGGGCTATCATCTGGCGGTGCTGTTTCTCTCCATGACGGTGCTGGGCCGGTGCGTGCTGGTGAAGCTTAGGGCCCGGGGTCTGCCGGCATGGGCGGGCGCGCTCATCCAGGCGTTTGCCTGCACCGGGTTTTTGCTGTACACCCTGGCGGAGCTCTCCTTCACGGTCACCCCCGCCCTGGCCGGGGCCGCGGCGGCGGCGCTGCTTCTGTGCCGGAACGATGAGACCGGCCGCCGGGGGCGCGTCGCCTGCGATGTGCTGAGCGGACTGCTGCTGGTGCTGTGCTGTATGCAGCGGCGGGCCACGGGATACTGTCTTCTGTGCTTCTGGGCGCTGGCCGCTGCCTATTCCGCGCTGCGGGCGGGCCTGGACGGGAAAGCCGAGGCCAAAAAGCGCCTCAAGGGCCAGGCCCTCGCGGCCGCCGTCACCCTGGCGCTGTGCGCGGCGGTGTTCGCCGCCGGCCGCCTGGAGTGCGACGAAAACTACCGGGACGCGGAGCACTACCGCTCCCTCATCGTGGACTTTCTCAAGGACGACGTGACCTACGACCAGTACGCCCGGGCCGGCATCCCCGAAGAGCTGGCCACCCTCATCCACGGCTGGTTCTTCATGGACCAGCGGGTCACCACCGACCTGTTCCGCACCCTTGCGGAGGAATACTACGCCGATCTGGCCGCCCAGCCGCAGGCCTCTCTGCCCACCCGTGTAGTGGATACTGCGGGCCGGCTGGCGGGCTATGTGGCCGGGGACGGGCAGATGCTCTGGCGAACGGGCTGCATCCTGGCGCTGCTTATACTGTGCGCCGTCATGGCGGTCCGCTTCGGCCGCCGGTACTGGCCGGAGCTTTTATGCGCCATGTGTGCCGTGGGCGGCGGGGCCCTCCTGCTGCTGTATCTGGCCAAGGACGGCCGGTTCCCCCTGCGGGTATTTCTGGTGGTGGCCATCCCCGCCGCCGTCATGCTCCTTCTCCTGGCGCTGACCGCGCCCAAGGAGGCTCCGGATACCGCCGGCCGCCGCCCCTGGGCCGCTGGCTGGCTGGGCGCTGTGTGCGCCGGGGCGGCGGCCCTGTGCTGCGCCGGGTGCCTGTATATCACCCCTCACGCCGCCGATACCGCTGACCGGGCGGACCTGTTCGGAGTGCAGTGGGCCATCGAGGATTACGCCCGGGCCCACCCGGACCTCACCATCGTCAACAGCGTGTACGACTACTACTTCGACCCCATCCACACCCCCGCCGACTACCCGGACAACCGGGTGCTGTGGGGCGCCTGCGGCGACACCGCCAAGGCCCCTGAAGACCGGCTCTATGCCGACGCCTTCTTCCGGGACGACGTACAGTTCATGAGCGACCGGTTCTCCTCCCTGGTGGGGCTTTTGCAGTATCTGTCTGTGGAGTACGGCCCGGTCCAGGCGTCGCTGAAAGCCCAGTTCGGCCCCACCGTGACCGTCACGGACATCTCCCTCGTCTCGCCGGGGGAGGACTACACCGGCTGGTACGAGCAAAACGGCATGACCTACTACTTCCGGGAGGGCCGGGCCCTCACCGGCGAGCAGACCATAGACGGCGAGACGTACACCTTCGGTCCCGCCGGGACCGGGGCCCAGCTGGTCACCGTCCCCGGAGACGACGGTCTTGTCTATACCACCGACGCCTGTTGCCTGATCCCCGGCGCGTGAGACGCCGCTAAGAGGATACTGTCATGAAAACTCGCTCCCCTGCTGCCTTCCTGCGCCGCAACGGCGCGGCCATCGTCTGCGCGGTTGGTCTCTACATCCTGTTTTTCCAGATGGTGATGAACTTCCGGCTGAACCCCGCCAGCGCCGACGATTTCCGCTCCCACATGCTGTGGGCCATCCAGATGACCGGCCGGGACGTGCTCTCCTCCTTTTACGACGGCTCCCTCAAGCTCTGGCACATCTTCGTCAAATACACCTACACCTTCCTGACGCCCAACCTGTGGAAGGCCGCCGCGGGTGTGACGGCCGCCGCCGACGCGGTTGCCTATCTGCTGCTCGTCAAAATATGGGACCGGGCCCTGCCGGAGAAGTTCCCCCGGTGGCTGCTGGCCCCCATCGTCCTCAGCGTGTTCCTTCTGGGCGCCCTCACCCTGCCCGGCGGCGCCTTCTACATGAAGGACGGCGTGGTCCAGGGCGCGGTGAACACCTGGCACAATCCCACCAACATCATGGTCCGGCCCTTCGCCCTGGCGGTGTTCTACATGACCGTGAACATCTATAATCGCCGCCGCACCGGCCGCGCCGGCATCCTGCCCGGCCCGGAGGGCGGGGACTTCGCCTTTGAGGGCGGCTTCTGGCGGCAGTTTTGCGTGCCGGTGTTCACCCGCTGGGAATTGGTTCTCTACCCCCTGTGCCTTCTGCTGTCGGCCTGGGCCAAGCCCTCGTTTTTGCAGTTCTTCGGCCCGGCCATCCTCCTTTTCCTGCTTATCGACGTGGTGCGGACACGGGGGATGCTTCTCCCCTTCTGTCTGAAGCTGGCCCTGGCCTATGTGCCGGCGGGCTATATCCTCTACCGGCAGTTTTTCCGGAACTTCTCCGCCATCATCCCCGCCAGCGTGCAGGTGGAGGCGGTGGAGTCCTCCATCGGGGCCGGGCCCCACGGTGTGCAGATCTATCTGGGCCAGGACGGCCCCGCCGGACTGGGGGAGGTCCTCTCCCGCCTGGTGACCGACTGGGCCCCGCTGGTGCTGTTCTGCGCGCTGCCCCTGTTCCTTATCGCCATCGCGCCCAAAAAGGGCCTGTCCCTTCCCGCCACCCGGCTGGGCCTCATCTGCGTCCTGGTGGGCCGGCTGGAGGCGGTACTGTTCCACGAGACCGGCACCCGGGCCACCCACGGCAACTTCGTCTGGGGCTTTTCCCTGGCGGCCTGGATGTTCTGGACCGCCGCCATAGGCCAGTACGCTCTGCTGCTGCCGGAACGCTCCGCCCGGGGAAAGCTGGCGCGGTATGGCGGCACGGCGCTGCTTCTGTGGCACCTGGCCGCAGGCGCCGCCTACGCCTGGCTCATATTCCGAACCGTTGACTATCGTTTCTGAGAGGGTCGCTATGAAACTGTCCAAGATCAAGCCCGCCGGAGGGACGCTGCCGGACCGGGGCCGCGGGGCCCTGTCCCTGACCGCCCGCGCCGCCCTGACCCTTCTGGTCATGGCCCTGCCCGCGATCATCGTCTGCGCCCTGACCTATCTGGCCGGCTTCGACCCATTCCGCGCCGTGCCCCTGTGGCTGGACGACGAGACCCACTGGTACCTGCAGTACGCCGCCATGAGCAAGTACGGCCATCCCCTGGGGTACTTCGGCTACGCCGGCACCCACGCCGCCGTGGGCACCTTCAGTTCCTGGGGCATGTACCCGGCCACGCTCACCGGCACTCTGGCCCGCGTCTTCGGCTGGAATTTACACGCCTTCGTGGTATACAACTTCGTGTATCTGGCTCTGGCCGCGCTCATCTTCATTTTGCTGACAAAACCCTCCCTGCGGAGCATGGTCATGCTGGCGCTTTCCAACTGCATGATGTACATGGCCTTCTGCTACTGCATCGTGGCCATGAACGAGATCGCCCGCTACAGCGTGGCCATCGTGCTGGCTGGCGTCATGTACCGGCTGCTGGCGAAGCCCCAGGTCCCCCGGTGGCGGCTGGTCCTGCGGTGCACGGTGGTGCCCCTGCTGCTTGTCTGGGCCACCTGCTTTTACCTGCTGCTGGCCCTGTTCATCCCCGTGTATATCTTCCTCATGCTCCGTGAGCCGGTCCGGCGGCTGCCGCTGGCGGCGGGCTCCCTGCTGCGGGGGGCCGCGGCGGCGGTGGTGACCGTCCCGGCGGTCCATTTCCTGCGGGCCCTCAACGCCAGGACCTGCGCCCCCTACCGTCCCCCTGTCCAGGGCTCCGCCGTCTCCTTCGCCCTGCCCTCGGCCCGGGCAAAGCTCACCATGAGCGCCTTCGACCTCTTAGGCAACGCCAAGGACCTGGACCCCATCACCCTGCTGACCAACGGCGAGAGCGGCGCCGAGCACGCCCTGATGCTGTGGTTCTGCGTACTGGTGTTCGTGTCCCTGGGCGTGTTTTTGTGGCGGACCGTCCGCTCCTACAAGCGGGGGGACCAGACCACCGCGGAGCTCAACCTGCTGTGCGCGTTTTTGCTGGCCGGCTGCGTGGGGGGCATGATACTGGAGTACAACACCACCACCTGGACCTTCGTCCGCAACTGCAGCACCGGGGTTTGCTGCGTGATGTTGCTGGCGGCCCTGGCCCCCAAAGGGGAGGCCCACGGCTGGCGGACCATGGCCGTCATCGGCTTGGCCGGCGTAGTCACGTTTTTGAATGTCTTCACCACCGTTTTCGCCACCGCCGCCCGCTTCCCCGCCCAGTCCATCGAGGACAGCTGGGAGCAGACCCGCCAGGAACTGGCGGACGTGATCGTCCTGGACGAGGACGCCCAGGACCCCTGGAGCAACACGGTGGTGCTCTATCACGCGGATACCAGCGTCTATTACATGCTGCCCTACGGGGTGGGCGTGAACGGCTATGTGAAGGACGCCATCAATAAGAACGCCCGATACGTCATTCTGGGCCAGGACTATGAGGACGACGCCGTCCGGGAGGCGGACGCGCAGACCCTGCTGGACGGCGGCCATCAGGTCATCTACGAAAACGACCAGTTCACCGTATACGAGAACCAGGCCAGGACCTACGGCTGACGGCCCGGGGAAGGACACCTCTTTTATGAAAAAGCTTGCCATCATCGGCGCCAACGAATTTCAGGATCCCCTCATCCGAAAGGCAAAGGATCTGGGTTTCGAGACCCACGTGTTCGCCTGGGCGGCGGGGGACGTGGGGGAGAAGACCGCGGACGTCTTCCACCCCATCAGCATCACGGAGAAGGAGGCCATCTGGCAGGTCTGCCGGGACGCGGGCGTGGCCGCCTGCTGCTCCATCGGGTCGGACCTGGCCGTGCACACGGTGAACTACGTCCAGCGCAAGCTGGGAAACCCCTGCAACCCGGAGATCACCGACACCGTGGCCACCGATAAATTCGAGATGCGCCGGGCCCTGCGGGCCGCGGGCGTGGCCTGCCCCGGATTTCTGAAGGTCTCTGTTCCCCCGGCGGAGGCGGATCTGGCGGGCCTTGCATGGCCCCTCATCGTCAAGCCCACGGACCGCTCCGGCAGCCGGGGCATCTTTGAGGTGAACGACTACGCCGCGCTGTGCGCCGCGGTGCCCCAGGCGGCGGCGCAGTCCTTCCGCCGGGAGGCCATCATCGAGGAGGTCCTCACCGGCCCGGAGTACAGCTGCGAGAGCATATCCTTCGCCGGAGAGCACCACATCCTGGCCCTCACAAAGAAATACACCACCGGCGCACCCCACTTCATCGAGACGGGCCACGACGAACCCGCCGGTATCCCGGCGGCCCTCGTCCCCGGCATCCACGCCGACGTCAAAGCGGCGTTGGACGCGCTCTCCATCCGCTACGGGGCCAGCCACGCGGAGTTCCGCCTGGGCCCCGACGGCCGGGCCCACATCATTGAGGTAGGCTCCCGCATGGGCGGGGACTGCATCGGCTCCGACCTGGTATACCTATCCACGGGGGTGGACTACATGGCCGCCGTCATCCACACGGCCCTGGGCCAGGCCCCGGACCTGACCCCCAGGCGCGTCCCCCGGGCGGCGTCCGTCCGGTTCATCTTCTCCCAGGGGGACCTGGACGAGCTGGAGCGGATCAAAAAGGACGCCCCGGACTGCCTGTGGCGGGTAAGCTGGCCGGGAAGCCTTGACGGCGCCGTCACCGATAGCGCCAGCCGCCACGGCTACTGGATCACACAAGGAGAGCTCTTATGACCCTTCAGGGAAAACGGCTCCTGCTGCTGGGCGGGTCCAACAGCACGGAGGATATACGCCGCTTTGCCGACCGGGAGGGCGTCACCCTCGTCGCCACCGCCCCGCCCCGCTTCGGCCTCACGGCCCTTAAGGCCGTCGCCGACGAGCGATACGACGCCGACGCGGTGGATGAGCAGGCCCTGACGGCGCTCATCCGCTCCGCCCACATCGACGGGGTATTCCCCGGCAACAACGAGGACGTGATGCCCCACGCCATCGCCGCCATCGAGGCGGCGGGTTTGCCGGTCTACTGCGACGGGAAGATGTGGGATGACTGCGCCAACAAGGCCAAATTCAAGGCCATGTGCCGGGCGGCGGGCATCCCCGTGGCCAAAACCTACGACCCTTCCGAGCCCGAGAGCGTGGAATATCCCGTGGCGGTGAAGCCCGCGGACAGCTGCGGCAGCCAGGGCTTTTCCATCTGCCGGAGTCCTGAGGAACTGGAGCCGGCCCTGCAAAAGGCCCTCCCCTTCTCCCGCACCGGCACGGTGCTGGTGGAGGAATATATCCCCTACGACTCGTCCATCATCCACTACACCCTCTGCGGGGGCGAGGTCCTCTTCGGCGGCCTGTCGGACAAGCGGTCCATGCTCCTGGGCGAGGGCGGCAGCTCCGTCATGGCCCTGCAGCAGTTCCCCTCCGTCTGGACGGAGCAGTATCTGGCCACGCTGGACGAAAAGGTCCGGGCCATGTTCCAACAGGCCGGTATGCACGACGGGCCCGTGTGGATCGAGGCCTTCAATGATCACGGCCGGTTCATCTTCAACGAGATGGGCTACCGCTTCGGCGGGTCCATGACCTACCACCCGGTCCGGTACTTCACCGGGGTGGACCAGCTGGAACTGATGCTCCGCTACGCCCTGGGGGATACCCCCGACCCGACCCGGCACGTGAGTCTCATCCGCCGGGACCGGCCCGCCGGGAAACATTACGGCATCTTGCCCCTGCACATCCGCCCCGGCGTCATCCAGGCCGTCACAGGCGAGGACGCCGTCCGGGCCCTTGCACAGGTCTACGCCTACGTGCCCATCCACCGGGCCGGGGACACCATCCGGGCCACCGGTACCGTGAGCCAGGTGTTCTGCTACCTGCATCTTCTGTACGATGATATGGCGGACCTGGCCGCCTCGGTGGACCAGATCGTCCGCCTCCTCCGGGCGGAGGACGGCAAGGGCGAAAACATGGTCTTTCAGCTCTATCGGTTTTCGTAAAGAGAAAGGCATTTCCATGCAAACGGAACTGAACATCAAGTACCTGTCCCAGGAGGACATGCTCCGGGCGGGCTGCTTCGACATGAAAAACGCCGTCTCCGTGGTGGAGAAGGTGATGCTGGCCTATGCGGGCGGCCGGGTCCTCTACCCGGACAAGACCGTTCAGATCTTCGACGAGGCGGTCCAGAGCCGCATCAATATCCTGCCCGCCACCCTCCTGGACGAGGGGGTCTGCGGGGCCAAGTGGATATCCGTGTTCCCGGAGAATCCCCACCGCTTCGGCGTCCAGAACCAGTCGGCGGTGATACTGCTGTCCAGCCTGGAGACCGGCTACCCCATCGCCCTCATCGAGGGCATGCTCTGCTCCAGCGTCCGCACCGCCGCGGTCAGCGGCGTGGGGGCCAAGTACCTGGCCCGGCCGGACTCTGCCCAGATCGGCTTCATCGGCGCCGGGGAGATGGCCAAGATGCACTTCGTGGCCCTGAAGACCGTGCTGCCGGGACTGCGGACCTGCCGGGTGTCCTCCCGCACCGGGGCCCATGAGCAGGAATTCATCCGGGCGCTCTCTCCTCTCTATCCGGACGTGGAATTCATCCCCTGCCGGAGCGACTATGAAAAAGCTATCACCGGCGCGGACGTGATCGTCACAGCCATCAGCGGCCAGGCGCCGGTGCTCCACGGGGCCTGGTGCAAGCCCGGCTCCTTCTACACCCACGTGGGCGGATGGGAGGACGACGACGAGACCGTCTTCAAGGCGGACAAGATTGTCTGCGACAACTGGCGCCACCTGCGCAGCCGGGGAAGTCCCACCCTCACCCGCCTTTACCAGGCAGGGAAGCTCCGCGACGGCGACATCCACGGGGACCTGCCCGACATCGTGGCGGGCCGCATCCCCGGAAGGGAGACGCCGGAGGAGTTCATCTACTTCAACGCCGTGGGCCTGTCCTATGTGGACGTGGCCCTGGGCTGGGATTTCTTCAAGCGGGCTGAGAGCTTTGCCGTGACGCTGCCGCTGCAGAAGAAGGGCATATTCGACCACGATCTGGAACCCGCCGGCGAGGCCGGCGCCTTCCGCCTCAAAGAGAAATGAACCGGGAGGGAAACACTATGCTCGTATCCATCTGCATCCCCTGCTACCGCAGCGCCAAGACGCTGCCCGCGGTGGTGGAGGAGATACGCCGGGAATTTGCCCTGCACCCCGGCTATGACTACCAGCTGGTACTGGTCTCGGACGGCTCCCCGGACAACACCTATGAGGTCATCCGCTCCCTGTGCAAAGAGGACGAGAAGATCATCGGCGTGGAGCTGTCCCGCAACTACGGCCAGGCCGCGGCCAAGCAGGCGGCCCTGCCTTTCGCCGCCGGAGACGCGCTGGTCTATATGGACGACGACGGCCAGCACCCGGCTGCGGGCATCTTCCCCATGCTGGACAAGCTCGCCGAGGGGTACGACGTGGTCTACGCCGCCTTCCCCCAGAAGCACCACTCCTGGTTCAAGCGTGCCGGCAGCAGCCTCTATCAGGCCGTGTCCGCCTGGATGGGCAACCGCCCCCGGGACATCGCGGTCAGCTCCTTCACCGCCTGGAACCGCATCGCCATAGAGGCCGCGAGAAAGTACCACAGCCCCTTCCCCGCGGCGGGGCTGTACCTGAACCGCATCACCACCCGCATCGCCAACGTGCCCATGGAGCACCGGGACAGGATCGCGGGCAAGTCCAACTACAGCCTGAAAAGCCTCTTCGCCCTCACAGTCACGGCCCTGACCAACTTCTCCATCGTGCCCCTGCGGGTAGCGTCCTTCGTGGGCGCCCTCACCGCCGTGTTCGGCTTCCTGGTGGCGGTGGTCATGGTCATCCGCAAGCTCCTCAATTCCAACATCGCCGCGGGCTACACCACCTCCATCGCCGTGCAGGCCTTCATCGGCGGCGTCATCATGGTCATGCTGGGCATCCTGGGCGAGTATGTGGGCCGCATCTTCATGACCGTGAGCGACCTGCCCCAGTACACCGTCCGGCAGACCGAGAACGCCCCGGCGGAGGAGAAGAAAGAGGACGAGGCCCATGAGTGACATCTTTCGTGAGGCCACCTTCCAGGGCCTGATGCACAGCTCCTTCGGTTTTTTCCGGGAGCAGATGAAGGCGCAGTACTCTGGCTGGGGATACTTCACCAACTGGCTGGGCATGCTCTGGTGCGTGGCGCGCCACGGGTCCAGTCCCGCAGAGTATGCCCACCTGAACTTCGATAAAAAGAGCGACCGGGAACGGGCCCGGTACTTCACCATGCTCCGCTTCGAGCGGTTCATCAAAAAGGTCAACACCGGCGACAAGCAGCTTTTCATCAACAAGGCCGCCTTCAACCGGCGCTTCGCCCCCTACCTGAACCGGGACTGGCTGGACCTGAGCGAGGCCGGCTTTGAGGAATTCGAGGCCTTCGTCAGGGCCCACGGCCAGGTGATGCTCAAGGCCACCAGCCTCTCCTGCGGCAAGGGCATCTCCCGCTACACCTACGACCCAGCCGACGACCTGCGCGCCCTCTACGACGCCAACAGGGATATGCTTCTGGAGGAGATGGTGGTGCAGCACGCCGAATTGGCCGCCTTCAACCCCGCCAGCACCAACGTGCCCCGGCTCAACACCATGCTGGACCGTGACGGCAATGTCCATGTGTTCTCCGCGTTCCTGCGCACCGGCGCGGGAGACGCGGTGGTGGACAACCTGGGCGCCGGGGGCATGGCCGCCCACATCGACGTGGCCACCGGCCTCGTCACCACCCCCGCCATCGACATGCGCCGACGGGAGTACATCCTCCACCCCCTCACGGGCAAGCCCTTTCTGGGCTTTCAGGTGCCCCGCTGGGAGGAGGCGGTGGCCCTGGTCACCGCGGCGGCCAAAGTGGTGCCGGATATGCGCTACATCGGCTGGGACGTGGCCGTGACCGATTCCGGCGTGTGCCTCATCGAGGGCAACGACCGGGCGGATATATGTGTGCGGCAGTTCGTGGACCGGCAGGGCTGGTACAAAGAGCTGTCCGCGCTGGTGTGAGACTATGGATACAAGACCTCTTTTTTCCGTCATCATCCCGGTGTACAACGCCGAAAAATACCTGGCCCAGTGCGTGGACAGCCTGCTGGACCAGAACTTTTCCGATTTTGAGCTCCTGCTGGTGGACGACGGCTCCCCCGACGGCTCCGGCGCCATCTGCGACGAATACGCGGCGAAGGACGAGCGCGTACAGGTCATCCATCAGGCCAACGCCGGCCCCACCCCCGCCCGGCGGCGGGGCCTGGAACGGGCCCGGGGAGAGTACGTCTGCTTCGTGGACGCGGACGACTGGGTAAAGCCGGCGTATTTCCGGACCATCAAGAGCTATATCGACCGCTACGACCCGGACATGGTCCTGTTCGACGTGGAACTGGACACAGGCCCGGCGGAGGAGCCCATCCGCGTCGAAGAGGGGCTGTATGACAAAGCCCGCCTGGAGGCGGAGGTGTACCCCTACATGCTCCTGGACATCCGCCGCCGTCCCTTCGGCCAGCAGCTGTTCCCCGGCTATCTGGTGACGAAGGTGGGCCGGCGGGAGCTCATCGCCGCCCACTATCTGCAGGACGACCGGATCACCATCTTTGAGGACGTGGCCATGAGCTACGAGTGCCTGCTTTTCTCCGACCGGGTCTATATCAGCCGGGAACCCCTCTACATCTACCGGCAGGTGGCCCAGTCCAACCTCAACCACTACCGGCCTCACTATCTGGACGAGGTGAACGCCGTATTCGACTACCTCACCGCCCACCTGAGCTGCCATGGTCCCCAGTACGCCGTGCAGGTCAACGCCTTCTGCGCCCGGCGGCTCATCGGGTTCATGGCCTGGGAGCTGAAGCATTCCGGCATGGACGTCCGTGCCACGGCCCGGGCCCTGAAGGCCGCCGAGAACAAGACCGGTTTTGCCCGCAAGCTCACCTGCAAGGGGCTGAACTGGCCGCTGAAGCTGTTTTTGCTGATCGTGAAGCTGCGGCTCTATTGGCCCGCCGCGCTGTTGGTGAAACTGCGGATGTGACCGCTGGAACAGGAGACGCCCTATGGCCATGATCTCTGTCATCATACCCGTCTACAATACCGCGCCCTGGCTGCCCGCCTGCCTGGACAGCGTAGCGGCCCAGACCCTCCGGGATATACAGGTGGTCCTGGTGGACGACGGCTCCACCGACGGCTCCGGCGCCATCTGCGAAGCTTTTTCCGCCGGGGACGGGCGGTTTTCCGTGCTCCACAAGGCGAATGGCGGCGTGGCCTCGGCGGTGGCCGCCGGCCTCCGGGAAGCGGAGGGGGACTATGTGGGCTTTCTGGACAGCGACGACTGGCTGGACCCCGGCTATTACGAGGAACTGTACGGCTGCTGCGCCGGGACCGGCGCGGACATCGTGGAGGGGCAGATGGTGAACGAACTTCCCCTCCCCGGCGGCGGCTTTCGCGCTGTGGGCTCCCGCCGCTCCGGCACCGTGACCTACGAGGGCGCGGAGGACATCCGCAGCCTGGAGAGCCTCTACCTGCGCTCCTTCCTCTATGATGGCATGCCCGACCGGCCGGACCGGCCCCTCACCTACAGCAAGTGCGACAAACTCTTCCGCCGGGAGCTGGTGACGGCGAATCTGCCCCTCTATGACCAGCGCCTGTCCCTGGCCGAGGACGCGGTCCTCATCGCCGCCGTGCTGGCGGATTGCCGGAAGGTGGTCACCCTCCAGGCCGCGGACCGCTATCACCGGCGGGTGCTGGCCGGGTCCGTCTCCCACCGGGCGGTGGACGGGGACATCGGCCGTATCGCCCAGGCCCATGAGGCGCTGCTGGCTGTGGCTGAGGCCAAGGGCCTGGACCGGGAGGATGCCGCGGCCTTCACCGGCAGCATGGTCTATACCCGCATCTACCGGGCCGCCTCCGCGGCCGGAGAGAGCACCGCCCAGCGGTGCGAGCGCATCAGGCGCATCCTCGCCGGCGCACCGGAGGGGTGCCTCGAAACCTATGTGAAGGTCCGAGGCGGCCTGGCCATGAGGCTGTACTTTGCCCTGCTGCGGCTGGGACTCACCGCCCCCTGCGTGTGGCTCACCAACCTCCACGCCCGGGGAGCGGAGCAGCACATGTCGTAAAATATAAGATGTAAAAGGGGCGTGCTCAAAGCACGCCCTACATTGTTGTCTTGGGGCCCCCATGAAAGCCCAGCGAATGCGGGTTTCATGGGGAAAAGGGGGATGCCCCTGACCGACGAATGAGGACCCGCAAAGCGGGTCCTCATCGTCTTCAGGAGTATTCCGACGCCTCCCACCATTTGTCTTTATAGGACCTGTCCATGCTGAACCAGGCCACGTCGTGCTGGGGCGTCCGCTCCGACTCCGGCGGCAGCCGCATATAGTCCCCGTAGACCACCGTGAGGTACTCGTCGTACCCCGCCGGGCAGGGAAGCTCCATGTCCTCGAAGGGGAGCGTCACCGTCTCCCGGAGGCATTGAGCCGGGTAGATGACCCAGCCCTGGCACTCGTTGATCCACGCCGCGCCGTCGAAGCGGCAGCGGCGGAACAGCTCCTCCTGCTTTTTGGACGCCCAGTTGTAGGGCAGGCACCACCGGATAGGCGCGCCCAGCGTATACCGGAGCTTCTGGCCCGGGGTGCGCAGGTCGGCCTTCTCCGCCCGCAGGAAGCCGGCCAGCCGGCCCAGCCGTCTCCGGCGGCGCTCCAGGGCGTCCCGCTCGGCCCCCGGTCCCGGGTAGCCGTCGAAGCAGAAGATGTCGATATACACGCCGGTATGGACCTCGGGATAGGGGGCGAAGTCCCGCTCCACGAAGGTGGTGCGCACGTCGTGGACCTTCAGGAGCGGATGGAAGGTGTGGCGGATGTCCTCATAGTCCTGGAGGGCCAGGTGTTCCGGCAGCTCCTTTTTGGCCAGCTCGCGGAACCGGTCGAAGTCCGGCCGGGGCATGCCGATGTCGATGTCGTCGTCCCAGGGGATAAAGCCCCCGTGGCGCACCGCTCCCAGAAGCGTGCCGCCGTCGGCCCACCAGCGCAGGCCGTGGCGGCGGCACAGGGCCATGACTTCCCGCAGGATGTCCAGCTCCCGCCGCTGCACCTGTTTGATATCGATCTCCATGGGTCCTCCTCAAAGTCCGAAGTGCTCCGCGATGCGCTTGCAGTTGTCCCCGTCCTGGTAGGCGTCCACCTTGTCCAGCAGGGCCTTCCGCGCCGGGCCCCAGGCGTCCCGCCCCGCGGCGGTATCGCTGAGGAAAACATAGAGCTCGTCCATCGAGACGATCTTCTCCCCCGGCATCCAGGCCAAGGGGTCCTCCACCACGAAGCCCCGGGCATACTGGTTCAGGTCCCCGGTGAAGAAGCCGATGGGCCGGTCCAGCAGCAGGTAGTCGAAGTAGATGGAGGAGTAGTCCGTGAGCAGCAGGTCCGCCTGGCCCACGAATTCATATAGCTGCACGCCCCGGGCCGCCAGGTCCTCGTCCGTGAGGTAGAGGATGTTGGAAAGGCTCGCCCGGTCCAGGAAATCCAGCCGCTGCAGGTGGTGAATCTTCGCCGCCAGGAGCATCTTATGCTCCCGCAGGAAAGCGTTCAGCGCCTCCAGCTCCTCCAGCGTCCGTACCGGATTGATGGAGTAGGTATTGACGAAATCCCCGTCCGTCCACTGCTGGGCCTGGCGGAAGGTTGGCATGCACAGCGCCAGCCTCTTGTAGTCCCTCCCCCGGACCCGGCCGCCCAGGAGGGCGGATACGTCCTTATCCCGGAAAAGCAGGTCCAGCCGGGGCTGGCCCAGGGGCAAAAACTGCTCCGGGCGCACACCGAGAAAACGGTGATACAGCTCAAAAGTGTCCGGCGAGGAGGCGGTGAGAAAGTCGAAGGCGTAGCTCATGTCCCGGCCGTTCCCCGCCTTCAGGGGCACCCCGTGCCACGGGCTCACCACGGTCCGGCCTTTGCCCCACTTCTTCATCCACCAGGGGTGGGTGAAGATGAACATCTCCGCCCGGCTCATGGCGTACCGGGCGGTCAGGCTGTCCCGGCGGAGGAAGCGCACGTTCTTCCGCTGCCGGCCCGCGAACTTTTCCGGCTCCTTCACCAGCCACACGATCCGCCGGCGGTGGTCCGCGCCGGTGGAGAGCAGGTATTCATAGAGGGCCCGGCCGTTGTCGCAGAAATCCCCCTCCGTCTCGAACACCACCGTACCGTCCGGGGGCAGCCGGCGGCGCAGCTCGATGGCGGGCAGGGTCAGATAGTAGATCACGCCCCGGCGGAAGCTGCCGTCCCGGCGGTGGGCGAAATTGACGGCGTTGGCCGCTTTTTCCCCCAGCTTTTCGCCGAAGAGCTTCACGCACTTATAGCGCACCGCCCGCTCCCGGCGCTGTACCTCATCGTGCCAGGAGCCCTCGAAGTGGTGGATGGCCACAGTGTTGGCCGTGACCTCCAGCTTGCCGGTGTAGAAGGTCATGGGGCTGAACACGTCCCGGGGGTAGAGGGTCAGGACCCCCTCCTTCTTCTGGGCCGTGCCGTCCAGCTTAAAGCCGAAGGTCCTCTCCGTCCGGCCGGAGACGGTGGTCACGTTGGTGGTCTCGTCAAAGCTGCCGTCCGGCATGAGGAAGTGCCGCCTCTGGTAGTCCTCCAGCAGCGCGGACACCCACCGGCCCCCCGGCTCGGAGCCCATCACGGCGGTGCACAGCTGCTCCTCCCGCTCAAAGCCGCAGAAGGCGCTCTCCCCCAGAAAGGGGTCCAGGGGTTTTATGAGTTCCACGTCCGTGTCCAGGTAGATCCCGCCGTACTCCCCAAGGGCCCACAGCCGCACATAGTCGGCCAGAAAAGCCCATTTTTTCGCCTCATACGCCTCTTTGGCGTAGGCGCAGCGGTCCATGTCGAAGCTGGACTCGTCCCAGCGTTTGATCTCGTAATCCGGGCACTTGTCCCGCCAGGTGGCGATATATTTCTCCGTCTCGGGGCTCAGGGGCCGGCCGCCGAACCAGCAGTAGTGCAGTATCTTCGGTATCATGCCTTTTTAAACCACCCCTTTACCGTCTCGTGGAGCATGGCCCGCTCTTCCCTGCTGAGGAGCACGAAGTAGTTCACCCCGAGGGCCGTGACGCCCACGGCGGCGCACTCCACCACCAGGCCCAGCCAGGTGTGGACGTGCAGCGCACTTCTCAGGGCGAAGGCCGCGGCGCTGACCACCGCCAGGGTCGCCATGTTCTTCAGCACCGGCCCGTAGAAGGTGGTGAGTTTCATATGGAGGCACTTGGCCCCGTACAGGGGCAGGAATGTGGCCCCCCGGATGACGCTGAACACGGAGCTGGTGCCCACGATGATGTACATCTTCGCCATGTCCGTCTTGGCGAACTGCAGCGCCACGAACACCACCCCGATGGTCAGGAAGGAATTCACGATGAGGTAGATGGAGGACTGCTTGATCTTGTTGGTCACCGTGAACACGTTCCACAGGGGCTCCAGGGGGTAGTTAAGGGGCGCCGCCAGCATGGTCACGATGGCGAGGCCCTGCAGCAGCCGGGCGTCCTGGCCGGGCACCCACAGGGAGAAGAAGGTATCCCCAAAGGCGTACACGCAGGCCACCGGGATGCAGGCGATCATGCCCAGCAGTTTGATGGCGAAGATGAGCTGGGCGCGCATGTCCTCGTTCTCCCCCTTGGCGTAGCTGATGTTCAGCTGGGGCATGAACACGGACGCCAGCATGGCGAATACGGACTGTATCAGCACCGGCAGGTTCTTGGCCAGGCTCACACTGCCCATGGCGTCCGCGCCCACCAGCACGTTGGTGATGAGAAGGTCCAGCTCGTTGGACAGCACGGACCCTACCCGGGTGAAGGAGTTCCATATGCCCGCGGAGACCAGTTCCCGGATGCGCCCCCAGCGGAAATAGCTCTTTTTGACCTTGACCTCCGGCAGGAGCATATGGGTGTAGCGGATATTGGCGGCGGTCCGGTAGAGGAAGCAGAGGAAGGCCGACACGCCCAGATAGTAGACGTGGGGCTCCAGGAACAGGAACGCGGCCAGCAGGATCGCCGCCCGCAGCAGCTCCGACTCGATGGTCCGGCGGCTGGAGAGATCCAGCCGGTTGCGCACGTAGGTGGCGTTTCCATACACGCTGGCCGCCACGCCGCCCAGGGAGGTGGCGAACAGCAGCGTCCATAAAAGCCGCACGTCCCCCAATATGGCCGCGGGAACGTTCAGAAACCTATCCATGAACAGCACCACCAGCACCGCCGGCACGGTGAGCACGGCGGTGATAATGGCGTTGGCGATGATGAGGGAGGTGAAGTACTCGTTGGCGGTGTCGTACTCCTCCCGGTGGATGCTGATGGTGATGAAACGGGCGGCCATGGAGTTCAGGGCCGTCACCAATATCTGGGCGTAGCCGATGAAGTCGTTGGCCAGGCCCACGAAGCCGTAGGCCTCCCGGCCCAGCTTTTCCACGATGAAGGGGGTCAGGAAGAAGCTGATGCCCGTGCTCACGGCGAAGGATATGACTTGGGCGGCCATGTTGATGGCCAGCCGTTTTCCTCTGGATTCCTCTTTCATGGGCTCATGCTCCCGGCCCTGCGCGTCCGGCGCAGATATCCCAGCCACAGCCACAGGCCCCGCAGGTCCAGCCGGGCCAGCTGCCGGCCCGCCACGGACCGGACCCGGCCGGCTATCGCCGCCCTGTTGGCGGGCACATCCACCCCGTCCATCACGGTCCACACCAGTTCATAGGCCCGGCGCAGCACGTTTTTGGCCAGGGCCGTCCAGCCCTGAGCCCTGTAGTAATCGTACCGCTGGACGAAAGCGTCCGCCGCGTCCAGCTTCCGCACGGTGACGGGGGAGGTCATGATGCTCTCCGCCCGCCGCACGTCCCAGTAGAAGGTATCCGGCGTCACGGCGATGCGCTCACACAGACGAAACAGCGCCGTCACCATGAACTCGTCTTCGTGCAGCCGTCCCTCCTCGTAGCGCACCCGGTCGAACAGCTCCCGCTTGTAGAGCTTATTCCAGGCCACCACGTACCGCCAGGAATCCGGGGCCAGCTCCGACCGCTCATAGGCCTGACGGGCCGTCAGAGTCTCCCGGAGGATGGGCGGTATCTCCTGGAGGAGGTTATTTTCCGTGTCCGCGTATACCACGTCGCACATGCTCATATCCGCCCCGGCCTCTTTCAGGGCAGCCAGGAGCTTTTCATACATGTCCGGCTGGATGTGGTCGTCCGCGTCCACGAAGCCGATATATTTTCCGGTCGCGATATCGATCCCCGCGTTCCGGGCGGAGGAAAGGCCGCCGTTTTCTTTGTGCACCACCCGGACCCGGCCGTCGGCCTTGGCGTAGCCGTCGCACAGGGCGGGGCAGCGGTCGGGGGAGCCGTCGTCCACCAGGATGATCTCCAGATCCTCATAGGTCTGCCCCAGCACGCTTTGAACGCACTTGTCCAGATAGGGCTCCACCTTATAAACCGGGATGATCACGGTTATTTTTTCCGCGGGAGCTGCGCTCATACCTGTCCTCCGGGGCTGGTTTTCATTCTTCATTATTATAATTAGTATGGCAATAGCTGTCAAGGAGCCGCCTGACAGGCGGGCTCCGGGTTCCCCGGGAAAGGATATAAGAAAAACTTTTATTTATTCCTTAAAATCGCATACAAGTATTTGCAAAATGCGTAACATTGTGCTATCATAGGCGGGACAAAGACAGAGGAGCCACCAACAATATGCCAAACAACAAATACGAATGCCTGAAGCTGGACAACCAGCTTTGCTTTCCCCTGTACGCCGCCTCCCGCGAGGTGGTAAAGCGCTACAGCCCCTACCTGGAGAAGCTGGACCTGACCTACACCCAGTACATCACCATGATGGTCCTGTGGGAACACGGCTCCATCACCGTAAAGGACGCGGGCCAGCTCCTTTATCTGGACTCCGGCACCCTCACCCCCCTGTTCAAAAAGCTGGAGGAGAAGGGCCTGGTGGTCCGGGCCCGGTCCAAGACCGACGAGCGCAACCTCATCGTCTCCCTGACGGAAAAGGGCGAGGCCCTGAAGGACAAGGCCGTGGACGTCCCCACCCAGATGGCCTCCTGCCTCAATCTGGACCAGGACGAGGTCACCCAGCTCTACACCCTGCTCCACAAGCTTTTGGGCACCGAGGCGTAACAGACTTGGCAGTCAGGACCACCCGCATAGCGGGTGGCCTGCACAAGCCCTATAAGGGCATAATGTTGGCGGCGCCTAAAGGCGCGCCGAAACGGTCTGCCGACCGCATACGATCACGAGCAGCCCCACC